>NZ_CP157974.1:5717500-6504622 GCF_040215685.1 Micromonospora sp. HUAS YX12
CCGACTTCCTGCGCGCGGTGCGTGACGGCGAGCTGACCGCGGTCGGCACGCCGGTGCACCGGGGTCGCAGCCAGCAGCTCTGGCTCGTGGAGATCACCGACGCCGACGGCCGGCTGGTGGCCCGCGGTCAGGTGCGGCTGCAGAACCTCACCGCCGCCTGACGCATTCGCCCGAAACCGGGCGCTGACGCCGATATCGTCGCCTCGGTGAGATCGTCCGCTCCCGGCCCGACGTGAGGAAGCTGTTCGCCGCCACGCTCGGCGTGCTGTCGGCCGTCGGCGGGTTCGTCGACATCGGTGACCTGGTGGCGGCCAGTCAGGCCGGCGCGCTGTTCGGCATGGCCCACACCTGGGTGCTGCTGGCCGGGGTGGTCGGCATCTGCGCGTACGCGGAAATGGCCGGCCGGATCGCGGCGGTGAGCGGACGGGCGGTGTTCGACCTGGTCCGGGAGCGGCTCGGGCCGCGGGTGGCGCTGCTCAACCTGGTCGCGTCGTGGCTGGTCACGGTGGTCACGCTCGCCGCGGAGCTGGGCGGGGTGGCGCTGGCGCTGCAGCTGGCGACCCGGGTGAGCCACCTGTTCTGGGTGCCGTTCGCCGCGCTGGCCGTCTGGCTCGTGCTGTGGCGGCTGCGGTTCGAGCTGATGGAGCGGATCTTCGGCCTGGCCGGGCTGGCGCTGCTGGTCTTCGCGGTCGCGTTGGTGGCGCTGCCGACCGACTGGCCGGCACTCGGGCAGGGCGTGTGGCAGGTCAGCGCGGCCGGGCACGGCTGGCCGCTGTACTGGTTCGTGGCGGTGGCGCTGTTCGCCTCGACGGTCAGCCCGTACGAGGTGTTCTTCTTCTCCTCCGGTGGTGTGGAGGAGCGGTGGAGCGCGGCGGACCTGGCGCGGGCCCGCTCGAACGTACTGGTCGGCTTCCCGGTGGGCGGGTTCCTGGCGTTGTCGCTGATCGCCGTGGCGACGGTGGCATACCACCCGTCCGGGGCGTCGTTGAGCACGCTGGACGAGGTGGCGCGGCCGGTGGCGACCGCGCTCGGTGGCGCCGGTCTGGCCGCCGCCGTGCTGGCGTTCTTCGCGGTGACGTTCGGCGCGGCGCTGGAGACCGGGCTGTCGGCGGCGTACGCGGCGTCGCAGTACTTCGGGTGGCAGTGGGGCAAGCGGGTCCGCCCGCGGGAGGCGGCCCGGTTCCACAGCGTCCTGCTCGTCGGTCTGCTGCTCGGTGTGGTGATGCTGATGACGACTGTGGACCCGGTGCGGCTGACCGAGTACATGCTGGTGCTGAGCGCGGTGGTGCTGCCGCTGACGTATCTGCCGATCCTGGTGGTCGCCAACGACAGGGGGTATCTCGGCGATCGGGTCAACGGGCGGTGGACGAATCTGCTCGGCGCGGTGTTCCTGCTGCTCATCGTCGCGGCCTCGGTGGCGGCGATCCCACTGGCGATCATGACGGGGATGGGGCGATGAGGGTTCAGCTCGCCAAGCGGCTGCTCGACCGGCAGATCGTCGACGTGGACGGGCTGCTGGTCGGGCGGGTCGACGACATCGCGTTCGCGGTCGACGGCGAGGGTTTCCCGTACGTGGACTGCCTGCTCACCGGGCAGGGTGCGCTCGGAGAGCGGATCGGCGGGCGGGTCGGGCGGCTGCTGGTGGCGGTGGCGGACCGGTTCATCGACGACCCGCCGGTGCCGCCGTTGCGCATACCGCTGTCCCAGGTCGCCCGCGTGGACAGCGCGGTGCGGCTGCGCTGCCCGGCGGCGGACCTGCCGCCGTCACCGGTGGAGGCGTGGCTGCGCCGGCACCTGATCGAGCGGATCCCGGGGTCCGGCCGTGCGAGCGGGTGAGCTGCTCGGCCGCACCGCGTACGACCTGCACGGGCGGCGGCTGGGCCGGGTGGTGGACGTGGTGGTGCGCGGCGGGTGGCCGCCGGAGCGGCTGCGGGTCACCGACGTGATCGTCGCCGGGCACTGGTGGACCCGGGTGATCAGCCGGCTGATCGGCCCCGAGCTGCATCCGTCCGGGCCGTGGCTGCTGCGGGTGATCGCCCGGCTGGTCGGGCGGAGCACCCGTCAGCTGCCCGCCGACGCGGTGCAGCTGCTCCCGCCGGTGCCCGGTTTCCCGTTCGGCTCGCCCGCCGGGCACCGCTGAGCCGGGCGCCGCTGAGCCGGGCGCCGCTGAGCCGGGCGCCGCTGAGCCGGGCGCCGGGAGGACGCGCGCCGGTCAGCGGCGTGCGTCGTCCAGCTCGGGGGCGTCGGCCGGGCCGGCGGCGTCGTCGGTGGTGTCGTCGTCCGGGGCGCCGTCGTGGCGGCCGCGGCGGCGGACGTGCACCTCGGTGATGGCCCGCTGGTCGACGCCGGCCACCGACAGCTCCCAACCGTCCACGGTCACCTGCTCCCCCGCCACCGTCGGGATGTGCCCCAGGCAGATCAGCACCAGCCCGGCGACCGTGGTGTAGTCGCCCGCGGGCCGGTTCGGCAGCTCCACGCCGAGGTCGGTCAGGTCGTGCACCGGGAACGTGCCGGGCAGCACCAGCGTGCCGTCGGCCTCGGTGCGCACGGCACGCAGATCCCGGTCGGTCTCGTCGTAGATCTCGCCGACGATCTCCTCCAGGATGTCCTCCAGCGTCACGATCCCGTCGACCGCGCCACGCTCGTCGACCACGAGCGCGATGTGCTGGCGTTCGGCCTTGAACTGGCGCAGCGCGTCGACCACCGGCAGCGAGTCGGGCAGCAGCATCGGCGGGCGGGCGATCTCGTCGACCGGCCGGTCGTCGGAGACGCCGACCAGGTCCCGCAGGTGGATGACGCCCACCGCCTCGTCCAGGCCACCGTGGCGCACCACCGGCGCCCGGGAGTGGCCGGTCGCCGCGAGGACGAGCCGGGCGGCCTCCGCGGTGGTGCCGCTGTCGAGCGTGAAGACCTGCAACCGGGGTACGAGCACAGCCCGCAACTGCCGGTCGGCGATCTCCACCGCACCGGCGATGATCGTGCGCTGTTCCTTGGTGAACCCGTGGTTGCCGGCCACGATGTCACGCAGCTCGTCCGGGCCGATCTCGTCCGGCTCGGCCTTCGGATCCAGGCCGAACAGGCGTACCACCAGGTCGGTGGTGGCGCCCAGCGCCCACACGGCGGGCCGGGCGATGCTGGAGAGCACGTCCAGCGGCCGGGCCACCAGCAGCGCCCACCGCTCGGCCGACTGCATGGCGATCCGCTTCGGGGCCAGCTCGCCGAAGACGAGCGTGACGAACGTGAGCACCAGCGTGACCGCGACGATGGCGACCGTCTCGGCGGCGTTGCCGAACGCGCTGAGCAGCGGCACGAGCGGCCGGGCCAGGGACACCGCGGCGGCGGCGGAGGCGAGGAACCCGGCGAGCGTGATGCCGATCTGGATGGTGGCCAGGAACCGGTTCGGGTCCTTCGCGAGGCGGGCGAGCGTGCGTCCGCCCCGGCCGCTGCGCTCCAGCCGCTGCACCTGGCTGTCCCGCAGGGACACCAGGGCCATCTCGCTGCCGGCGAACGCCGCGTTGAGGATCACCAGCACACCGACCAGGGCAAGCTGGCTCCAGTAGCTCTGCACGACCGGTTATCTCCCTCGGCCCGATCCGGGTCGGCCGATGGCCGACTCGCCGGCCGGCAGATCCGGTCGGCGTGGCCCCTCTGTTGCCCCGCGGGCCCGTCGCTGAATCATGACCGGCCCCGGCGTGGCCCGCCGGAGCCGGGTTCAGGCCGGTACGGGCAGGTCGAGCACGTACGCGCCGCCCTCGGGGCGGAACCCGAGCCGGTGGTAGTAGGGGGCGATCATGCCGGGCGGGCTGACCACCCGGCGGAAACCCCGGTCGGTGAACAGCCGGCTGCGCCGGTAGACGAACTCGCCCGGGGTGAAGTCGCGGAACGGCGGGGTCACGTAGTCCAGGTCGACCTGGGCCACCCCGCCCGGTTCGGCATGCGAGAGCATCACGCCGACCACCTCGTCGGCGCGTACCACCAGGAACGCCGAGCGGTCTGCGGCGGCCGGATCCCACTCGAAGCCCGGGTTGAACCGGGCGATGTCGGCGGCGTGTACCCGCAGCGTGTGCGCCAGGAACGCGTCGCCGGTGCCCACCTCGACCACCTGGTAGGTCTGCTCGTCGTGCCGGGTGGCCAGCAGCTTGCGCAGGTACCACACGTTGATCACGGCGAGGACGACGTTCAGCCCCACCATCGGCCAGACCTGCACGGCGGTGTTGTAGCCGATCAGGATGAGGCAGCCGACCAGGTTGAGCGCGCGCAGCCGCAGGATCCGGGTCTGCAGCAGGGACCAGACCAGCAGCGCGGAGCCGGCCCAGCCGGCGAGTTCCAGCCAGTTCACCCCGGGAGACTAGCGGTCTGCCTGGTCAGACCCCTCGGCGGGCAGCTCCAGCACGTACTCCTCGACCTCGGTGCCGCGCGCCGGGGCGTACCCGGAGTCCTCGCCGACCACGACGAAGCCGCACTTGCGCAGCACCGCGAGCGAGGCGGCGTTGTCCTTGGCGGCGCGGGCGCGCAGCGGCCGGTGCGGCACCTCGCGCAGCAGCGCGCGCAGCGCGGCGGTGGCGTGGCCGCGCCCCCAGTGCGCCGCGTCGATCCAGTAGCTGACCTCGGTCTGCTCGCCGACCGGGAACGCGGCCACCCGGCCGACCAGCCGGCCGCCGACTGTGACGGCGCGGTTGACGATCCGCTCGTCGGCGCGGATGCGCGCCCAGTGTGCGTCGAACGCGGCCCGGTCGGACGGATCCTTCGGGCCGAACGCGGCCATCCAGTTCGCCTGCGGATCCTGCTCGTGGGCGAAGAAGGCGGGCAGGTCGTCGTCGCGCACCGGACGGAGCAGCACCTCGTTGGTCACGGCCGGAACGATACGTGGCCCCACCGACACGGTCGGGACCTCCGGCCCGGTGTGTGTCCCGTCCGGCCCTGCCGCGCCGCCGGACGGCCCGGTTACCAAGGAGGTGGAACGACGCAGTCGAGGAGGCCGGACCATGCCGAAGTACGTCTACGACTTCATCGAGGGTGATCGCAGCCAGGCCGACCTGCTCGGCGGCAAGGGCGCGAACCTCGCCGAGATGACCCGGCTCGGGTTGCCGGTGCCGCCCGGGTTCACCGTCACCACCGACGCCTGCCGGGCGTACCTGGCCAGCGGAGCGCCCCCGGACGGCCTGTACGAGGAGATCAACGCGCATCTGCGGGAGGTGGAGGCGCGGCTGGACCGGTGGCTGGGCGACCCGCGTGACCCGCTGCTGCTGGCGGTGCGCTCCGGCGGGCGGTACTCGATGCCGGGAATGATGGAGACGATCCTCGACATCGGGCTCAACGACACCACGGTGGCCGGGCTGGCCGCCCGCACCGGCGACGAGCGGTTCGCCTGGGACTCGTACCGGCGGCTGATCCAGATGTTCGGGCGGACCGTGCACGGCATCCCGGCCGAGGAGTTCGAGCACGAGCTGGCCGCGCTGCGAGCCACCGCCGGCCCGGACGGGCCGGGCGCCGGCCAGCTGCGCGACCTGGTCGAGACGTACAAGAAGATCTTCGCCCGGCACGTCGGGCACGACTTCCCGCAGGCCCCGCACGAGCAGCTGTTCCTGGCCGTGCGCGCGGTGTTCGAGTCCTGGCACTCGGAGCGGGCCCGGATCTACCGGCGGCAGGAGCGCATCCCGGACGACCTGGGCACCGCCGTCAACGTGATGGCGATGGTGTTCGGCAACCTCGGCCCGGACTCCGGCACCGGGGTGGCGTTCACCCGCGACCCGGCCACCGGCGCCCCCGGCGTGTACGGCGACTACCTGACCGACGCGCAGGGCGAGGACGTGGTGGCGGGCATCCGCAACACGGTGCCGCTGACCGAGCTGGCGCGGCTGGACCCGGTCAGCTTCCACCGGCTGCGGGAGATCATGGCGACGCTGGAGCGGCACTACCGCGACCTGTGCGACGTCGAGTTCACCATCGAGCGCGGCCGGCTGTGGATGCTCCAGACGCGGGTCGGCAAGCGCACCGCGGCGGCGGCGTTCGTGATCGCCGCGCAGCTCGCCGAGGAGGGCCTGATCACGGCCGACGAGGCGCTGACCCGGGTCACCGGGGCGCAGCTCGCCCAGCTCATGTTCCCGGCCTTCGACGCCGCCGGCGCGCCCGAGCCGCTCGCGGCCGGCGTCGGCGCCTCGCCCGGCGCGGCGGCCGGGCGGGTGGTGTTCGACTCGGCCGCCGCGGCGGCGGCCGACGGACCGGTGATCCTGGTCCGGCCGGAGACCAACCCGGACGACCTGCCCGGCATGATCGCCGCGGCCGGGGTGCTGACCTCGCGCGGCGGGAAGACCTCGCACGCCGCCGTGGTGGCCCGGGGCATGGGCCGGACCTGCGTGTGCGGGGCCGAGGCGCTGCGCATCGACGTCGAGCGCGGCGAGTTCACGGTGGGCGAGCAGGTGGTGCGCGCCGGCGACCTGATCTCGATCGACGGCACCAGCGGGCGGATCTGGCTCGGCGAGGTGCCGGTGCGGCCGTCCCCGGTGGCCCGGTACCTGACCGGTGAGCTGCGGCCGGAGGCCGACCCGCTGGTCGCCGCCGTGCACCGGCTGCTCGGACACGCCGACGCGGTCCGCACGCTCGGCGTCCGCGCCAACGCCGACACCCCCGACGACGCCCGCCGGGCCCGCGAACTCGGCGCCGCCGGGATCGGGCTGTGCCGCACCGAGCACATGTTCCTCGGCGAGCGCCGGGAACTGGTCGAGCGGCTGATCCTGGCCGACGGCCCGGCCGAGGTGGGCGCGGCGCTGGACGAGCTGCTGCCGTTGCAGCGGGCCGACTTCCTCGGGCTGCTCACCGCGATGGACGGGCTGCCGGTCACCGTCCGGCTGCTCGACCCGCCGCTGCACGAGTTCCTGCCTCCGCTGGCCGAGCTGGCCGCCCGGGTGGCGGGCGCGCAGGCGCGCGGCGAGGAACCGGGCCACGACGGCGTGCTGCTGGCGGCGGTGCGCCGGATGCACGAGACGAACCCGATGCTGGGGCTGCGGGGCGTACGGCTCGGACTGGTGGTGCCGGGGCTGTTCGCGATGCAGGTGCGGGCGCTGGCCGAGGCGGCCGCGCAGCGGATCCGGGCCGGCGGTGACCCGCGCCCGGAGATCATGGTGCCGCTGGTCGGTGACGTGCGGGAACTCGCCGCGGTGGCGGACGAGGCGCGGCGGGTGCTGGCCGAGGTGCCGGACGCACCGGAGATCCCGGTCGGCACCATGGTCGAGACGCCCCGCGCGGCGCTGACCGCCGGGGAGATCGCGGCCGAGGCGCGGTTCTTCTCCTTCGGCACCAACGACCTGACGCAGATGACCTGGGCGTTCTCCCGGGACGACGTGGAGGGGGCGTTCTTCGCCACGTACCTGGCCCGGGGGATCTTCCCGGTGTCGCCGTTCGAGAGCATCGACGCCACCGGGGTGGGCCGGCTGGTCCGCCTCGCCGTCGCCGAGGGGCGGGCGGCCCGGCCGGACCTGACCGTCGGGGTCTGCGGTGAGCACGGCGGCGACCCGGACTCGATCGGGTTCTTCGCCGCGGCCGGGCTCGACTACGTCTCCTGCTCGCCGTACCGGGTGCCGGTGGCGCGGCTGGCCGCCGGCCGGGCCGCGGTCGAGGCCCGCACCGAGAAGTCCGAATCCCGCTAGGAGGGCAGCGTCATGACCGCCATCTTCAACCCGACCGGACCGGCGGTCGCGCCGGTCCCCCGCCCGGCGCCGCCGCAGGCCGCGACGCCCGCCCCCGCCCCGGCCGCGACGCCCGCCCCCGCGCCGGCCGGGCCGGTCGGCCCGGTACTGGAACTGCCCGGGGACGCCGCGCTGGTGCCGGTGAACCGCGACGGCCGTCCGGTCGGCGTGTTCGTCGCGGCCGGCGGCCGGGTCCGCTACCGGCGCGTGGTCGAACCCGACCGGCTCGTCGCCGCCGCCACCGGCGCGTTCGCGGTCGCGGCGCTCACCGCCGCCGTGGCGGTGTGGTCGCGGCGCCGCCCGCCGTCGGTCGGCACCGTCACCATGGGACCGGGCGGATGGGTCAGCCTGCGCGGCGTGCCGGCGCCGCGGCTGCGCCCGGACGACCGGCCCTGGTGGGCGCGCCTGCTGCGGGCCCGCCGCCTGGTCGTCGACCGCTGACCACCCCCGCGGTACGGCCGCCGGCACGTCACCGGCGGCCGTACCGCCGTTTCTCCGCCGGCCCGCCACAGGGGGGCCGTTGGTCCCGGGTCACCGCGGTCCTGCGCCCCTGCCCGGCAGCTCCCGGGTGGACGACGCTGAGGGGGAGAACGAGACCGAGGGAGGCCCCCGATGCGCGCCAGTGTCGTCACCGCGTTCGACCGTCCGATGGAGATCACCGAGCGTCCCGTGCCGGAGGTCGGCCCGGGCGAGATCCTGGTCCGCATCGAGGCCAGCGGACTCTGCCACACCGACATCCACGCCGCCCGCGGCGAGTGGCCGGTGAAGCCTGCCCCGCCGTTCGTGCCCGGTCACGAGGGCGTCGGCCTGGTCGAGAAGGTCGGCCCCGGCGTCACCGAGCACGCCGCCGGCGACCGGGTCGCGCTGCCCTGGCTCGGCTGGGCCTGCGGCACCTGCGCGTACTGCGTGACCGGCTGGGAGACGCTGTGCGAGTCGCAGCGCAACACCGGCTACAGCATCGACGGCGCGCACGCCGAGTACGCTGTCGCCGCCGCCCGCTACGCGGTCCGCGTGCCCGACGGGGTGGACCCCCTCGAAGCCGCGCCGCTGACCTGCGCGGGCGTCACCACGTACAAGGCCGTGAAGGTCGCCGGGGTACGGCCGGGCGAGCGGGTCGCGATCTTCGGCATCGGCGGCCTGGGCCACCTCGCCCAGCAGTACGCGCAGATCTTCGGCGCCGAGACGGTCGCGGTGGACGTGACCGCCGAGAAGCTGGAGCTGGCCACGTCGCTGGGCGCGGCGCACACGGTCGACGCCGCCACCACCGACCCGGTAGAGCGGATCACCGCCCTGGGCGGCGTGGACGTGGCGATCGTGCTGGCCGCGAGCCCCCGGGTGATCGAGCAGGCCCACCGCTCGCTGCGCCGCGGCGGCCGGCTGGTGCTGGTGTCGCTGCCCGCCGACAACGCGATCACCCTGCCCGTCTTCGAGACGGTGCTCAAGGGCATCACGGTGCTCGGCTCGATCGTCGGCACCCGCGCCGACCTGGCCGAGGTCTTCGCGCTGCACGCCGCCGGCCGCACCCGGGTCGTCTACGAGACCCGCAAGCTCGACGACATCAACGACGCGGTGAACGACGTCCTCGCCGGCCGGGTCGCCGCCCGGCTCGTGCTCCAGCCCTGACCCCCGCCCCCGGTCCCCGCACCGGTGCGGGGACCGGGGCACCGCCGACGCCCGGAGAGGGACCGACATGACCGCCACCGAACCCCTGGCCCCCTGGCGCGGATTCCACGCCGGAGCGTGGCAGGAGACAGTCGACGTGGCCGACTTCGTCCGCCACAACCACGAGCCGTACACCGGCGACGCGTCGTTCCTCGCCGGGCCGACGCCGCGCACGCTCGCGGTGTGGGACCGGCTGCGGGAGATGTTCGGCGAGGAGCGGCGGCGCGGCGTGTACGACGTCGACGCGGCCACCCCGTCGACCATCACCTCGCACGCACCCGGCTACATCGACCGCGAGCGGGAGCTGATCGTCGGGCTGCAGACCGACGCGCCGCTGCGCCGGGCGATCATGCCGGCCGGCGGACTGCGGATGGTGGAGACGGCGCTGCGCGCGTACGGGCGCGAACCGGACCCGCGGGTGCACGAGGTCTTCACCCGGTACCGGCGCACGCACAACGACGCGGTCTTCGACGCGTACCCCGAGAGGGTGCTCGCGGCGCGGCGCTCGCACGTCATCACCGGGCTGCCCGACGCGTACGGGCGCGGGCGGATCATCGGCGACTACCGCCGGGTGGCGCTGTACGGCGTGGACCGGCTGGCCGAGGAACGCCGCGCGCTCAAGGCGGCGCTGGACGACCGGCGCAGCACCGACGACGTGATCCGCGACCGGGAGGAGCTGGCCGAGCAGATCCGCGCGCTCGGTGAGCTGAAGGCGATGGCCGCCTCGTACGGCTTCGACATCTCCCGCCCGGCCGCCACCGGCGCGCAGGCGATCCAGTGGCTCTACTTCGCCTACCTGGCGGCCACGAAGGAGCAGAACGGCGCCGCGATGTCGCTGGGACGCACCGCCGGGTTCGTCGACGCGTACCTGCGGCGGGACGTCGCCGAGGGGCGGCTGGACGAGAGCGGCGCGCAGGAACTGATCGACGACTTCGTGATCAAGCTGCGGATCATCCGCTTCCTGCGCACCCCCGAGTACGACCAGCTGTTCTCCGGCGACCCCACCTGGGTCACCGAGTCGCTCGGCGGGATGGGCGCGGACGGACGGCCGCTGGTCACCCGCACCACGTTCCGCTACCTGCAGACGCTCTACAACCTCGGCCCGGCGCCGGAGCCGAACCTCACTGTGCTCTGGTCCCCGCGCCTGCCGGAGGGGTTCAAGCGGTTCTGCGCCCAGGTGTCGCTGGACACCAGCGCCATCCAGTACGAGAACGACGAGCTGATCCGCCCGGCGTACGACGACGACACCGCGATCGCCTGCTGCGTGTCGGCCATGCGGGTCGGCCGGGACATGCAGTTCTTCGGCGCCCGGGCGAACCTGGCGAAGGCGCTGCTGTACGCGATCAACGGCGGCCGGGACGAGCTGACCGGCACCCAGGTCGCCCCGCCGGCCGCGCCGGTCGGCGGCGAGACGCTCGACTACGACGAGGTGCTGGCCGCGTACGACCGGACGCTGGACTGGCTCGCCGAGACGTACGTGGACGCGCTGAACGTGATCCACCACCAGCACGACAGGTACGCGTACGAGCGGCTGGAGATGGCGCTGCACGACCACCCGGTGCGCCGGTTCATGGCCACCGGCATCGCCGGGCTGTCGGTCGCCGTGGACAGCCTGTCGGCCATCCGGTACGGCCGGGTGAAGGTGCTGCGCGACGACACCGGCCTGGCCGTCGACTACGCGGTCGAGGGCGAGTTCCCGACGTACGGCAACGACGACGACCGGGCCGACGAGATCGCGGTGTGGCTGGTCGAGACGTTCGCGGAGAAGCTGCGCCGGCAGCGCACGTACCGCGACGCGGAGCTGACCATGTCGGTGCTGACCATCACCTCGAACGTGGTGTACGGCAAGCACACCGGCAACACGCCGGACGGGCGGCGCGCCGGTGAGCCGTTCGCGCCGGGGGCGAACCCGATGAACGGGCGGGACACGCACGGCCTGGTCGCGTCGGCGCTGTCGGTGGCGAAGCTGCCGTACGACGCGGCCCGCGACGGCATCTCGCTGACCGGCACGGTCACGCCGGACGGGCTGGGCCACACCCGCGACGAGCGGATCGCGAACCTGGCCGGGGTGCTCGACGGCTACGCCGACGCCGGCGGGTTCCACCTCAACGTCAACGTGCTGGACCGGGCCACGCTGCTGGACGCGATGGCGCACCCGGAGCGGTACCCGCAGCTCACCGTCCGGGTCTCCGGGTACGCGGTGAACTTCGTCCGGCTCACCCCGGAACAGCAGCGCGACGTGGTGTCGCGGACCTTCCACGGGTCGCTGTGACCGGCCGCCCGCCCGCGCCGCCGCAGATCACTGCGGCGGTGCCGGGTGCGGTCACCGGCGCGGTGCACTCCTGGGACACGTCGGTCGGGGTGGACGGGCCGGGCACCCGGTTCGTGGTCTTCCTGGCCGGCTGCCCGCTGCGCTGCCGCTACTGCCACAGCCCGGACACCTGGTACGGCCGCAGCGGCCGGCGCCGCACGGTGGACGAGATGGTCACGCTCGCCACCCGGTACCGCCGGTTCATCCAGGTCGCGGGCGGCGGCGTCACGGTCAGCGGCGGGGAGCCGCTGCTGCAACCGGCGTTCACCGGCGAGCTGCTGCGCCGCTGCCACGATCTCGGCCTGCACACCGCGCTGGACACCTCCGGCTTCCTCGGCGTCCGCGCCGACGACGCGCTGCTGGACGCCACCGACCTGGTCCTGCTCGACGTCAAGGCGGGCAACCCGCAGACGTACCGCCGGGTCACCGGCACCGGCCGGCTCGCGCCGACGCTGCGCTTCGCGCAACGGCTGGCCGACCGGGGTACGCCGATCTGGATCCGCTACGTGCTGGTGCCCGGGCTGACCGACGCGGTCGACGAGGTGGAGCAGGTGGCCGACGTGGCCGCCGGGCTGGCCACAGTGCGGCGCGTCGAGGTGCTGCCGTTCCACCGGCTCGGCGCGCACAAGTACGCCGAGCTGGGGCTGACCTTCCCGTTGGCTGACACCGAGCCGCCTGATGCCGCGCTGCTGGCCCGGGTACGCGGCCAGTTCGCCGCCCGCGGCCTCACCGTCACCTGACCGGCGCGTTCGCGCTGGCCGCCGCCGTCGGGTAGCCGTAGAGGTCGAGCAGCCGGACCCGGGACGCCTGGAGCCGGTCCACCACCACGCTCATGAACCGGGTGGTGAGCTGACGGCCGAGCGTGTCGTCGGACTCCATCAGCCGGCGTACCCCGTCGGCGTCGAGCTCGACGGCGGTGCTGCGCTGGGTGGCGACCGCGCCGAACTGCCAGCGGTACGGCGGGAACAGCCAGGACCAGCCGAGCACGCCGCCCGGCCCGATCGTCTCGATGCCCACGTCGCCGCGGCCCGGAACCGGGAAGTCCAGCGCCACCTGGCCGCCGCGGACCAGCCAGAACCGGTCGGCCGGCTGGCCGGCGCGGAACAGCCGGTGCCCGGGGTGCCAGACCACCGGACGGGCGTAACCGGTGAGCCGGGGCATCCACTCGTCGGGCAGCCCGGCCAGGAAGGGGTGGACACGGAGCATCTCCAGCGGGGTCATCGCGCCTCCAGGGTCGACAGGAGGGAGCACTGTTCCATTCCACCTCGCCGCCGCCCCGGCCGGTAGGGGCCGATGGTCCCGGCCGTGCCGGGCGGATCGACTCTGCCCAGGTGGGGGCCCTCGGCGCAGGCTGAGGGGGAACCGAAGGAGGACGTGATGACCGACAGAACCGGTGCCCCCGTCGTGGTGGGCGTGGACGGCTCCCCGTCCGCGCTGGACGCGGTACGGCTGGCCGCACGCGAGGCAGTGCTGCGGCACCGGCCGCTGCGGGTGGTCAACGCGTTCCTGTGGCCGCTGGTCGGCACGCCGCTGGGCATGGTCGCCCCGGTGCTGCCCGACATCGAGCTGCGGCAGGAGGCCGAGAAGCTGGTCGAGGAGGCGGTGGACGAGGCCCGCAAGGCCGACGCGGACCTGGCGGTGACCGGTGCGGTGGTCGACGGCGGGCCGGTCGCGGTCCTGCTGCGGGAGAGCCGCGACGCCGCGCTGCTCGTGCTGGGCCACCGGGGACTGGGCGGCTTCGCCGAACTGCTGGTCGGCTCCGCCGCGGTGCAGCTCTCCGCCCGCGCGGACTGCCCGGTGCTCGTCGCCCGGGGTGAGGCCCGCGCCGACGGCCCGGTGGTGGTCGGCGTGGACGGCTCGGCGCTGTCGGACGAGGCGGTCGGTTTCGCGTTCGCCGAGGCCGCGGCGCGCGGCGCCGAACTGGTGGTGGTGCACACCTGGCTCTACCCGCAGCCGGTGACCTACCGGGAGGCGTTCGGCGACGTCGTGCCGCTGGCGTACGACCCGCGGGAGCTGCGCGCCGGCGAGCAGCGGGTGCTGGCCGAGGCGGTCGCCGGATGGGCCGAGCGCTATCCGGAGGTCACGGTACGGCCGAAGCTGGTCGCCGCCGCCGCCCCGGCCCGGGTGCTCGTCGAGGAGTCCGTCGGCGCGCAGCTGACGGTGGTCGGCGCGCACGGGCGCGGTAGCCTCGGTGCGCTGCTGCTCGGCTCGGTCAGCCACGCCGTGCTGCACCACAGCCACAGCCCGCTGGCCGTCGTCCGGCACCGGGCCGACCGGACCCACTGAGCCGGTTCCCCGGCCCCGGCGGGGCCGGTGCCGCCACAATGGCCTGAGCCGACCGGAGGGAAAGCACCAGATGAACCGACCCGTCGTAGCGGGAGTGGACGGATCGCCGTCCAGTCTGGCCGCCGCCGACCTGGCCGCCGCGACCGCCGTCGCCCGTTCCCGGCCGCTGCTGCTGGTGCACGGCTACCTGCACCCGCTGGGCTACGGCGTGCCGCTCAACCCGTACGACCTGGGGGTGCCGGCGCCCACCGCGGAGTCGGAGAAGATGCTGGAGTCGGTCGCCGCCGACCTGGCCGAGCGGCACCCGGGCCTGCGGGTGCAGGTGCGCCAGGTCGCCGGCGGTCCCGGCGCGACGATGGTCGAGGAGTCCCGCCGCGCCGAGCTGGTCGTGGTGGGCAGCCGGGGCGTGGGCGGCTTCGCCGGCCTGCTGCTCGGCTCGGTCAGCGGGCAGCTCGCGCAGCACGGGCACTGCCCGGTGCTGATCGTCCGGCCCGAGGAGCAGCCGATCCCGGTGGACGGCCCGGTGCTGGCCGGCGTGGACGGCTCCGACTCGGCCGCGTACGCGATCGAGCTGGCCGCGGACGAGGCCGAGCGGCGCGACGCGGAGCTGGTGCTGATGCACGTCCGGTCGCCGGAACGCGGCGCGGTCTCGCCGGAGGTCGCGGCGGAGGCGTCCACCGCCGAGCGGGCCGAGGCCGCGGGGTTGCTGGCCGAGGCGGCGGACCGGGTCCGGGCGGCGCACCCCGGCCTGCGGGTGACGGAACGTTCCGTGACCGCCGCGTCCCCGGAGACCGCGCTCGTCGAAGCGAGCGGCGAGGCGTCGCTCGTGGTGGTCGGTTCCCGGGGCCGGGGCGGGTTCGCCGGGCTGCTGCTCGGCTCGGTCAGCCAGGCGCTGGTGCAGCACTCCCACTGCCCGGTGCTCGTCGCCCACCGGCCGGAGCCGGCCGACGACTGAGCCGCTACCGACCGCGCCCCGGCCTTACGCAGGCCGGGTCGCGGCCGGCTCAGGAAGGGTCGCGGCCGGCGAGCAGGTCGGCGAAGTCGGTGGTGAGCGCGAACGGGTCGGCCGGGCCGGTCGCGGGCGGCCGACGGTCCACCTGCTCGGCCATCTCGGCCGCGGCCCGGCGGATCCGGGACCGCAGCGCGCTGTCGCCGTCGTCGCCGGCCCAGTCCTCGGGCGCGGCGAACACCGCCGTGGGCAGCGTCGCCGCCCGCAGGTACGTGAACATCGGCCGGACCGCGTGCTCCAGGGCCAGCGAGTGCCGGGCGGTGCCGCCGGTCGCCCCGAGCAGCACCGGCTTGCCGGCCAGCGCCTCCCGGTCGACCACGTCGAAGAACGACTTGAACAGTCCGTTGTAGGACGCGTTGAAGATCGGCGTCACCGCGATCAGCCCGTCGGCGGCAGCCACCTCGTCGAGCGTCCGCCGCAGCGCGGCCGGCGCGAAGCCGGCGAGCAGGTGGTTCACCACGTCGTGGGCGTGCTCGCGCAGCTCGACCACGCGCAGCTCCACCGTGGCGCCGCGGCCGGCCAGCTCGTCGCGGGCGGCCGCGGCGAGCTGGTCGGCGAGCAGGCGGGTGGACGACGGCTGGCCGAGACCGGCCGAGACGACCGCGAGGGTACGGCCGGTCATCGCTGCTCCCCGGCGGCCGGGGCGGCGTCGCGGGCGGCCAGCAGGCTCGCGTGGGTGGGCGCCTCGGGCACGTGCGCGGGCCGCAGCGAGTCGAACTCCTTGCGCAGCACCGGGACCACCTCCTCGCCCAGCAGGTCGAGCTGCTCCAGCACCGTCTTCAGCGGCAGTCCGGCGTGGTCGATCAGGAACAGCTGCCGCTGGTAGTCGCCGACGTACTCGCGGAAGCCCAGCGTGCGGTCGATGACCTGCTGCGGGCTGCCCACCGTCAGCGGCGTCTCCCGGGTGAACTCCTCCAGCGACGGGCCGTGCCCGTAGACCGGGGCGTTGTCGAAGTAGGGGCGGAACTCGCGTACCGCGTCCTGGGAGTTGCGGCGCATGAACACCTGCCCGCCGAGGCCGACGATCGCCTGGTCCGGCGAGCCGTGGCCGTAGTGCGCGTACCGCTCCCGGTAGAGGCCGACCATCCGCTGGGTGTGCTCCTTGGGCCAGAAGATGTGGTTGGCGAAGAAGCCGTCACCGTAGTACGCGGCCTGCTCGGCGATCTCCGGGCTGCGGATCGAGCCGTGCCAGACGAACGGCGGCACGCCGTCGAGCGGGCGCGGGGTCGAGGTGAACGACTGCAACGGCGTACGGAACCGGCCCTTCCAGTCGACCACGTCCTCGCGCCACAGCCGGTGCAGCAGGTCGTAGTTCTCGATGGCCAGCGGGATGCCGTTGCGGATGTCCTGCCCGAACCACGGGTAGACCGGGCCGGTGTTGCCGCGGCCCATCATCAGGTCCACCCTGCCGTCGGCCAGGTGCTGGAGCATCGCGTAGTCCTCGGCGATCTTCACCGGGTCGTTCGTGGTGATCAGCGTGGTCGAGGTCGACAGCAGCAGCCGTTCGGTGCGCGCGGCGATCCAGCCGAGCATGGTGGTCGGCGACGACGGCACGAACGGCGGGTTGTGGTGCTCGCCGGTGGCGAAGACGTCGAGGCCGACCTCCTCGGCCTTGAGCGCGATCGCGGTCATGGCCTTGATCCGCTCACGCTCGGACGGCAGCCGCCCGGTCGTGGGGTCGACGGTGACGTCACCGACGGTGAAGACTCCGAACTGCATGACCAGCTCCTCGCGTGGGGGTCCGGACCGGTCGCCCGGGATCGCTCCTCACAACATATTTGACGAGTCAACTATTCCGGTGGCCGCCCGCCCCGGCGTGGCCCGGATCACGCGCCACCCACCGACTACCCTTGCCGCGATGACGTACCCCTGGCTCTCAGCGCCAGCCGCACAGGTCGCCGACACCGCGCGGACGCTGCTCGGCTGGACCGTGTCGGCCGGCGGCGTCACCGTCCGGCTCACCGAGGTCGAGGCGTACGCGGGCACCGGCGAGGACCCGGCGTCGCACGCCCACCGCGGGCCGACGCCGCGCAACAAGGTCATGTTCGGGCCCGCCGGCCACGTGTACGTGTACTTCGTGTTCGGCATGCACTGGTGCGCGAACATCGTCTGCGGTCGCGACGGCGAGGCGGCGGCGGTGCTGCTGCGCGCCGGCGAGGTGGTCGACGGCGTCGAGATCGCCCGCGAGCGCCGGCCGCGTGCCACCGACCGGGAGCTGGCCCGCGGACCGGCCCGGCTGGTCACCGCGCTCGGGCTCGGGCGGGAGGCGAACGGCACCTCGGCGATCGACGGCAGCGGCCCGCTGCTGCTGACGCCACCGGCGAGCCCGGTCGACCCGGCGCGGATCGTCGCCGGGCCGCGCGTCGGGGTCGCCGCCGCGCACGACCTGCCGTGGCGGTTCTGGCTGGCGGACGAGCCCAGCGTCAGCGTCTACCGGCGGCACACGCCGCGCCGCCGCGCCGCTACGACCGCCTCGGTGCGGAACTCACCGGCCTGAATCGGCCGTTCCGGGCAACCCGGAACACCCTGCGACGCGTCTGTGATGCATGACGCCGCGTCTTCTCACCACCCCCTGAAGGCACGGCGTTTTGCACGAACGGCTTTCAACAGGGTGTTGACAACAGGTCGTTCTCGGGTGTGGGATGGACGGCATGGTCACCGTGGACAACGACCCGTTCACCGCTCCGGATGCTGCCCAGGCCCGGGCCCACCGCAACTACGCGGCACTGCTGCGGATCGCCGAGCGGCACGCGGGCACCAACTCCCGCCGCAGGCGTTATGCCCACCCCGACGTGCCCGACGCCTACGAGGCGGCCACGCTGGTGATGGCGCTCGCCGGTGGCGCCGAGCTGGACGAGGGTGAGGAGCCCGTCGACCAGGCCGACCTGATGGCCGCGCTGACGCTGATCCCGCACGTGCGGGCCGAGGTGGACGCGCTGGAGGCCGGACTGTTGCAGGTGGCCCGCGGGCGGGGCATGACCTGGCAGGCGATCGCCTTCGGGCTGGGGCTGGGCAGCGCCCAGGCGGCCCGGCAGCGCTACGAGCGGCTCACCGTCCGCACCGGCACCGGCGACTGACCGGCGGCCGGGCGAAGCGGGCTGTCACAGCGGCGGGCGAGACTGTGCCGGACGACGGCACGGGAGGACGCGATGACGCGCGAGAAGATGCTGGCCTACTGCCTGGCCAAGCCGGGAGCCTGGCTGGACCGGCCCTGGGAGGGCGACGAGGTGGTGAAGGTGGGCAGCCGCATCTTCGCGTTCCTCGGCTCCCCGGAGGGTGAGGCGCGGCTCGGGGTGAAGTGCGGGCCGTCCCGGGAGGTGGCCGACGAGTGGCTGCACCGGTTCCCGGCCGACGCGCGCCCCTCCCCCTACATCGGCCGGTCGGGCTGGAACACGCTGCGGCTCGAAGGCGGCATCCCCGACGACGAGCTGGTCGAGGCGGTCGACGGGTCGTACGACGCGGTGGTGGCCAAGCTGCCGAAACGCGAGCGCCCCACCGGCTGACCGACGCCAAGCGCTACCCGCAGATCTTGGTACGAAAGCGCCACTATGGGGGCCATTTCGTACCAAGATCTCGGGGCTGGTCCGGGGCGGACGCCTGCCCCGGGCCAGCCGTGACGCTCAGCGGGGGACGACCCGCTCGGCGGCCCACTCCCGCCAGCCGGTCAGCTTGTCCGCCGCGGCGGCGAGCTGATCGGCGACCGGACCGGGGCCGGTGGAGCCGGGCGTGATGCGGGCGGCCAGCGCCGAGCGCACCGAGAGCACGTCGCGCACCGACGGGTCCAGGTGCTCGCTCACCGCTGCCAGGTCGGCGTCGGACACCTCGTCCAGCGCACAGTCGCGGGCCGCGCAGAGCGCCACCAGCCTGCCGGTGATCTCGTGTGCGTCGCGGAACGGCACGTTGCGCCGGACCAGCCAGTCGGCGACCTCGGTGGCCAGCGAGAAGCCCGACGGCGCGGCGGCCACGAGGCGGTCCACCCGGACCGTCATCGTGGAGATCATCCCGGCCAGCGCGGGCAGCAGCAGCTCCAGCGTGTCGACCGCGTCGAACGCCGGCTCCTTGTCCTCCTGCATGTCCCGGTCGTACGTCATGGGCAGGCCCTTGAGCATGGTGAGCACGCTCATCAGGCCGCCGACCAGGCGGCCGGACTTGCCCCGGGCCAGCTCGGCGATGTCCGCGTTCTTCTTCTGCGGCATGATCGACGAGCCGGTGGCGAAGGCGTCGTCCAGCTCGACCCAGCCGAACTCCTGCGACGTCCAGAGCACCACCTCCTCGCCGAGACGGGACAGGTGCACGCCGATCATGGCGGTGACGAACAGGAACTCGGCCACGAAGTCGCGGTCCGCGACCGCGTCCATCGAGTTGGCGAACGAGGTGCGGAAGCCCAGCTCCTTGGCGACCGCCACCGGGTCCAGCGGCAGCCCCGAGCCGGCCAGCGCGCCCGCGCCGAGCGGGCTGATCGCGGTCCGCTCGTCCCAGTCGCGCATCCGTTCCAGGTCGCGCAGCAGCGGCTGCACGTGGGCCAGCAGCCAGTGCCCGAACGTCACCGGCTGGGCGTGCTGGAGGTGGGTCATGCCCGGCGCGGCGGTGTCCACGTGCCGCTCCGCCTGCTCGACGAGGGCCTCGGCCAGCTCGACCAGCCGGGCCGCCACGCCGCGGGCGTGGTCGCGCAGGTAGAGCCGCAGGTCGGTGGCGACCTGGTCGTTGCGGGACCGGCCGGCGCGCAGCTTGCCGCCGAGGCTGCCGAGCCGTTCCAGCAGGCCGCGCTCCAGCGCGGTGTGCACGTCCTCGTCGTCGACGGTCGGGCGGAACGCGCCGGAGGCGCACGCCGCCTCCAGGTCGTCCAGCGCGGCCAGCATCCGGCCCAGTTCGTCCGGGTCGAGCAGGCCGGCGCCGGCGAGGACCCGGGCGTGCGCGCGGGAACCGGCGATGTCGTACGGGGCGAGACGCCAGTCGAACTGGACGCTCACCGACAGCCGCGCGAGCGCCTCGGCGGGACCGCCGGCGAACCGGCCGCCCCAGAGGCTCGTCCGGTTGGCGGGGGCGCTGTTCTCGGTCAGGCTCTTGTCGTCCACCCCACCCATTGTGGTGCCCACCATCAGGCCCCTCCCATCCGGGCGTCCCGTTGCGCGGCCATCTTGCTGGGCAGTCCCCACAGTTGTACGAATCCCTTCGCCAGCGACTGGTCGAACGTGTCGCCGGTGTCGTAGGTGGCCAGGCCGAAGTCGTAGAGGCTCGCCTCGGAGCGCCGGCCGGTCACCACCGCCCGGCCGCCGTGCAGGCGCAGCCGTACCTCGCCTGTGACGTGCCGCTGGGCGTCGTCGATGAACGCGTCCAGCGACCGCTTCAGCGGCGAGAACCAGAGCCCGTCGTAGACCAGTTCGCCCCAGCGCTGGTCGACGCCGCGCTTGAACCGGGCCAGGTCCCGCTCGACGGTGACCGCCTCCAGCTCCTGGTGGGCGGTGATCAGGGCGAGCGCACCGGGCGCCTCGTACACCTCGCGGCTCTTGATGCCGACCAGCCGGTCCTCGACCATGTCGAGCCGGCCCACGCCGTGCGCCCCGGCCCGCCGGTTCAGCTCCCGGATCGCCTGGTACGGGGTGACCGTCTCGCCGTCGATCGCGACCGGGACGCCGCCGTCGAACGTGATCACCACGTCGTCCGGGTCGCGTTCCGAGGCCGGGTCCTCGGTGTACGCGTAGAGGTCCTCGACCGGGGCGTTCCAGATGTCCTCCAGGAAACCGGTCTCCACGGCCCGGCCCCACAGGTTCTGGTCGATCGAGTACGGCGACTTCGCCGACACGTCGATCGGCAGCCCTTTCTCCTCGGCGAACGCGATCGCCTTGTCCCGGGTCCAGGCGAAGTCCCGGGCCGGGGCGACGACCGTCAGGTCGGGCGCGAGCGCGGCCAGGCCGGCCTCGAACCGGACCTGGTCGTTGCCCTTGCCGGTGCAGCCGTGCGACACGATCGTGCCGCCGTGGGCACGCGCCGCCGCGACCAGGTGCTTGACGATCAGCGGCCGGGACAGCGCGGACACCAGCGGATAGCGGTCCATGTAGAGGGCGTTGGCCCGAATCGCCGGCAGGCAGTAGTCGGCGGCGAACTCGTCGCGGGCGTCGACCACCTCGGACTCGACGGCGCCGCAGTCGAGCGCGCGCTGCCGGATCACCGTCATGTCCTCGCCGCCCTGGCCGACGTCGACAGCGACCGCGATCACCTCCGCGCCGGTCCGCTCGGCCAGGTACGGGATGGCGACCGAGGTGTCCAGGCCCCCGGAGTACGCCAGCACGACCCGCTCGGTCACGAGGTGCCCCCTTCGACTGTGTCGTCCCGGCCGGCCCAGGCGGCGAGCCGCTCACCCAGCGCGGCCCCGCCGTCGGCCTCGCGGGCCACGACGAGGATGGTGTCGTCGCCGGCGATGGTGCCGACGATCTCGGACAGGCCCGCCCGGTCCAGCGCGCTGGCGAGGTAATGGGCCGCACCCGGCGGGGTACGCAGCACCGCGATGTTGCCGCTGGAGTCGACGCCGTTGAGCAGCTCACGCAGCAGCCGGACCAGCCGGGCCGGCGCGCCCTCGGCGTCGCGCAGCGGCCGGTGCCCGTCCTCCGGGATCAGGTAGACGCCCCGCCCGTCGCCGCCGCGCGCGGTCACCGCTCCCAGTTCCTTCAGGTCGCGCGACAGCGTGGCCTGGGTGACCTGGATGCCGTCCCCGGCGAGCAGGTCGGCCAGCTCGGTCTGCGAGTGGATGGGGGTGTCGCGGATCAGCTCGACGATGCGGGCGTGCCGCGCGGCGCGGGTCAGCGGAGCGGTCATGCGGATTCCTCCAGGAGAAACGTCAGCAGCGCCTTCTGGGCGTGCAGCCGATTCTCCGCCTGGTCGAACACCGCGCTGTGCGGGCCGTCGAGCGCCTCGTCGGTGATCTCCTCGCCCCGGTGGGCGGGCAGGCAGTGCAGCACGATCACGTCGGCGTCGGCGTGGCCGAGCAGCGCGGCGTTGACCTGGTACGGCAGGAACGGCGTGATCCGGTCCAGCCCGTCGGACTCCTGCCCCATCGACGTCCAGGTGTCGGTGGCGACGACGTGCGCACCGCGTACCGCCTCGGCCGGGTCGGTGAGCAGCTGCACCGAACCGCCGGTGGTGGCGGCGATCTTCTCGGCGCGGGCCACGATCTCCGGGTCCGGCTGGAACCCGGCCGGGCCGGCGATCCGCACGTGCATCCCGGCGGTCGCGCCGGCCAGCAGGTACGAGTGGGCCACGTTGTTCGCCGCGTCGCCCACGTACGTGAGGATCCGCCCGGCGGTGCCGCCGAAGCGTTCCCGCACGGTGAGCAGGTCGGCCAGCAGCTGGCAGGGGTGGTACGTGTCGGTGAGCGCGTTGACCACCGGCACCGTGGCGTGCGCGGCGACCTCGGCGATCCGGTCGTCGCCGTGGGTGCGCAGCACGATCGCGGCGACGTAGCGGGACAGCACCCGGCCGGCGTCGCCGAGCGTCTCGCCCCGGCCGAAGTGGGTGACCTGGGTGTCCACCACGAGCGGGTGCCCGCCCAGTTCGGCGATGCCCACGTCGAAGGAGATCCGGGTCCGCAGGCTCTGCTTGTCGAACAGCACCGCCACCGACTTCGGCCCGGCCAGGGGCTGGTGCGCGTACCGGTCGGCCTTCATCCGGGCGGCGAGGTCGAGCACGGCGGCCTGCTCGGCGGGCGTGAGGTCGTCGTCGCGCAGGAAGTGGCGGATCATGCGGGAGCCTCCGTCGGGGTCGTGGCGTCGGGCGCGGTGGTGCCGGCGGGCGCGGTGGTGCCGGCGGGAAGGCCGGGCGCGGCGGCCTGGGCGGGCGCGGCGGTGCCGGTGGGAACGGCGGCGGACAGCGCGGCCGGCAGCGCGGCGAGGAACGCGTCGGCCTGCGCCGCGGTGAGGATCAGCGGCGGGGCGAGCCGGACCACGTCCGGCTGCACCGGGTTGACCAGGAAGCCCGCCTCGCGCAGCGCCGCCGCGGCCGCACCGGAGACCGGCCGGTCGAGCACGATGCCGAGCAGCAGCCCGGCGCCGCGCACCTCGCGTACCAGCGGGTGCCCGAGCGCCTCGACGCCGCGCCGCAGCCGCTCGCCGACGCGCTTGACGTGGTCGAGCAGGCCCTCGTGCGCGATCGTGGAGACGACCGCGAGCGCGGCGGCGCAGCTGACCGGGTTGCCGCCGAACGTGGTGCCGTGCGAGCCGGGGGTGAGCAGGTCGGCGGCCCGGCCGAAGGCCAGGCAGGCGCCCAGCGGCAGGCCGCCGCCGAGGCCCTTGGCGAGCGTGATCACGTCCGGCTCGACGCCCTCGGCCTGGTGGGCGAACCAGTGGCCGGTCCGGCCGACGCCGGTCTGCACCTCGTCGAGCACCAGCAGCGCGCCGTGCGCGGCGGTGATCCGCCGGGCCGCGGCCACGTAGCCGGGCGGCGGGACGACCACGCCGTTCTCGCCCTGGATCGGCTCGATGATCAGCATGGCGGTGTCGTCGGTGACCGCCTCGGCCAGCGCGTCGGCGTCGCCGAACGGCACGTGGGTCACGTCGCCGGGCAGCGGGCGGAACGGGTCGGCCTTGGCGGGCTGCCCGGTCAGCGCCAGCGCGCCCATGGTCCGGCCGTGGAAGCCACCGTGGGTGGCGACCACGTGCCGGCGGCCGGTGAGCCGGGACAGCTTGAACGCGGCCTCGTTGGCCTCCGCCCCGGAGTTGGCGAAGAACACCCGGCCCGGGCGGCCGGCCAGCGCCAGCAGCAGCTCGGCCAGCGCCACCGGCGGCTCGGCGACGAACAGGTTCGACACGTGCCCGAGCGTCGCGACCTGCTTGCTGACGGCGGCCACCACTGCCGGGTGGGCGTGGCCGAGCGCGTTGACGGCGATGCCGCCGAGCAGGTCGACGTACTCCCGGCCGGTCTCGTCGACCACGACGGCGCCGGAGCCGGAGACGAGCGCCAGCGGCGGCGTGCCGTAGTTGTCCATCATGGTGGCGTTCCACCGCTGCACCAGCGTGCTCATGAGTCGATCACCATGGTTCCGAAGCCCTCCGACGTGAACACTTCCAGCAGCGTGGAGTGGGCGACCCGGCCGTCGACGACGTGCGCGGCGGGCACTCCCCCGCGCACCGCCCGCAGGCAGGCCTCCATCTTCGGGACCATGCCCGACTCCAGGGACGGCAGCAGCTTCGCCAGGTCGTCCGCGGTGATCTCGCTGACCAGGCTGGACGTGTCCGGCCAGTCGGCGTACAGGCCGGGCACGTCGGTCAGCACGACCAGCTTGCGGGCGTCCAGCGCGATCGCCAGCGCGGCGGCGGCGGTGTCCGCGTTGAGGTTGTGCAGCACCCCGTCGGCGTCCGGCGCGACGGTCGAGATGACCGGGATCCGGCCGGCCTCGATCAGGTCGGTCACAGCCGAGACGTTGACCGACTCCACGTCACCGACCTGCCCCACGTCGACCGGTTCCCCGTCCACGTACGCGGAACGGCGCACGGCGGTGAACAGCCCGGCGTCCTCACCGGAGAGGCCGACCGCGTACGGGCCGTGCGCGTTGATCAGGCCGACCAGTTCCCGGCCGACCTGACCGACGAGCACCATCCGGACCACGTCCATCGCCTCCGGGGTGGTGACCCGCAGGCCGCCGCGGAACTCGCTGGCGATGCCGAGCCGGCCGAGCATGGCGGAGATCTGCGGGCCGCCGCCGTGCACCACGACCGGCTTCAGGCCCGCGTAGCGCAGGAACACCATGTCGGCGGCGAACGCCCGCTGGAGTTCGGGGTCGACCATGGCGTTGCCGCCGTACTTGACGACGACCGTGGCGCCGGAGAAACGGGCCAGCCAGGGCAGCGCCTCGATCAGCGTGGCGGCCTTGGCCTGGGCCCGGGTGAGGTCAGCGGAGAGGTTCATGTGGAATAGGCCGAGTTCTCGTGGACGTACGCGTGGGACAGGTCGTTGGTCCAGATGGTGGCCGCGTCGGCGCCGGCGTGCAGGTCGATCCGGACCGTCACGTCGCGGCCGGTGAGGTCCACCTTGGCGCGGTCCTCGGCGGCGGCGCCGCCCCGGCACACCCAGATGCCGTTGACCGCGACGTCCACGCCGTCCGGCTCGAACACGGCGGCGGTGGTGCCGACCGCGGCGAGGATCCGGCCCCAGTTCGGGTCGTTGCCGAACAGCGCGGTCTTCACCAGGTTGTTGCGGGCCACCGTGCGGCCCACCTCGACCGCGTCGTCCTCGCTCGCCGCGCCGACCACCTCGATCGCGACCTCCTTGGTCGCGCCCTCCGCGTCGGCCAGGAGCTGCTGGGCCAGCTCGTGGCAGGCGGCGGTGACCGCGGCGGTCAGCTCGGCCTCGGTCGGCTCGATCCCGGAGGCGCCGCTGGCCAGCAGCAGCACCGTGTCGTTCGTGGACATGCAGCCGTCGGAGTCGATCCGGTCGAACGTGACCCGGGTGGCGGCGCGCAGCGCGGCGTCCAGGGCGTCCGGCCCGGCCACCGCGTCGGTGGTGAGCACGCAGAGCATGGTGGCCATGGCCGGGGCGAGCATGCCCGCGCCCTTGGCCATGCCGCCGACGGTCCAGCCCGTACCCTGCGCCACTGTCGTCTTGGGCCGGGTGTCGGTGGTCATGATCGCTTCGGCGGCGGCCGGGCCGCCGTCGCGGGACAGGCCGCGCGCCGCCTCGCGTACGCCGGGAAGCAGTTTGTCCATCGGCAGCCGCTCGCCGATCAGGCCGGTCGAGCACACCGCGACCTCGCCCGCGCCGACGATCAGCCGGGCGTTGGCCGCGGTGATCGCGGCGGCGGTGTGCTCGGCGGTGGCGTGGGTGTCCTGGAAGCCGGCCGGTCCGGTGCAGGCGTTCGCGCCGCCGGAGTTGAGCACCACGGCGCGCACGACGCCGCCGTGCACGACCTGCTGGCTCCACAGCACCGGCGCGGCCTTGACCCGGTTGGCGGTGAAGACACCGGCCACGCCGGCGTCCGGGCCGTCGTTGATCACGAGGGCGACGTCGGCGGCGCCGGAGGACTTCAGTCCGGCCGCGACACCTGCGGCGCGGAACCCACGGGGGACGGTGACGCTCACGGGGCCACTCCAAACACGGACAGACCGGTGGTCTCCGGGAGACCCACCATCAGGTTGGCGTTCTGCACGGCCTGGCCGGCCGCGCCCTTGCCGAGGTTGTCGATCGCGCTGACCACGATCACCCGCCCCGAGTCGACGTCCACAGTCGCCTGGAGGTGGCAGGAGTTCGAGCCGGCGGTGGCGGCGGTGTGCGGCCACGCCCCCTCGGGCAGTACGTGCACGAACGGCGCGTCGGCGTACGCGGCGGCCAGCACCGCACGCGGGTCGGCGTCGCCGGTGGGCACGGCGGTGACGGTGGCCAGGATCCCCCGGGGCATCGGCGCGAGCACCGGGGTGAAGGAGAGCCCGGTCGCGGCGGTGGCCTGCTTGATCTCCGGCACGTGCTGGTGCGCGCCCACCTTGTAGGGCGTCAGGTCGCCCATCACCTCGCTGCCGAGCAGGTGGGCCTTGGCGGCCCGGCCCGCGCCGGAGGTGCCGGAGGCGGCGACCACCACCACGTCGTCGGGGCGTACCGCGCCGGCCGCGATCAGCGGGGCCAGCGCCAGCGTGGTCGCCACCGCGTAGCAGCCGGTGCTGGCGACCCGCGTCGCGGCGGCGATCTCGGCCCGCTGCCCGGGCAGCTCGGGCAGACCGTAGGTCCAGGCGCCGGCGTGCTCCCCGCCGTAGTAACGGGACCAGGCGCCGGCGTCGCGCAGCCGGTGGTCCGCGCCGAGGTCGACCACCTTGGCGGTGTCGGGCAGCGCCGCGGCGAGCGCCGCGGACTGCCCGTGCGGCAGGGCCAGGAAGACCAGGTCCGCGTCGGCAAGGGTCGCCGGTTCGGTCGCGGCGAACACCAAATCCAGGCCGGCCAGGTGCGGGTGTACGGCGGTGACGGGCTGACCGGCCTGGCTGTGCGCGGTGGCGGCGATCAGCTCGAACTCGGGGTGACCGGCGAGCAGGCGCAGCAGTTCGCCCCCGGCGTATCCACTCGCCCCGGCCACGGCAACCCGAATGCCCATACCCACCTCCGCATGACTATGCAATGGAGGTTACCCGCCGGGGCCACGCCACCGCAAGGTCATACGGCGCATTGCATAGCCATGAGATGACGTTCACCAGCGGCTCGCGTGGGCCGGCGTGTTAAAAGGGGCCCCCTCCTCTACCGGAGGCGTTAAGAGGGGGCCCCTCCTTTCGCGTCAGGCGCCGCGCAGGGTGGCGCCGAAGCGCTCGGCGGCGACGGCGACCGCCGCGTCGCGCGCGGCCACCGCCTCCTCGCCCGCGAGAGTCCGGTCCGGGGCGCGGAACGTCAGCTTGTACGCCAGCGACTTGCGTCCCTCGCCGAGCTGCTCGGAGGTGTAGACGTCGAACAGGCGCACGTCCTCCAGCAGCGGCCCCGCCCCCTCGACGAGCGCGGCCCGCACCTCGGCGGCCGGCACCGAGTCGTCCACCACCAGCGCCACGTCGATCAGGGCCGGCGGGAACGTGGAGATGGTCGGGCCGGCCGCCAGCGGAGCGGCGGGCAGCGCGTCCAGGTCCAGTTCCATGGCGCTGGTACGCCGGGGCAGCTCCAGCGCGGCCAGCACAGCCGGGTGCAGCTCACCGGCGTGGCCGACGACCACGTCGTCCACCACCAGTTCGGCGCAGCGGCCCGGGTGCCAGGGCGCCCGCTCGCCGGCCCGTACCGTCACCCGGTCGGCGGGGATCCCGGCGGCGTCGAGCACCACCCGGCCCGCCTCGACCGCGTCCGCCCAGCCGGCCGAGCGGCCCGCGCCCCACCAGCCGGCCGGTTCGATCTCGCCGGTGAGCGCCACCGCGACGTGCCGGGGCTGGGCGGGCACCACCGCGTCGGCGGCGGCGAACTCCTCGTCGGTGGGCCGCCGGTCCACGCCCATCGCGGGCGGGGCGCCGGCGCCGGGACGCGGGTGGAAGACCGTGCCGATCTCGTAGATCGCCACGTCCCGCTGACCCCGGCCGACGTTGCGCTTGACGATGCCGAGCAGCGGGCCGAGCAGCATGGTGCGCAGCAGCGGCTCCTCCTCCGACAGCGGGTTCGCCAGCCGTACCGCGGGGCGGCGCGGGTCGTCGGCGGGCAGGCCGAGCTGGTCGG
Organism: Micromonospora sp. HUAS YX12; assembly: GCF_040215685.1. Classification (NCBI taxonomy): domain Bacteria; kingdom Bacillati; phylum Actinomycetota; class Actinomycetes; order Micromonosporales; family Micromonosporaceae; genus Micromonospora; species Micromonospora sp. HUAS YX12. The sequence continues at coordinate 5,745,606 of NZ_CP157974.1, forward strand.
CCAGCTCCGGCGCGACGAACGGCTGCGCCAGCACCTCGACGTAGCCGCGCTCCGCGAGCGAGCGGGCGACGGCCCGGCGGCGCCGCTGCTGCCAGGTCAGCCCCCGGCCGGGCGGCGCGGTGGGCAGCACCGACGGCACGCGGTCGTAGCCGTCGAGGCGTACCACCTCCTCCACCAGGTCCGCCGGGTCGGTCAGGTCGGGCCGCCAGCTCGGCGGCGTCACGGTCAGCACCTCACCAGCCCCGGCGGCAGAACCGCCACCGGCGGCCGTGCCGACGGCGCCCGGGTCCTCGGCGAGCCGGTCGGCGCCCCGGGCGATGGTGCAGCCGACCTGCTCCAGCAGCTCCACCACCCGGTCCGGCGAGTAGGTCACACCCACACGCCGCGACGGCAGGTCCACCGGCAGCGTCACGGGCGTACGCGGCGCGACGTGGTCGATGTCGAGCACCTCCTCGCCGGCCGTGCCGCCGGCCAGGTCGGTGAGCAGCCGGACCGCCTTCTCCAGCGCGACGGGCGGCAGCGCCGGGTCGACACCGCGCTCCCACCGCTTGGCGGCCTCGCTGAACAGCTTGTGCCGTCGCGCGGTACGGCCGACGGTGGCCGGATCCCAGTGCGCCGCCTCGAACAGCACGTTCGTGGTGGACGCGAGCACCTCGCTGGTCTCGCCGCCCATCACCGCGGCCAGCGAGATCGGACCGGTGTCGTCGCAGATGACCAGGTCCTCGGCGGACAGGGTGCGGCTCACGCCGTCCAGCGTGGTCAGCTTCTCCCCCGCCTCGGCGCGGCGCACCACGAGCGTCCCGGCGATCCGGTCCGCGTCGAAGGCGTGCATCGGCTGGCCGAGTTCGAGCATCAGGTAGTTGGTGATGTCGACGGCCAGCGAGATGCTGCGCACCCCGGCCACCGTGAGGCGCTGCCGCATCCAGCCGGGCGTCTCGACCGTCGGGTCGATGCCGCGCACCATCCGCGCCGCGAACCGGTCGCAGCCGACCGGGTCGCGGACCTCCACCGGATACGCCGGCTCGGCGGTCGCGCCGGGCGCGGGCGCGTCGGCCGGGTCGCGGAACGGCACGCCGAGCGCGTGCGACAGCTCCCGGGCGATACCGCGCACGCTCAGCGCGTACCCCCGGTCCGGGGTGATCTCCATCTCGACCACGACGTCGTCCAGGCCGACGACGGGCCGGGCGTCGTCGCCGGGCTGGGCCTTGACGTCCTCGGGCAGCACGATGATGCCCGAATGGTCGTCGCCCAGCCCCAGCTCCTGCGCCGAGCAGATCATGCCGTGGGAGTTGCGCCCGTACGTCTTGCGCGCGCCGATGGCGAACCCGCCGGGCAGCACGCTGCCGGGGAGGATCACCACGACCTTGTCGCCCTGGGCGAAGTTGCGCGCCCCGCAGACGATCTCCTGCGGCTCGCCGGTGCCGTTCGCGGCGCCGACGTCCACCCGGCAGAAGCGGATCGGCTTCTTGAAGCCGGTCAGCTCCTCGATCTCCAGGACCTCGCCGACGACCAGCGGGCCGGTGACGGACTCGCGCAGGTCCACCACGGACTCGACCTCGATGCCGAGGTCGACCAGCGCCTGCTCCAGGTCGCCGGTGGGCAGGTCGGCCGGCAGGTCCACGTACTCCCGCAGCCAACTGACAGAGACTCGCATGACTGTTAAACCACCGTTCCCGTAGCTCAGGCGCCGAACGCGCGGGTGAACCGCACGTCGCCCTCGGCCATGTCCCGCATGTCACTGACGCCGTGCCGGACCATCACGGTCCGGTCGATGCCCATGCCGAACGCGAATCCGGAGTAGACCTCCGGGTCGATGCCGCAGGCGCGCAGCACCCGCGGGTTGACCATGCCGCAGCCGCCCCACTCGACCCACTGCGGACCGTCCCGGTGCTCCGGGAACCAGACGTCGAACTCCGCCGACGGCTCGGTGAACGGGAAGTAGTGCGGCCGCCAGCGCGTCTTCGCGCCCTCGCCGAACATGGCCCGGGCGAAGTGGTCGAGCGTGCCGCGCAGGTGCGCCATGGTGATGCCCTTGTCCACCACCAGACCCTCGACCTGGTGGAACACCGGCGCGTGGGTGGCGTCCAGCTCGTCGGTGCGGTAGACCCGGCCGGGCACCACCACGTAGATGGGCGGCTTGCGGCTGAGCATCGTGCGCGCCTGCACCGGCGAGGTGTGGGTGCGCAGCACGAGGCCACTGCCCTGGGGGGCGATGTGGAACGTGTCCATCAGGCCGCGCGCCGGGTGGTCGGCCGGGATGTTCAGCGCGTCGAAGTTGGTCCACTCCAGCTCGACCTCGGGGCCCTCGGCCACCTCGTAGCCCATGCCGATGAACAGGTCGCTGATCTGCTCCATCAGCACGCTCAGCGGATGGCGGGCGCCGCGCGGCCGGCGGTCGTACGGCAGGGTCACGTCGACCCGTTCCTCGACCAGCACCCGCGCGGCCCGTTCCCGGTCCAGGATCTCCTGCCGGGCGGCGTACGCGGACTCGATGGCCCGGCGGGCCTCGTTGACCCGCTTGCCGGCGTCGGCCTTCGCGGCCGGCGGCAGCGCGCCGATCTCCCGGCGGGCCAGCGACACCGGGGACCGGTCACCGAGGTGCGCGGGGCGCAGCGCGGCGAGCGCGTCCGGGTCGGCGGCCCCGGCGAACGCCTTCTCGGCGTCGGCCACTGCTCCGGCCAGGGCGTCCGGGTCGAGCAGGGCGACCTGCTTCGGGTCGTACGGATCGTTGCGGTAGCTCATGGTGAACGGGCACTCCCTCACGGCGGCGCCGACCCTCGCGGGTGGCTAGGCGAGTCTACGGACGCGCGGCTTCGCCGCAGCCCGCCGGTGGGGAGTCGTGCAGGGGAAGGGTCAGGCCCGCCGCCCGCCGACACCGGCGGGCTGGCTAAACGAACGCCGTGGCGCGTTCATGACGAGGCGGACTCCCCTGCTCTGTCGTGCGTGACCCTGGGGGCACGCAGTGCTCTGGCGGAAGAATACAGGCAGACGGCCGCCGCCGCAGCCAGGTTCAGGCTCTCCGCGCGCCCGTGCAGCGGCACCCGGACCCGGGCGTCGGCCGCACCGGTCAGCTCCTCGGGCAGGCCGTGCGCCTCCGAGCCGAACAGCCACGCGGTGGGTGTGGCCAGCCGGCCCGCGTCGGCGAGGTCGTCCAGGTCGCTGTCGCCGTACCCGGTGGTGGCGAAGATCGTGAGACCGGCGGCCCGCAGCGCCTCGACGGCGGCGAGCGGGTCGGCGGCGCGCACCACGTCGACGTGGAAGAGGCTGCCGGCGGAGGCCCGCACGCACTTGCCGTTGTAGGGGTCGACCGCCTCGCCGGCGAAGACCACCGCGCCGGCGCCCGCCGCGTCGGCGGTGCGCAGCACGGTGCCGGCGTTGCCCGGGTCGCGGATCCCGGCGAGCACCGCGACCAGTCGCGGCCCGCGCGCCACGGCCTGCTCCAGGGGTACGTCGAGGTGCCGGCAGACCGCCACCAGGCCCTGCGGGGCCACGGTCTCGGTGAGCGCGGCGAGCGCGTCGTCGGTCACCTCGGAGACCGGTACGTCGGCGCGGGCGGCTGCGGCCGCGAGGTCGGCGTACCGGTCGAGCGCCGCCGGGGTGCCGAACAGCTCGACCACGGTGCCGGCGCGGGCGAGCGCCTCCCGGACCGCCTGCGGCCCCTCGGCCAGGAACCGGCCGGCCTGGTCGCGGTCGCGCCGGCGCTGCAACCGGCGGGCCGCCACGACCCTCGGGGTACGCGGGGTGAACGGTCCGGGAACGGCGTCGAGGCGCCTCCCCTGCGACTGTGACTGCATGGGAGACGCCTCGATCTGCCGTACGGGGTGGGTCAGGCGGCCTGAGCCGCGGCGCCACCGGTGCCCTCGGCCGCCACGGCGGCGCGGGCCAGCTCGACGATCGCCGCGAACGCGGCGGCGTCGTTGACGGCCATGTCGGCCAGGATCTTCCGGTCGACCTCGATGCCGGCCAGGCGCAGGCCCTGGATCAGCCGGTTGTAGGTCAGGCCGTTGGCCCGGGCGCCGGCGTTGATCCGCTGGATCCAGAGCTGCCGGAAGTCGCCCTTGCGGTCGCGACGGTCCCGGTAGGAGTACTGCATCGAGTGCAGCACCTGCTCCTTGGCCTTGCGGTACAGCCGGGAGCGCTGACCGCGGTAACCGCTCGCGGTCTCCAGCAGGGTACGACGCTTCTTCTGGGCGTTCACAGCCCGCTTGACGCGTGCCATCTCAACTCCTTCTTCGGTTCAGGTGGCTCGCGTCAGCGGCCGAGCAGCTTCTTGATGCGCTTGATGTCGGCCTTGGCCAGCTCGACGGTGCCGGTCAGCCGACGGGTCTGGGTGCTGGGCTTCTTCTCCAGGTTGTGGCGAAGGCCGGCCTGCTGGGCAACGATCTTGCCCTTGCCGGTCACCTTGACCCGCTTGCCCATACCCGTGTGGCTCTTCATCTTCGGCATTGGAACGTCTTCTCCCCTGTTACTGGCCGCTGGTCTCAGCGGTCGTGCCGGTCTCACCGGCTGCTGCGGTCTCGCCGGCCGCCGGGGTCTCGCCGGCCGGAGCGGCCGGTTCCTCCGCTGCCCGGTCGCGCGGTCCACCGCGGGACGCCGTGGCGGCGACCGCGGAGGCCTTGACGGCCCGGTGCGGAGCGAGAACCATGATCATGTTTCGGCCGTCCTGCTTCGGCGCGGCCTCGACGTATCCCAGGTCCGTGATCTCGGACTCGAGCCGGCGCAGGAGCCGGTAGCCCAGCTCCGGGCGGCTCTGCTCCCGACCGCGGAACATGATCGTCACCTTGACCTTGTCGCCCGCCTTGAGGAACCGCACCACGTGACCCTTCTTGGTCTCGTAGTCGTGCGGGTCGATCTTCGGCCGGAGCTTCATCTCCTTGATGACGGTCTGCTGCTGGTTACGCCGCGCTTCGCGCGCCTTCAGTGCGCTCTCGTACTTGAACTTGCCGAAGTCCATGAGCTTGCACACCGGCGGGCGCGCCATCGGCGCAACCTCGACCAGGTCCAGGTCGACGTCCGCGGCCAGCTGCAGGGCGCGCTCCAGCGGGACGATGCCCACCTGCTCACCCTCAGGACCGACCAGTCGGACCTCACGTGCCCGGATCTGCTCGTTCACGCGTGGTTCGACGCTGATGGGGCCTCCTCGAGTCGAGTCTCCTACGGTGCCGACTCCGTGGGCTCCCGGGTGGGAGCCGACCCGGAAAGCAGAAGGCCCCGGCGTATGCCAGGGCCCACTCGACCGGTCGGCACGATCATAGGATCGCGCATCCGGCGTCGGGACGTGCCCGAAACCGGGGGACCGGACCCGGCCACCGTGGCGGCGACTCGGGTGGGAGCGGGCGCTCCGCTTCTCGACCGCCCGCGCGTCAGGGACGGGGGCAGTCTGGTCGACTCCGCAACACTACACCCTCGGCCCAGGCCCGCCCAAACCGGGCTCGCTGGTCAGCGGGGTGCCGACTGGCCGGCGGACAGCGCCGCCAGGTGCGCCTGGTGCAGGCGGCGCAGCGCGCGGACCGCCTCGACGGCGCTCTCCTTGTCGGCGGCCTGCAGCGCGACCATCGGCAGCAGGTCGTCGTCGTGCAGCTCCAGGCTGGCCCACGGGGCGCCCCGGTCGAACCGGACACCGCGGACGACCTCCCACGGCAGCTCGTACGAGCTGGTCACGTTGCGCACCCGTACGCCCTTGGCGTCGGCGATCACGCGGGGGCGGGTGAACAGCAGGAAGCCGAGCGCGCCGAAGACCCCCAGGCCGATCATGGCGAACTGGTCGCCGCGCTGGAACGTGCCGTAGCCGTTGCCGGTGGCACCGGTCAGCGACGTCGCGACGAGGCTGAACACCACGATCAGCGTGACGGCCGACACCCAGCAGACGACCCGGACACGGCGGGGTCGCACGGTCACCACGGAATCGCTCACCCGACCAGTCTGCCATCCGGTTCGCGCGCGCCTTCGGCCGCCACACGGTCCGGGCCGCGCCGGCGCAGCCCGGTGACCACCACTGCCAGCAGCGTCAGCAGGGCGCCGGCCAGCACCGGGAGCCGGACACCGGGGCCGCCGGGCAGCGCCAGGTCCAGCAGCAGCGCGCCGCCGAGCTGCCCGGCCACCAGCGCCAGGCCGGTACGCAGCACCCCGGCGGCGCGTACCCCGACCAGCAGGGAGAGCACGATGCCGACGCCGAGCAGGCCGCCGAGGTAGAGCCACCACTGGGCAGGCCAGCGGGGCTGGCTCGCGAGCGCGCCGGTGAGCGCCGCGACCGCGCCGATCACCACGGTGCTGACCGCGAAGTTGACGGCGAGGCCGGCGGCCGGGCCGGCCGAGGCGGCGACCCGGCCGTTGAGCGCGGACTGCCCGGCCACCGCCAGCCCGCCCAGGACGCAGAGCAGCACCAGCCCGACCGCGAGGTCACCGACCGGGCGGCCGAGCTGGGCGAGGGCCACCGCGCCGACACCGAGCACCGCCCCGCCGACGCGGGGCAGGGTGAGCGGCATCCGCCCGGTGGCGGCCAGCCCGGCCCGGTCCACCGCCAGGCCGCCGAGGCTGCCGCCGGCCACCTGGGCGATGGTGAACACCGCCACCCCGAGCACCGGCACCACCACCGGCGCGACCAGCACGATCACCGCGCCGCCCACCCCGCCCAGGTATGCCCACCAGGGCAGCCCGGAGCGGCGCAGCCCGGCCAGCCCGGCACGCATCGAGGGCAGCGCCACGATCCCGGCCAGCACCAGCAGGCAGCCGCCGAGGTTGTTGACCACCGCGCCGAGGACCGGGGCACCGGTCCGCTCCCCCATCTCGGCGTTGACCGCGCCCTGGGCGGCCGAGGCCACGCCGCCCAGCACGACCACCGCGAGCGCGGCCGGGAGCGGCAGCGGCCTCACAGCCGGCAGGCGTGGATGTTGGTGACCAGGATCGCGCGGGCGCCCAGCTCGTACAGCTCGTCCATGATCCGGTGGACGTCGTCGCGGAGCACCATCGCCTGCACCGCCACCCAGCCCTCCCGGTGCAGCGGCGAGACCGTCGGCGACTCGATGCCCGGGGTCAGCGAGCTGGCCCGGTCGAGCAGGCCGGCCGGCACGTCGTAGGCGAGCATCACGTACCGGCGGGCGACCAGGACGCCGTGCAGCCGGCGCTGCAACTGCTCCTGCTGGGCGCCGCCGGGCGTACCGGCGCGGCGGACCAGCACCGCCGAGGAGCGCAGCAGCGGCTCGCCGAAGACCACCAGGCCGGCCTGGCGCAGCGTCGCGCCGGTCTCCACCACGTCGGCGACCACGTCGGCCACGCCCAGGCGGATGGCGTTCTCCACCGCGCCGTCCAGGCGGATCACGTCGGCCTTGACGCCCAGCTCGGCCAGGTGTCGCTCGACCAGACCGGGGTACGCGGTGGCGATGCGGTGCCCGCCGAGCTGCTGGACGGAGGCGACGTCGTCGGGCCGGGCGGCGAACCGGAACGTGGCCCGCCCGAAGTTGAGGTCCACGATCTCCTCGGCCGGCGCGCCGGAGTCGATCAGCAGGTCGCGGCCGGTGATGCCGACGTCCAGGTCACCGGAGCCGACGTAGGTGGCGATGTCCTTGGGACGCAGGTAGAAGAACTCGATGTCGTTCTGCTCGTCCCGGCAGACCAGGTCCTTCGGGTCGGTGCGCTGGCGGTAGCCCGCCTCGCGCAGCATCCCGGCGGCCGACTCGGCCAGGGCGCCCTTGTTGGGTACTGCGACACGCAGCATGGGAGTGCTCCTTCGTTCGATCGGATGATCAGCGGACGGGCACTCACAGATGTCGGTAGACGTCCTTCAGTTCCAGGCCGGTGGCGAGCATCAGCACCTGCGCCTGGTAGAGCAGCTGGGAGATCTCCTCGGCGGCCCGCTCCGGACCCTCGTGCTCGGCGGCCATCCACGACTCGGCCGCCTCCTCGACGACCTTCTTGCCGATGAAGTGCACGCCCTTGGCGAGCGCCTCGACCGTGCCCGAGCCCGGGGTGCCGGCGGCGGCCTTGGCCTGCAGCTCGGCGAACAACTCCTCGAACGTCTTCACGGAAGGCGATTCTTCCAGCCGCCCCGGGTGAGCGCGCCCACCGGGTCCACCCGCGTCGTCCGGCTCACCCGGGGAGCGCGGCAAGGAAGTCCCGGACCGCGGTGGCGAACTCGGCGGGGCGGGCGGCCGGCACCGCGTGCCCGCCTTCGACGACGACCAGGCGGGCGGCGGGGATCCGGGCCGCCATCCGCGCCAGCTCGTGCTGCGGGAGGTGGCTGGCGGGACCGCCGGCCACCACCAGGGTCGGCGCGGTGATCTCCGCCAACCCCTCCCACCAGGTGGGCGGCGGGGCGTTGAGTTCGGCGACGAACGCTTCGCGGGCGGCCCAGTCGTAGGGCAGCGGTCCGTCCGGCCGGGGTGGCAGCCGCAGGCCGAGCGGCACCGGTGGCGGAGGTTCGACGAGCACCAGCGCCGCCACCCGATCCGGATACGCGCGGGCGAGCAGGTGGGCCGCCGCCGCCCCCGAGGAGTGCCCCAGCACCGTGACCCGGGGGAGCTCCAGCGCGTCGAGCAGCCCTCGCACGTCGTCGCGGACCAGTTCCAGCGAGTACGCCGAGGCCGGCCCGGTGGCGCCGTAGCCGCGCAGGTCGGGGGCGTACGTGCGGGTGGTGGCGCCGAGCGCCGCCGCGAGCGCGGCCCAGCTCTCCCCCGATCCCGTGCCGCCGTGCAGTGCCACGAGCGGGCGGCCGCCGGCCCGGCCCCAGCTCCGGTACGCCATCCGCAGCCCTGGCAGGTCCGCGTACCCGATCTCCGTCACCGCAGCAGTCAACCACGGCACGTCGAGGATTCTTTCAAAGCACTTCTTTCGAAAGAATCCTTTTCAAAGTAGTCTTTCGATATGACCGAGCAACATCCTCGCGAGATCACCGACGTGGAGACGCTCCGCGCGTTCGCCCACCCCCTGCGCCTGCGCATCCTCAACGCCGTCGGCCTGTACGGCCCGCTGACCGCCACCGAGGTGGCCGAGCGGGTCGACGAGAGCCCGGCCAACTGCTCCTGGCACCTGCGCCAGCTCGCCAAGTACGGCTTCGTCACCGAGGCGGGCGGAGGGACCGGCCGGCAGCGTCCCTGGCGGATGGTCACCGACGGGCACCGATGGGGCGACGGCGACGAGAGCCCCGAACTGGCCCGGGCCGGCGACGCCGCCGCCCGGGTGCTGCTCGATCTGGAGTACCGCAAGCTCTGGGACTGGATGGCGGCCCGCCGGCAGGAGCCCGCCGAATGGCGGGACGCCGGCTTCTTCAACCAGTTCATCGGCTGGTACACCGCCGAGGAACTGGCCGGGCTCCGCGACGAGCTCCGAGCGCTGTTCGCCCGCCACCTCGACCGGCTGGAGGATCCGGCCGCTCGACCACCCGGGTCCCGCCCGGTCCGCCTGATGGCGTGGGGCGTACCGGAGGTGGAGCGGTGAGGGGCCTGCTGCGCCGGCCCGACTTCCGGCTGTTCTTCGCCGCACTGACCGTGAGCCTGGTCGCCGAGTCGGTGCTGCTGCTGGCACTGGCGGTGTGGGTGAAGCAGATGACCGGCTCGGACGGGCTGGCCGGTGCCACCTTCGTGGCCCTGACCGCGCCGATGGTGCTCGCGCCGCTGGTCGGCTGGGTGGTCGACCGAGTGCCCCGGCAGAGGCTGTTCGTGCTGCTCAACGCCGGCACTGCCGTATTGCTGCTGCCGCTGCTCACCGTGCACGACGACAGCCGGCTCTGGGTGGTCTACACAGTCGCCGCCGGATACGGCCTGTCCTACCTCGCGCTGGGCGCGACGGTCACCGCGCTCGTGCAGGAACTGGTCCCCGGCGCGCTGCTACCCGACGCGAACGGCGCGACGCAGACCGTCAAGCAGGGCCTTCGGCTGGCCGGTCCGCTGCTCGGCGCCGGCCTGTTCGTGGTGCTCGGCGGCCCGGCGCTGGCCGGGGCCTGCGCCGTCGGTTTCATCCTGGCCGCGGTGGCCGGACTGGGGCTGCGACCGGCGCCGGTCGAGGGGGACGGCGGCGGCGACGCGCACCCGGGCCGGGTTCCGGCGGGCACGGCCCACGGCGGACGCGGCGAACTGGTCGCCGGCATCCGTCACCTGCTCGGCGAGCCGGCGCTGCGTCGCGCCCTGGTGGCGACCGTGGCCGCGTCGGTCGGCCTGGGGTTCGGCGAGACGCTCTGGTTCGCGTACGTCGACCAGGGGCTCGGGCGGGAGCCGGCCTTCCTCGGTGTGCTGGTGTCGTTGCAGGGTGTCGGCGGCCTGGTCGGCGGCGTCGCCTCGGCGGCACTGGTCCGCCGTCTCGGCGAGCTGGGCGCGATGGCGCTCGCGGTGTCCTGCGTCGCGCTGGCCAGCGTGGCACTGACCCGCCCGGCCCTCGGGCTGGCCGTGGCGGCGAGCGTCCTGATCGGGCTGGGCCTGCCGGTCGCCATGGTGGCGGTCATGACGCTTGTGCAGCGGCGTACCGCGCCGGAGCTGGTCGGACGGGCCTCGGCCGCGCTGGACGCGGTGGCCGGCGGTCCCCAGGCGGCGGCGATCGGCGCGGGCGCCCTGATGGTCGGCCTCGTCGACTACCGGCTGCTCTACGGCGCGATCGGAGCCGGACTGACGATTGCCGCCGCCTACCTGCTCACCGGCCGCCACCTCAGCACGCCGATAGCACCCGCCCTCCCCGGACACCCCTCCCCCGCACTCCTGCCCGGCGGCACACAGCGTCCCGCCGCGCGTCGATCATGAAGTTGGCGGCAACCGCCGTCCCTTCTGTCCCCGTCAACTTCATGATCGACGGAGTGGTGGGGAGGGGGCGCGCTCCTGGGGTGATCGGTGGGTCAGGCGAAGCCGACGCGGTGGGCGGAGCCGGCGTCCAGCGCGCGGACGGCCAGGGCGGCGTCCAGCGCGGCCACCGTCGCCGCCCAGCCCTTGTCCTCGGCCGAGCCGGGCAGCCCGGCCCGGTCCCGGGCCTGCTCGATGGTGTCCACGGTGAGCACCCCGTGCGCCACCGGCTTGCCCTCGTCCAGCGCCACCCGGGTCAGCCCCTCGGTGACCGACTGGCAGACGTAGTCGAAGTGCGCTGTCGCGCCGCGTACCACCACGCCGAGCGCGACGACCACGTCGAAACGGCGGGCCATCGCCTGGGCCACCACCGGCAGCTCCACCGAGCCGGCCACCCGGGCCACCACGGCCCGCGCCCCGCACGCCTGCGCGGCGGCCACCGCGCGCTCGGTCATGTGGTCGGTCAGGTCGCCGTGCCACCGGGCGGCCACCACGCCGACCGTCATCCCGGCGGCGTCCACCGCGGTCACGCCCGGCTCGCCGAAACCCGCCATCGCCCTACGCTCCGATCTCGTCACCGGCGACCGGGCGGCCCATCGGCGCCTCGGTCACCTCGTCCAGTCCGTCCAGCAGGTGACCCATCCGGTCCCGCTTGGTGCGCAGGTAGCGCACGTTCTCCGGGTTGGACCGCACGGGCAGCCCCTCCCGGCCGGTCACGGTGAGGCCGTACCCCTCCAGCCCGGCCCGCTTGGCCGGGTTGTTGGTCAGCAGCCGCATCGACCGGACACCCAGGTCGTAGAGGATCTGCGCGCCGGTGCCGTAGTCGCGGGCGTCGGCCGGCAGACCCAGGTCGAGGTTCGCGTCCACGGTGTCGCGGCCCTGGTCCTGGAGCTGGTACGCCTGGAGCTTGTGCAGCAGGCCGATGCCCCGGCCCTCGTGCCCGCGCACGTAGAGGACCACGCCGCGCCCCTCCGCGGCGACCCGGGCCAGCGCGGCCTGCAACTGCGGCCCGCAGTCGCAGCGCAGCGAGCCGAACACGTCGCCGGTGAGGCACTCGGAGTGCACCCGGACCAGCACGTCCCGCCCGTCGCCGAGGTCGCCCATGACCAGCGCGACGTGCTCGGCCGGGTCGTGCTCGGCGCGGTAGCCGAGCGCCCGGAACACGCCGTACGGGGTGGGCATCCGGGCCTCGGCGGCCAGCTCGACCTGCTTCTCGGTACGCCGCCGGTAGGCGATCAGGTCCGCGATGGTGACCAGGGTCAGGCCGTGCTCGGCGCAGAACTTCTCCAGGTCGGGCAGGCGCATCATGGTGCCGTCGTCGTTCACCAGCTCGCAGAGCACCCCGGCCGGGCGCAGCCCGGCCAGCCGGGTCAGGTCCACCGCCGCCTCGGTGTGCCCGGGGCGGCGCAGCACCCCGCCGGCACGGGCGCGCAGCGGCACCACGTGACCGGGCCGGGCCAGGTCGGTCGAGTCGGTGGCGGCGTCGGCGAGCAGCCGGATGGTGTGCGACCGGTCGGCAGCCGAGATGCCGGTGCTGACGCCCTCCCGGGCGTCCACCGTCACCGTGTACGCGGTGCCCCGCCGGTCCTGGTTGGTGTGGTGCATCGGCGGCAGGTCCAGCCGGTCGCACTCGTCCTCGGTCAGCGGCACGCAGATGAAGCCGGAGGTGTGGCGGACCATGAACGCGACCAGCTCCGGCGTGGCCAGCTCGGCCGCGAAGATCAGGTCGCCCTCGTTCTCCCGGTCCTCGTCGTCGACGACGACCACCGGACGCCCGGCGGCGATGTCCGCCACCGCCTGCTCGATCGAACCGAACGTGCTCATGCCACGGCCTCCGAGTACGTCGCCGGGATCGGGGCGGGCGCGGTCGCGACGGCCCGGGAGGTGCGCCACCAGCTGTACAGGCCGGCCGCGCAGAACGCGCCGTAGACCAGGTACATGGCGGCCGACGGGTAGAAGCCGCCGCGCAGTAGCAGCGGTACGCCGACCGCGTCGACGGCGATCCAGATCAGCCAGAACTCCACCCAGCCGCGGGCCATGCCGTAGGTGGCGAGCAGGCTGCCGACCAGGATCCAGGCGTCCGGCAGCGGCCCCCACGAGCCCAGCGCGGCGAGCACCGGGTACGCGGCGGCGGTGCCGACGGCGGCGGCCACGAGCAGGCCGAGCCGCTCCGGCCAGGTGGCCCAGCGCGGCACCACGGCCGGCTCGTCCCCGCCACCGGCGCGCCGGTTGCGCGACCAGCGCCACCAGCCGTACACGCTGACGGCGAAGAAGAAGACCTGCCGGCCGGCCTGGCCGTAGAGGTCGTGCGCCTGCGGGGTGACGAAGACGCCGCCGAGGAACACGGTGAGCAGCAGCGCGTTGCCGATCATGCCGACCGGCCAGGCCCAGACCACCCGGCGCAGCCCGAGCAGCGCCGAGGCGAGCCCGAAGACGTTGCCGACGATCTCCCGGACCAGCACCGGCGAGCCGGCCACGTGCACCTGGGCGTCGAGCAGCCAGCCGAGCGGGCCCATCACCGGGCACCCCCCGCGCTCCGGTCGCCGAGCAGCCGCTCGACGTACTTGGCCAGCACGTCCACCTCCAGGTTGACCGGGTCGCCGATCTGCTTCGTGCCGAGCACGGTGAGCTTGAGCGTGGTCGGGATCAGGCCGACCGAGAACCAGTCGTCGCCCGCCTCGGCGACGGTCAGGGACACGCCGTCGACGGTGATCGAGCCCTTCTCCACCACGTAGCGGGCCAGCCCGGCGGGCAGCCGGAACCGCACGGTCTCCCACTGCGCCGCGGGCTCCCGGGCGACGATCTCGCCGACGCCGTCGACGTGGCCCTGCACCAGGTGCCCGCCCAGGCGGCTGTTGAGCGCGGCGGCCCGTTCCAGGTTGACCGGGTCGCCGGGGCGCAGCGCGCCGAGCGCGGTGCGGCGCAGCGTCTCGCCCATCACGTCGGCGGTGAACACGCCGCCGTCGACGTCGACCACGGTGAGGCAGACGCCGTTGACGGCGATCGAGTCGCCGTGCCGGGCGTCCGAGGTGACGAGCGGGCCGCGGATGGCGACCAGCGCGGAGTCGTCGCCGGTCTCGGTGCTCCGGACGATCTCGCCCAGTTCCTCGACGATGCCGGTGAACATGTCAGCTCTCCCTCTTCCGGGGCAGCGCGGTGATCCGCAGGTCGGGACCGACCCGCGTAACGTCGGTTATCTCCAGATCGATGGCGTCGGCGATGGTGCTCACGCCGGCGTCGAGCAGCGCGGTCGGGCCGGCGCCGAGCAGCTTCGGCGCGACGTACCCGACGATCCGGTCGACCAGGCCGGCGGCGAGGAACGCGCCGGCCAGGGTGGGCCCGCCCTCCAGCAGCGCGGCCCGCACGCCCCGGTGGTGCAGCTCCGCGAGCAGCGCCGGCAGGTCGACCCGGCCGTCCGGGCCGGCGCCGACCTCCGCGGCGGTGGCCACCCAGGTGCGGGCGGCGCCGTCGCGGACCCGGGCGCCGGCCGGGGTACGCCCCGCGCTGTCCACCACGACCCGCAGCGGCTGCCGGATGGCGAGCGTGCCGTCGCGCAGGTTGCGGGCGGTCAGCCGGGGGTCGTCGGTGAGCACGGTGCCCACTCCGGCGAGCACCGCGTCGACGGTGCCGCGCAGCGCGTGCACGTCGATCCGGGCCGCCTCGGAGGTGATCCACATACTGGTGCCGTCGGCGGCGGCGGAGCGCCCGTCGAGCGTGGCCGCGTACTTCCAGATCACGTACGGCCAGCCGCGGCGCATCGAGGTGAGCCAGGCCACGTTGCCGGCCTCGGCCTCCTGCGCGCGTACCCCCAGGGCGACCTGGACCCCGGCGGCGCGCAGCGTGGCCGCGCCGCCGGAGGCGACCGGGTTGGGGTCGGGCACCGCGATCACCACCCGGGCCACCCCGGCGGCGATGAGCGCGTGGCTGCAGGGGCCGGTGCGGCCGGTGTGGTCGCAGGGTTCCAGGGTGACCACCGCGGTGCCGCCGCGGGCGCGCGTGCCGGCCTGTGCCAGCGCGACGATCTCCGCGTGCGGGCCGCCGGCGTACGCGTGGAAGCCCTCGCCGACGACCTCGCCGTCGGCGTCGAGCAGCACACAGCCGACCACCGGGTTGGGGCTCGTGGCGCCGAGGCCGCGCGCGGCCAGTTCGATGGCACGACGCATCGCCTCGTCGACGGAGACGCTCGCCATGGCCGCCTGTCCTCCCGCTCGCCGGTCGCGCGCGGGCGGGTTCGGGAGGAACGGCCACGAAAGCCGCGGACACGCGGCGGCGGAGAACCCGGGGACGGCGACGCCGACCCCGGGGAGCCCACGCGGCGGCTGAGGGTGCTCAGCGGCCGGCAGGGGCCTCCCCCGTTCCGCGCGCTGTCTCCCATCCGGACTTTCTGGGGGCGGACGAGCCGCACCCCAACCGTCGGCCCCGGATTCTCACCAGGTCCACCGTCCGGCCGAAGCCGTCCGGGTCGCGGGCTTACCACGGTCGGACCGTGGATCACCGCCGGTTCGGAATTTCACCGAGCCCCGCCAGCGCGTGGTGGGTACACGGGAAGTCTTACACGTTCCGCCCGGGCGCGCGCCACAGAGGCGAGCTACCTCACAGGGCCGGTCAGGTGACGCCGCGCCGGCGGTCCACCGCCACGTACGAGCCGGGCTGGCTCTTGGCCACCGTCTTCATCTCCGACGCCACCGCGATCGCCTCCAGCGGGTCGGTGAACCGCTTGCCGGAATCGGACAGCGACACGCCGATGGAGAGCGTGACGAGCGCGGCGCGGCGGATGTTGCCGCGCCGGTCCTTCAGTTCGACGAAGCCGCGTTCCCGGTCGGTGGGGTCGTAGAGCGCGTCCGCGGCCTTCTCGAAGTCGACGACGGCCCGGCTGGTCAGCGGCCGGACCTGGCTGGGCGCGCAGACGATGACGAAGTCGTCGCCGCCGACGTGGCCGAGGAACGCCGGCGGCAACCCGATCGACACCACCGCCCGGTGCAGACTGCGGGCCAGCGCCGAGATGAACTCGTCGCCGCGCACGAAGCCGTACCGGTCGTTGACGCTCTTGAACCGGTCGATGTCGATGTAGCCGACGGCGTAGTCGACGCCGTTGCGTACCCGGTCGCTGATCTCCCGCCGGATCCGGCTGTTGCCGGGCAGCCCGGTCAGCGGCGAGACCTCCCGGAACTCCTTGTTGCGCCGCAGCGTGGAGTTGACCCGCGCCACCAGCTCCAGCGTGTCGAACGGCTTGACCAGGTAGTCGTCCGCGCCGACGCTGAGCCCGTTCACCTTGTCCTGGGTCATCCCCTTGGCGGTGAGCATGATCACCGGCAGCGCCGAGGTCATCGGGTCGGCGCGCAGCCGGCGGGTCAGTTCCAGCCCGTCGATGCGGGGCATCATCAGGTCGACCACCGCCAGGTCGGGCCGCTGCCGCTCGATGATCTCCAACGCCTCCTGGCCGTCGGCGGCGTGCAGCACCTCGAAGCCGTGCAGGCGCAGGTTGAACTCGACGAAACGGGCGATGTCCTCGTCGTCGTCGACGACGAGGATCACGTCGGGTCGATCGTCGGCCGGTTCCATCTCAGGCGCCGGTCATCGCGCGTTCCGCCAGGCCCCGCAGGCGGCGTACCGCCTCCGCGGGATCGTCGGCGCCGTAGACCGCGGTGCCCGCGACGAACGCGTCGGCGCCGGCCGCGGCGGCCTGCTCGATGGTGTCCGCGGCGATGCCGCCGTCGACCTCGATGCGCAGCTCCAGGTGCCCGCTGTCGACGTGCCGGCGGGCCGCGCGCACCTTGTCCAGCAGTTGCGGCAGGAAGCGCTGACCGCCGAAGCCGGCCTTGATCGTCATGATCAGCAGCGTGTCGAAGCTCGGCAGCAGTTCCAGGTACGGCTCGATCGGGGTGTCCCGGTCGATCGCCAGCCCCGCCTTCGCCCCGGCCGAGCGCAGGTCCTTCGCCAGCGCCACCGGGTCGTCGCACGCCTCGGCGTGGAACGTGACGTTGTACGCTCCGGCGTCGGCGTACCCGGGCGCCCAGCGGCGCGGGTCCTCGATCATCAGGTGCACGTCGAACGGGATCCCGGTGACGGCGCGCAGGCTCTGCACCACCGGCAGCCCGATGGTCAGGTTGGGCACGAAGTGGTTGTCCATGACGTCGACGTGCAGCCAGTCGGCGGCGGGCTCCACGGCACGGACCTCGTCGGCGAGGCGGGCGAAATCGGCGGCCAGGATGCTCGGCGCGACGATCGGCGGCGGTACGGTCACCGGGCCAGTGTACGAACGCGGTGACCCGGAGGTCGCGGCACGTCTCCCGGAGTGACAGGTGGTGATTCCCCGTTCACCGCCGGTGCACCGCCGGGCCGTCCGGAGAGAAAATCGGCACGAATAGTCTTCGGTGACTGGCCGATCGATTGAAAGATGACGAAACTCCTACAGGGACGGTCACGTATGCTGCACGCCCGGGCGCGGGGGAAGCCGGTCGGGCCTGTGGCGACCGGCTGTCATCTCTCCCGGAAGGGGCGGACGATGCGACGGTGGCTCCACGTGCTCGCGCTGGCCGGCGCCGCGACTGCGGTGCTCGCGGGATGCGCTCAGACGCACCGGGCCGACGGCGACCTGATCGACGACTGGGCGGCGCTGCCGGTGCCGCAGCTGTTCGTCCCGGCGACCGAGGCGTGCCTGCCCCGGCTGAGCACTGTGGTGGCCGCCGCCACGTACGAGACGGTGAACTGCGCGGGCAGCCACCTGGCCGAGACCGTGCACGTCGGCCGGTTCAGCGGGCCGGCGGCGCAGGGCGCACGCCCGGAACCCGGTTCACCGGCGCTGCGGACCGCGCGCGCCGAGTGCGACCAGCGGGCCCGGGAGATGATCGGCGGGGACTGGCACGCCGCCCGGCTGACCCTGAACATCGCGCTGCCCACTGTCACCGCCTGGACGTCCGGGGCCCGGTGGTTCCGCTGCGACCTGGCCGAGACCGACAGCATCGACAACACCCGCCCGGTCAACCGGGTCGGCAGCCTGCGGGGCGCGCTCGTCGGCGACAACCCGCTGGTCCACAGGTGCTTCGACCCGAAGCTGATCGGCCAGAACCTGAACTACATGGCCCCGGTGCTGTGCACCGAACCGCACCGGGCCGAGTTCGTCGGCGTGTACGAGGAACGCGACATGAGCTGGGCGGAGTTCACCCGGGGCGCGCCCGCCACGCACCGGCGTTGCATGACGCTCATCGCCGCGTTCGCCGAGGTGCCGGACAACGCCGAGCTGCCGTACCGGGCCGGGTCCATCTTCTACCCGCCGTCGCAGCGGGAGTGGGAGGAGGGCGACCGGGGCGTGCGCTGTTTCCTGTGGAGTGACGACCGCAAGCTGAACCGCTCGGTGCGCGGCGCCGGACCCGAGGGCCTCCCGGTCACCTGATCGGCTGCCGTATGCTGCACCGCCGAGGCGTACCGGTCGACCGGGCGGCGCCGGATGCGCGGGGGAGGTCGGTCGGGATGCGGCGATGGCGGGTGGCGGTCACCGTGGGCGCGGCGCTGGCGCTGGCGCTCGGCGGCTGTGCCGCGCCGGCCGGAGTGGACCGCGACCTGATCGACGACTGGCCGGCGTTCGCCGCGCCGGCCGGTTTCGTGCCGCAGAGCGGGGCCTGTCATCCCACAGTCGCCGACGTCGGCTACCTGAGCGGCTACCAGCCGGTCGACTGCGCGACCCCGCACCGCACCGAGACGCTGCACGTGGGCACGATGACCGGCGCGGAGGCGGAGCGTTCCGCGCCGCCGCGTACCGGCTCGGCCGGGATGCGCGCCGCGCACGCCGACTGCGCCCGGCAGGTCACCCGGGCCGTCGGCGCGGACTGGCGCGGCGGGCGGCTGCGCCTGGCGGTGGTGTTCCCCTCGGCGCTCGCCTGGTCCGGCGGCGCCCGCTGGTACCGCTGCGACGTCGCCGAGATCACCGATCTGGACGAGGGCGCCGTCACCCAGCGCACCGGCAGCCTGCGGGGCGCGTTGAAGCCCGGCTCGAAGCTCGCGCTCGGCTGTTTCAACCCGAAGCTGAGCAAGGACGAGGTGCAGTCGATGCGGCCGGTGGCCTGCACCTCCCGGCACCACGCCGAGTTCGTCGGCGTCTACCAGGCGCCGGACATCACCTACGCGGAGTTCGAACGCACGCCGCTGCGCACGCACAAGGCGTGCCGCGGCCTGATCGCCAAGTACGCGAAGCTGCCGAACGACGGCAACATGCAGTACCGGGCCGGCACCATCATCTACCACCCGTTCGAGGAGCAGTGGCGCGACGGCGACCGGGGCGTGCAGTGCTTCCTGTGGGTCTCCGAGCGTTCGCTGACCCGGTCGGTCAAGGGCGCGGGCGCCAAGGCGCTGCCGATCACCTGAGACCCGGGCGGGGCGGGCCGGCGCCCACCCCGCCCGGGACCACTCAGCCGACCTGCAGCGTCACGTCGTCCACGACGAAGCTGGTCTGCAACGAGGAGTCCTCGACCCCGGTCCACTTCAGCGTGACCGTCTGACCGGCGTACGCGGCCAGGTTGAAGGTGCGCTGGGTGTAGCCGGTGGCCTTGTTCAGGTTCGAGTACGTGGCCAGCGTGGTCGAACCGGCCTGCACGGTCAGCTTGTCGTACGCGGTCGAGCTGGTCGTCTCGGCCGTGTCGATGTGCAGCCAGAACGAGAACGTGTAGCTGCTGCACCCGGCCGGCAGCGTGACCGACTGGGACAGCGTGTCGGTACGCGAGGTGCCGTACCCGTTCATCCACGCCTTGTACGACCCGGTGCGGGCCGCCTGGCTGGAGCTGTTGGTGATCACGCCGGAGCTGGCCGTCCACGGCGTGGTGCCGGACTCGAAGCTGCTGTTGCCGATGAGCTGCGCGCCGGTGCAGCCGCCGCTCCCGCCGGTCACGGTGAGCGTGTAGCCGGCGGTGCGGGTGGCCGAGCCGGTGCCGGTCACGGTGAGCGTGAACGTGCCGGTGGTGGCCGTCGACGAAGCGGTGACGGTCATGGTGGCCGAGCCGCCCGAGGTGACCGACGACGGGCTGAAGCTCACCGAGACGCCGCTCGGGGCGCCGCTGGCGGACAGCGCCACGGTCTGGGCGCTGCCGGCGGTGGTGGCGGTGCTGACCGTGGCGGTGGTGGAGCCGCCCCGGGCGACGCTGCCGGAGGTGGGGCTCACCGAGACGGAGAAGTCGTTGGACGGCGTGCCGCCGCCGACCGCGAGCTGCCAGATCGCGTACGCGACGCCGTCCGCGGCCCGGTTGAGGATGGTCGTGTTTATGTTGCTGGTGTTGTCGCAGGAGCGGTGGTAGCACCCGTCGTACGCCGCGCCCGCGGTGCCGCCCCACTTACTGGCCTGCGCCGAGCTCTTGGTGTAGCTGGCGCCCGCCGCGTACCCGGAGGTCTGGATGCCGGCGTTGGCGAACGAGTAGTCGTCCGAGCGGCCCTGCCCCTCGGTGTTCTCCTCCGGCGAGATGCCGAACGAGTCCCAGTACGCCTTCAGCGGCGCGGCGGTGGCCGAGGTGATCCGGTTGATGAAGTAGCCGCCGTTGGGCGAGGCCACCATGTCGAAGTTGTAGTAGCCCTTGATGTAGCCGCGCTGGGTGGAGCTGAGCTGGTTGACGTAGTGCTTGGAGCCCTGCAGGCCCTGCTCCTCGCCGTTCCACCAGGCGAACCGGACCCGCTTGGTCATGGTCGGGTTCTGCGCGGCCAGCACCAGCGCGTTCTCCAGCAGCACCGACGAGCCGGAGGCGTTGTCGTTGATGCCGGGGCCCGCGGAGACGCCGTCCAGGTGGGCGCCGAACATGACGACCTGGTCGGAGGGGCCCTGCGGCCACTCGGCGATCAGGTTGTTGCCGGGGTAGGTGCAGGTGGAGCAGTTCTGCTC
This sequence comes from Micromonospora sp. HUAS YX12, assembly GCF_040215685.1. NCBI lineage: Bacteria > Bacillati > Actinomycetota > Actinomycetes > Micromonosporales > Micromonosporaceae > Micromonospora > Micromonospora sp. HUAS YX12. Next base: position 5,766,225 of record NZ_CP157974.1, read on the forward strand.
GGTGACCGTGTAGCCGGCGGCCTGGAGCTTGCCCTTGACGTAGTTGACCGACGCCGTGTAGCCGGCCGAGCCGGAGCGCCGGTTGCCGCCGTTGCTGGTGGCGATGGAGTTGAACTGGGTGAGGTGGGCCTGGATGTTGCTCAGGGAGACGTCCGGCGCGGCGAGGGCGGCGACGGCCGGGGCGGGGGCCGGAGCGGGCGCGGCGGAGGCGGTGCCGGCCAGGCTCGCCGTCGTCAGGGTGGCGACGAGGGCGAGCGCGAGGCTCGTGGTCGGCGTTCTGCGTCTCATGGAGACTCCTCGTGGGGGTTCGGCGGGCGGGGGTGCCGGGACCGGTGGTCGAAACAGTTACATGCATCGATCAAACAGTCAACGGGCTGTCACATCCCACCGGCCCCCTCTCCCCACCGGGATGCCGCACACGCTCCGTCCCTCCCCATTTCTCCGCATGACGATCAAGGAGTTCGTGTCCGGGCACGGCGGCCCCCGGGGACACGAACTCCTTGATCGACTGCGAGAGGGTGGGTCAGACCCGGCGGAGGACCGCCAGGAACATGGCGTCGGTGCCGTGGCGGTGCGGCCAGAGCTGCACCGTGGGGCCGTCACCCAGCCCCGGCATACCGGCCGGCAGCAGCGGCCGCGCGTCGACGAAGTCGACGCCGAAGCCGCTCCGCCGGGCCGCCTCGGTCACCGTCACGTGCGTCTCCACCACGTGCGGCGAGCACGTCACGTACGCGACCAGGCCACCCGGCCGGGCCGCCCGCAACGCGGCGGTGAGCAGTTCCCGCTGCAACCGGGTCAGCGGCGGCAGGTCCGACGGCTGGCGGCGCCACCGCGACTCCGGGCGGCGGCGCAGCGCGCCCAGCCCGGTGCACGGCGCGTCCACGAGTACCCGGTCGAAGTGCTCCTCCGGCAGCTTCGGGTCGCTGCCCACGCTGCGCCCGTCGGTGTTCAGCACCGTCACCGGCAGCCCGCGGGTGGCCAGTTCGACCAGCCGCGCCCGGTGCTCGGCCACCTCGACCGCGGTGAGCCGGGCACCACGGATCGCGGCGAGCGCGCCGAGCAGGCCGGACTTGCCGCCCGGACCGGCGCACAGGTCCAGCCACCGGCCGTCCGGGCCGTCCAGCGGAGCCGCCGCCAGCGCGTCCGCCACCAGCTGGGAACCCTCGTCCTGCACGTGCGCACGCCCGTCGGCCACCGCCGACAGGTCACCCGGCGCGCCGCCCGGAAGGTAGACCGCGTACGGCGAGAACGCGCCGGGCGCGCCGCCCACCTCGTCGGCGAGCGCCACCGGATCGGCCAGACCCGGCCGGGCGCACAGGTGCACCGGCGGGCGCTCGTTGTCCTCGATGAGCAGCCGGGTCGTCTCGCCCATGTCGCCGCCGAGCGCCTCGGCGAACGACCGCACGATCCACTGCGGATGGCTGTACGCCAGCGCGAGGTGCCCGATCGGGTCCGTCTCCTCCACCGGGGCGAGCTTGGCCACCCAGGCGTCGGCGTCGCGGGTGGTGATCTCCCGCAGCACCGCGTTGGCGAACCCGGTGGCGCCCGGCCCCACCGACCGGACCAGGTCCACCGTCGACGACACCGCGGCGTGCGCGGGCACCCGGGTGTGCAGGATCTGGTACGCCCCGAGCCGCAGCGCGTCGCGCACCGGCGGGTCGATGCGTTGCACGTCCCGCCCGGCCGCGTCGGTGACGATCGCGTCGAGCGTGCCGGTGTGCCGCAGCGTGCCGTAGGTCAGTTCGGTGGCGAAGGCGGCGTCCCGGCCGGTCAGCCCGGCCTCGCGCAGCATCGCCGGGAGCACCAGGTTGGCGTACGCGTCGTCGCGGTGCACCGCCGCGATCGCCTCGTACGCGATCTGCCGGGGCAGGTCCACCGCCGGACGGACCGGACGGCGCCCACCGCGCCGGTCCCCACCGAACCGGTCGCCGCCGGATCGGTCCCCGCCACGCCGGTCGGCGCTGGGCCGGTCTCCGCCACGCCGGTCGGCACGCTCACGGTCCCCGCCGAACCGGTCGCCGGCACGCCGGTCCGCGGCAGGCCGGTCGGCCCGCTGCCGGTCGCCGCGCTCACGGTCGCCGAACCGGTCCTCGCCCCGTCGCTCGGCGGCGGGCCGGTCGGCGTGCTCACGCGCGTACCCCCGGGGACGCTCGCCCTCGGCGGGCCGGTCCGGGCGCGACGGCCCCGTCACGCGAACACCTCGCCGGCGGTCACCCGGGCGCCGCGCGCCCAGTCGCCGGCGGGCATGGCCTTCTTGCCGGCGGCGCGCACCTCGCCGAGGCGCACCGGCGTGGTGGCGGTGCCGACGAGCACGCCGGACTTCTCCACGTGCAGCTCCCCCGGCTTCAGATCCGGGCCGTCGGGCAGCGGGGTGACCGGGCCGAGCTTGACCCGTTCGTCGCGGAACGTGGTCCACGGGCCGGGCGCGGGCGTGCAGGCGCGGATGCGCCGGTCCACCGCGAAGGCGGGGTCGCCCCAGCGGACCCGGGCGTCCTCGACGGTGAGCTTCGGGGCGAGCGACACGCCGTCGGCGGGCTGCGGCACGGCCCGGGCAGTCCCGGCGTCGATCGCGTCGAGGACGGCGACCAGCAGCCCGGCGCCGGAGTGCGCGAGCCGTTCCAGCAGGTCACCGGAGGTGTCGGTGGGACGGATCTCGTCGGTGACGGTGCCGTAGACCGGGCCGGTGTCCAGCCCCTCCTCCAGCTCGAACACGCTGGCCCCGGTCAGCTCGTCGCCGTGCAGCACGGCGTGCTGCACCGGCGCGGCGCCGCGCCAGGCGGGCAGCAGCGAGAAGTGCAGGTTGATCCAGCCGTGCCGGGGGATCTCCAGCGCCGCCGGCGGCACCAGCGCGCCGTAGGCGACCACCGGTACGCAGTCCGGCGCCAGCTCGCGCAGCCGGTCGAGGAACTCCGGCTCACGCGGGCGGGCCGGGGTGAGCACCTCGACGCCGTGCGCGTCGGCCCACGCGCCGACCGGCGAGCGGACCAGTCCCCGCCCCCGGCCGGCCGGGGCGTCGGGGCGGGTGACCACGGCGAGCAGCTCGTGCCCGGAGGCGGCGATCGCGTCCAGGGCCGGTACGGCGACAGCCGGCGTGCCGGCGAAGACCAGGCGCATCCGGGTCACCGCCCCAGGCCGAACGGGTTGCCGGCGGCGTGCGGGCTGAGCTTCACGGTGGGCGGCGCGGCCTGGTCGTACCACTCGGCCTGGCGGATCGCCTTCATGGCCTCCTTGCGGCCGGCCGGGTCGAGCCGATCGACGAAGAGGACCCCGTCGAGGTGGTCGGTCTCGTGCTGCACGCAGCGGGCCATCAGGCCGGTGCCGACGATCTGCAACGGGTCGCCGTAGCCGTTGAAGCCCCTGGCGATCACGTTCTGCCGGCGCTTGGTGTCGAAGTAGAGCCCGGGGATGGACAGGCAGCCCTCCGGGCCGTCCTGCTCCTCGGAGTCCGGGAACTCCAGCACCGGGTTGACCAGGTGACCGAGGACGTCGTCGACGTCGAAGGTGAACACCCGCAGGCCCACCCCGAGCTGCGGCGCGGCCAGGCCGGCGCCGCTCTGCTCGCGCATCGTGTCGGTCAGGTCGGCGATCAGCTTGCGCAGCTCGGCGTCGAAGTCGACGACCGGGTCGGCCGGCGTGCGCAGCACCGGATCGCCGAACAGACGGATGGGCTGGACGGTCACTCGGCGTGGCTCCTTGTCTGGGTCGAACGATGCGCGTCCAGTCTACGGAGTCGGCCCGGCCGCCCCGGGTCGCGTACCGGGAACGGTGACCGGGGCCGCCTCCCGCCCCACGGTCACCGGCAGCGTGGCGTGACCACGCAGGGTGAGCCGGACCCGCCGCTCGGGCCGGCCCGCCACGGCCAGCCCGGGCAGCCGGCGCAGCAGCAGCGGGAACGCCACCTGCGCCTCCAGCCGGGCCAGCGCCGCGCCGAGGCAGTAGTGCGGCCCGGCGCCGAAGGACAGCGGCGCGATCTGCGCCCGCCACGGGTCGAAGCGGCCCGGATCCGGATAGCGGCGGGGATCGCGGTTGGCCGCGCCGAGCAGCACGATGACCCAGCTCTCCGGCGGCAGGTCGACGTCGCCGTAGCGGGACGGCGCGGTGCTCATCCGCGAGGTGAGCTGCACCGGCGAGTCGTAGCGCAGCAGCTCGTCGACGTAGGCGGGCGCGAGGTCGGGCCGCTCGCGCAGCGCCGCCGCGGCGCGCGGACGGTCCAGCAGCGCCACCAGGCCGTTGCCGAGCAGGTTGGTGGTGGTCTCGAAACCGGCCACCAGCAGCACGATCAGGTTGGCCAGCAGCTCGTCGCCGGAGAGCCGGTCACCGCCGTCGTGGGCCTGGACCAGCGCGGTGGTGAGGTCGTCGGCCGGGGCCCGGCGGCGGGCCGCCACCAGTTCGGTGAAGTAGCTCCGCAGCTCGGCCGCGCCCCGGTCGGCCACCGCCAGCTCGTCGGCGGTGATCTCCGGTTCGAGCACGCCGGTCAGGTCGGTGGCCCAGCGCCGGAACAACGGCCGGTCCGCCGCCGGCACGCCGAGCAGCGCGCAGATCACGCCGACCGGCAGGGGGTACGCGAACGCGGCCATGAAGTCGACCGGCCCGTCGGCGGCGAGCATCCCGTCGACCAGCTCGTCGGCCTGCGCCCGCACCACGTCCCGCATGGCGGCGATCCGGCGCGGGGTGAACGCGCCCGCGGCCAGCCGCCGCATCCGGCTGTGGTCGGGCGGGTTGGTGCGCAGCATCGACCGGGAGATCGACAGCACCGCCGGGCTCTCCCGCCAGCCGGGCATGAACTGGTCACGCAGCACGTCGTCCATCACACCGAACCGGGCGTCGCGCAGGATCGCGTCGGCCTCCGCGTACCCGGTGACCACGTAGAAGACCGGCCCGGCCTGGACCACCGGACCGTGCGCCCGCAGCCGCTCGTACGTCGGATAGGGGTCGAGACGGCCCTCGGGGGACATCAGCAGCGCGAGCGCGTCGGTCGGATCCACGATTCCGCCTCCCCAGGCATCGGAGGCCTTCATCATGCTCCGGCGCGCCGGATCGGGTGAACCCGTGACGGCGAGGTGGCGGTGTCCCGCGCGGTCAGGCGCCGGCGCCCGGCTCCCCGGCGAGCACCGGGCCGCCGTCGAGCAGCGCGTGCTCCGGCAGCGGCAGCGTGATGCCGTGCGCGTCCTCCCAGTCGTGGATCAGCCCCGGGCGGGCCTGCGCGGTGAAGAAGTCGACAGCGCTGATCCCGCCGACCACCGGCTCGTCCACCTCGGCGACCAGCCGGGCCGGGACCATCGGCAGCCCGGCGCGCACCGCCGCGCTGAGCCGCCGGTGCCCGTCCACGACGAAGAAGTACTCGCCGGTGTAGCCGATGCTCAGCGGCTCCGGCTCGTCGCCGCTGCCGGCCGCCTCGGCGGCGGCGCCGGAGTCCCAGAGGCCGCGCAGCGTCGACACGTCCTCGGTGGGGTACACCCGGGTCGGGTCGAGCAGCAGCAACGGCTGGCCGGCGCGCAGCACGTCCGCGCCCAGGCGGCCCTCGTAGACGTCGATGATGTGCTGGATGACCTGCTCCGGGTTGGCCCGGGTGGTGTCGCAGACCAGGTCGTAGTTGCGCAGGCGGGCCTTGTCGACGCCGTACCGGACGATGAACCGGCCGCGCTCGCTCTCGCTGCGCTCGCGCAGCTTGGCCCGCGCCTCCTCCAGCGAGGTGTAGCTCTCGGCCGGGCCGGACGGACGGGCCAGCACGCGCCGGGCCGCCTCGGTCGGCTCGGTGATCATGTGCACCTTGAGCGCGTCGGTGAAGAAGTGCCAGGCCAGGCGGGAGTCCATGACCAGGGACTCGCCGGAGGCGGCGATGTCGCGCTGGAGCTGGTCGACGTAGCCGTCGACGGCCTGGTCCAGCTCGGCGTGCAGGTTGAGCTGGAGAGCGGTCATCTGCCGCTCCTGGGCCATCTGGCGGTAGAGGTCGCCGACGCTGACCCGGCGCAGCCCGAGCCGCTTGGCGATCTCGACCGAGACGGTGCTCTTGCCACTGCCGAGGTCACCGTTGAAGACGATCGACTGACGAACGGTCACGACTGGTCCACCCCTGCTCACCGGCTGACTGACGACATCGAGTGTCGGCCCGACGTGCTCTGGCACCCGCCGCGCCGCGTCCCGCGCGGGGAAACCGCGCGGCTGGGCATGACGGGCGATGCTATCACCGCCCGCTACTCGATTGCCGGACCAGGTGTGCGGCAAACCCCAGCTCACGACCGTACGCGAGGGTCCGCGTGCGCACTGTCACACCCGCCTGCATTCGTCAGAACAGCGTGAGCGGATCGACCTGGAGCCGTACCGGGTCGGCCGCCTTGCGGGCGCTGCGCTGCCCGGCGGCGGCGTGCAGCGCCTCGGCCATCGCGGCGGCCCGGGACCGGGGCACGCGTACCAGCATCCGCTCCCGGCCCTCCTCGGCCGGCACCGGGCCGAGCACCTCGGCGTCGCCCGGCAGGCGGGCGCCGGCGAGCAGGTCGGCCACCGCCTCGGCCGCGCCGGTGACGCTCGCCATCCGCACCGCCGGCGGGAAGCCCAGTTCCCGCCGCTCGGCCAGTTCCCGCGCGGCGAACCAGGCGGAGTCCCAGCGCAGCAACGCCTGTACCGGGGCCAGCGCGCCGTCGGCGACCACCACCACCCGGCCGCCGGCCGTACCGGGCCGGGCCAGGGCCGCGGCGGCCATCCACCGCCGCAGCGCCTCCTCGCCGGCCCGCAGGTCGGCCCGGGTCAGCAGCGCCCACGAGTCGAGCAGCAGCACCGCGCCGTAGCCGCCCTCGGCGACCGGCTCGGCGCCCGGGGTGGCGATCACCAGTCCGGCCCCGCCCGGCACGCTCGCCAGCACCTCCTCCCGCCCCGAGGTCCGCACCGGCACGCCGGGGAACGCCCGGCCCAGCTCCTCGGCGGTCCGCCGGGCGCCGGTCACCGAGGCGCGCAGCCGCCGCCCGCCGCACTCCGGGCAGGCGTACGCGGCGGCCACCCGGCCGCACCAGCGGCAGGCGGGCGTGCCCTGCGCCGAGGGCAGCGCCAGCGGCCCGGCGCAGTGCGGGCAGCGGGCCGGGGCGCGGCAGTCGGCGCAGGCCACCGACGGCACGTACCCCCGGCGCGGCACCTGCACCAGCACCGGCAGGTCCGCGCGCAGCGCGTCCCGGGCGGTGGTCCAGGCCAGGCTCGGCAGCCGCGCCGAGGCCGCGCCGGGATCGCGGGCCAGTTGCGGGTCGTCGCCGGTGGGGGCCATGGCCGGGGTACGCGCGCGCACCACCGCCCGGTCGGCCACCACCTCGCGCGCCCAGCCGGTCTCCACCAGCAACTGCGCCTCGGCGGTACGCGCGTAGCCGCCGACCAGGGCGGCGATGTCGCCGAGCTGCGCCCGGGTGAGCAGCACGTCCCGGGCGTGCGGGTAGGGCGCGCGCGGTTCGGCGTGCAGGTCGTCGCCGTCGTCCCAGACGGCCACCAGGCCGAGCCGCCGCACCGGGGCGAACATCGCGGCCCGGGTGCCGATGACCACGTCCACCTCGCCCGTCCGGGCGGTGAGGAAGGCCCGGTAGCGGCGCGCCGGGCCGTCGGCGGCGGTGAGCCGGACGTGCCGTCCCGCGCCGAGCACGGCGGTCAGGGCGGCGTCGAGGCGGTCCAGGTCACGGGCGTCGGCCACCACGACCACGGCGCCCCGGCCACCGGCCACCGTGGCGGCGGCCGCGTCGGCGTACCGCTCGGCCCAGTCCTCCCCCGGCAGCGCCGACCAGACCGCGCGGGCGGGCCGGCCGTCGGTGAGCGCGCGCAGCAGCGCCGGCCCGGCCGGGTAGTCCCGCCAGCCGCGCGGATCCACCTCCGCCCGGCCACCCACCCGGGCACCCGGCTGGGCGTCCGCGTCGGCGGCCTCGGGCGGTACGCCCGCGGGCGCGGTGCTCCCGTCGGGCGCGGTGCCGCCGGCGGGGCCGCCGTCGGGCGCGGGCGCGTCGGTGGGTGACGCGGCCGCGGCGGTGACGGCCTTCTCGGCGCGGGCGTGCCGGGGCGGCACGGCCAGCCGGAGCACGTCGGCGAGGCTGCCGGCGTACCTGTCGGCGACCGCGCGGGCCAGGCGGGCCACCTCCGGGGACAGCACCGGCACCGGGGACACGACCTTCTCCAGGTACGCCAGCTTCGGGTGCTCGGACGACTCGGCGCGCTCCAGCAGCCAGCCGTCGACGAGCTGCCCGGCGAACCGCACCTTCACCCGTACCCCCGGCCGGGCGTCGGCGTCGAGCGCCTCCGGCACCAGGTAGTCGAACGGGCGGTCGAGGTGGGGCAGCGGCACGTCCACGCAGACGCGCGCGACCGGCGACCCCTGTGCGGGTCGCCGGTCGCGGCGCGTGGTGGCGGTCAGGCTCCCGCGGCCGACTTGAGGTCGGCGGCCCGGTCGGTGCCCTCCCAGGTCAGCTCCGGCAGCTCCCGGCCGAAGTGGCCGTACGCGGCGGTCTGCTGGTAGATCGGGCGCAGCAGGTGCAGATCCCGGATGATGGCGGCCGGACGCAGGTCGAACACCTCGGCCACGGCCTTCTCGATCGAGGCGACCGGCACGGTCTCGGTGCCGAACGTCTCGATGAACAGGCTCACCGGGTGCGCCTTGCCGATCGCGTACGCGACCTGCGCCTCGCACCGCTCGGCCAGCCCGGCGGCGACCACGTTCTTGGCCACCCAGCGCATCGCGTACGCGGCCGACCGGTCGACCTTCGACGGGTCCTTGCCGGAGAACGCGCCGCCGCCGTGCCGGGCGTACCCGCCGTACGTGTCCACGATGATCTTCCGACCGGTCAGGCCGGCGTCACCCATCGGGCCGCCGATCTCGAACCGCCCGGTCGGGTTCACCAGCAGCCGGTAGCCCTCGGTCTCCAGACCGAGGCCCTCCAGCTCCGGGGCGATGACGTGGTCCCGGATGTCCGGGGTGAGCAGCGACTCCAGCGAGATGTCCGCCGCGTGCTGGCTGGACACGACGACGGTGTCGAGCCGGACCGGGCGCAGCCCGTCGTACTCGATGGTGACCTGGGTCTTGCCGTCCGGCCGCAGGTACGGGATCGTGCCGTCCTTGCGGACCGCGGCGAGCCGGCGGGCCAGCCGGTGCGCCAGCGCGATCGGCAGCGGCATCAGCTCGGGCGTCTCGGAGCAGGCGAAGCCGAACATCATGCCCTGGTCACCGGCGCCCTGCGCGTCCAGCGCGCTCTCCGACCCACCGGTACGCAGCTCGAACGCGTTGTCGACACCCTGGGCGATGTCCGGCGACTGCGCGCCGATGGACACGCTGACGCCGCAGGACGCCCCGTCGAAGCCCTTCTTCGACGAGTCGTAGCCGATGCCGAGGATGGTCTCGCGGACGATGGTCGGGATGTCGGCGTACGCCTTGGTGGTCACCTCGCCGGCCACGTGCACCTGACCGGTGGTGATCAACGTTTCCACCGCGACCCGGCTGTGCGGGTCCTGGGCGAGCAGCGCGTCGAGAATGCCGTCACTGATCTGGTCGGCGATCTTGTCCGGGTGGCCCTCCGTGACCGATTCGGACGTGAAGAGACGTGTCACGGCACTCCTAAGCATGTGAAGACTTTTAAAGGTCGCTCGGCGGCAGTTTAGTCACCATCGTTCCGCCGCGACCCGATGAACGCGGGGCGACCAACCGTCAGGAACGCGACGGCAACCGCTGACAGACGAGGTCCCAGACGGCGTCGGCCAGGGCCTCCTTGGGTTGCTCGGGTAACCGGTGCACGGCGCCGTCGGCGCCGATCACGGTGGCCGCGTTGGTGTCGGCGCCGAAGACCTTGTCCGCGCCGACCTCGTTGACCACGATCATGTCGGCCCCCTTGCGGGCCAGCTTGGCCCGGCCGTTGGCCTCCGCGTCGTCGGTCTCCGCGGCGAAGATCACCAGCACCTGTCCGGGCCGGCGCCGCCGCCCCAGCTCGACGGCGATGTCCGGGTTGGTGACCAGCTCGATGGTCGGCGCGACGCCGTCGTCGGACTTCTTGATCTTCCCGCTGGCGTAGCTGGCCGGCCGGAAGTCGGCGGGTGCGGCGGCCATCACCACGGCGTCCGCGCCGGCGGCCGCCGCGAGCGTGGCGTCGCGCAACTCCTCGGTGGTGCCCACCCGGACCAGGTCCACCCCGGCCGGGTCGGGCAGCGCCACGTTGGCCGCGACGAGCGTGACCCGGGCGCCCCGGGCCACGGCGGCGCGGGCGAACGCGTACCCCTGCTTGCCGGACGACCGGTTGCCCAGGAACCGGACCGGGTCCAGCGGCTCGCGGGTGCCCCCGGCGGTGACGACCACGTGCCGCCCGGCCAGGTCGGCCTCGGCCTCGGCGCCGCGGGCCAGTGCCCGGCGGGCCACCGCGAAGATCTCCGCCGGGTCGGGCAGCCGGCCCTTGCCGGTGTCCCGCCCGGTGAGCCGGCCCACGGCCGGCTCGATCACGCGCACGCCCCGCGAGCGCAGCGTGGCCACGTTCGCGACGGTCGCCGGGTGCTCCCACATCTCGGTGTGCATGGCCGGGGCCAGCAGCACCGGGCAGCGCGCGGTCAGCAGCGTGTTGGTGAGCAGGTCGTCGGCGAGGCCGTGGGCGGCCTTGGCGAGCAGGTCGGCGGTGGCCGGGGCGACCACGACCAGGTCGGCGTGCTGCCCGAGCCGCACGTGCGGCACCTCGTGCACGTCGGACCAGACGTCGTCGGCGACCGGCCGGCCGGACAGGGCCGCCCAGGTCGGCGCCCCGACGAAGCGGAGCGCCGAGGCGGTCGGCACCACCCGGACCCGGTGACCCGACTCGGTGAAGAGCCGGAGCAGCTCACACGCCTTGTAGGCGGCGATGCCGCCGCCGACCCCGAGGACGATCTCGGCGGGCATCGGCGCGGGCGCGGTTACGGCTGGTCGGTCGGCTCGGCGGTGAGCAGGCCCGCGTTGATCTCGCGCATGGCGATGGAGAGCGGCTTCTCCTGCGGGGTGGTCTCCACCAGCGGGCCGACGTACTCCAGGAGGCCCTCACCGAGCTGGCTGTAGTAGGCGTTGACCTGACGGGCGCGCTTGGCGGCGAAGATGACCAGCGCGTACTTCGAGGTGGTCTTCTCGAGCAGCTCGTCGATCGGCGGGTTGGTGATGCCCTCGGGGTTGGTGGCGATGGATCCCACGAATTAAACCTCTGCGTCTCGTGCGCCGCCCGCGGGCGGTCGGGCCGGAGCCAGGAAGGACGAACCGAGCAATCCTACCAGCTCCGCCGCGGCGCGCTCGGTGTGGTCGTGTGCCACGGCGTGGGCGAAGACGGCCGCCACGTCCGGGTCGGCCCGGTACGCCGGCGGCGCGAGCAGCACCAGCCGGGCGCCGGGCACCGCCGCCCGTACCGCCAGCGCGCCGGCCAGGTCCAGCGGCAGCAGCACCGGCCGTCCCTCGGCGAGCCGCGCCCGCACCCCGGCCCGGGGCACCCCCCGGCGGTACGGCCCGATCCGGCACCACTCCAGCAGCTCCCCCGCGGCGATCAGCCGGTCGAAGCCGGGGGCGTCGAGGAAGACGCGGTCGACGCCGTCGCGCTCGTCCGGACGGGGTGGGCGGGTGGTGGCGACCACCGGCACCCAGACAGACGCAAGGCGCGCCCGGACCGCCTCGACGACACTGCTCCGGCCGGCCCCGGAGGGACCGGACAGGACAGTGAGCCGAGCCGCCGAGCGCGCCTCGTCATCCGTGCTCACCGCTTGTTTCTACACGGCGGGCCGTTCAGTTGGCGGCGAACTCTCCGAGCAGAGCCTTGCGCTGCTGCTCGCCGAGGCCGCGCAGGCGACGGCTGTCGGCGATCTTGAGCTTCTCCATGATCTGGGTGGCCCGGATCTTGCCGATGCCCGGCATCGCCTGGAGCACGGCCGAAACCTTCAGCTTGCCCACGACGTCGTCGGACTCGGCCCGCTCGAGGACGGTGGCGAGGGTGGTCTTGCCCTGCTTGAGCTGCTCCTTCAGCTCAGCGCGGGCCTTGCGGATCTCCGCGGCCTTCTCCAGCGCGGCAGCGCGCTGCTCGGGGGTCAGTGACGGGAGCGGCACCAGTTCTCCTCAGGTCCCTAGTACGGCGGGCTGAGCGCCCCACCGCATCTGTGAAACGTGGTGTCGCTGGCAACCAAAGGGGTCCGTGGTTCCCAGCGCGGGGAAAACTAGCGGTCAACGGAGATTTCGGCAACGTGGACGCGCGATGATCAACCTAAAGTGACCGAGCCGTCAGTCAGTCCGCCGCGCCCAGTGCGGCCCGGCAGTCGGCCAGCACCCGCTCGGTGGCGGCCCGCAGGTCGGCCGGGTCGGGGCCCGCGCCGAGCACCTCCCGGGAGTACGAGGGAAGCACCGACGGCAGCGCGGCGCCGAACACGGTACGCAACCCGGCAGGCGTCCCGCCCTGCGCGCCCAGCCCCGGCGCGAGCAGCGGACCGTTGACCGAGTCCAGATCGTGACCCGTCTCACCGACTGTCGCGCCGACCACCAGGCCGACGCTGCCCAGCGGCTCCGCACCCCGGTTGAGCTGGGAAATCTCGTCGATCACGGTCTGCGCGACGGTGCGCCCGTCGGCGCCCACGGCGCGCTGCACGGAGGCGCCCTCCGGGTTGGAGGTGAGCGCCAGGACGAAGACCCCGCCACCGTGCTCGGCGGCGGTGGAGAACATCGGGGCGAGCGAACCTACTCCCAGGTAAGGGCTCGCGGTGACCGCATCGACATACAGAGGGCTGGATGGATCGAGGTACGCCGAGGCGTACGCGGCGACGGTCGAGCCGATGTCACCACGCTTGACGTCAAGCAGAGTGAGCGCTCCGAAATCTCGCAACTGTCGGATAGTTGACTCAAGCACACCGACACCCCGGGCGCCGAAGCGCTCGAAGAACGCCGACTGCGGCTTGACCACGGCGACCCGGTCACCGATCGCCTCCACCACGGTGGCGCAGAACCGCTCCAGGCCCGCCACGTCGTCGGACAGGCCCCAGGCGGTCAGCAACCCGGGGTGCGGGTCGATCCCGACGCAGAGCGGCCCTCGTTCCGCCACGGCCCGGTGCAGGCGGGCGCCGAACGTCTCCATCGCGTCTCTCCCTCTCCCGGCGGCTCCCGGCCGCCTGGCGTGTCCGGCGACGGGCCTCCCGTCGCGCCCTGTCGAACTCGGCCGGGCTCAGCCGGCCTTGACCGCCGCGGCCACTCCGGCCGCGATCCGTGCCACGTCCGCGGCGTCGCAGACGTACGGCGGCATCGTGTAGACGAGATCCCGGAACGGGCGCAGCCACACCCCCTCGGCCACCGCGGCGGCGGTCGCCCGGGGCAGGTCCACCTCGTGGTCGAGCTGCACCACCCCGATCGCGCCGAGCACGCGTACGTCGGCCACGCCGGGCGCGTCCCGCAACGGCGCCAGACCGGCCCGCAGGCCCTCGGCGACGCCCGCCACCCGTCCCGCCCAGTCCCCGGCCCGCAGCAGGTCCAGGGAGGCGTTGGCGACGGCGCAGGCGAGCGGGTTGCCCATGAACGTCGGCCCGTGCGCCAGCACCCCGCCGGCGGAGACGGCCCGCGCCACCTCGGGCGTGCACAGCGCCGCGGCGAGCGTCAGGTACCCGCCGGTGAGCGCCTTGCCGACGCAGAGCACGTCCGGGGTGACGGCGGCGTGCTCGGCGGCGAACATCCGGCCGGTCCGGCCGAAGCCGGTGGCGATCTCGTCGAACACCAGCAGGATGCCGTGCCTGCGGGTCACCTCGCGCAGCACGCGCAGGTACTGCGGGTGGTGGAACCGCATCCCGCCGGCGCCCTGGACCACCGGCTCCACGATCACCGCGGCCAGCTCGTCGGCGTGCCGCTCCACCGCTTCCACCAGCGCCGCCTCGTACGCCGGGTCCGGTGCCGCGTCGAAGCCGGGCGGCGGCACCGGCGCGAACACCTGCCGGGGCAGCACGTCGCCCCAGAGGTGGTGCATGCCGCCCTCCGGGTCGCAGACGCTCATCGGGTGGAACGTGTCGCCGTGGTAGCCGCCCCGCCAGGTGCCCAGCCGGCGGCGCTGCGGGCGTCCCAGCGCCCGCTGGTACTGCAGGCACATCTTCACCGCGACCTCGACGCTGACCGAGCCGGAGTCGGCCAGGAAGACGTGTTCCAGGCCGTCCGGGGTCAGCTCGACGAGCGTGCGGGCCAGGCGTACGGCGGGCTCGTGGGTGAGCCCGCCGAACATCACGTGGCTCATCCGCCCGAGCTGGTCGGTCACCGCGGCGTCGAGCACCGGGTGCCGGTAGCCGTGGATCGCCGCCCACCACGACGACATGCCGTCGACCAGCTCCCGCCCGTCGGCGAGCCGCAGCCGCACCCCTTCCGCGCTGTCGACGACGTACGGCGCGCCGGCGGAAGGCATGGCGGTATACGGATGCCACACGTGCCGCCGGTCGGCCTCCAGAATCTCCTCAGGCGTCACGTCTCCTCCTCCTCCGCCGCCCCGCACCCCTCCCCCGCTCCCCGCTCTCCCTCGCTGATCTTGCAGTTGCCGCCCCCGCCACGCCCGGAACGCGGTGGTATGCCGGGGCCGGAAGTGCAAGATCGCGCAGGGGTCGGGGTCGGGGTCGGGGTCGGGGTCGGGGTCGGGGTCAGGGTCGGGTGGTCCGGGTTATGGCTCGTGTCAGGGCGGGGCCCCGGTAGATGAAGCCGGTGTAGAGCTGGAGCAGGGCGGCGCCGGCGTCGAACATGCGGGTGGCGTCGTCCGGGTGGAGGATGCCGCCCACGCCGATCACCGGCAGCCGGCCGCCGGTCTCCCGGTGCACGAAGGCGACCATCTCCCGGGCCCGGGCGGTCAGCGGCCGGCCGGACAACCCGCCGGCCTCGGCGGCACGCTCCCGGTCGGCCGGGGCGAGCCCGTCACGGGCGAGCGTGGTGTTGGTGGCGATGACCCCGGCCGCGCCCCGGTCGAGGCAGACCTCCAGCAGCTCGGCCACGGCCGGCTCGCTCAGGTCCGGGGCGATCTTCACCAGTACCGGCTTCTCCCCCACCAGCGCGGCGAGCAACGCGTCCAGATGGGACCGGTCCTGAAGCGACCGCAGCCCCGGGGTGTTCGGTGAGGACACGTTCACCGCGAAGTAGTCGCCGTGCTCCTTGAGCGCCCGGTAGGAGGCGAGGTAGTCCTCGACCGCCTCGTCCAGCGGGGTCACCTTGGACTTGCCGAGCGAGATGCCCAGCGGCACGCCGAGCGGGCGCGGCAACGCGGCCAGCCGGTCCGCGAGCGCCGCCGCGCCCGCGTTGTTGAAGCCCATCCGGTTGATCACCGCTTCGCTGTCGCGCAGCCGGAACAGCCGGGGCCGGGGGTTGCCCGGCTGGGCGTGCGCGGTCACGGTGCCGACCTCGACGAAGCCGAAGCCCAGCGCAGGCCAGGCCGGCAACGCGAGTCCGTTCTTGTCCATGCCGGCCGCCAGCCCGACCGGGTTGGGGAAGCGCACCCCGAACACGGTGCGCGGCGCCGGCCGGAAGTACGCCGCCCGCAGCGCGGCGAGGACCGCCGGCCGACGCGACACCGCGGCCAGCCGCTCCAGCGTCCACTCGTGCGCCCCCTCCGCGTCCCCGCCCGCGAGCGAGAACAGCCGGGGCCGCACCACCTTTTCGAAGATCACGCCCCGGCCCCCCGCCCGGCCCGCCCGGCCTGACCGTTGATCATGAAGTTGGCGGCGATGTGGATCTCCATATCCGCCGCCAACCTCATGATCGGCGCGTGGAGGCGCGGGGTCACTCGCCCGCCCGGAGGGCGGCGTGGAGATCCTGCAGCGGGCGGACCTTCAGGTCGCCGTTGATGCGGGCCTCGATGCCCATGACGGCGGCGGCGGCGCCGGGGACGGTGGTGACGCAGGGGATGTCCGCGGTCACCGCCGCGCTGCGGATCTCGTACCCGTCGGAACGGGCGCTCGCCCCGGAGCCCTGCGGCGTGTTCACCACCAGCGCCACGTCCCCGCCGAGGATCAGCGAGACCGCGTCCGCGCCCTCGCCCGACTCGTAGTGTTTGCGGATCTGCTCGCAGGCGATGCCGTGCCGGCGCAGCACCTCGGCCGTGCCGGTGGTGGCCACGATCTCGAAGCCCAGGTCGGCCAGGCGCTTGATCGGGAAGATCATGCCCCGCTTGTCCCGGTTGGCGACCGAGACGAAGATCTTCCCGGCGGTCGGCAGCGACCCGTACGCGGCGGCCTGCGACTTGGCGAACGCCTGGCCGAAGCCGGTGTCGATGCCCATCACCTCGCCGGTGGACTTCATCTCCGGGCCGAGCAGCACGTCGATGCCCTTGCCGGACGGGGTGCGGAACCGCTTGAACGGCAGCACCGCCTCCTTGACCGCGATCGGCGCGTCGGCCGGCATGGTGCCGCCGTCCCCGGTGGGCGGCAGCATCCCCTCGGCGCGCAGCTGCGCGATGGTGGCGCCGAGCGCGATCCGGGCCGCCGCCTTGGCCAGCGGCACCGCCGTGGCCTTCGAGACGAACGGTACGGTCCGGGAGGCGCGCGGGTTGGCCTCCAGCACGTAGAGCATGTCGCCCTGCAACGCGTACTGGACGTTGAGCAGGCCGCGCACCCCGATGCCGCGGGCGATCTGCTCGGTGTAGTGCCGCACCTGGGCCAGGTGCGAGCCGGCCAGGGTGATCGGCGGCAGCGCGCAGGACGAGTCGCCGGAGTGGATGCCGGCCTCCTCGATGTGCTCCATCACGCCGCCCAGGTAGACGTCGCCGCCGGCGTCCACGAGGGCGTCCACGTCGATCTCGATGGCGTCGTCCAGGAACCGGTCCACGAGCACCGGACGGTCCGGCGAGATGGCGGTGGCCCGGCCGATGTAGTCGCGCAGCGTGGCGTCGTCGTACACGATCTCCATGCCGCGCCCGCCGAGCACGTACGAGGGGCGGACCAGCACCGGGTACCCGATCTCGTCGGCGATCGCCTTCGCCTCGTCGTACGAGGTGGCCATGCCGTGCGCGGGCGCGCGCAGCCCGGCCCGGGCCAGCACCGCGCCGAACGCGCCGCGCTCCTCGGCCAGGTGGATCGACTCCGGGGAGGTGCCCACGATCGGCACCCCGGCGTTCTTGAGCCGCTGCGCCAGGCCGAGCGGGGTCTGCCCGCCGAGCTGCACGACCACCCCGATCACGCCGGGGCCGCCCGCCTCCTTGCCGGAGGTGTCCTCGGCGTGCCAGACCTCCAGCACGTCCTCGAACGTCAGCGGCTCGAAGTAGAGCCGGTCGGCGGTGTCGTAGTCGGTGGAGACGGTCTCCGGGTTGCAGTTGACCATGACCGTCTCGTAGTCCACGCCCCGGAGAGCCTGGACCGCGTGCACGCACGAGTAGTCGAACTCGATGCCCTGCCCGATCCGGTTCGGCCCGGAGCCCAGGATGAGCACCTTCGGCCGGGCCGAGGGCGCCACCTCGGTCTCCGAGTCGTACGTCGAGTAGTGGTACGGCGTGGTCGCCTCGAACTCGGCCGCGCAGGTGTCCACCGTCTTGTAGACCGGCCGGACGCCGAGCCGGTGCCGCAGCGTGCGTACGCCGTCCTCGGCGGCCAGCTCGGGACGCAGCGCGGCGAGCTGCCGGTCGGACAGGCCGGCCCGCTTGGCCCGGCGCAGCAGGCCGGCGTCGAGCACCGGCGCGTCCACGATCTCGGCGCGCAGCTCGACCAGCGAGGCGATCTGGTCCAGGAACCACGGGTCGATGCCGCCGGACGCCTCGGACACCTCGGCGATCGACGCGCCGAGGCGCAGCGCCCGCTCGACCGTGTAGAGCCGGCCGTCGTGCGGCGTCCGCAGCGCCGCCAGGGTGTTCTCCTTGGTGGCGCCGTCGGGGTCCGGCACGGTCCAGAAACCGGACGCCTTGGTTTCCATCGAGCGCATCGCCTTGTTCAGCGCCTCGGTGAAGTTGCGGCCCAGGCTCATCGCCTCGCCCACCGACTTCATCGTGGTGGTCAGCTCCGGGTCCGCGCCGGGGAACTTCTCGAACGCGAACCGGGGGATCTTCACCACCACGTAGTCGAGCGTCGGCTCGAACGCGGCCGGCGTCTTCAGCGTGATGTCGTTCGGGATCTCGTCGAGCGTGTAACCGATGGCCAGCTTCGCGGCGATCTTCGCGATCGGGAAGCCGGTGGCCTTCGACGCCAGCGCCGAGGAGCGCGACACGCGCGGGTTCATCTCGATCACGACGATCCGGCCGTCGGCCGGGTTCACCGCGAACTGGATGTTGCAGCCGCCGGTGTCCACACCGACCTCGCGCAGCACCGCGATGCCGAGGTCACGCAGCCGCTGGTACTCCCGGTCGGTGAGCGTCATCGACGGGGCGACGGTGACGCTGTCGCCGGTGTGCACGCCCATCGGGTCGACGTTCTCGATCGAGCAGACCACCACCACGTTGTCGTGGCGGTCGCGCATCAGTTCGAGCTCGTACTCCTTCCAGCCGAGCACGCTCTCCTCGATGAGCACCTCGTGCACCGGGCTGGCCGCCAGGCCCGCGCCGGCGATGCGCTCCAGGTCCTCGTCGGTGTGCGCCATGCCGGAACCGAGGCCGCCCATGGTGAACGACGGCCGGATGACCACCGGCAGGCCCAGCTCGGCGACCGTCTCGCGGACCTCGTCCATCGAGTGGCAGACCCGCGAACGGGGCACCAGCGCGGACGGATCCGCCAGGCCCAGCCGTACGCCGGCCTTCGCGACGATCTCCTTGAACAGCTGCCGGTCCTCGCCCCGGTTGATCGCCTCGATGTTCGCGCCGATCAGCTCGACGCCGTACTTCTCCAGCACACCGGCCTCGTGCAGGGCGACGGCGGTGTTCAGCGCGGTCTGCCCGCCGAGCGTCGGCAGCAGCGCGTCGGGGCGCTCCTTGGCGATGACCAGCTCGACGAACTCCGGCGTGATCGGCTCGACGTACGTGGCGTCGGCGAACTCCGGGTCCGTCATGATCGTCGCCGGGTTGGAGTTGACCAGGCTGACCCGGATCCCCTCGCTGCGCAGCACCCGGCAGGCCTGGGTGCCGGAGTAGTCGAACTCGCAGGCCTGTCCGATCACGATCGGCCCGGAGCCGATCACCAGGACGTGCTTGAGGTCGGTCCGCTTAGGCATTGTCGCGCCCCTCAGTCTGCTTCCGGTCGAGGCCGCCGCCTTCGATCAACTCGGCGAAGCGGTCGAAGAGGTAGTCCGCGTCGTGCGGGCCGGCCGCCGCCTCCGGGTGGTACTGGACGGTGAAGGCGGGCACGTCCACGGCCCGCAGCCCCTCGACCACGTTGTCATTGAGGCAGACGTGTGACACCTGGACACCGCCGAACTCGGTCTGGATCACCTGATCCGGCACCACCGCGCCGTCCCCGGCACCCGGCACCTGCACCGCGAAGCCGTGGTTGTGGCTGGTCACCTCGACCTTGCCGGTGGCCCGGTCGAGCACCGGCTGGTTGATGCCGCGGTGGCCGTACCCGAGCTTGTAGGTGCCGAAGCCGAGCGCCCGGCCGAGGATCTGGCTGCCGAAGCAGATGCCGAACAGCGGGATCCGCCGGGTCAGCACCTCCCGGGCCAGCGCCACCGGGCCGTCGGCGGTCGCCGGGTCGCCCGGGCCGGGCGAGAAGAAGACCGCGTCCGCGCCGGTGGCGAGCAGATCCTCGATCGTCGACCCGGCGGGCAGCACATGGGTGGTGACGCCGCGGGCGGCGAGCCGCCGCGGCACGTTGCGCTTGATGCCCAGGTCCACCGCGGCCACCGTGAACCGGTGCTCGCCCTGCGCCTCGACGACGTACGGCTTGGCGGTGGTCACCTCGTCGGACAGGTTCGCGCCGACCATCTGCGGCGAGCGGCGCACCCGCTCCAGCAGGGCGGCCGGGTCGTCCTCGACGCTGGAGATGCCGACCCGCATCGCGCCGCGCTCGCGCAGGTGCCGGGTCAGCGCCCGGGTGTCCACCCCGCTGATGCCGACGACGCCCTCGGCGGCGAGCCGGTCCTCCAGGCCGCCGCCGGCCCGCCAGTTGGAGCTGATCCGGGCCGGGTCGCGCACCACGTATCCGGCCACCCAGATCCGGTCGGACTCGTCGTCCTCGGCGTTGACGCCGGTGTTGCCGATGTGCGGCGCGGTCTGCACCACCACCTGCCGGTGGTACGAGGGGTCGGTGAGCGTCTCCTGGTAGCCGGTCATGCCGGTGTTGAAGACGGCCTCGCCGAAGGTCTCCCCGACGCTGCCGTACGCCTCGCCGTGGAACGTGCGCCCGTCCTCCAGGACGAGGATCGCGGGCCTACGCCTATTGCTCACTGTGCCGGCCTTTCGTTCGCGACTGCGGGACTCCGCTTCGCTACGTTCCTCGCGCTCACCTGACAGCCTTTCCGTCCAGAACCGTCGGCTCGCCGCGCAGGAAGGTCGCCACGATGCGACCCGGCAGCGTCATGCGGGCGTACGGGGTGTTGCGACTACGGCTGGCCAGCTCCGCCGGTTCGATGACGCGGCGGGCGGCCGGATCGACCAGGGTCAGGTTGGCCGGTACGCCGGGCGCCGGGTCGAGGCCGTGCCCGGCCAGCCCGGCGATCCGGGCCGGTGTGCGGGACATCCGCTCGGCGATCAGATCCCAGCGGGGGCCGAACACGTCGAGCGCGATCGACAGCGCCGTCTCCAGGCCGAGCATGCCCGGCCGGGCGTACGCCCACTCGCACTCCTTGTCCTCCACGGCGTGCGGCGCGTGGTCGGTGGCGATGATGTCGATCACGCCCTCGGCCAGTGCCTCCCGCAGCGCGGCGATGTCGGCGGCGGTACGCAGCGGCGGATTGACCTTGAAGACCGGGTCGTAGCTCTCCGCCTTGGCGTCGGTCAGCAGCAGGTGGTGCGGCGTCACCTCGGCGGTGACCCGTACCCCGCGCGCCTTGGCCTGCCGCAGCACCTCGACGCTGCCGGCGGTGGAGACGTGGCAGACGTGCAGCCGGCTGCCGACGTGCTCGGCCAGCAGCACGTCCCGGGCGATGATCGCCTCCTCGGCGACGGCCGGCCAGCCGGTCAGGCCGAGGCGGGTGGACACCTCGCCCTCGTGCATCTGCGCGCCCTCGGTCAGCCGGGGCTCCTCGGCGTGCTGGGCGATCACGCCGTCGAACGCCTTGACGTACTCCAGCGCCCGGCGCATCAGCCGCGGGTCCGACACGCAGTGCCCGTCGTCGGAGAAGATCCGCACCCCGGCCGCCGAGTCGGCCATCGCGCCCAGCTCGGCCAGGCGCTCGCCGGCCAGCCCGACCGTGACCGCCCCGATCGGCTGCACGTCGACCAGGCCGGCCTCCCGGCCGAGGCGCCAGACCTGCTCCACCACTCCCGCGGTGTCCGCGACCGGGGAGGTGTTCGCCATCGCGCACACCGCCGTGTAGCCGCCGAGTGCCGCCGCCCGGGAACCGGACTCGACCGTCTCGGCGTCCTCCCGGCCGGGCTCGCGCAGGTGGGTGTGCAGGTCGACCAGGCCGGGCAGCGCGACCAGGCCGGTCGCGTCGATGACAGTGGCGTCGCCCGCGGCGAGCCCGCGGCCCGTCCCGGCCACCACGCCGTCGCGGATGAGCAGGTCGGTCGGCTCGCCGCCGACGATGCTGACGCCTGTGATGAGGTACGCGGTCACCGGTTGTTCCCTCCGAGCAGCAGGTAGAGCACGGCCATCCGCACGGAGACCCCGTTGGCGACCTGTTCGACGATGGTGGAGCGGGGCGAGTCGGCCACCTCGGGCGTGATCTCCATGCCCCGGTTCATCGGGCCGGGGTGCATGACGATCGCGTGTTCGGGCAGCCGGCGCATGCGCGGGCCGTCGAGCCCGTAGCGGCGGGCGTACTCGCGGGCCGACGGGAAGTAGGAGTCACCCATCCGCTCGCGCTGCACCCGCAGCATCATCACCACGTCCACATCTGGGAGAACGGTGTCGAGGTCGTAACAGACGTCGGTGCCGGGTGCCAGGGCGGCGGCGATGTCGACCGGGATGAGCGTGGGCGGGCCGACCAGGGTGACCTTCGCGCCGAGCGTGGACAGCAGCAGCACGTTGGAGCGGGCCACCCGGGAGTGCAGCACGTCGCCGACGACCGCCACGTGCAGGCCGTCGAGGCGGCCCAGCCGGGACCGCATCGTGTACGCGTCGAGCAGCGCCTGGGTCGGGTGCTCGTGGGTGCCGTCACCGGCGTTGACCACCGATCCGTCCACCCACTCGGCGAGCCGGTGCGGTGCGCCGGAGGCGGGGTGCCGGACGACCACCGCGTCCGCGCCCATCGCCTGGAGCGTGAGCGCGGTGTCCTTCAGGCTCTCCCCCTTGGCCACGCTGGAACCCTTGGCGGAGAAGTTGATCACGTCGGCGCTGAGCCGCTTGGCGGCCGCCTCGAACGAGATCCGGGTGCGGGTGGAGTCCTCGTAGAAGAGGTTGACCACGGTGCGCCCGCGCAGCGCGGGCAGCTTCTTGACCTCGCGACCGGCCACCGTCGCCATCTCCGCGGCGGTGTCCAGGACCAGGGTGGCGGTGCCGGCGTCCAGGTCGGCGCCGGAGAGCAGGTGCCGGATCATGCGGGTGTACCCCCGTACAACTTGACCTCGTCTGTGCCGTCGGTCTCGGCGAGGGTGACCTTGACGTTCTCGGCCAGCGCGGTGGGGATGTTCTTGCCGACGTAGTCGGCGCGGATCGGCAGCTGGCGGTGGCCGCGGTCGACCAGGACCGCGAGCTGCACGGAGGCCGGCCGGCCGACGTCGCTGAGCGCGTCCAGCGCGGCCCGCACGGTGCGGCCGGAGAACAGCACGTCGTCGACGAGGATCACCCGCTTGCCGTCGATCCCGCCGGTGGGCAGGTCGGTCGGGCCGACCGCGCGGGTGGCGTGCCGGCGCAGGTCGTCGCGGTAGAGCGTGATGTCGAGCACGCCGACCGGGACTGTGACGTCCTCGAAGGTGCTGATCCGGGCCGCGAGGCGGTGGGCCAGCGGCACGCCCCGGGTGGGGATGCCGAGCAGCACGGTGTCGGCGGCGCCCTGGGTCTTCTCCAGGATCTGGTGGGCGATGCGGTCGACCACCCGCGACACGTCCGCTGCGGCGAGGATCACCTTCACCGAGGGTTGTCGCGGCGGCGACGAGTGGGCAGCCGGTGGGTAGGCCACGGCGGACCTCCTTCCCCGCCTCACGGGACGGGTCGTTAAAGGACGTCTGGTCGGCTCCGGCAGGCCCGCGCGGGGCCCGGACCGGGGCTTCACGCCACGTTACCAGCGGTCACCGGGCCGCCCGCCGCCGGTCCTGACCTGCTGGTCAGCCCGGAGAAATAGGGACAAGCCACACGTGGGTGCCGGACCCGGTGCACGGCAACACTTGACCACATGTCGCAATCCCCGTACCGTCACGCTCCGTAGCGATAGCTCGGGGAACCCGAACAGCACTGGGAGTGTCCGAATGCCCTCTGAATACGCCAAGTCGCTGGGCGCCCGCCTGCGCTCCATCCGCCAGCAGCAGGGCCTGTCCCTGCAGGGGGTGGAGGAGAAGTCGAACGGGCGGTGGAAGGCCGTGGTGGTCGGCTCGTACGAGCGCGGCGACCGCGCCGTCACCGTGTCCCGCCTGGCGGAGCTGGCCGACTTCTACCGCGTTCCCGTCTCGGAGCTGCTGCCCGACGGCAGCGGGGTGCGGCACGAGCCCACCAGCAAGATCGTCCTGGACCTGGAGCGGCTCTACGACGAGGCCTCCGAGGATCTCGCGTACGTGGCCCGCTACGCGCGCGCCATCCAGCAGCAGCGCGGCGACTACAACGGCCGGGTGCTCTCGATCCGCGCCGACGACCTGCGCGCCCTCGCGATCGTCTACGACGCCTCGCCGTCGGGCCTGATCGAGCGGCTGACCGAGCACGGCGTGCTGGTCGCCGACCCGCGGGCGTTCTTCGCGTCCTGACACCCCCGTACGACGACAAGGGCCCGTGCCGGCTGGCACGGGCCCTTCGTCGTTGCGGCGCGTCAGCGCGTGGCGTACTCGGCGATCCGGCCGAGGATGCCGTTGAGGAACCGGGGCGAGTCGTCGGTCGACATCTGCCGGGCCAGCTCCACGGCCTCGCTGATCGCCACCGCGTCGTCGATCTCGTCGACGTAGAGCAGCTCGTACACGGCGATCCGGGCCAGGTTGCGGTCGACCACGGGCATCCGCTCCAGCGTCCACCCCTCGGCGTAGCTGGCGATCGTCTCGTCGATCCGGTCGAGGTGCGCCGCCACGCCCTCGACCAGCCCGACCGCGTAGCCGAGGTGGGCGGGGCGCGGCTGCTCGATCCGTTCCAGGTAACCGGCGAGCACCTCGACCGGCGGGCGGTCCCGCAGGTCGGCCTCGAAGAGCACATCCAGCGCCCGCTTGCGCGCCTTGCGGCGCGCCGGCATCTGCTGCTTGGGGCCCTCGGCCATCAGGCTCGGCCGAGGTAACGGCCGTCGCGGGTGTCGACCTTGATCTTCTCACCGG
This sequence comes from Micromonospora sp. HUAS YX12, assembly GCF_040215685.1. NCBI lineage: Bacteria > Bacillati > Actinomycetota > Actinomycetes > Micromonosporales > Micromonosporaceae > Micromonospora > Micromonospora sp. HUAS YX12. Next base: position 5,790,629 of record NZ_CP157974.1, read on the forward strand.
TGGTGATGAACAGCGGCACCTGCACGGTGGCGCCGGTCTCGACGGTGGCCGGCTTGTTGCCGCCGGTCGACCGGTCGCCCTGCAGGCCCGGCTCGGTGTAGGTGACCTCGAGCACGACCGAGGTCGGCAGCTCGATGTACAGCGGCACGCTCTCGTGGGTGGCGACGGTCGCCTCGGCCTCGGGGAGGAGGTAGTTGGCGGCCTCGCCGACGGTGCCGCCGGGGACGGTGATCTGGTCGAACGTCTCCAGATCCATGAAGACGTAGTCCTCGCCGTCGGCGTAGAGGTATTGCATGGTGCGCTTGTCGACGGTCGCGGTCTCGACCTTGGTGCCCGCGTTGAAGGTCTTGTCGACCACCTTGCCGGACAGCACGTTCTTCAGCGTGGTGCGCACGAAGGCACCACCCTTACCGGGCTTGACGTGCTGGAACTCGACGACGGCCCACAGCTCGCCGTCCAGGTTGAGTACCAGGCCGTTCTTCAGGTCGTTGGTGGTGGCCATTTCCTGCCTTGATCATCAATTGGCGGACAGACCGTGCAAGTCTACTCGCCCTGTCGAATCGGACTCGCACGCTGAGCCAGGTGGTGCAGGGCCAGCCGGTAGCCGTCCACGCCCAGGCCGCAGATCACCCCGGTGGCCACCGCGGAGACCACCGAGTGGTGCCGGAACTCCTCCCGGGCGTGGATGTTGGAGATGTGCACCTCGACCAGCGGGCCGCGCAGCATCGCGCAGGCGTCCCGCACCGCGATCGAGTAGTGCGACCAGGCGGCCGGGTTGAGCACCACCGCTGCCGCTTCGTCGGCCGCCTCGTGCAGCCAGGCGAGCATCTCGTGCTCGGCGTCGGTCTGCCGGACCACCACGTCCAGGCCCAGCTCCCGGCCGTGCCGCTCGCAGTCGGCCACGAGCTGGGCGTAGCTGGTCACCCCGTACACGTCGACCTGGCGGGTGCCGAGCCGGCCCAGGTTCGGCCCGTTCAGCACGTACACCCTCACGAGCTGATCTCCTCGTACGCGGCGGCGAGCAGGTCGTCCGGCGGCGCCTCCAGGATCGCCGGGCGAGCGAGCCCGTCGAGCACCACGAACCGCAGCCGGCTGCCCCGGGCCTTCTTGTCCACCCGCATCGCGGCCAGCAGGTCCGGCCAGGCGTCGGCCCGGTAGCCGGTGGGCAGGTCGAGCGCGGTCAGCACCCGGCGGTGCCGCTCGGCGTCGGCCGCGTCGAGCCGGCCGGCGAGCCGGGCCAGCGTGGCCGCGTAGACCAGGCCGACCGCCACGGCGTGACCGTGCCGCCAGCGGTAGCCCTCCACCTTCTCGATCGCGTGCGCCAGCGTGTGCCCGTAGTTGAGCACCTCGCGTACCCCGGATTCGCGCAGGTCCCCGGCGACCACGTCGGCCTTCACGCGGACCGCGCGCTCGACCAGTTCCCGCAGCACCGGCCCGGCCGGGTCCAGCGCGGCGGCCGGATCCCGCTCGACCAGGTCGAGGATGACCGGGTCGGCGATGAACCCGCACTTGACCACCTCGGCCATCCCGGCCGCCAGGTCGGCCGGGGGCAGGCTGTCCAGCGTCGCCAGGTCGGCCAGCACACCGGCCGGCGGGTGGAACGCGCCGACCAGGTTCTTGCCGGCGGCCGTGTTGATGCCGGTCTTCCCGCCCACGGCGGCGTCGACCATGCCGAGCAGCGACGTCGCGACCGGCACCCAGCGCACGCCGCGCAGCCACGTGGCCGCGACGAACCCGGCCAGGTCGGTGACCGCGCCGCCGCCCACCCCGACCACCGCGTCGGTACGGGTGAACCCGGCGTCGCCGAGCCGGTCCCAGCAGGCCGCGGCCACGTCAACGTGCTTGCCCGCCTCCGCGTCCGGCACCTCGATCAGCAGCGGCGTCACGCCGCCCTCGCGGACGCCGTCGGCGAGCCGGTCGGCGAGCGCCTTGAGCGGCGGCGCGTGCAGGAAGGCCACCCGCTCGGCGCCGGGCAGCAGCCGGGGCGGCGGGTCCAGCAGGTCACGTCCCACCAGCACGTCGTACGGCCGCTCGCCGCCGACCGGGATCCGGGTCACCTCGTCCATCGCGGGCAGCCTAGTCCAGCGCACCGCCCTCGCGCGGCGACTGTCCACTGGCTGGGTGTTTGTCCGGCCACGCAGCGGGTAGGGCGGGCGGAATGAGCGAGACGACAGAGCACGCGACCCGGCCGGAATCGGCCACGAGCATCCGGCTGCCCGCCACGATCCTCGGCGTCGGGCTCGGCGGCTTCGTCGACGGCATCGTCCTGCACCAGGTGCTCCAGTGGCACCACCTGCTCAGCAGCACCGGCAGCGACCGCATCGGCGTCCGGGAGTACCCGGTGGACACGGTGCCCGGGTTGCAGATGAACACGCTCTGGGACGGCCTGTTCCACGTGGTCACCTGGGTGGCGGTGCTGACCGGGCTGGCCCTGCTCTACGCCCGGGTCACACACTCCCGGGGCCGGCTGTGGCGCTCGCCGATGCTCTGGGGCTGGGCGCTGATCGGCTGGGGCCTGTTCAACCTGGTCGAGGGCGTCATCGACCACCATCTGCTCGGCATCCACCACGTCCGCAGCGGCCCGCACCAGCTCTGGTGGGATCTCGGTTTCCTCGCCCTCGGCGTGGTGCTGATCGCGGTCGGCTGGGCGATCCAGCGCCGCGCCCGCGCCGTGGACCTCTGCGCGCCGGAGCGCCGGTGACAGTGGCCCATGCCGGGCACGCCGCCGGTGGCTTCCCGGTAACCGCGCTGATCCCGGTGGCGCTGTTCTGGGCGTACCTGGCCGCCGCGCTACGGCTGCGCGACCCCGCCGGGCCGGGCTGGCCGCACGCCCGCACGGCGAGCTTCGGGCTGGGCGCGCTGCTGCTGACGGCCGGGCTGCTGTGGCCGGCCGGGGACTTCGTCGGGCACATGTGGCAGCACCTGCTGATCGGCATGCTGGCGCCGCTGGCGCTGGTGCTCGGCGCCCCGGTCACGCTGCTGCTGCGCACGCTGGACCGGCGTACCGGCCGGAGGCTGGTCCACCTGCTGCGGCATCCGGTCGCGCGGGTGCTCGGCCATCCGGTGACCGGCCTGCTGCTCACCGCGGGCGGGCTCTGGCTGCTCTACCTCACCCCGCTGTACCGGGCCAGCCTGGACAGCCCGGTCCTGCACACGCTGGTGAACCTGCACTTCCTGCTCAGCGGCTGCCTGTTCGCCTGGTCGATCGCCGGCCCGGATCCGGGGCCGCACCGCCCGCGCGTACCGGTGCGGCTGGTGCTGATCGGGGTCGGCGTGGCCGCGCACGCCACCATCGCCCAGCTGCTCTACGCCGGGCTGTTCGTGGACGTGCCGGCCACCGCCGCCGAACTGCGGGCCGGAGCCACGCTCATGTACTACCTCGGCGACCTGGCCGAGATCGCGCTGGCGCTGGCGCTGCTCGCCACCTGGCGACCGGAGCGGAGCCCTCGCCGCCGGGCCGGACGCCGGGCGACCGGGGCCGCTGCGGCCAACGCCTGACCGGCCCACCCCGCGCCGGCACCGGCCGGCCCTGGCCGGCACGCCACCTCACCCACCCACGGCGTTCCACCCACCCGCGGCATCCGCGCCGACTGGAACACCACGGGTGCCACAACGCCCACCAGACACCCACGGCGTTCCACCCACCCACGTCATCCACGCCGACTGGAACGCCACGGGTGCCACGACGCCCACGAGACACCCACGGCGTTCCACCGGGGGAGCCGGGAGCCGGAACGCGACGTGGCGGGTGTCAGGGCTTGAGCAGCGCGGCGATCTCCGCGGCCAGCTCCTGCGGCGTACGCCCGTCGGTGACCACAGTCGCGGTCGCCACCTCGGCGTAGAGCGGGCGGCGCTGGTCCATCAGGTGCTTGAGCGTGGCGCGCGGGTTCAGCGCGAGCAGCGGCCGGCCGGCGCCGAGACCGACCCGCTTGAGCGCGTCGGGCAGCTCCACCGACAGGTGCACCACCGTGTGGCCGATCAGCGCGGCCCGGTTCTCCTCGGCCAGGACCGCGCCGCCGCCGAGCGCGAGCACGCCCGCGTGCGACGCGAGCGCCGCCGCCACGGCAGCCCGTTCGAGGGTACGGAAGTGCTCCTCCCCCTCGTCCACGAAGATCTCCGGGATCGGCTTGCCGGCGAGGTTCTCGATGTCGGCGTCGGTGTCCCGGAAGCCGACGCCGAGCGCCTCGGCGAGCGCCGTGCCGACAGTGGTCTTGCCGGAGCCGGGCGCCCCGACCAGCACGCAGACCGGCCGGGTGCTCATCGTTGCCACCTTTCGTTCGCGACTGCGGGACTCCGCTGCGCTGCGTTCCTCGCGCTCACTTGACGACCAGGCTGTCGAGGTAGCCGTTCAGGTTGCGGCGCATCTCGGCGACCGAGTCGCCGCCGAACTTCTCCACCGCCGCCTCGGCCAGCACCAGCGCGACCATCGCCTCGGCCACCACCGCTGCCGCCGGCACCGCGCACACGTCCGAGCGCTGGTTGATCGCGGTGGCCGGCTCGCCGGTGGTCACGTCGATGGTCGCCAGGGCCCGGTTCAGCGACGAGATCGGCTTCATCGCCGCCTTCACCCGCAGCGGCTCACCCGTGGTGATGCCGCCCTCCAGGCCACCGGCCCGGTCGGTGATCCGCCGCACGCCGGTCGCGGTGGGCACGATCTCGTCGTGCGCCTCCGAGCCGCGGGAACGCGCCTGCTGCCAGCCGTCGCCGATCTCCACGCCCTTGATCGCCTGGATCGACATCAGCGCGGTGGCGAGGCGGGCGTCGAGCTTGCGGTCCCACTGCACGTGGCTGCCCAGGCCCGGCGGCACCCCGTACGCGAGCACCTCGACCACGCCGCCGAGCGTGTCGGCGGCCTTCTTCGCGGCGTCGACCTCGGCGACCATCCGGGCGCTGGCCTCGGCGTCGAGGCAGCGCAGCGGGTCGGCGTCGATGCGCGCGGCGTCCTGCGGGGTGGGGCGCAGACCCGGCTTGACCGCCACCGGACCCAGCTCGACCACGTGCGAGACGATCTCGACGCCGAGCGCCTGACGCACGAGCGCCTTGGCGACGGTGCCCACAGCGACCCGGGCGGCGGTCTCCCGGGCGCTGGCGCGCTCCAGGATCGGCCGGGCGTCGGCGTGCCCGTACTTCTGCATGCCGGCCAGGTCGGCGTGGCCCGGACGGGGACGGGTCAGCGGCGCGTTGCGGGCCTGGTTCGCCAGTTCCTCCGGATCGACCGGGTCGGCGGCCATCACGGTGCGCCACTTGGGCCACTCGGAGTTGCCGACCCGGATCGCCACCGGGCTGCCGAGCGTCACCCCGTGCCGCAGCCCGCCGATGATCTCGACCTCGTCCTGCTCGAACGACATCCGGGCGCCCCGGCCGTAGCCGAGCCGGCGCCGGGCCAGCTCGCCGGAGATCTCCCCGGTGGTCACCTCGATGCCGGCGGGTACGCCCTCCAGCAGCGCGACGAGGGCGGGTCCGTGCGATTCACCTGCAGTCAGCCAGCGCAACACGACGGTCAGTCTGTCACGCGCCGTGGCCTCACCGGTGCTGCGCCCACCGCGTCCCGCCCTGCGGACATCGGTGTCGTCGCCCCAGCCCGCCCCGGCGAGCCGATCGCAGTCGAACACGCCCTGGGTGGGCGCCGGTGCGGCACCCACCCAGGGCTGTTCATTTCCGAACGACTGGGATCGTCATCCGTCGATGATCTTTACGGCACCTGCCGGGTTGAGGCCGGCCCAGATCTCGGCCGCCTGGCGGTCGACGCCACGAATGTAGACGTCACCCCTCACCTCTTCGGGATGATGCCGTGAGCGCAGCAGATTCAGCACCAACCTTCCGGTCAGCACCGCGACCGCCAGACCGAGCGCGACCAGCAGCAGCAGGCTCGCGTTCCGCGAGTCGTCGCGCACGGAGTCGACGACGAACAGGACGACGAGCACAGCCGCCGCGACGAGAACCGCCGGAAACACCGCACGCCTCCACATCGCCTCCATCCGGCAGGACAGGGCGAGCCGCTTGCCGGTTGCCGTGTCGACCGGAAGGCTGACCGCCGCCCGGCCCGGTCCGAACCGCCCCAGGGAGCAGGCGCGCACCGTGGCGAACGTTTCACTGCCGTCGGTGAGTGACCGTGGCGGAGGCGTCAACTGCCCGGCCGTACGGCCGGCCAACCAAACATCCACTACCGCGTCCATCTGCCTGCCTCTCCGGAATCCGCGCCTGGCCTAAGCACAGAACTTGGAGGTGAGCCAACCGTAACCGTGCTGGAATTTCCAGCTCCGGTTCACCCACCAGCGGAAGTAACCCTTCATGTACGCCCCGCGGCGCCGGGTGCACGACTCGTAGTACTCCCACACGATCCAGGCGATGGCACCGGCCGCGACGGCGAACGCAGCCCCCGCCGGCGGATAGAAGACGCCCGCGATCGCGCCGATGATGGCGTACGCGAAGCCCCATCTGGTCAGGAACTTCACGTCCCAGTTCGAGATGTAGCACGTGAACCGCCAGTCGACGCGGTACCCGCCCCACGTGCCCCACCAGTAGTACCACTTGCGGGTGCTGAGACTGGTACGCCAGCACGACAGGTTCCCGGAGAGGTCGTCCTTGTTCACCGCGTCGCCGGTGGCGTATTCGTACGGGTTGGCGTTGCCACCGTAGACGGAGTCGGTGGAGAGGAAGCGGCTGGTGCTGGGGTTGTAGAGCCGGGATCCCATCAGGATCGATCCGTCGGGGGTGTCGGCGGCACGCTGGTGGCTGCCGAGCCAGCCGTAGCGCCGGGTGCCGGCGTCGCCCGGGTTACGGGCGTTGCCGTGCTCGTCGTACTCGCTGGTGTAGGCCAGTCCCGCACCGGTCTCGGTCATTCCGGCGACGAGGTCGCCGTGCAGGTTGGTGATCCGCCACGCGACACCGGTGGCGTTGGTGAACAGGCCCGCGATTCCGGCCAGTCCGCCGATGGCGCGGGAGTGGTTGCCGCCGCCCTCATCGGTCCAACTCGGGCTGTCCCCGTCGGTGCTGTAGTGGTTGATCCTGGTCAGGCCGTCACCCGTGTCCGTCCAGGAGCGGATCCGGGTGGACATGACGTCCAGCGTGTAGGTGGTGGTGCGCGTGCCCTTGGTGATGCTGCGCACCATGTCGTTGACGTGGTAGGCCATGGTGCTGCCGGAGCCGCCGGCGACCGCCGAGTCGGCGGCCGGCTGGGTCAGCGTGCGACCCAGGGCGTCGTAGGTGTAGCCGGCACCGCTGGTGCGGTCGGCGCTGTCGTAGCTCCACTCCCGGGCGGTGCCGACAGTGGTGGCCTGGCACACGCCGCCCGCCCCCGGCCCGTACGCCACCTGGTTGGTGCGGTTCGTGGCGGCGTCGAACTCGTACCTGCGGGTGGTGCACTGACCGGCCACGGTGTCCGCCACGCCGGTGAGCCGGGCGGCGCCGTCGTAGGTGTAGGTCTGCGCGGACAGGGTCGAGGTCCGGCTGCGCCACTGGTTGTGGACGCTGGAGACGACGGTCTCGGTGTAGAGGGTGCAGTCGGCCTGGCCGCAGCCCGGTTTGGTGTAGGTGATGCCGCTGGCCGCGCCGCTCTCGTCGGTGGTGTGGCCGACCACGAGCCCGTTCGGCCAGGTCTGGCTGACCGGGTTTCCGTCGTGGTCATAGGTGCTGGTGAAGGTGCCGGCCTGGCTGTCCGCCACCGACGTCGGCAGGCCACGTCGCTCGCTGCCGCCGTCGAAGGTGTAGGTGCGGGTGCCCTTGCCGTCGTTCACCGTCGCGGGCCGTCCGGCGATGTCGAAGGTGCTGGTGGTGACGGTGCCGTCGGAGTCGGTGTACGACGTCATCCGGCCCAGGCTGTCGTACGCCCGGATCACCTCGGCCGTCACCGCGCCCGACGCGTTCACCGTCTGGGTCCGCACGGCCTGGCCGGTGGCCTGGTCGTACACGGTGCGCCGCTTCTCCAGGGCGGTGCCCAGACCCGCGGCGGTCACCGAGTTCTCCCGCTGGCGACCGGCGGCGTCGTAGGTGATCTCCGTCCGCCGCAGCTCACCCGACCCGGTCTTCGTCGACTGCACGCGCGACTGCCCGTACATGTCGTAGGTGGTGACCGTGACCGGCACCTCCGGGCCGCTCTCCGGCTGGCCGCCGGTCTGGGTACGGCAGACCTGGCCGTGCCACTCCGGCCGGTTGCCGCACTCGGTGTGGGTGCTGTTGGCCGCCGCCGTGTAGTAGACGACGAGCCGGGTGGCCGGCGTGGTGTCCGTGCTGCCACCGGCCGGGGTCGTGGTGCTGATCACGCGGCCCTGAGCGTCGTAGCCGGTGCGCGTGACGAGGTCCAGCTCGTCCGGATCGACTGTCGTCTTGACCGGCTGGCGCAGCGTCCAGTCGTACTCCGTGGTCGTCGTGCGGCTGTCCGCGTCCACGGTCTGGCCGGCGTTCACGTAGCTGACCGACACCTGCTCGGTGGTCAGCAGGCCGAACGGCCCGCCGCTGCTCGGCGCCCCTTCGTCGTAGGTGCGCCGGGTGTGCTGCCGGCCCCGCACGACAGTGCCGGAGGCGAGCATCACGTCATGTTCCGGGCCGAAGGTCTCCAGCAGCCGCTGCCCGTCGGTGGAGTAGACGCTGACGCTGGCGAGCCTCGCCGCGATCTGCGCCTCGGCGCCGGCGGCGTCGCCGGGTGACGCGTCCAGCGCCCGCCGGCGGTTGCCGGGGGACAGCTCCTGCACTGCGTTGCCGTACTGGTCGTACGACGTACTGGTGATCTGCCCGTTCGGCTCGGCCACGTTCACCATGCGCGCGTTCGCGTCCAGGTACAGCACCGTCGCCCGCTCGTAGGAGCCCGGCAGCGTGCCGGTCGCCGGGTCACCGGTCGGCACCTGCGAGGCCGGGAAGACGGCTGTGGCGTCGGTGGGCGGCTCGCTCTGCGCCCACCGTGCGGTCTGCGTGCCGGACAGGTCGTGCGGCGCGCCCGCGCCGGACGTCGGCACCTGGTAGACGACCGTCTGCACGGAGGTCCCCGCGGTCAACGCCGACCGGGTGATCTTGTGCAGCCGGCCCTTGCCGGGGTCACTCGGCGTCGTGGTGTACGAGAACTGCCACGGCTGCTGAGCCGGCGGGGTCAGCGAGACGATGATGCCGTTCGAGTCGTAGAAGTAGACGGTGCGCAGCGTGTGCGACCCGCTTCCGTCGGTGTAGTCCAGCCGGGGGTCCGCGAAGCTCCGCAGCCGGCCGCTGCTGTCGTAGGTGTAGCGGGCCAGCACGACGGTCCGCATCGCCGGGGTGGACAGGTCGGGATCCCAGGCGGTGTAGGAGATCTGCTTCACCCGGCCGAGGTAGTCACCCCACTGACCGTCGCCGAGCCCGGTGGCCGTGGTCGCGGTGGCGTAGGTGAAGGTCAGGGCCTGGCAGCCGCGCACCAGCGTGGCGCAGTTGACGCCGGCTGGCACCGGGGCCAGCAGACGCGTCGGCCGCATGACGTCGCTGGTTCCCAGCGTCACCTTCTCCCAGGAGTAGGTGGTGGCGTTGCCCGAGCCCGGCGGCGTGACCGCGGTGGGGGTGTAGACGTTCGCCGGGTCCGTCGCGGTCCGGGTGAACGTGACCACGTTCCCCTTGTCGTCGGAGAGGGTGAAGGTGCTCGTGGCCGAGGCGAACGTCAGCTTGTAGGACTCCGCGCCGACCTGCGGCTCGTAGTTGACGCCGGCGCCGTCGACCTTGGTGAAGCCGATGGACGAGTCGTCCGGCAGGTGGACCTGGGCCAGACTGCCGTGGGTGGTCAGCCTGGTGTAGGGGGCCTCCGCGTCGGACACCACCAGGCCGGACACCCAGCCCGGACCGAAGAGCGGGTCGAGGCCGAGTGGCTGGCGGCTGTTGAGGGTACGGGAGACGGCCAGTCCGCCGGCCGCGACGTCGGACGTGGTGATCTGGTAGTTACCGGTGATCAGGTTGACCGAGCCGGGGCCCACCTCGGCGGAGGCGGCGGAGGCGAGGTCACGGTCGAAGGTGAACTTCACCTGGTCCGCCGGCGCCCCGTAGTTGTTCAGGTTGAAGTAGGGCCGGACCTGAACGGGCCCGTCGCGCGGGATGCCGGCCGCGTCCACCGAGGCGAGCGTGGCGGCGACGTCCCAGTTCAGCTTGGGCGCGATGCCACTGGCGAGCGTGACCGGCCAGGTGACCGGCCCACCCCCGACGGCGTAGGTGACGTGACCTGCCGGGATGGTGACCCAACCGTCCGAGCCGGCCCGCCGCCACTGGTAGGTGACGTCGGCGAAGGACGGCGCGGCGGTCGAGGCGAGCGCGACCTTCGCCCCGCTGATGTCGCCGGCCTTCGGCGAGTCCTGTGAGCCGGAGCCGACCTTGAACGGGTAGCTGCGCAAGGCGGTGACGTTGCCCGCCGAGTCCCGCGTGCGTGCCCAGATGTTGTGCCAGCCGGGAGTGAGCGGCTTGATGCTCACGGTTGCCGGAGCACCCGGAGACGGGGCGTTGACCACCTTGTTCGGCGGCGACACGTCGAGGCTGTACTCGTAGGCGGCGGCGTCGGCGACACCGTTCGGGTCGAAGGTGAAGTTGCCGGCGACGTTCGCGTCACCGCCCCACGCGTTCTCCGGGTAGGTGGTGGAGCTGACGAGCGGCGGCGCGCCGATCGAGGTGTCCACGGTGAACTCGCAGAACGACGACCAGTTGCCGTTGACGGTGCCGTCGTTGCCGCGGACCCGCCACTTGTACGACGAGCCGTTGGTCATCACGCCGGCCGGCACGATGGCGCCGAAGGTGCTGCCGGAGGCGGCGGTGGCGGTGACGGTGCTGCCCAGCTTGGCGGTGCCGGTCAGCGTCCACCACTCGATCTCGGCCTTCACGGTCGAGCCCTCGCCGTCGGAGATGACCGACTTGAGCTGGGGGGTGGCGGTGTTGACGGTGGGCCGCGAGGTGCCCGTGACGCAGGCGGTCGACGGCACCGTGGATCGGGTGCCGACCGTCGGGTACGAGTTGTACGTGACGACCGCGTACGGAACCTGGCTGCTGTCGGCCGCGTTGCGGGAGCGGAACTGCTTGAAGCTGTTGGTTGTCGTCTCGTCGGTGCCGCGCACGCCCATGTAGGCGGTCGACTGCCCGGCCGTGGCGGCCCGCTGGAAGAAGGTGGTCCCGCTGATGCTCACCCATCCGTCGTTACAGGCCGACGAGAAGCCCTTGGTCTGGGTGGAGGTCGCCTCCTTCTGGATCCAGGTCGGCTGGGTGCCCCAGCGCGTGGCCGAGGAGGCCGCGCCGGTGCTCCAGATCTCCCAGGAGGTGGCGGTGCAGGTGTGGGACCAGAAGTTCCAGAAGTAGACGGTCGCCGAGGTGATCTGCTTGCCGGAGAGGGCGGAGACCGGCCAGTGCACGAAGGCCCGGGACTTGACGTTGGGCGTGCCGGCCAGCAGGCCGACGTGGAGGTCGTTCGCCCCGCCGCGGTCGACGTTGTCGCCCTCCTTCACGTACGTGTCGAAGGAGGTGTAGAGCGGGTTGACCTGCGGGTCGATGGTCACCGGATACTGGGTGGCCGGGTCCTTCAGCCAGGCCAGGTCCGGCTGCAACCGCATGGTGAGCCCGTTCGTGGCCGCGCCGCGGTTCGCCGCCGCGGGCCGTTCCGCCTTGGTCCGGACCATGGTGCGCCGGGTCGGCTCCTCCGAGCCGGGGGCGCGCCGGGCGTCCCACATCTGCGGGGCCGGGACGGTGGCCAGCGGCTTGCCCTTGGCATTGCGCAGCGTCAGGCCACCCGCCGAGTCCTGGGTGAACGAGGCGAGCCCCTTGCCGGTCAGGGGCAGCGCCAGCGAGGGCAGGCGGTCCACCGCGTCGCGGCTCTTGACGGTGAGGTACTGGGAGAAGCCGGTCCGGGTCGCCTCGACCACGAGGTCGATCCCGGGCGCGATCTCGGGGTAGGTGGCGCGGTTCTGGTCGAGGACCGGCGTGGGCAGGGCACCCGGCCAGCCGAGGGCGAACCGGCCGTCGCCGGCGCCGACCGCGGCGAGTTCGCCCGCCCCGGAACGCTTGCCGGAGATCCGCAGATCCAGCGGGTGCGCCACCGCCTGCACGGAGCCGTCGGCGGCGGGTTGCAGTCTGAGGTCGATCGGCACCCACTTCTGGTTCTGCCGCATCCGCACCGGACCCGCGTGGACGGTCGCCTCGATCTGCCCGTTGGGATGGGCGATGTACTCGGCGGACTCGGTGGTCATGCCGGTGATGCGGACGTCTCGGCCGGTCATCCGGGCGGTGATCAGCGCCGCCATCTCGTCGGGCCGTTCCAGCGCCTCGGCCGGCTTGGGCTTGGGCGCCGCCTCCGCCCGCCGGAGCGGAACGTCGGAGAGCGTCATCGCCATGGTGGCGGCCAGCGCGGCGACAGCCGCCCGTCCCCACCTGGATCCGACCGCTCTGTCCATTGTGGACAGTGGTGGGACTTTTCGCACGTGCGCAGGAGCCACCAGGGCCCTCCCCCGTGAACTAGGGCTGATAGTGGGGGGAACGCTACGGTCGGTAAGAGACAAACGTCAATCATGATTTTCCGTCACCGCGGGATGACGGTCATCAATACCTCCGACCAGCCCGGACTCTCGCGGGCCGGAACCGGCGATCACGATCCGTGAGCCTGCCGGAGCCGCCGAGGCTCAGTGGCGACGGTCGGTCGCCACCGCGGCGCGCATCGCCTCCACCGGTGCCGCAACGCCGGTGAACTGCTCGAACTGGCCGAACGCCTGGGCCAGCAGCAGGTCCAGCCCGGAGACCACCCGGCAGCCGGCGGCGAGCGCCGCCGCCGCGAGCGGCGTGGGCCACGGGTCGTAGACGACGTCGAAGAAGACGGACTCCGGCCGCCAGTCGAAGTTGTCGGCCAGCGGGTCGGCGACGCCCCTGGGCACCGTGGAGATCACCAGATCGGCGCGGGCGTGGGCGGGCGCACCGTCCCACTCGGCGGCGGCCAGCGGCACGCCGGCCGCCTCCGCGACCGGGCGCAGCTCGTCGACCGCCTCCGGGCGGCGGGCCACCACAGTCACCTCGGCCGCCCCGATCCGGGCCGCCGCCGCGATGGCCGCCCGGGCGGTGCCACCCGCGCCGAGCACGGTGACCACCGCCCCGGCCACGCAGCCGGCGCCGGTGAGCACCTCGACCATGCCGGTGACGTCGGTGTTGTCCGCGTACCAGGTGCCGTCGGGCCGGCGTACCAGCGTGTTGGCGGCGCCGACCGCGGCGGCGACCGGCGAGACCTCGTCGGCCAGCGCGAGCGCCGCCTCCTTGCCCGGCATGGTCACCGACAGCCCGGCCCACTCGGGGCCGAGGCCCGCGACCAGGCCGGGCAGTTCGTCGGCGCCGGCTTCGATCCGGGTGTACGACCAGCCGGTCAGCCCGGCCGCTGCGTACCCGGCGGTGTGGATCACCGGGGAGAGAGAGTGGGCGATCGGCTTGCCGATCACCGCGGCGCGGCGGGGATCGGCCATCAGATGATTCCGGCCTCGCGCGCCTTCTGCTCGTTGCGCTGGTGCTCGGCGTACGTCTCGGCGAACGCGGAGCGCCCGTCCTTGCTGATCGCCACGAAGAAGAGCCACTTGCCCGGCGGCGGGCTCAGCGCGCCCTGCAGGGCGTCCTTGCCCGGGTTGTTGATCGGGGTGGGGATGAGGCCGCGTAGCTTGCGGTTGTACGGGTTCTTCGGATTGTCCAGCTCGGCAGAGGTCATGTCCTTGGACGCCTTGGTCGGCTGCCCGGTCAGCTCCAGGTAGTAGTTGACAGTGACGTCCATCTCCAGGCAGCCGCAGTCGAAGTTGCCCTTGTAGACCCGGTTGTAGGCCACCTGGGCGACCTTGCCCAGGTCGGCCTTGTTGCCGGCCTCGGCCTGCGCGAGCGACGCGACGATCAGCGCCTCGTACGGGGTGATGCCGCCGCGGTCCTTCTGCACCTTCTCGGCGTACTGCATGCCAGAGGTGACGGTGAGGAAGTTGTCCACCATCAGCTTGAGCACGGTCTCGGCGGTGGCCTTCGGCGGGATCTCGTAGGTGTCGGGGTACAGGAAGCCCTCGATCGACGGCTTGACCTTCTTGCCGTCGGAGCGCTTGAACCACCAGTCCGGTACGCCGAGCGCCTCCGGGTCCTTCGCCGCGGCCTCGAAGTCCTTGACCGGGATGTCGGTCTTCTCGGAGAGCCGCTTGTAGACCGTCTTCGCGGTGAGGCCCTCGGGGATGGTGATCCCGTTGACGATCTTGTTCTTGAGGTCCAGCATCGCCGCGACCGCCGCGTCACCGCTCATCTGCTTGCGCAGCTTGTACGTGCCGGGCTGGATGTTCTTGCTGCGCGAGTTCTCCTCGGCGGCCTCGATGAACGCCTTCGTGCTCTTCACCACGTCGGCCGCGACGAGCGCGTCGGCCATGTCGGCGATCAGCGCGCCCTGCTTGATCTCGACGGTCACCTCGCCCGTGCCGGAGCCCTCGTAGTCGGGGGTGACGAAGTAGCTCTGGACCCGGTCGAAGCCGTAGAACGCACCGCCGCCGATGCCGCCCAGCAGGACCAGCGCGAGCGCGAGCGCGAGAAGGGTCTTGCCCCGGCCGCCGCCGGACCTGCCCTGGCGCCGGCGCACCGCGCCGCGCCGGTGCCGGCCCTTGTCCCCCCTGTCCTGCTCGTCGAAGCCCAGATCAAGGTCGTCGATCATTGCGTCCGCCTCCGCTGTGCGTCCAGCCAGCTCTGCAGAATCTCCACCGCGGCGGCCTGGTCGACCACCGCTCGTTGGCGCTTTCCCCGGACGCCCCGTTCGGCCAGCCTACGACTCGCGACGACGGTAGACATCCTCTCGTCCGTCAGCGTCACCGGAATCGGCCTCATTACATCAGCCAATCGGCTGGCATATGCTGATACGTTCGCCGCCGCGGGGCCGTGCTTTCCGGCGAGGTTGACCGGCAGCCCGACCACGATCCCCACCGCCTCGTGCTCGGCGGCGAGCCGGACCAGCTCGGCCATGTCGGCGGGCACCGCGTCCGGTTCCGCCGTCAGGTCACGGGCCAGCGTGACCAGCGGCGTGGCGAGGATGCCGTGCGGGTCGCAACGGGCCACCCCCACCCGGACCTGGCCGACGTCGACACCCAGCCGGACGCCACGGGACAGCTCGGTCACGGGCGGACACCTCCCCGCCGGTACGGGCCAGGGCGGACCGGGTGATCCGCCCTGGCGTCGATCGTTGCGCTCATGCCGTGCCGGCCGGGCATGCCCTCACGGCCCTCGCTCCGCTCGGTGCGTTCGCTCATGCCGTGCCGGCTGGGCATGCCCTCACGGCCCTCGCTCCGCTCGGTGCGTTCGCTCATGCCGCGTCGGCGACCGCCCGCTCGACGGTGACCAGCAGGTTCGGCGCCTCCGTCGCGGGCAGCCCACCGCCCTGGGCCAGGTCGTCGCTGCCGCCGCCCCGGCCGGAGAACGCGGCCTTGACCAGATCCTTCGCGCTCAGGTTCCGGCCCCGGGCGGCCTGGTTCACGGCCACCACCAGGGACGCCTTGCCGTTGGCCCGGGCGGCCACCGCGACCACCGCCGGGCGGGCCGCGTCGATCCGGCCCCGGATCTCCTGGGCGAGGGTCCGCACGTCGTTCGCGGCCGCGCCCTCCGGCGCCTCGGTGCCGACGTACGCGACGCCGCGCACGTCCTTCGCCTGCGCCGCCAGGGCACCGGCCCCGCCGAGCACGAGCTGGGCGCGCAGCTTCTCCAGCTCCTTCTCCGCGTCGCGCAGCTGGGTGACCGTCTGCTCCACCCGGTCGGCGACCTGCTCCCCCGGCACCCGGAACAGCTCGGCCAGCCGGGACACCAGCAGGTGCTCGCGGGCCAGGAAGCCGAACGCGTCCATGCCCACGAGCGCCTCGATCCGGCGTACCCCGGAACCCACCGACGCCTCGGAGAGGATCTTCACCAGGCCGAGCTGGGCGGACCGGGCCACGTGCGTGCCGCCGCACAGCTCGCGGGCGTAGTCGCCGACCTCGACGACCCGGACCCGCTCGCCGTACTTCTCGCCGAACAGGGCCATCGCCCCGATCCGGCGGGCCTCCTCCTGGCTGGTGACGAACGCGTGCACCTCCAGGTCGGCCAGCAGCACCTCGTTGACCTGCTGCTCGACGTCGTGCAGCACGCTCGGCGCGACGCCCGTCGGGGTGTTGAAGTCGAACCGCAGCCGGCCCGGCGCGTTCAGCGAACCCGCCTGGGTCGCCGACTCGCCGAGGAAGTTGCGCATCGTCTGGTGCACCAGGTGCGTCGCCGTGTGCGAGCGGGAGATCGCCCGGCGGCGGGACACGTCGATCTCGGCGTACCCGGTCTCGCCGGAGCGCACCTCGCCGCGCACCACCCTGGCCCGGTGCACGATCAGGCCGGGCACCGGCTGCTGCACGTCGAAGACCTCGACCTGGCCGCCGCCGACAGTGATGAGCCCCTGGTCGGGCTGCTGCCCGCCGCCCTCGGCGTAGAACGGGGTGGTGTCGAGCACCAGCTCGATCGTGTCCCCCTCGACCGCTGCCGGGATCGCGGCGCCGCCGGACAGCAGCGCGCGCACCCGGGACTCCCGGCTCAGCTCGGTGTAGCCGGTGAACTCGACCGGTCCGCCGCCGTCGAGCACCGACCGGTACGCCGAGACGTCGGTGTGCCCGGTCTTGCGGGCCTGCGCGTCGGCCTTGGCCCGGCTGCGCTGGTCGGCCATCAGCCGGCGGAAGCCCTCCGCGTCGACCTGCAGGCCCTGCTCGGCGGCGATCTCCAGGGTCAGGTCGATCGGGAAGCCGTACGTGTCGTGCAGCTGGAACGCCTTGTCACCGGAGAGGGCGGCCTTCCCGGCCGACTTGGTCTCGGCGATGGCGGTGTCCAGGATCGTGGTGCCGGCGCGCAGCGTGGCCAGGAACGCGTCCTCCTCGGCGTACGCGTACTGGGAGATCCGGCCGAAGTCCTCGGCCAGCTCCGGGTACGACGGCGCCATGCAGTCGCGGGCCACCGGCAGCAGCTCCGGCAGCGCCCGGTCGGAGTAACCCAGCAGCCGCACCGCCCGGATCGCCCGGCGCATGATCCGCCGCAGCACGTAACCCCGGCCCTCGTTCGACGGGGTCACGCCGTCGCCGATGAGCATCAGCGAGGTCCGCACGTGGTCGGCGATCACCCGCAGCCGTACGTCGTCCGGGTGCGACTCGTTCGCCGCGTGACCGGAGTGCACGCCGTACCGCTTGCCGGTCAGCTCGGCCGCCCGGTCCAGGATCGGCTTGACCTCGTCGATCTCGTAGAGGTTGTCCACGCCCTGCAGCAGCGAGGCCATCCGCTCCAGGCCCATGCCGGTGTCGATGTTCTTCGCCGGCAGGTCGCCGAGGATCGGGAAGTCCTCCTTGCCGGCGCCCGGACCGCGCTCGAACTGCATGAAGACGAGGTTCCAGAACTCCAGGTAGCGGTCCTCGTCGACCTCCGGGCCACCCTCACGGCCGTAGGCCGGGCCACGGTCGTAGTACAGCTCGGAGCACGGGCCGCACGGGCCGGGAATGCCCATCGACCAGAAGTTGTCGGCCTTGCCGCGGCGCACGATCCGCTCGGCCGGCACGCCGGTGGCACGCCAGATGTCGTACGCCTCGTCGTCGTCCAGGTAGACGGTCGCCCAGATCCGCTCCGGGTCCAGCCCGAAGCCGCCCGCCTCGACCGGCTTGGTGGACAGGTCCCAGGCGAGCGGGATCGCCCCGTCCTTGAAGTAGTCACCAAAGGAGAAGTTGCCGTTCATCTGGAAGAACGTGCCGTGCCGGCTGGTCTTGCCGACCTCGTCGATGTCCGGCGTCCGGATGCACTTCTGCACGCTCGTCGCCCGCGCGTACGGCGGGGTCTGCTGGCCCAGGAAGTAGGGCACGAACTGCACCATGCCCGCGTTGATGAACAGCAGGTTCGGGTCGCTGATGGCGGGCAGCGGAGCGGACGGGACCACGGTGTGCCCGTTCGCCTCGAAGTGGGCGAGGAACCGCCGCTTGATCTCCGCCGTCTTCATCGCTGGTGGTCCTCCGGGAAAATCTCTCGGTCACCGATCCGCGGGTCCTCCCGCAGCTCGGCGAACTGGTCGTCGTACACCTCGCCGCGGGCGAAGGCCTCGTGGATCTCCTGCTCACGCTCGGCCATGCCGACCCGGACGTCGTCCACGAACGCCCGTAGCGACTCGACCAGACCGCCGGCGGACTCGGACAGCCCGCTGGCGATGCCGGCCGGGGTGTACGCCTGCGCCGTCCGGGTGGCCTTGCGCACCACCAGGACGCCCACGGCCAGGCCGATGCCCAGCCAGAACAACCGCCTCATGTTCTCATCCTTCCCGCGTACGCCGGTCGGGGTCAGCGGTTGCCGCGCTTGGCGGCGCGACGCTGCTGCTTGATCGTGTCGCGCACCTCGCGCTCAGTCTCGGCGTGCCGGCGGGCGGAGGCGGCGCGGCGCACGCCGTACCCGAACGCGGCCACCTTGACCAGCGGGTTCGCGGCGGCGGCGGAGACCACGGTGGCCAGGTTCGCCACGTTCGCGGTGACGTTCTGCGCGTGGCTGGTCATGGTGTCCACCTTGGCGAGCTGGAGGTTCACCCCGTCCAGCGAGGTCTGCACCTGCTCCAGCGCCACGTTGACGTTCTTCACCGTGGTGTTCACGTCGCCGAGCAGCGGCGCGGTGCGGTCGTTGAGTTCGTTGATCATGCGGGTCGTCGCGTCCACGGTGTGCCGCAGCCGCAGGATCGGCACCGCCAGCACGAGCACCAGCATCAGGAACGCGCCGGCCAGGACCAGCCAAGCGACCTCGCTACCGTTCACGCGCACGTCCTCCTCAAGCAGTGTCCCGGAACCCGACGCCCCGGAACGCGCGACCGTACCTACCCACTTCGCGCCACGCCGACCCGGTCACCGGGCACGGACGGGCGTGCCAGCCCCAGACCCTACCGTCCGTGATGAAAGTCGGCTCACGACGGTGAGGGGGTCGCCTCGCCCAGCGGGTCGTCGGTCAAGGTCGGGTACGGATCCTCACCGGTGAGTGACGGATCGGTGGTGGGCGTCGGTCCGGTGCGCTCGTCGTCGATCGCGTTGCGCACCTTCACCGACACCAACGAACCGGTGCACTCCGCCGCTGCGGGCGTGGCCGGTGCGGTCGGCGCCGGCGCACCGTCCACCGGCGGGGGCGTGCAGGTGCGGTCGCGTACCCACAGGTCGAGCGTCAGTTCGTCCCGGCGCCAGCAGGTGTAGCTGCCCGGGACCTTCTCGTCCGGGCAGCGGTCGACCTTCCAGCGCCGCCACCCGTCCCCGGCCAGCGCCTTCTCGTAGACCGCGACGGTCTCCTTCCACCCCTGCTCCGACTCGACCGACCGTTCACGCAGGCGGCAGTCCTGAAGGCACCAGCGGCTGCCGCTGACGTTGTCGACCGTGTTGCTCTGTGCCCAGGCGGGCACGGCGAGCGCGTCGAGGGTGTCGAAGACCGGGTCGCGGCTGAGCGTACGCATGCCGAAGTAGAGCGGCACCGCACCCAGCAGCACGAGGCTGACCAGGGCGAGGATGCCCAGCCGCAGCCGGGTGCGCTCGCGCATCTGCCGGCGCAGCTCGGACCGGGCGCCGCGCAGGCCGCCGGCCTCCGCGCCGCTGTCGTCCCGTCCGGGACCGCCGGGCCGTGATGTGCCGCCCGCTGCGGGCCGTGGCCCCGCGGGCTCCCCCGGGGGTACGACCACAGCCGCCCGGGCCGCCGCCGGTGCCGCCGCGATGCCCGGTCCGGGCCGGTCCGGCTCCGGTCCGGGTGGCGTCGCACGTCCGGTGGTCCGCTCGTCCGGCGCGACCGGGCGGGACACGCCGGCTGCCGCGCGGGCGGTCACCGGCGCACCGGGCGGCACCGGCCCGTCGCCTGCCGGTCCCCGGACGCCGGGCGCCACCGGCGGACGAGGCCCGGCACCGGGCCGGGTGTCGTCGGGGCGTGCCACCCCGCGCCCGTCACCACCGGGTCCGGCCGGACCGCCGCCGGGGCGGCCCGGACCGACCGGCATCCCACCGGTGCGTTCGACGTCGCCACGCGGGCCGGGACCGGCGGGGCCACCACCGGGACGGCCGCCGCCGGCCGGAATCCCGCCCGTGCGCTCCACATCGCCACGGGGACCAGGTCCGGCCGGACCGGCCGGGCCACCACCGGGGCGCCCAACACCGCCCGGAATCCCACCCGTGCGTTCGACGTCGCCGCGCGGACCGGGACCGGCCGGTCCGGGAGCGGGCGCGACACCGGGGCGGGCCGCGCCGCGGGCCGGACCGGACCTACCGGGCGACGGGTCGGACGGCTGAGGCCGGGCCGGGGGCGCGACCGGGCCGGGCTGGTCGGGGCGGCCCGCCGGTTCGGCGCGCGCCGGCACATCGGGGCCGGGCTGTCCGGGTCGCCGGGACGGCGTACCCGGCTCGGGACGCACCGGCGGGACGGCGACGCCGGCCCGGCCGGCGGGCCCACCGGGACGGCCGGACGGCTCCTCCGCCGGAGGGCCGGCCGGGCGGCGGGTGGCCGGCACGGCGGGGTCGGTGTGCGGCGTGCGGCCGGCCTGACGCAGCCAGTCGGCGGGCCGGTCGGGCCGTTGCGGCCGCGGCTCACCGCTGTCGTCACGGGCGGCCCGGCGACCGGGTGTCTCGGCGCCGGCGCCGGGACCGCCCGGCTCGTCGGGCGCGGCCCGGCGGCCGCCGGCTGCATCGGGCGCGGCGCGCCGGCTGCCGGGTACGGCGGGTGCGGCACCGCGGCCGGCGGGCGCGCCACGGCGGCCGGCGGGCGGGGTCGGGCCGGTCGCCGGACTGCCGGACACGGGCGCACCCGGCAGGTCGGGCGCGTTTCCGCTGCGCGGTACGACCGAAGGGCGGTCCGGGGCGGCCCGCCGGCCGGTGCCCGGCGTGGGCACGGCTGCGGATTCGCCGCCGGGGGCGGGCACGTGGTGGCCGCCGGTGGGCTCGTCGTGCCGGGCCCGTCGCCCGCCACCGGAGACCGGGGCGGCGTCCGGAACGGCTCGTCCGGCCGGTTCGCCGGGTACGACGCCTTCCGGTGCGGCGCGACGGCCCGCACCGGAGACCGGCCGGGTACCGGGCGGAACCTCGTCGGCACGAGCCCGGCGGCCCGCCCCCGAGACCGGCCGCGTGCCGGGCGGTACGTCCTCGGCACGGGCCCGGCGGCCCGCCCCCGAGACCGGCCGCGTGCCGGGCGGTACGTCCTCGGGCCGTGCCCGGCGTGCTCCGCCGGGGACCGGCTGGACGGCGTCGGTGTCCCCGGCGCGAGCCCGGCGGGCACCACCGGAGACCGGCTGGATGCCGGCGGCGTCGTCCGCCCGGGCCCGTCGGCCGCCGGGCGGCGGCGGGATCGTCGGATCGGCCTGGTGCGGGACCTCGGGCCCGGCTCCGTGCCGGCCGCGCGGCGTCGGCGGTACGCGGGTGTCGCCGTCACCGGGTGACCGGCCCGGGTCGGCGGGTGCCCGGCCGGGCGTCGGCGGAGCGGGCGGGACGCGGGTGCCGGCGACGGGCGGCTGCTGGCCGGTGGGTCCGTCCACGCGGCGGCGGTACGGCGCGTCGGCCGGACGGGGCGCCTCGGGCACGCCGGGCCACGGACCGTCGGCGGGGCGCCGCGGGGCGCCGGCCCCGGGGTCGCCGGGCCAGGGACCGTCACCGGCCCGGCGCGGGGCACCGGTCTCGGGACCGCCGGGGCGCACCGGCGGCGCGGCCGGACCGGGCGTGTCGGGGCGGCGCATGACCGGCGGACGCGGACCGGGCCGGCCACCACCGGGCGGCGTCTCCGGGCCGGGACGGCCACCGCCGGAGGGCGCGTCCACGACCGGTGGGCGGACCCCCGGCCGCGTGTCCGCGGCCGGACGCCCGGGCGCCGGGGGCATGTCCACGCCGGGCCGGCCGGACGGCGGGGCGGTGTCCACGCGGGACCGGCCGGCGGGCGGAGGCGTCTCCACGCCCGGCCGGCCGGGGGCCGGGGGCAGGTCGGTACCGGGTCGTCCGGTGACCGGTCCGCCGGGACGCCCGGCGGCCGGGGGCACAGCCGGGCCGGGACGGCCGGTCACGGGCGGCATCGTCGGGTCGGTGCGGCCGCCCGGAGCGGGCCCGCCCGGATGGGGCCGGCCGGGAGCCTGCGGCGCGGCGGCCGGCGGCGGAACCGGCCGGCCGGGAGCCGGTGGGGTGGCAGCCGGGGGCGGAACGGGCCGGCCGGGAGCCTGGGGCGGGCCGGCCGGCGGAGTACCGGGCCGGCCGGCGGGCGAAGCCGGCGGAACCGGCTGACCGGTCGAGGGCGGCTGGGCGCCCGGTGCCGGGGGCCGCGGAGCCGGCCGGCCGGCGGCCGGCAGGCCGGGGCCCGGACCCGGCGCGGCGGCCGGGCGGGGTGGCCGGGCCGGGTCGCCGTCCGGCCAGGAAGGGTCGGCGCCGGGGCGCGGCGCAGGGGCGGCCCCGTCCGGTCCGAGTTCACCGCCCTGCTGCTTGGCGGTGCGCAGGTCGTCGATCCAGCCGAGTTCCTCGCCGACGACAGTCGGGTCCAGCTCGGGCTCGGCCCGGCCGCGTCCCCACCGGCGGCCCTTGCCCCGCGGGTCGCGCCGCTCGTCGGGGCCGTCCGCCGGCCGCTCCGGACCACGCGCCATCACTACTGACCCCCCTCGGCGGCGTCGCTGCCGCCCTCACTCGCCCCGCTGGCCTGCTCGCCGCCCCCCACCCGGGCCCCGTTCGCGGCGGCCGGGGCGCCGGCCTCCGCCCGGGTCGCCGGAGGCGGCAGCCCGCGCACGATCCGGCGCAGCAGCGGCAGCCGGGTGGCCACCGCCCGCTCCGCGCCGTGCCCGCTGGGCTGGTAGTAGTCGGTTCCGACGAGGTCGTCCGGAGCGTACTGCTGGGTGACCACCCCCCGGTGGTCGTCGTGCGGGTAGCGGTAGCCGGCCCCGTGGCCGAGGCCCCGCGCGCCGGAGTAGTGGGCGTCGCGCAGTCCGCGCGGCACCGCGCCGCCACGACCCGCGCGTACGTCGGCGACGGCGGCGCCGATCGCTGTGGTGGCCGAGTTCGACTTCGGCGCGGTGGCCAGGTGGATGACCGCCTGGGCCAGGTTGAGCTGCGCCTCCGGCAGGCCCACGTACTCGACCGCGTGGGCGGCGGCGGTGGCCACGGTCAGCGCGGTGGGATCGGCCATGCCGACGTCCTCACTGGCGAAGATCACCAGCCGGCGGGCGATGAACCGGGCGTCCTCCCCGGCCACCAGCATCCGGGCCAGCCAGTGCAGTGCCGCGTCCACGTCCGAGCCGCGCATGCTCTTGATGAACGCGCTCGTCACGTCGTAGTGCGCGTCGCCGTCCCGGTCGTAGCGCACCGCCGCCACGTCGACCGCCTGCTCGGCCACGGCCAGGTCGATCCGGCCGGTGCCCAGCGCGGTCGCGGTGGCCGCCGCCGCCTCCAGCGCGGTGAGCGCCTTGCGCACGTCGCCCCCGGCGAGCCGGACCAGATGGTCCTCCGCCTCCTCGGCCAGGACCAGCGCGCCGCCGAGCCCGCGGTCGTCGGCCACCGCGCGGCGCAGCAGCCCGCGTACGTCGTCGTCGTCGAGGGCCTGGAGGGTGAGCAGCACGCAGCGCGACAGCAAGGGCGAGATGACCGAGAAGTACGGGTTCTCGGTGGTCGCCGCCAGCAGCGTGACCGTACGGTCCTCGACGGCGGCGAGCAGCGAGTCCTGCTGGGTCTTGCTGAACCGGTGCACCTCGTCGATGAACAGCACTGTCGGCGGGCCGCCGGACCGGCGTTGCCGCCGGGCGGTGTCGATCACGGCGCGGACGTCCTTCACGCCCGCGGTGAGCGCGGACATCGCCACGAACCGCCGGTCGGTGGCCCGGGCCACGAGGTGGGCGATGGTGGTCTTGCCGCTGCCCGGCGGACCCCAGAGGATCACCGACATCGGCGCCGCGCCCTCGACCAGCTGACGCAGCGGCGCTCCCGGCGCGAGCAGGTGCTCCTGCCCGACCAGCTCGCCGATGCCCGCCGGCCGCATCCGCACCGGCAGAGGCGAGTCCGCCCGGGCGTCGGTGAAGCCGTCGGCGCCGCCCGCGCCCGCGGGTGCGCCGGCCGGCTCGCCGAGGGTGAAGAGGGCGTCCGATTCCATCACGAGAACAGTACCGGGCCGGGCCGACGACGCCGGAATCGCGCCGCCGCCCCGGCCCGGGGTGGTCTTTTCCGGTCAGCCGCGACCCGGCCGCCGGCCCCGGTACCACCGGCCGCCACCGCCGCCGCGCGGGCCGGAGCCGACCCCGGCCAGGTAGAGCGAGAGCAGCAGGAAGCCGATGAGCATGAGGGTCGGGGTGCTGAACAGATCGGGTGCGCCGAGGTCGGTGTTCATGAAGTCGAGCAGCAGCGCGAAACCGAACACGATGGCCGCGAGAATGGCGAGCATGTCGTTCCTCCGGTGGGGGTTCCCAGCAGGTCGGCGACGGATGTACCCAATCGGTCTGTTCGTCAATCTCCACCGTGGAACAGGCGGTGGCCCGGCCTCCGGTACGCGCCGGGGATGCTCGTAGGCTGGCGGCATGATCACGGTCGACGAGGCGCTGACCGGGCCGGAGGCGCTGCTCGCCGCGACGGGCAACCACCCGTACGCCCGGCATGCGCTCCGGCGCGACCAGGACGTGCGGGGATGGCGCCACGGTGGCGCGGTCGGATGGCTGCTCCCGCCGGGCGAGTGGTCGGCCGGCGGCGCGGTCGGCGCTCCCGGCCCGGCGCTCGACGTCTTCGCCGCCCAGCGGGCGGACGGGACGCTGTCGGCCGGCCAGTCCGTCAACCTGCCCCGGGCGGATCCGGACGAGGTGTCCGCGCGGCTGCCGGTGGCCCGGCTGGCCGACTGGGACTTCCTCTGGACCACCGGCCCGCCGCCGCGGCAGCCGGAGCAGGAACGGGTGGTACGCCTGACCGCGGCCGACCGTCCGGCGCTGGCCGCGCTGATCGAGGAGGCGTTCCCGAGCACCACCTCCCGGCCGGGCGACCCGGGCATCGTCGACTGGTACGGCATCCGCGACGGTGACCGCCTGCTCGCCTGCGGCGCCGATCGCAGCCGGGGGGACATCGGCTTCCTGGCCGGGCTGACCGTCGCGCCCGGGCATCGCGGCCGGGGGCTGGGCGCGGCGCTGACCGCCGGGATGACGTGTGCCCTGTTCGGCAGGTACGACGCCGTGGCGCTGGGCGTGTACCCGGACAACGTGGGCGCGATCCGGCTCTACCGCCGGCTCGGCTTCACCGCCACCGAACGCCGCACCTCGATCAAGCTCGCCTGACGCACCGTCCCCACGCCGAGATCTTGGTACGGAACGGCCCCCATCGGGGCGCTCGCGTACCAAGATCTCCTCGCGTCCGAGCCGGCCGGCGTTACCCCGAGCGGGCGGGGATCAGTCGCGGCCGGTCGACGCCGGCACGACCACCGGTGCCGGCTCGGGGGCCAGGCCGGTCTGACCGGGGCCGCCGGCCGTGCCCTCCGGTCCCACCTCGACGTCCGGCGGGGTACGGCGGGCGGCGCGCCAGGCCGGCAGGTAGAGCGGCGCGGCCACGGCGAGCATCACCGCGCCGACGATCATGGCGACGCTGACGCTCGTCGCGTCGGCCAGCGCGGTCAGCGTCACCGCGCCGAGCGCGCCGGCCGGCTGGGCGGCCATCGAGTTCAGCGAGAGCACGCTCGTCCGGTACGGGCCGTCGACCTGCCGGTGCAGCAGTCCCATGTGCAGCGGGTTCGACGCGCCGTGCACGGCGTAGCAGGCCAGGTACGCGATGAGCACGCCGACCGGGCCGGCCAGCAGGCCCATGCCGACCACCGTCACGCCCTGGAGGATCCGCATCAGCGCGGCGGCCGGGGCGGCGCCGAGCCGGCGCAGCAGGAACGGGGTGAGCGCGGCGCCGGCGGCGTTCGCCAGCCAGGCCGCCGTGCCGGCCGGACCGAGCAGCGCCGCCGCGCGGTCGGCGCCACCGACCACCTCGGCGAGGCGCACCGGGAGCAGCGACTCGAAGGTGACCATGCCGAAGCCCCAGAACAGTTCGAGAGCGACCAGCGCCAGCAGCACCCGGTTACGGCGCAGCAGCCCGACGGCCTGCCCGACCATCCGGGGCGCGTCGACCACCGAGGCGCGCAGCGCGGCCGGGCCGGACGCGGACCGCCGCTCGGCCATCAGCGCCAGCAGGGCCACGATGGAGACGCCCTGGAGCACGGCGGCGACGATCACCGGCAGGGCCAGCGCGCTGACCGGACCGACCGGGCCGAGCGCGACC
Source organism: Micromonospora sp. HUAS YX12 (assembly GCF_040215685.1). Taxonomy (NCBI): domain Bacteria; kingdom Bacillati; phylum Actinomycetota; class Actinomycetes; order Micromonosporales; family Micromonosporaceae; genus Micromonospora; species Micromonospora sp. HUAS YX12. Next base: position 5,816,833 of record NZ_CP157974.1, read on the forward strand.
AGGCCGCCGCTGAGCAGCGCGCCCGCGCCGATGGCGACGCCGACCACGGTGCCGGCCCAGCCGAGGCCGCGTTCGTACTCGGCCTTCGGGTCGGCGGCGAGCGTGGCGTCGACGTACCAGGATTCGAGCGGGCCGCTGTCGAGCGCCCGGTAGACGCCCTGCAGCGCCCAGACCAGGAAGAACATCCAGAACGAGTCGGCCACCGCCATCAGTGCCAGCGAGCCCAGGCAGACCACCCAGGCGACGAGCAGCACCGGCTTGCGGCCGAGCGCGTCGGCGAAGCCGCCGGTGGGCAGCTCCAGCGCCAGCACGACGAGGCCCTGCGCGGTGGCGACCAGGCCGATCTGGGACAGCGTGAGCCCGCGCTCCTGCATCAGCAGGATCATCACCGGCATGAGCAGGCCGGTGGGCAGCCAGCGCAGGCCGTACAGCGTGAGGTAGCGGATCCGGATCTGGCGTACGGACAGGGCGCTCACGGCTTCTCCTCGGTGGACGGCGGGGTGGGCCGCGGGAACGCCGCGTCCATCGGCAGGGCGGCGAGGTAGAGCTGGACCGTCTCGGCGCCGGGGTCGTCCGGGTCGGCCTCGTCGCGGTGCCGCTCGAAGACCGCGAAGACCTCCTCCTTGATGGCCTCCAGCCGGTCCACCGGGATCCGCATGAAGAAGTCGCCCATGCCGAACGCGTCGCGCCAAGCGGGCGACCACTGGTGCCGCTGGGCGAACCACCGTTCGGCGTGCCCGGCGAAGAACCGGACGTAGTCCGCCTCCAGCCACTCGATGGCGGCCCGCGAGTCGGGGTCGTCGTCGAAGTCGCTGGACTCCCAGTTGGTGACGTCGTGCGCGGCCCGCCAGTAGCGCTGCCGGCCGGTGCCGAGGTTGGGATCCTCCACCACGAGGCCGACCTCGGCGAGCTGGCGCAGGTGGTAGCTGGTCGCGCCGCTGTTGGTGCCGAGCATCTCGGCCAGGGCGGTGGCGGTGGACGGGCCCACCACGCGCAGCGCGCCGATCAGGCGCATGCGCAGCGGCTGGGCCAGCGCGCGCACCTGGCGGTGGTCGATGCGTACGGCCCGATCCTCGGGCCGCTTCTTCTCCTCCATGCGGTGCACAATATCTGTGCACACTTTCTGTGCACAAGTGCGTTGCAAAGAATCTGTGCAACTAGCCGTACAGCTCGGTGACGCCACGCAGCCGGGTCCGCAGCAGCCCGGCGGCACGGGTGGAGTCCAGCACCACCGCACCCGGCCGGCGCAGCCCGGCGGCGGCGATGGTGGTCGTCCGCAGCGCGCCCGGGTCCGCGCCGTCGTGCCGGGCCACCAGCCGGCCCAGCTCGGCGCGGCTCACCGCGTCCGGCCCGGCCACGTTGAGCAGCCCGGCGTGGTCGCCCGGCACCAGCTCCAGCACCGCGGCGGCGAGGTCGGCGACGTGCACCGGGCAGCGCAGCTCGTCGGTGAACAGCGTGGCCCGGCCGGCCAGGGCGTCCCGGCAGAGCTGGATCTGCTTGCTGCCCTCCCCCACGATCAGCGAGGTCCGCACCAGCGCCGCGCCCGGGTCCACCGCCCGCACCGCCGTCTCCGCCGCCGCCTTCGCCGCCCCGTACGGGTACAGCGGCGTGGGCACGTCCTCGTCCGCGTACGGCGTGGGTCGCCCGGCGTGCAGCGCGTCGCTGGACAGGTGCACCAGCCGGGCGCCCACCTCGGCGGCCGCTACCGCGATGTGGGCCGCCCCGTCCGCCGTGACCGCCCAGTCGTCGTACCGGTAGGGGGTGGCGACGACCGCGTCGGGGCGTACCCGGATCAGCAGCTCACGCACGGCGGCGCGGTCGGTGACGTCGAGCCGGTGCGGCGCGGCGCCCGGCACCGCGACGGTGGTCGAGTGGTACGTGCCGGCCACCCGGTGCCCGGCGGCGACCGCCTGCCGGCACACCTCGGCGCCGAGGAAGCCGCTGGCTCCCACCACGAGCAGGTGCATCAGTCCCCCTGAAGATCGAAAAGGCCCGCGTCATCATGACGCGGGCCTTTCCAGCAAGCGAGGATCAGGTCGGGTCGGCCACCGGCGCGGCCGGGCCGGCGGTGCCGGCGTGCGGGCCGGCCGCCGCCTTCGGCTTGGCGTCGATGCCGGCCTCGGCGCGCTGCTGCGCGGTGATCGGGGTGGGCGCGCCGGTCAGCGGGTCGAAGCCGCCCCGGGTCTTCGGGAAGGCGATCACCTCACGGATCGAGTCCGCGCCGGCCAGCAGCATGCAGACCCGGTCCCAGCCGAACGCGATGCCGCCGTGCGGCGGGGCGCCGTACTTGAACGCCTCCAGCAGGAAGCCGAACTTGTCCTGCGCCTCGTCGGCGGTGATGCCGAGCAGGTCGAACACCCGCTGCTGCACGTCGCCGCGGTGGATACGGATCGACCCGCCGCCGATCTCGTTGCCGTTGCAGACGATGTCGTACGCGTAGGCGAGCGCCCGGTCCGGCGCGGACTCGAACCGGTCCACCCACTCGGCGTTCGGCGAGGTGAAGGGGTGGTGCACGGCGGTCCAGCCACCCTCGTCCGTCTTCTCGAACATGGGCGCGTCGACCACCCAGCAGAACGCCCAGGCGCTCTCGTCGACCAGGTTCGCCCGCTTGGCGATCTCGATCCGGGCCGCGCCGAGCAGTTCCTGCGCCTCACGGGTGTTCGTGCTCGCGGCGAAGAAGATCGCGTCGCCGGGCTTCGCGCCGACCGCGTCGGCCAGGCCGGACAGGTGCGCCTCGGACAGGTTCTTCGCCACCGGGCCGCGCGGCTCGCCGGTCTCCGCGTCCAGCACCACGTACGCCAGGCCGCGCGCGCCGCGCGCCTTGGCCCAGTCCTGCCAGCCGTCCAGCTCCTTGCGGGTCTGGGACGCGCCGCCGGGCATGACGACCGCGCCGACGTAGCCACCCGCGTCGATCGCGCCGGCGAACACCCGGAACTCGGTGCCGCGCAGGTAGCCGGTCAGCTCGGTCAGCTCCACGCCGTAGCGCAGGTCCGGCTTGTCGGACCCGTAGCGGGACATCGCGTCGTGCCAGGTGATGCGCGGGATCGGCCGGGCGATCTCGTAGCCGGCGAGGTCCTTCCACAGCGCCGAGACGATCGCCTCGCCGAGGTCGATCACGTCGTCCTCGGTGACGAACGACATCTCGATGTCGAGCTGGGTGAACTCCGGCTGCCGGTCGGCGCGGAAGTCCTCGTCCCGGTAGCAGCGGGCGATCTGGTAGTACCGCTCCATGCCGCCGACCATCAGCAGCTGCTTGAACAGCTGCGGAGACTGCGGCAGCGCGTACCAGCTACCGGGCTGCAGGCGCACCGGCACCAGGAAGTCGCGGGCGCCCTCCGGGGTGGAGCGGGTCAGCGTCGGCGTCTCGATCTCCAGGAAGTCCCGCTCGTGCAGCACGCCGCGGGCGATCTGGTTGGCCCGCGAGCGCAGCCGCATGGCCTTGGCCGGGCCGCCCCGGCGCAGGTCCAGGTAGCGGTACTTGAGCCGGATGTCGTCGCCGGCCTCGACCTGGTCGTCCACCGGCAGCGGCAGCGGCGCGGCCTCGGAGAGCACCTCCAGCGCGCTCGCCGTCACCTCGACCTCGCCGGTGGGCAGGTCCGGGTTCTCGTTGCCCTCCGGGCGGCGGGTCACCTCGCCGGTGACCTTGACGCAGAACTCGTTGCGCAGCGCGTGCGCGTCCTCCTCGCGGAAGACCACCTGCACGACGCCGGAGGCGTCGCGCAGGTCGACGAAGATGACACCGCCGTGGTCGCGCCGGCGGGCCACCCACCCGGCGAGCGTCACCGTCGAGCCGGCGTCCGCGGCGCGCAGGCTTCCGGCATTGTGGGTACGGATCACGGCTGGCGTCTCCTCAATCTGGTCCACTCACTGCTCCCCCGCATTCTGTCAGGGCGGGCGGGCCCGCTCCCGGGCACCCGTCGAGCCCGGTCCGCCCCGGCGCGCGGCGAAAGCGCGGTGCGGGCCGGGTCCGGCGGTTTACCGTGGCCGGGTGCGTGCCGTACCGAGCTGGGCCGTGGCCACCGCGGCCGCCGCGCCCGCACTGCTGGTGGCGGGCTGGACGGTGGCGGGCGCCCGCCAGCCGCCGGGCTACGACCCGGTGCGGGACACGATCAGCGAGCTGGCCGGCGAGGGCGCGACCGATCCGTGGCTGATGGGCGGCGCGCTGGTGCTGCTCGGCTGCTGCTACTGCGCCACCGCCGCCGCGCTGCACGCCGCCGGGCTGCCCAGCCGATTCCTGCTCGCGGTCGGCGGGGTGGCCACCGTCGCGCTCATCGCGTTCCCCCGGCCGCAGGTGGGCGGCTCCCCGGCGCACGGCGTGGTGGCCACGGTGGCGGTGCTCGCGCTGTCGCTGTGGCCGGCCGGCACGGCGCTGCGCCTGCCCCGCCGGCCGCCGGATGCGCCGCGCCCGGACACCCCGCCGGTCAGCCCGGGCCGCCGGGAGGCGGGCGCCTGATAGGGTACGCGGAACGGGCCGCCGGTCACCCGGCGGCCCGCTCGTGGAGTACGCGGATCAGAAGATGCTCACGCCGTAGACGCTGAGCGCCTCGGTGACCGGCTGGAAGTACGTCGTACCACCGGTGCTGCAGTTGCCGCTGCCACCGGAGGTGAGGCCGAGCGCGGTGCTGCCCGAGAAGAGCGAGCCGCCGCTGTCGCCGGGCTGGGCGCACACGTTGGTCCGGATCAGGCCGTAGACGCTGCCCTCGGCGTAGTTCACGGTCGCGTTGAGCGCGGTCACGCTGCCGCTACGCAGGCCGGTGGTGCTGCCGGAGCGCTGCACGCTCTGGCCCACGTAGGCGTTGCCGGCGCCGGTGATGTCGCGGTAGCTGCCGTTGTAGAGGTAGACGTTGCCGGCCGCGTTGGCCGAGTTGCTGTGCCGGACGATGCCGTAGTCGTTGCCCGGGAAGCTCGTGCCGGCGCGGGTGCCGAGCAGGCTGGTCTGCGAGGAGTTGCTGTACCAGCTCGACGAGATGTTGGTGCAGTGGCCCGCGGTGAGGAAGTAGTAGGTCGAGCCGCTGCGGACGTTGAACCCGAGCGAGCACCGGCCCCCGCCGCCGGCGTAGATGGCCTGGCCGCCGGAGATCCGGGTGCTGAGCGTGCCGGCCTCGGCCTCGATCCGGACCGCGCCACCGGTGCGGGCGGCGGCGGCCTTGACCCGCTCCAGCTTGGCGCCGGTGACGGTGCTGTCGACGGAGACGACGACCTGGTTGGTCGCCGGGTCGGTCCACCAGGCGGTGCCCGGGATCTTGGCGGAGCGCTCCAGCTCGCTGGTGGCGGCGTTGAGCTTGTCCGCGCCGCGCGTCACGATCTTCGGGACGGCACCGGCGGCGCGCACCTGGCGGGCGGTCGCGGCGTCGGTCACCGTGACGACCATCTTCCCGCTGGCGTCGGCGTACGTGCCGGCCGCGCGGGCGCCGAGCTTCTCGACGAGGGTGGCGGCGGCGTCCGGCGAGAGGGCCGTGGGGGCGGCCTGCGCGGGTGCGCCGAGCAGCGAGCCGGTGACCAGGGTGCCGGCGACGGCGACTGCGGCGGCGCGGCGGAGCGTGGACCTCGTGGGTCGCATGTAACAACCTCCGAATGGGGGTGAACGGGCGCTGTCATGGGGGCGCGCCCGAGGACAACCCGGACGACCTGGGGAAACCGTCCGGGTGACCAAAGTATTCACACATTTAAGATCGTAAGCAAGACATGGCTTTGCCCTAATTCGCACCCGCGCCCGATGTAACGCCCAAGCAACAACATCGACACCATCTGTCAGAGCGGGTCAGGGTGTGCGGCGGTGGGCGCCCGGCCCCGGGCGGGGCAGCACGTCGCGCGCCTCGGCGATCTCGTGCCCCTCGGCGCAGCGCAACGCGACCCGCACCTCGGCGCCGCAGTCGCGGTGCGCGACGCTCAGCGGCGATCCCTCCGGGTCGGCCAGGTAGCGGTCGCCCCACCCGAGCACCTGGTCAACGCCGAGCGCGGGAGGCCCGTATGCCTTCAGCGGCGCACGCCGTCGAAGATCGGGCAAAGCACGACCAGGGTGCGCATCCGACACGGAACAATTTCCTCCGAGGCAATGAAGCAAGCCCTGAATGCCCACTAGGGCGTTCAGGGCTTGCTGCTGGCATTACCAGCCTTCATTCACGGTGCGCGCCGAGCTCCCTTATCAGCGCACTGAAAAACCAACGCACCACGGCGAGTCAGCGCATCGCGACTAGACGATCTGGACCGCCGTAATAGTCTTGCCGGGGGGCTGAGAAACTCGTCGACTCACCGGGGTTGTAGAAGATTACGTCGCCGTTCGAGAGCGTTACGAAAGCCGTGTTGTTCCCGGCCTTGATACGAACCACGCCGTTGATGGTCGTGTTTACCTTACCCGCACCACTGTAGCAGTGGTGATAGTTGAGAACCGTAATGATGTCCACGGTAGAACTAGTGCATGACACCTTCGAGATGGCGAAGGCGGGCGTGCCGGGAATAGCCACCAGAGCGAGCCCCGTGGCGGCCACCGCGGCGATCGCTCGCTTTACCCCTCGTCGCATAGATAGCACCTTTCTCGTCGGCAGATTGGCCCACGAGGTCGTCGTTTTGACGACCTCGTGCGTTGAGCAAAACGCTATCATATAGATAGATGCACGACCACCTCGGATCGATCCTCATCGTCCTACCTGTGATGTCAACCGATTTAGACGTGCCTAGCTGCGGGTTCGCTCCGACGAGCCGTATTGAGCACGTCGAAACGCGTGTGCATTGACCACCGAGGCATCAGGAGACCGGGCCCGGATGAGTGAAGCCTCGTCTGGCGACACCGCGCCGCTGGTAGAGCTGCCGTCTCAACCCTTGATCGGCCACCGAGGCCCGCAGGAGGGGCAGGCATGCTCCACCACGCCATCCCGATGATTCTCGGTAGCTCGCTTCCGGCGGGGAGGAGCGGGGTGGGGTTAGCGCACAAGCAGGCGAGCGGCCCTGGCCGCGCGCTTTTCCTCGAAGCGGGACGCCTGGGTCTCCAGGGTGTCCAGGTGGGCGGCGATCTGCTCGCGGGCGGTCTCGCCGTCGGCGTTCAGGCCGGTCACGTCGAACAGGTTCCACTGGCGCAGCACCGGCATCACCACGTCGTCGCGGTGCTGGCGCAGGTCGTAGATGCCGGCCAGCGCGATCGCCACCGACTTGCGGGCGAAGCCGTCGATGCCCACGCCCGGCATCTGGAACTCGGCGAGCACGTCGGCGACCGCCCGCATCGCCTGCGACGGGGCCAGCTCGAACGCCGCGCCGAGCAGGTTGCGGTAGAAGACCATGTGCAGGTTCTCGTCCGCGGCCACCCGGGCCAGCAGCGCCTCGCACGTCGGGTCACCGGTGGCCCGGCCGGTGTTGCGGTGCGAGATACGGGTGGCCAGCTCCTGGAACGACACGTACGCCAGCGAGTGCAGCATCTCCTGGTCGTGCACGTTCTGGTAGCCCGCCGACATGTGCACCATGCGGGCCCGCTCCAGCGCCACCGGGTCCACCGCCCGGGTCACCGTGAGGTAGTCGCGGATCGCGGTGCCGTGCCGCCCCTCCTCCGCGGTCCACCGGTGCACCCAGGTGCCCCACGCGCCGTCGCGCCCGAACAGGGTGGCGATCTCGTGGTGGTACGAGGGCAGGTTGTCCTCGGTGAGCAGGTTGACGATCAGCGCGGTACGGGCCACCTCGGGCAGCGTCGAGTCCTCCGGCGACCAGGCCTCGCCGCCCAGCGGGCCGTCGAAGGTGCGGCCCTCGCTCCACGGCACGTACTCGTGCGGGAACCACTCCTTGGCCAGCGACAGGTGGCGGTCGAGGTTCTTCTCGACCACCGGCTCGAGTTCGGTGAGCAGAGCGGTCTGGCTGAGCACGGTCACGACGTTCTCCCTACGGTGGCGTAACTTACGCCACCGTAGGTCGAAACGCCGTCAGGCGCCAGTGCCGGCCGGGCCGACCAGCGGCTTCAGGTCCGCCCGGGGCGGCGTCCACTCCCCCGCCGCGGCGGCCACCTGCTCACCGGAACGGATGTCCTTGACCTCGTCGCCGTCCGCGCCGGGGAACCAGACGTACGGGATACCGCGCCGCTCGGCGTACCGGATCTGCTTGCCGAACTTGGCCGCCGACGGGGACACCTCGGTGGGCACACCCCGCGACCGCAGCGCCGCCGCGACCGCGTCGCTGGCCGCCCGGTCCTCCTCGGCGGTGACGGCCACCAGCACGCAGGTCGGCACCGACCGGGACACCGACAGCGCCTCGGCGCCGAACAGCAGGCCGAGCAGCCGGGTCACCCCGATCGAGATGCCCACGCCGGGGAACCGGACGTTGCCCGAGCTGGCCAGGTTGTCGTACCGGCCGCCGGAGCAGATCGAGCCGAACCGCTCGTAGCCGATCATCTGCGTCTCGTAGACCGTACCCGTGTAGTAGTCCAGGCCCCGCGCGATGCGCAGGTCGGCCACGCAGAGGCCGGGCGCGTGCGCGGCGGCGGTCTCCACCACGGCGGTCAGCTCCGCGACGCCCTCGTCCAGCAGCGGGTCGCTCACCCCGAGGCCGCGCACCGCGTCGGCGAAGGAGGCGTCCGGCGCGGAGATCTCGGCCAGCGCCAGCACGGCCTTGGCCTGCGCCTCGCTCGCCCCGGCGGTGCTCGCCAGCAGCTCCGTCACCCCGGCCGGGCCGATCTTGTCGAGCTTGTCGACGGCGCGCAGCGCCGCCTCCGCGTCGGTCAGCCCGATGCCCCGGTAGAACCCCTCGCAGATCTTGCGGTTGTTGACCTGGATACGCACCGGCGGGATCGGCAGCGACCGCAGCGCGTCGCCGATGACCAGCGGCATCTCGGCCTCGTAGTGGGCCGGCAGGGTGTCCCGGTCGACGATGTCGATGTCGGCCTGGAGGAACTCCCGGTACCGGCCCTCCTGCGGGCGCTCACCCCGCCACACCTTCTGGATCTGGTAGCGGCGGAACGGGAACTGGAGCTTGCCGGCGTTCTCCAGCACGTAGCGGGCGAACGGCACGGTCAGGTCGAAGTGCAGGCCGAGCGCGTCGTCACCGGCCGGGCCGTCGGTGTCGGCCTGCAACCGGCGCAGCAGGTAGACCTCCTTTGCGGTATCCCCCTTCCGCAGCAACTGATCCAGCGGCTCCACCGAGCGGGTCTCCAGTGGCGCGAAGCCGTACAGCTCGAACGTGGTGCGAATGCGATCGAGAACGAACTGCTCGATCATCCGCTGGGCAGGGGTCCACTCCGGGAAGCCGGAGATGGGCGTGGGCTTGCTCATCACGAACTCCTTGAGAACCCGCGCGGGCGCGGGTGAGGGTCTAGAGGCCTCGGGTGGGCGCGGCCGGGCGCGCGCCGCCGGTGCCCGCCACCTCGACGAGGTACGGGTTGGTCGCGCGCTCACGGCCGATCGTGGTCGCGGGGCCGTGGCCGGGCAGGACGACCGTGTCGTCGGCCAGCGGGAGCACCTTCTCCCGCAGGCTGGACAGCATCCGGGGCATGCTGCCGCCCGGCAGGTCGGTGCGGCCGATCGAGCCGGCGAACAGCACGTCACCGGAGAGGCAGATCTGCTCCGCCTCCCAGGGCGAGCCGGCGCCGGGCAACCGGAACAGCACCGACCCGCCGGTATGGCCGGGGGCGTGGTCGACGGCGATCTCCAACCCGGCCAGCGACAGCGTCGCGCCGTCGGTCAGCTCGGCCACGTCGTCCGGCTCGGCGTACGGCAGCCGGCCGCCGAACAGCTGGGTCAGGTCCATCGACAGCGCCTTGCTCGGGTCGGCCAGCAGCTCCCGGTCGTCCGGGTGGACGTAGGCGGGGATGCCCCGCGCGCCGCAGACCGGGGCGACGGAGAAGGTGTGATCCAGGTGGCCGTGGGTGAGCAGCACGGCGGCCGGGTGCAGGCGGTGCTCGGCGAGCACGGCGTCGAGCCGGTCGAGCACCCCGATGCCGGGGTCGACCACCACGCACTGCTCCCCCGGCCCGGTCGCCACCACATAGCAGTTGGTGCCGAAGGCGTCCGCGGGAAAGCCGGCCACGAGCACGTCGCTCCCCTTTCCGTCCGGTCGTCGTCTGCTTGCAGCCTAGTCGTAGCGGCGAGCGGGTTCCGTCCGCCACCGGCCCCCGTCCGCCCCGGCCGGGGCGAGACGACGGGACCTCGTACACCACATTCACAGTCGCTACCCGTACACTCTGGCGGGCGTGTGGCGTGGCGCACCCCGATCGGACGGCGGACGGCGCCCGGCGCCGGCGGCGATCAGGCAGAGGAAGGGGAGCGCGCGTGGCTTCCAGCAGGGACCGGCAGCGCAAACTGGCGCGCGCCAAGCTCGACCGGCAGCTCGCCCGGCGGGCGGCGACCGCGAAGCGCCGCCGGCAGATCCGGGCCGGTGTGGGCGCCGCGGTGGTGCTCGTGCTGATCGTGGCCGGCTCCGCCTGGGCGCTCGGCGCGTTCGACTCCGAGCCGGAGAAGAAGGCCGCCGAGGACGTCTGCCTCTGGGCCGCGGAGGACGCCGCCGTCAACACCAACCTCAAGGACGTCGGCCAGCCGCCCACCACGGGCCTGCCGACCTCGGGCACCCGCCCGATGACGATCACCACCAACCAGGGCGGGCCGATCACGGTCGAGCTGGACCAGACCGACGCGCCGTGCGGCGCGGCGAGCCTGAGCTACCTGGCCGGCCGGTCGTTCTTCGACAACACCACCTGCCACGAGATCACCGCCGAGGGCGCGCTGCGCTGCGGTGACCCGACCGGCACCGGCCTCGGCGGCCCGACCTACTCGTTCTACGACGAGAACGTGCCGGCCGCGCCGGAGCCGAGCCCGTCGGCCTCGCCGGCGCCCGGGCAGCCGACGACGTACCCGAAGGGCACGGTCGCCATGATCGGCAACCCGCCCGGCAGCAACGGCAGCCAGTTCCTGATCTTCTTCAAGGACGCCAGCCCGGCCAAGCCGGCCTACTCGGTGGTCGGCAAGGTCACCGGCGGGCTCGACGTGGTGGAGAAGATCGGCGCCACGCCGACGGTGGACAATGGCAACGGCGCCAAGGTCAAGCCGAAGACGCAGGTGCTGGTCCAGAGCGTCACAGTCGGCGAGCCCGGCGCGGCTCCGGCCGGCAGCCCCGCGCCGTCGCCCAGCGCCAGCGCGGGCTGACCAGACAAGCCGATCCGGCGGCCCGCCGCCGGTGACCCACACGTGACCCGGCGGCGCGCGCGCCGACCCCATAACGCAGCAGGTGAGGAGTGACCGTGACGTCCACCAGAGACCGCCAGCGCGCGGCGGCGCGGGCCAAGCTCGAGCGGGAGATGGCGGAACGGGCCGGCCGGGCCCGCAAGCGCCGGCAGACCCAGGCGATCGTCGGGGCCGCGGCGGTGCTGGTGCTCGTCGTGGCCGGCACGGTCTGGCTCGTCGCCGCGCTCGGCGACGACGACGACAAGCAGGGCGGCACGACCGCCGCCGCCGGTGCCGTCCAGTGCGCGTACACGGAGGTGCCCAAGGAGGGCCGTCCGGCGCAGATCAAGGACGTCGGCCTGCCGCCGGCCCAGCAGTCCGGCAAGGGCACCCAGACGATGACCATCGACACCAACCTGGGTCCGATCACCGCCAAGATCGACCGCGCCAAGGTGCCCTGCACCGCCGGTAGCTTCACGCACCTGGCCAGTAAGGGCTTCTTCGACAACACCAAGTGCCACCGGCTGGTCACCGAGGGCATCAAGGTGCTCCAGTGCGGTGACCCGAGCGCCACCGGCAAGGGCTGGCGGGACACCGACGGCACCGGCGGCCCGTCGTACAACATGGCCGAGGAGAACCTCCCCACCGACAAGCGCCCGCCGTACCCGGAGGGTGTCATCGCGATGGCGAAGTCCACCCAACCGGGCAGCACCGGCAGTCAGTTCTTCATCGTGTACGGCGACTCGCCGCTCGACCCGGCATACACCGTGTTGGGCACCATCACCGGTGGCATGGACGTGGTTAAGCAGGTCGCCGCGGCCGGTGACGACGGCGCGTTCGCCCAGCAGGCCGGCGGTGGTCACCCGAAGAAGGAGATCACCATGACCAAGGTGACGATGAGCCCGATCCAGGGCGGCTGACCCACCCGTACGACGACGAAGCGCCCGCCGGCTGATCGCAGCCGGCGGGCGCTTTCGCATGCGTGGTGGCTCAGGCCCCCGAGGTGACCCGGTACGCGTCGAACACGCCGTCGACCTTGCGCACGGCGGCCAGCAGGTGCCCGAGGTGCTTCGGGTCGGCCATCTCGAAGCTGAACCGGCTGACCGCCACCCGGTCGCGGGTGGTGGTGACGGTCGCGGAGAGGATGTTCACCCGCTCCTCGGACAGCACCCTGGTCACGTCGGCGAGCAGCTTGTGCCGGTCCAGCGCCTCCACCTGGATGGCGACGAGGAACGTGGAGGCGGAGGTGAGCTTCCAGCTCACCTCGACCACCCGCTCGGGCTGGGCGCGCAGATCCTCGGCGTTGGCGCAGTCGTCCCGGTGCACACTGACCCCGCCGGAGCGGGTGACGAACCCGAACACCGAGTCCGGCGGTACGGGCGTGCAGCAGCGGGCCAGCTTGATCCAGACGTCGCTGACGCCGCGGACCACGACGCCCGGGTCGGCGCTGCTCTGCCGGCTGCGCGGCGGCCGGGTGGCGACGGCGGTCTCGGCGATGTCCTCCGCCGCGCCCTCCTCGCCGCCGTAGGACGCCATCAGCTTCTGCACCACCGACTGCGCGGAGACCTGGCTGTCGCCGACCGCCGCGTACAGCGAGGCCACGTCGGCCAGGTGCAGATCCCGGGCGATCGCCATCAACGCGTCCGAGGTGAGCATCCGCTGCAACGGCATGCCCTGCTTGCGCATCGCCTTGACGATCGCGTCCTTGCCGGCCTCGATCGCCTCCTCGCGCCGCTCCTTGTTGAAGTACTGGCGGATCTTCGTACGGGCGCGCGGGCTCTTGACGAAGCCCAGCCAGTCCTGCGTCGGGCCGGCCGTGTCCGACTTCGACGTGAAGATCTCGATCACGTCGCCGTTGGAGAGCGTCGATTCGAGGGGAACCAGCTTGCCGTTGACCCGCGCCCCGATGCACTTGTGCCCGACCTCGGTGTGCACCGCGTACGCGAAGTCGACAGGCGTCGACCCGGTCGGCAGCGGGATGACGTCGCCCTTGGGCGTGAAGACGTACACCTCCTGGCTGGACAGGTCGAACCGCAGCGCGTCCAGGAACTCGCTCGGGTCGGCCGCCTCGCGCTGCCAGTCCAGCAGCTGCCGCAGCCACGTCATCTCGTCGATGTGCGCCGGCGGGCCCACCACCGGGCTGCCCTTGTGCTCCTTGTACTTCCAGTGCGCGGCGATGCCGAACTCGGCGGTGCGGTGCATCGCGTACGTGCGGATCTGCATCTCCACCGGCTTGCCGGTGGGCCCGATGACAGTCGTGTGCAACGACTGGTACATGTTGAACTTGGGCATGGCGATGTAGTCCTTGAACCGGCCCGGCACCGGCTGCCAGTTGGCGTGGATGACCCCCAGCGCCGCGTAGCAGTCGCGCACCGTGTCGACCAGGATCCGCACACCGACCAGGTCGTAGATGTCGTTGAAGTCCCGCCCCCGCACGATCATCTTCTGGTAGATCGAGTAGAGGTGCTTCGGCCGCCCGGTCGTCTCCGCCTTGATCTTGGCGGCCTTCAGGTCGGTGGACACCTTCTGGGTCACCTGGCGCAGCAGCGCCTCCCGCTGCGGCTGGTGCTCCCCGATCAGCCGGTTGATCTCCTCGAACCGCTTCGGGAACAGCGTGCCGAAGGCGAGATCCTCCAGCTCCCACTTGATCGTGTTCATACCGAGGCGGTGCGCCAGCGGGGCCAGGATCTCCAGCGTCTCCTTGGCCTTCTGCTCCTGCTTGGGGCGGGGCAGGAAGGTCAGGGTCCGCATGTTGTGCAGCCGGTCGGCCAGCTTGATCACCAGAACCCGGGGGTCCTTCGCCATCGCGACGACCATCTTGCGGATGGTCTCGGCCTTGGCGGCGTCGCCGAGCTTGACCTTGTCGAGCTTGGTGACGCCGTCGACGAGCAGCGCGACCTCACCGCCGAAGTCGGCGCGCATCTGGTCCAGTGTGTATTCGGTGTCCTCGATGGTGTCGTGCAGCAGCGCCGCGACCAGCGTGGTGGTGTCCATGCCCAGGTTCGCCAGGATGGTCGCCACCGCGAGGGGGTGCGTGATGTAGGGGTCGCCGGACTTGCGGTACTGCCCCGAGTGCCACCGCGCGGCCGTGTCGAAGGCGCGCTGGAGCAGCCGCGCGTCGGCCTTGGGGTGGTTCTCCCGGTGCGTCGCGATCAGCGGCTCCAGCACCTCGCTGACCTGCGAGGTCTGCCAGGGCGCGTTGAACCGGGCCAGCCGGGCGCGTACCCGCCGGCCGGTGGGCGCGTTGGAGAGGGCGAAACCGCCGCCGGGCGTGGATTCGGTGGAACCCTCGGTCGGGAACGGCACCACAACCGCCCCGCCGTCGGCCGTCGCGTCGGACGCGCCGCTGGTGGCGCCGGTCGCCCGGGCCTGCGGGTTGCCGCTGCGCTCGGTCACCGAGCCGTCCGCGTCGCCTGTCGGGTGCACCGTGCCCTCCACCGGAGGGACGACATCGTGGGACACCGGCCTCCTCACCGCTCGCCGGGATGCGCCGGCCGTCCGGCCGACGTCTGGTTCAACCGGCCCGGGGGCCGGTGTTGTTCCGCGCGGTCACCGGGGCCGGGCCCCGGCGCCTTCGCCGCCCCGGAGATCTCGGCCGGGTCGGGCAAAGGGCAATGCTACCCGTACGCAGGGTACGCCACCGCTCCCCCGGACGGTCGGCGCCGACCGGCCCGACGGACCGCCCCGGTCAAACGGTCAACAGGGCATGGACCGGGCGTTGCGCCAGCCGCTTACGGCCCTCGAGGAAGCCCAGCTCCAGCAGCACGGTGAACCCGGCCACCGTCCCGCCGGCCCGTTCCACCAGGTCGAGCGTGGCCTCGGCGGTCCCGCCGGTGGCGAGCACGTCGTCGAGCACCAGCACCCGGTGGCCCGCGGTGAAGGCGTCCTGGTGCACCTCCAGCGTCGCCTCGCCGTACTCCAGCGCGTAGGAAGCCGAGTGGGTGGCCCGGGGCAGCTTGCCGGCCTTGCGCACCGGCACCACGCCGACGCCGGTGGCGTACGCGACCGCTGCCGCCAGCACGAACCCGCGCGCCTCGATGCCGGCGACCGTGTCGAACGAGTCCCGCCCGTGGTAGGCGATGATGCCGTCGATCACCGCCCGGAACGCCTCACCGTCGGCGAACAGCGGCATCAGATCCTTGAACACGACACCCGGCTTGGGGAAGTCCGGCACGTCCAGCAGCCGGCTGGCGACGAGCTGGGCGACCTCCGGGCCGCTGTCTCCCCGTACCCCTGTGGTGTGGGTCTCCGTCACGGTGCGTCCCATGTCCTCTCGAAACGACGACGGCGTCCGTCATGCCGTGACATCAGCATGACGGACGCCGCCGGACCGATTCCGTCCGGCCCTGCGGTCAGCGGCGCTTGCCGCCGGGCCGGTTACCGCCGCCGCCGGCGGGACGGCCGCCGCGGGCGCCGCTGGGGCGCTTGCCGGCCGGGCGGGCGCCCACCTTGGGCGCGGCGCCGGCCAGCGCGGCCGCATCCGGGTCGATCGGCGCGTCGGCGGCCGGCGCGGCGGCACGCGGGCCCTTCGGCGTGATCTCGCCCCGGGCGAGCGCGGCCCGGCGGGACAGCACCCGCTTGTTGTGGGCGCTGATCCGCGGGTCCATGTTCTTCAGCAGCACCAGCAGCGGCGTGGCCAGCAGGATCGAGGTCAGGAACGCCACCGCCATACCGACGAACAGCACCAGGCCGAGGTCCTTCAGCGTGCCCGCGCCGAGCAGGCCGGCACCGATGAAGAGCAGGCCGCCGACCGGCAGCAGCGCCACCACCGAGGTGTTCAGCGACCGCATGAGGCTCTGGTTGAGCGCCAGGTTGGACGCCTCGCCGTAGGTGACGTTGTTGTTCGCGGTGATGCCGCGCGTGTTCTCCTGCACCTTGTCGAAGACCACCACCACGTCGTAGAGCGCGAAGCCCAGGATCGTGAGGAAGCCGATGATCGTCGACGGGGTGACCTCGAAGCCGACCAGCGAGTAGATGCCGGCGGTCAGGGCCAGGTTGGTCAGCAGCGAGACGATCGCGGCGACCGCCATCCGCCACTCGAAGCGCAGCACCAGGTAGATCGACACCACCGCGATGAAGATCACCAGACCGAGGAAGGCGCGCGAGGTGACCTGGCTGCCCCACGCCTCGGAGACCTGGCTGCCACTGATCTGGTCGGCCGGGATGCCGAACTCCTGCGCCATCGCGGTCTTGGCCGCGTTGGCCTGCTCGGCGGAGAGCTGGCCGGTCCGCATCTCGTAGAACTCGCCGCTGGTGCCGCCGACCTTCTGCGCGCTGACCACCTCGACGCCCGGCGCCTCGTCGGCCAGCACCTCGTCGACGGTCCGCTCGGCCTGGTCCAGCGTGCCGACGCTGGCCGGCACCTGGAACGAGTTACCGCCGGCGAACTCGATGCCCAGCTTGAAGCCGCTGATCGCGAAGCTCAGCACGGCGATCAGCACGAGCACGCCGGCCACGCCGAACCACAGCTTGCGCCGTCCGACGATGTTGAGATCCGCCTCGCCCCGGTAGAGCCGGGCGGCCAGACCGCTCTTAGCCATCTCAGGCCTCCTTCACACGCGGGTTGCGGGCGGTGCCCGGCTCGGCCGGCCGGGCCGGCAGTGCCCGGCCCAGACCGCTGACCCGCGGCGACAGGAACGCCCGGGTCCGGGCGAACATCGTCATGATCGGGTGGCGGAAGAGGAACACGACGACCAGGTCCAGCACGGTCGCCAGGCCGAGCGCGAAGGCGAAGCCCTTCACCGCGCCGACCGACACGATGTAGAGCACCACTGCCGACATCAGCGTGATGGCGTTCGCCGAGATGATCGTCCGGCGGGCCCGGATCCAGGCGCGCGGAACCGCGCTGCGTGGACTGCGGCCCTCCCGGATCTCGTCCTTCAATCGTTCGAAGTAGATGACGAACGAGTCCGCCGCGACGCCCAGCGAGACGATCATGCCGGCGATGCCGGCGAGCGTGAGCGTGAAGCCGATCGACCGGCCGAGCACCACGAGCGCGCCGAAGACCAGCAGCGCGGAGAGCACCAGGCTCAGGAAGATGACCGAGCCGAGCAGGCGGTAGTAGAAGAACGAATAGATGATGACCAGCAGCATGCCGATGCCGGCCGCCAGCAGACCCGCCTTGAGGTGGCTGTCGCCGAGCGTCGCGGTGACGTTCTGCTGCTCCTGCGGCTCGAACGTCACCGGCAGCGCGCCGTAGCGCAGCTGGCTGGCCAGCGCGTTCGCGGCCTTGTTGTCGAAGCTGCCGGTGATCTGCGAGTCACCGGTCAGCACGCCCTGGATCTCCGGGGACGAGACGATCTCGTTGTCCAGCACCACGGCGACGCGGCACTTGCCGTCCGGGCCGAGCGCGGCCTGGTCGCAGGCCTGACCCTCGTTGTTGAACGCCTCGCGGGTCAGCGCGGTCCACTTCTCCTGGCCGCTGCCGGTGAAGTTGAGGCTGACCACCCAGGAGCTGGTCTGGTCGAGCTGGGCGGAGGCGTTCTTCACGTCGGTGCCGAGCACCTTCGCCACGTCCAGCAGGTACTTCGCGCCGGACTCGCAGGCGACCGCCTTCTGCTTCTCGTCCTTGATCGAGGCGGCGGGCCGCTTGTCGAGCTGGGCGCAGGTGATGGTCGGGACGTTGAACTGCATCTCCACCGGCAGGACCGCGACCTCCTGCGGGGTGAGCGTGCCGAAGGGCTTGAGCTTGTCGGCCAGCGACGGATCGGTGGTCAGGTCCGCCGGGGCCTGCAGGCCCGAGGCGGCGGCCCAGGCGGCCGCGCCGACCTTCTGCTCGACGGCCTTGCGCTGCTGCTCGATGCTCTGCGGCACCGGCTCCGCGCTGGCGCTCGGGCTCGGCGCGGCGGCGCTCGGCGAGGCCGACGGGGACGCGGAGGCGCTGGCGCTCGGAGTGGGGGCCATGCCGCCCTGCCCGCCGGCGCTCGGCGACCCGCTCACCTTGGGGCTCGTGCTCGTCTTGGGCGACGCGCTGCCCGACGGCGTGGCCGCACCGGACGGGGTGGCGCTCGGGGTCGGCGCGGGCGCGGCCGCGGCGCCGCTGCCGTCGGTGGCCTTGAGCACCTTGCGGAAGCGCAGCTCGGCGGCCTCACCGACGTCGGTCAGGTCCCGGTTCTGGCCGGGCAGGGAGATGACGATGTTGCGGTTGCCCTCGGTGACCACCTCGGCCTCGGCCACGCCGTAGGCGTTGACCCGGCTCTCGATGATCTGCCGGGCCTCCTCGAGGTTGTCGGCGGTCGGGGGCTTGCCGTCCACCGTGTTGGTGGCCTCGAGCGTCAGCCGGGTGCCGCCGACGAGGTCCAGGCCGAGCCGCGGCTCCAACCGGTCCTTCCAGCCACCGCTGGCGCCGCCCGAGAAGAACACCAATAGATAGAGGACGACGAAGATGAGCCCGAGCACGGCGAGCTGCCGTCCGGGCCGCATCTGTCCCTGAGGTGGTGCCACGGCTGTCCTGTCTCCCTGTACGGTCGCGCCGCTTCCACGGCGGCGACAACTGTCGGGCCGGGGGTGTCCGCCCGACTGCTCCGGCGGGTCGGCACCGGAGGACGGCACGCCGGCTGGAGCGCGGCGCGGGGGCGCCGCACGGCCCGGCCGGATGCCGGCGCCGCGCGCCGACCCCAACTATCCACTTGTACGGATGAATCCGCTGCCCCGTCCGGGACGGGTGGTCACTCCTTGACCGGCTCGGCTTCCTCGGAGATCGTCTCGGCCGCCGGCGCCTCGGGGCGCTTGATCACCCGCGCGACGGCGGGACGGGCGTACCGGGTCTGCACGCCCGGGGCGACCTCGAGCAGGACCGTCTCGTCCTCGACCGCGGTGACCGTGCCGTGCAGGCCGCCGATGGTGACCACCTCGTCGCCCGGGGCGAGGGCGGCCTGCATCTGCTCGGCCTCGCGGCGGCGCTTCTGCTGCGGACGGATCATCATGAAGTACATGACGACGAAAAGCAGAGCGATCATGAGGATCGGCGTCAGACTGCCGGCTCCCCCGCCACTCGCTGCTGCGTAAAGCACGGTGTAGACCTTCCGGTTGGCCTCCACACCGGCGCCGTAGGGCGCCGCAGCGGAAGCGGATTCTCACGTCCTGTACAAACCGCGGCGAAGTCTAGTCGCTGCTCCTGAGAAGACCGAATGCGGCACAGATCACGAACGGATCACGGCTGGTCGGTCTGCACCGAGAACAGATCGGGCCCCGGAGGGGCATCCGCACCAAATGTACCATTCGGGGGCGTACGACCCAGATGGCGCCAGGCCGCCTCGGTCGCCACCCGCCCGCGCGGGGTACGGGCCAGCAGCCCGGCCCGGACCAGGAACGGCTCGCAGACCTCCTCGACCGTGTCCGGCTGCTCGCCCACCGCCACGGCGAGCGTGGACAGGCCCACCGGGCCGCCCCGGAACGAGTCGACGAGCGCGGTCAGCACCGCCCGGTCGAGCCGGTCCAGGCCCAGCGCGTCCACGTCGTAGACGGCCAGCGCGGCCCGCGCCGTCTCCAGCGTGACCACGCCGTCGGCGCGTACCTCGGCGTAGTCGCGGACCCGGCGCAGCAGCCGGTTGGCGATGCGCGGGGTGCCCCGGGACCGGCCGGCGACCTCCGCCGCGCCGTCGGCCGTGATCGGCACCCCGAGGATCCGGGCCGACCGGTGCAGCAGCGTCTCCAGGTCGGCCGGCGCGTAGAAGTCGAGATGCGCGACGAAGCCGAACCGGTCGCGCATCGGGCCGGTCAGCAGGCCGGACCGGGTGGTCGCGCCGACGAGCGTGAACGGCTCCACGTCGAGCGGGATCGCGGTGGCGCCCGGCCCCTTGCCGACCACCACGTCGACCCGGAAGTCCTCCATGGCGCTGTAGAGCAGTTCCTCGGCCGGCTTGGCGATCCGGTGGATCTCGTCGATGAACAGCACGTCGCCCTCGGCGAGGCTGGTCAGGATCGCGGCCAGGTCGCCGGAGCGCTCGATCGCCGGGCCGCTGGTCACCCGGATCCCGGTGCCCAGCTCCGCCGCGACGATGTTGGCCAGGGTCGTCTTACCGAGGCCGGGCGGCCCGGACAGGAGGATGTGGTCCGGCGGGGAGCCGCGCCGCATCGCGCCCTGCAACAGCAGGTCGAGCTGGTCGCGGACCCGGTGCTGGGCGATGAACTCGTCGAGCCGCTTCGGGCGGACGCTGGCCTCCGCGTCCAGCTCGGCGTCGCTGACGTACGCCGAGACCAGGTTCTCCCCGCTCATCGGCTGCGGCCCAGGAGGCGGATGGCCTGCTTGAGCAGCACCGGCACCGGCGGGGTCTCGCCGTCGACGGTCTCCGCCACCGCGGCCACCGCCTGCTCGGCCTGGGCCGCCGTCCAGCCGAGCCCGACGAGGGCCTGGCGGACCTGCTCCGGCCAGGCGCCCGCGGTCACCCCGGCCGCGCCGTCGGCGCCCACCGGCACCGGGCCGACCCGGTCGCGCAGCTCCAGCACCAGCCGCTCGGCGCCCTTCTTGCCGATGCCCGGCACCCGGGTCAGCGCGGCGGTGTCGGCGTTGGCGATGGCCTTGCGGACCGCGTCCGGCGTGTGGACGGCGAGCACCGCCTGGGCCAGCCGGGGACCGACCCCGCTGGCGGTCTGGAGCAGCTCGAACAGCTGCTTGGCGTCGTCGTCGGCGAAGCCGTAGAGGGTGAGCGAGTCCTCCCGGACCACCAGGCTGGTGGCGAGCCGGGCCGGCTGGCCCACGCGCAGGTCGGCGAGCGTGCCGGGCGCGCACTGCACGGCCAGGCCGATGCCGCCCACCTCCACCACCGCGTGATCCGGGCCGGTGGCGGTCACCGTGCCGCGTACGCTGGCGATCATCGCGTCCCTCCTCGTCGGGCCCGTTGCGCGGCCGCGGCCAGCTTCGACCGGGTGCCCCCGCGCCACACGTGACAGATGGCCAGCGCCAGCGCGTCGGCGGCGTCCGCCGGCTTCGGCGGCTCGGGCAGCCGCAGCAGCCGGGTGACCATCGCGGTCATCTGCGCCTTGTCGGCCTGGCCGGAGCCGGTCACCGCCGCCTTCACCTCGCTCGGCGTGTACGTCGTCACCGGCAGCCCGGCGCGGGCCCCGGCGAGCACCGCGACGCCGCTGGCCTGCGCGGTGCCCATCACGGTGCGGACGTTGTGCTGGCTGAACACGCGCTCCACCGCGACCGCGTCCGGCCGGTGCTCGGCGACCAGGCCGGTGAGCGAGCGGTCCAGGTGCAGCAGGCGCAGCGCCAGGTCGTCCTCGGGGTCGGTGTAGACCACGTAGTAGGCCACGAGCGTGCAGGGGCGGCCCGGCACGCCCTCGACCACGCCGACCCCGCACCGGGTCAGCCCCGGGTCGACGCCCAGCACGCGCACGCCGCCTCCTCCCCGAGCCGCCAGCAGTACGTGTGTTCGACACACCCTACTGGTGCCCGCCGGCAGCGGGACGGCCGGACACGCCGGGCGCGGGCGGTGACGCGGCGCACCACACACGCGGGCGGTGGAGTATGTGTCGCCGCCCCATGTGCCAGGGGGCACCCGGCTCGTACGTTCATGCGCCATGACGGCAGAACCCGTGGCGGTCCCCCACGTCGTACACGTCGACCTGACCGGTCGCACCGCGCTGGTCACAGGTGGCGGCGGCGGCATCGGACGGGCCTGTGCCCTGCGCCTGGCGGCGGCCGGCGCGAAGGTGGTGGTGCTGGATCGCGACGTGGCGGCGGCCGAGGCGGTGGCCGCCGAGGCCGGCGGCCGGGCCGTGGGGATCGACCTGGCCGACCCGGTGGCGGTGGACCGGCTCGACGCCGACGCCGACATCGTGGTCAACAACGCCGGGCTGCAACACGTCGCGCCGGTGCAGGACTTCCCGGTCGAGCGCTTCGAGTACATCCAGCGGGTGATGGTGGAGGCGCCGTTCCTGCTGATCCGCCGCGCGCTGCCCCGGATGTACGCGGGCGGCTGGGGCCGGATCGTGAACATCTCCTCGGTGCACGGACTGCGCGCCTCGCCGTTCAAGTCGGCGTACGTCTCCGCCAAGCACGCGCTGGAGGGCCTGTCGAAGGTGGTCGCGCTGGAGGGCGCCGCGCACGGCGTCACGGCCAACTGCATCAACCCGGCGTACGTGCGCACCGCGCTGGTGGAGAGCCAGATCGCCGACCAGGCGGCCACCCACGGCATCGGCGAGGACGAGGTGGTCGAGAAGATCATGCTGGCCCGGGCGGCGATCAAGCGGCTGATCGAGCCGGACGAGGTGGCCGAACTGGTGGCGTACCTGTGCTCCCCGCCCGCCGCGTTCCTCACCGGCACCTCGATCGCCCTCGACGGGGGCTGGACGGCGAACTAGTGGCCCCGCGCACAATGTCGGTCATGTCGTCGCCGGTCGAGTTCCTGGAGCTGCTGGCGCGCGAGGCCGCCGCGGTCGAGTTCGAGGGTCCGCTGGTGGCCGCGCGCGCGGCCGGCCTGCCCGCCGAACGGCTGGCCGAGCTGGAACAGGCGAAGGTGGTGGCGCTGCGGGTACGGGCCCTGCTGGCGCGCCGGCGCCGCCGGGAGACCGAGCTGTCCGGCCTGTACGACACCGCGAGCGACCTGGCCGGGCTGCGGGATCTGGACGACGTGCTGCGCGCGATCGTGCACCGGGCGCGGATCCTGCTCGGCACCGACGTGGCGTACATGACGCTGAACGACGACGAGCGCGGCGACACGTACATGCGGGTCACCGACGGCTCGATCTCGGCCCGGTTCCAGCGGCTGCGGCTGGAGCTGGGCGACGGGCTCGGCGGGCTGGTCGCGCAGACCGGCACCCCGTACGTCACCTCGAACTACCAGGAGGACGAGCGGTTCCGGCACACCGGGGAGATCGACGGCGGCGTGGGCGAGGAGGGCCTGGTGGCCATCCTCGGTGTGCCGCTGCGGCTCGGGTCCAGCGTGATCGGCGTGCTGTACGCGGCGAACCGCTCGGCCCGGCCGTTCGCCCGCGAGGAGGTGTCGCTGCTGGTGTCGCTGGCGGCGCACGCGGCGGTGGCGATCGACACCGCGCGGCTGCTCGCCGAGACCCGGGCGGCGCTGGCGGAGCTGTCGGCGGCGAACAGCACCATCCGGGCGCACAGCAGCTCGGTGGAGCGCGCCGCCGCGGCACACGACCGGATGACCGCGCTCGTGGTGCGCGGCGGCGGGATGGAGGACGTGGCGGCGGCGGTCACCGAGGTGCTCGGCGGGGCGCTGCTGGCGCTGGACGCCGAGGGCCGGCGGCTGGCCCGGGTCGGCGAGATCGAGGAGCCGGACCGGGCCGACATCGTGGAGGCGGTGGCCGCGTCGCGTACCGAGGGGCGCAGCGTGCGCCGGGGCCCGCTCTGGTACGCCGCGGTGGTGGCCGGCGCGGAGAACCTGGGCGCGCTGGTGCTGCGCCCGGACGACGAGCTGGTCGACGCCGACCAGCGCATCCTGGAGCGCGCCGCGCTGGTGACGGCGTTGCTGCTGCTGTTCCGCCGGACCGTGGCCGAGGCGGAGGGGCGGGTCCGCGGTGAGCTGCTGGACGACCTGATCGCCCGGCCGCTGCGCGACGCCGACGCGCTGCGGGCACGGGCCCGCCGGATCGGGGTGGACCTGGACGCGCCGCACGTGCTGGTGGCGGTCGGCGACGACGCGTTCGCCGAGACCGGCTCGGCGCGGCAGCGGGTGCTGTCCTGGGCCACCACGTACGCCTCGACCCGGGGCGGCCTGGCCGCGGCGCGCGACGGGCGGGTGGTGCTGATGCTGCCGGGCCACGACGCCGGTGGCGCGGCCCGCGCGGTGGCCCGGGATCTGTCCCGGGTGACGGGCCGGCCGGTGACCGCCGGGGCGAGCGGGCCGTCGACCGGGCCGGCGTCGCTGGCCGTCACGTTCGCCGAGGCGGAGCGCTGCCTGTCCGCGCTCGGCGCGCTGGGCCGGGCCGGGCAGGGGGCGAGCACCGCCGAGCTGGGGTTCGTCGGGCTGCTGCTGGGCGCGGTCGGTGACGCCGGGGATCGGGACGTGGCCCGGTTCCTCGCCACCACCGTGGGGCCGGTGCTGGACTACGACGCCCGGCGGGGCACCGCGCTGGTGAAGACGCTGGAGGCGTACTTCGGGGTGGGCGGCAGCCTGGCCCGGGCCGCCGAGCAGCTGCACGTGCACGTGAACACGGTCACCCAGCGGCTGGAGCGGGTCGGTCACCTGCTCGGCGCGGACTGGCAGCGGCCGGAGCGGGCGCTGGAGGTGCAGCTCGCGCTGCGCCTGCACCGGCTGCGCACGCCCGCCCGCTGAGCGCGCGGGCGGCGGCCCGGCCGGGGCGGGTCAGCGGACGCGCAGGCCGTCCAGGACCGTGTCCACGATCCGCTCGGGCAGCAGCCGCTCGTCGCGCTCGGGGTGCCAGCGCAGCATCCGCTGGGTGAGCATCGGCGCGGTGAGCAGCGACATGGTCACCTCGATGTCGAGGTCGGCGCGCAGCTCGCCCCGGTCGATTCCGCGGCGCAGCACCTCGCGCATCGCCGCGCGCCGGGGCTCGACGATCGCCTCGTACGCCTGCCGGTGGGCGGAGCTGCGGCTCACCTCCGGCACCAGGCAGGGCATGATCTTGCGGACCCGGGGGTCGGCGTGCTGGCCCACGGCGCCGACGAGCAGCACCAGGTCGTCGCGGACGGAGCGCCCGGCGGTGCGGGGCGCGGGCCCCTTGAGCGTGCGCAACGCGTCCAGCAGCAACGCGTCCTTGCCCGGCCAGCGGCGGTAGATGGTGGCCTTGCCGACGCCGGCGCGGGCCGCGATCGCCTCGATGGACAGCGACTCTATGGTGCTGCCCTCGGCCAGCAGGTCGAGGGTGGCGTCGACGATCGCCTCGTCCGCGCGGGTGCTCCGCGGTCGCCCGGGCGACCGCGGAGCATCCGCCGTGGAAGTCATGTCAGACATTGTCCACGAACCTACGCGGTACCGGCCAACTCCCGGTCGGTGACCGGCGTCGCGTCGGGGGCGACGACCGGCCGGCCCGGCATCCAGCGCAGCACGATCACGATGCCGAGCGCGGCCACCACCGCGGAGGCGCCCGCCGCCCAGTGCATGGCCGAGACGAACGAGTCGTTGGCCGCGTCGATGAGTCGCGGCGCGTCGGGGCCGAGCCGGCCGGCGACCGCGTACGCCCCGGACACCGACTCGCGGGCCGCGTCGCGCACCGGGGCGGGCAGGGCGGCCACCGCCGGGGCGATCTGGTCGCGGTAGACCGCGGAGAGCACCGAGCCGAGCACCGCCACGCCGAGCGCGCCGGCTACCTGGCGCACGGTGTTGCTCACCGCGGAACCGACGCCGGCCTTCTCCCGGGGCAGCGACGACATGATCGACTCGGTGGCCGGCGGCATGATGTTGGCCATCCCGGCGCCCTGGAGGAAGCCCAGCGCCGAGAAGATCCAGATCGGGGTGTCCGCGTCGATGAAGACGAACGCGGCCAGCGCCACAGTGGTGAGCAGCAGTCCGACGGCCGCGACCGCCCGGCCGCCGTAGCGGCGGACCATCGCCGCGCTGCGCGGCGCGAAGATGAGCTGGGCCGCGGCGAACGGCAGGAACAGCAGGCCGCTCTCCAGCGGGCTGTAGCCGCGGACGAGCTGGAGATAGAACGCGCCGAAGAACATCACGCCCATGGCGGCGAAGAAGACCAGCCCGACCAGGGCCACCGGGGCGGCGAAGCGGGGCACCCGGAACAGCCGTACGTCCAGCGACGGGTGGTCGCTGCGCAACTCGTGGGCGACGAACCAGCCGAGCACCGCGAGGCCGCCGAGCACCGCGATCCACACCTGCGGGCGGCCGAAGCCGTGCTCGCCGCCGTCGATGATGCCGTAGGTGAGGGCGACGAGGCCGACCACCGACAGCAGCACGCCGAGCAGGTCGACCCGGCCGGGCCTGGGGTCGCGGGACTCGGGGACCAGGGCCGCGACGAGCACCACGCCGAGCGCCACCACCGGCACGTTGATCAGGAAGACCGAGCCCCACCAGAAGTGCTCCAGCAGGGCGCCGCCGAGGACCGGGCCGATCGCCACCGCGAGGCCGACCGCGCCGGCCCAGACGCCGATCGCCTTGGCGCGCTCGCGCGGGTCGAAGACGTTGGAGATGATCGAGAGCGTCACCGGCATGATGGCCGCGCCGCCGACACCCATCAGCGCGCGGGCCGCGATGAGCTGGCCCGGGTCCTGCGCGTACGCGGACAGCAGCGAGGACAGGCCGAACAGTGCCAGCCCGAGGATCAGGAAGCGGCGGCGGCCGAGCCGGTCACCGAGGACGCCGAAGGTGAACAGCAGCCCGGCGAAGACGAGCGTGTAGGAGTTGATCGCCCACTCCAGCTCGCCCTGGGTGGCGCCGAGGCCGTGCACCGGGTCGGCCAGGGTGCGCAGCGCGACGTTGAGGATGGTGTTGTCGAGGACGACCACGAGGAGGCTGATCACCAGCACGCCGAGGATCGCCCACCTCCTCGGGTGTCCGGTGTTCTCGTGTGGTTCCACTGCCGTTCTCCCCCCGGTTCACCCGCGTTCGAAATACGATACGGGTCAGACTCGTAACGTTGCCGAGCGTAGGTGAGCCGGTTTCGATACGGAACGGGTTCGTATCGGATGTGTCTCAGGTCACGCGGGCGGTCCGGCCGCCAGCGCCAGCCGCAGCAGCGCGTCCCGCACCGGCAGCAGCCGGCGCACGCCGGACAGCCGCCCGGCCCACCGCGCGCCGGCCGCGATCCGCTGCGTGGGCCGCCGGCGCCGCCTGTCGTACGCGCGCAGCGCGGCCGGCACGTCCCCGGCGTCGCGTACGCAGTCGGCGAGCGCGACCGCGTCGATCAGCGCCTGACAGCCGCCCTGCCCGAGGTCCGGCGTCATGGCGTGCGCGGCATCACCGAGCAGCGCCGTCCGGCCGGACACGTAGGACGGCAGCGGCGTCAGGTCGCGGATCTCGTGCCGCAGGATCCCCTCCGGGGTGAGCGCGTCGAGCACCCGCGGCACCGGCGGGTGCCAGTCGCCGAAGAGGCGGCGCAGTTCGGCGCGGTCGTCGGGCGGAGCCGGGTGCCCCTCGGGCAACCGCACCGCGGCGTACCAGTTGGTGCGGCCCGGCCCGGCCGGGGTGAGGCCGAACTTGCGCCCCCGCCCCCAGGTCTCGCCGCCCTCGGCCAGGTCCAGGTCGACCACGCCGCGCCAGGCCACCGCGCCCGCGTACCGCAGCGGGTACCGCTGCCCGTACATCTGTGCGCGCACCACGCTGTTGATCCCGTCCGCGCCCACCACCAGGTCGTACGCGTCGAGCAGCGGCCCCGGGCCGGTCACCGGTACGCCGAGGCGCAGCGCCGGGCCGGGCAGCGCGCCGGCCAGGACGGCGAGCAGCACCGGGCGGGTGACCAGGTGCACCGGCTCGCCGTGCCGGCGTTCCAGCCGCTCGACGTCGATGGTGGCGATCCGGCTGCCGTCGGGGCGCCGGATCGACCCCCCGGCCTGACGGCTGCCCCGGCGTCGCACCTCGTCGCCGACGCCGAGGACGTCCAGTGCGCGCATCGCGGCGGGCCAGATGCCGAGCCCGGTGCCGCTGTCCGGCAAGGCGGCCGACCGCTCCAGGACCGTCACCTCCCAGCCCGCCGCCCGCAGGCCGATGCCCGCCGCGAGCCCGCCGATCCCGCCCCCGACCACGACCGCGCGTCCGCCCATGCGGTCACCGTACTACAGATGTAGTCGGGTGCACTACGACTGTAGTCTGACCGGGTGATCGATCGCCGGCAGCTCCTGCTCGACGCCGCCATCCGGGTACTCGGCACCGGAGGGCCGCGGCAGCTCACCCACCGGGCCGTGGACGCGGAGGCGGGCCTGCCCGAAGGCTCGGCGTCCAACCGGTTCCGCACCCGGGAGGCACTGGTCACCGGCGTCTTCGACCGGCTGGTCGAGGTGGAGACGGCGGCCTGGCAACGGCTCGCCGCGGACCTGCCGCCGGGCGACGTCGCCGCGTTCGCCGCAGTGGCCGGCCGGCTGATCCGGGAGTTCACCGACCAGCAGCGGGTGGTCACCCTGGCCCGGTACGCGCTCTTCGTCGAGGCGGCCGTGCGGCCCGACCTGCGCCCGGCGATCGAGGCCGCCCGGGCACGGCTGGCCGGCTGGGGGGAGCCGCTGCTCGCCACGCTCGGCTCGACCGATCCGCCGGCCCACTTCCGGGCGCTGCTGGCACTCGTCGACGGGCTCTTCGGCAACCAGCTCGCCGCTCCCGACGACCACTTCGACCCGGAGTCCGCCGTCGCCGCCCTGCTGCGCGGCTTCCGGACCGGCTGACCGGCCGCGCGTCGCCTGCCGCGCGGTGCCCCCGGGCCGGACGGATACCGCCTACCGCTCCCCGTTCCGGTGGCCGGCGGCCTCGCGGCACACGGCGAGCGCGTCCGACAGGGAGGTCAGGTGTCCGGCCGGCGTGGCCGGCGGCGTGATCCAGCCCGGCCCGGCGCCGTGCACCCGTACCGAGGGGAACTCCCGCGCGAAGCGGACCACCCGGTACGCCCGCCCGGTCATCGGCGTCTGCGACCACACCACGACGGTGTGCGGGCGGGTCCGGCGCACCGCGCTGGCCAGCGCCGGCCAGGGCAGCGCGGCGCCGAGCAGCAGGCTGCCCAGGCCCGCCTCGCGCAGGGCCGCGGCGAGGGCGTGCAGGCCGAGGCAGTGCAGCTCCTGCTCCGCCCCGGCGAGCAGGATGCCGCCGGCCGGGGGTGACGTTCCCGGCCCGCGCAGCAGCACGTCCAGTCCGGACCGCAGGCCCTCCGAGAAGGCGTGCTCCACGGCCACCTCGGCGGCGCTGCGGCCGGGCAGCGCGGCCAGCATCGGCGCGCAGACGCCCTCCCACAACGGCGCCACCCCCCACCGGCCCGCGGCCTCGACGATCAGCGCGGCGACCCGGTTGCCGTCCAGGTCCTCGGCCGCGAGCGTGAGGTGCTTACGGGCGGACTCGACGACATCGGCCGGGATCGGATCGGTCACCACCGGACGCACCCCTCGGTAGACGGTCACTACCGGGGGGTTCGTCGAAAGAGGGCGGCCTGGATGCGCCCGGGGCGGACCGGTCCGGCCGGGACGCGCCGGCCAGGCCGTGCCGGTGGGGCGGCTCACACCGGCGCGGGTCCGGTGGGGCGTCCCGGCGGCAGCAGACTGCGGACGCCGTCGTACGCCGGATCAGCCGGACCGGTCCCGGCGGGTCGCCGCCCGGCGCCGGGCCAGGTGGGCGACCGTGACCCAGATACCCCTGCGGAACAGCAGCACGACGAGGACGAAGATGCCGCCGGTGACCAGGCCGATCGCCTCGAACCCGGAGAACGACAGCCAGTCCTCCAGGCGGACCACCAGGGCCGCGCCGAGCACCCCGCCCCACAGCGTGCCGATGCCGCCGAGCACCACCACGATGACCGCCTTGCCGGAGGTGGTCCAGTGCAGCACGTCCAGCGAGACGAATCGGTGGCCGACCGCGAAGAGCCCGCCGCCGAGCCCGGCCAGGAAGCCGGAGAGCACGAACGCGGTCAGCTTGTAGCGGTGCACCGGGTAGCCGAGCGCGCGGGCCCGGGCCGGGTTGTCCCGGATGCCGACCAGCACCCGGCCGAACGGCGAGTGCACGATCCGCCAGGCGGCGAGCAGGCCGAGTAGCACGATCGGCAGGATCGCATAGTAGAAGTAGTAGTCGTCGGTGAGATCGACGCCGAAGAACGCGCGCGGCACGCCCTGCAGACCGTTCTCACCCTGGGTGACCGAACGCCACTCGTTGGCCACGTAGTAGACCATCTGCGCGAAGGCCAGGGTGACCATGGCGAAGTAGATCCCGGTGCGCTTCACCGCCAGGTAGCCGATCGGCAGCGCGAGCAGCGCCGCGCCCAGCGCCCCGGCCAGCACGGCGGCCGGGAACGGCAGGCCGGCGTGGATCGCGACCAGCCCGGTCAGGTACGCCGAGGTGCCCCAGAACGCGGCGTGCCCGAAGGACATCAACCCGGTGAAGCCGAGCAGCAGGTCCACCGAGACGGCGAAGAGCGCCCAGCACAGAATGTCCACCGCGACCGCCGGGTAGAGCCCGTTCGGCAGCCACAGCGCGACGAGCAGGCCGGCGGCGAGCAGCGCGTACCGGACCCAGCCGGGCGCCCGCGCGACGGCGAGCAGTCCGGAGCGCGGGGCCGGCTTCTCCACCGGGGTGTCCACCGCACTCGTCATGCCGTGCTGACCGGGCATGCCCTCACGGCCCTCCCGTAGCTCGGTGCGTTCGGTCATGCCGGGGCCTCCTCTCGGCCGAACAGGCCGGCCGGCCGCCAGAGCAGCACGGCGGCCATCACCACGAACACGACGGTCTGCGACACGAGCGGGTAGTCGGACAGGTAAGCCTCGCCCCACGCCTGGATCAGGCCGATGCCGAAGCCGGCGGCGACCGAGCCGAAGATCGAGCCGAGGCCGCCGATCACCACCACCGCGAAGACCACGATGATCAGGTCGGCGCCCATCAGCGGGTTGACCGCCCGCATCGGGGCGGCGAGCACCCCGGCCAGCCCGGCCAGGGCGATGCCGAAGCCGAACACCGGGGTGACCCACTTCCCCACGTCGATGCCGAACGCCCGGGTCAGCTCCGGCCGCTCGGTGGCGGCCCGGACCACCATGCCGATCCGGGTCCGCCCGAGCACCCACCAGACCGCCACGCACAGCAGCACGGTGAAGCCGAGGATGAAGACCCGGTACGTCGGGAAGTCGAAGATTCCGAAGTCGACGGTCCCGCTCAGTTCGTCGGGGGTGGCGTACGGGCTGGACTGCACGCCGTACCGGGACTTGACCAGGTCCTGCAGGATCAGCGTCAGGCCGAAGGTGAGCAGGAAGTTGTAGAGCGGGTCGAGCCGGGTCAGCCGGTGGATCACCGCCCGTTCCAGCACCATGCCGAGCAGGCCCAGCGCCAGCGGCATGATCACCAATGCGGCCCAGAACGGCACGCCAGCCTCGGCGAGCAGCACGTACGCCCCGAACGCGCCGAGCATGTAGAACGCGCCGTGGGCGAAGTTCACCACCCGGAGCATGCCGAAGATGACCGCGAGCCCGAGGGCGAGCAGGGCGTAGAACGCCCCGCCCACCAACCCGTTGAACGTGTTCTGCAGGAACCCGGACATGTCAGAGCTTGCAGTCCGGGGACGGGGTGCGGAAGGCCTCCGCCGCCGGGATGGTCTTGAGGATCTTCACGTAGTCCCACGGCTCCTTGACCTCGGCCTGCGGCTTCACCTGGGCCAGGTACGCGTCGTGGACGACCCGGTGGTCCTCCGCGCGGATCTTGCCGTTGCGCAGGAAGAGGTCGTTGACCTCCTTGCCCTCCAGCTCCTTGACCACGGCGTCCGCGTCGTCGGTGCCGGCGGCCTGCACCGCCTCCAGGTACTGCATGGCGGCGGAGTAGTTCGCGGCGTGCGCGAACGACGGCCGGGTGCCGGTCTCCTTCTGGAACCGGTCCGCCCACTCCCGGTTCTGCTGGTCGAAGTTCCAGTACCAGGCGTCGGTGTAGGTGGTGCCGGCCAGCGCGGCCGGGGTGAGCGAGTGGATGTCGGTGATGAACATCAGGCCGACGGCCAGCCCGACGCCCTTGTCCCGCAGCTTGAACTCGTTGTACTGCTTGACCACGTTGACCAGCTCCGCGCCGGCCTGCATGGTGCCGAGCACCTGCGGCTTCGGGTTCAGCGTCGGCGACTTGAGCAGGAACGACGAGTAGTCGCCGCTGGTGTTCGGGAACGGCGCGCCGTCCTTGCCGACGACCTGCCCGCCGGCCGCGGTGATGGCGGCGGTGAAGCTCTTCTCCATGTCCTGCCCGAACGCGTAGTTCGGGTAGAGGATGTACCAGTTCTTGCCGACCTGCTCGGTGGTCACCGTGCCGGTGCCGTGGGCCAGCATGTAGGTGTCGTACGCGTAGTGGAACGTGTACTTGTTGCAGCTCTTGCCGGTCAGGTCGGTGGTCGCCGCGCCGATGTTGAAGTACAGCTTCTTCTTCTCCTTGGCCACGTCGGCGACCTTCAGGGCGGCCGAGGAGGTCGGCACGTCCAGGATGGCGTCGACACCCTTGCGGTCGACCATCTCCTGGGCCTTGCTGTTGGCCACGTCCGGCTTGTTCTGGTGGTCCGCGGTCTCCACGGTGATGTTCCTGGTCACCGCGTCCTCGCCGTGCTTGGCCTGGAAGTCGGCGATGGCCATCTCCACGGCCTTGACCGAGTTGCGCCCGGACAGCTCCGAGTAGGCGCCCGACTGGTCGTTGAGCACGCCCAGCACGATCTTGTCGCCGGTCAGCTTCGAGTCGCCGCCGGACTGCGGACCACCGCCGCCGCAGCCGGCCACCAGCAGCGCCGCCGCCGAGGCGGCGGCCACACCCACGCTCCTACGCATGTGCATCCCCTTCGTACCGCGCGGTCCGCGCGGGTCAGCCGTCCAGATTCAGATGCCGAGATAAGCCAGCAGCTCGCGTTCCCGCGAGCGCACCTCGGCGTTCTCCATCGCCTCCGCGATCCGTCCCTCGGCCAGCAGGTAGTGCCGGTCGGCGACGCCGGTGGCGAAGTGCAGGTTCTGTTCCACCAGCAGCACTGTCACGCTGTGCTTCTTGGCCTCCCGAAGCAGGTCACCGACCTGCTGCACGAGCAGCGGCGACAGCCCTTCGGTGGGCTCGTCGCAGAGCAGCAGCCGGGCTCCCATGCGCAGCACCCGGGCCAGCGCGAGCATCTGCTGCTCGCCGCCGGAGAGCATGGTCGCTGCGGAGTCGCGCCGCTCGTACAGGGCCGGGAAGGCCTCGTACACCCGCTCCAGCGGCCACGGGTCGGGGCCGACCCGGGGCGGTAGGGTCAGATTCTCGGTGACCGTGAGCGTGGCGTACGCGCCCCGGTCGTCGGGCACCCAGCCGAGCCCGGCCCGCGCCCGCCTGTACGCCGGCAGCCGGGTGACGTCCCGGCCGTCGAGGTGGATCGCGCCGCGCTGGCCAGGGTGCAGCCCCATCACCGAGCGCAGCAGCGTGGACTTGCCGGCGCCGTTGCGCCCGACCAGGGTGACCACCTCGCCGGCGGCCACCTCCAGGCTCACCTCCCGCAGCACCTGGGCCTCGCCGTACCAGGCGGAGAGGTTCTCAATGCGCAGCATCCGCGGCTCCCAGGTAGGCGGTGATGACCCGCTCGTCGGCGCGGACCTGCTCGTACGGCCCCTCGACCAGCACCTTGCCGGCCTGCAGGACGGTGACCGTGTCGGCGAGCCGGCCCACCACGCTCATGTTGTGCTCCACCATGACCACGGTCCGTCCGGTGCGGACAGTGGCGATCAGGTCGACGGTGCGGTCGACGTCCTCCAGGCCCATCCCGGCCGTCGGCTCGTCCAGCAGCAGCACCTTCGGGTCGAGGGCGAGCGCGATGGCCAGCTCCAGGGCCCGCTTGCGCCCGTACGCGAGCGCCTCGGCCGGCGCCTCGGCGAGGTCAGCCAGGCCGACCATGGCCAGCAGCTCGTCGGCCCGGTCCCGGTAGCGGCGCATCAGCTTCGCCGACCGCCAGAACCGCCAGCCCAGCCCGCTGCGCGACTGGAGGGCCAGCTCGACGTGCTCCCGCGCGCCGAGCTGCGGAAAGAGGCTGGTGATCTGGAACGACCGGGCCACGCCGAGTCGGGCCACCCGCTCCGGTGGCAGCCCGGTCACGTCGCGGCCGTCCAGCTCGATCCGCCCTTCGCTGGGCGGCAGGAAGCCGGTGAGCAGGTTGAACAGTGTGGTCTTGCCGGCGCCGTTCGGGCCGACGAGGGCATGCACGGTCTCCGGCGCCACGTCGAGGTCGACGCGATCGACGGCCCGGAAGCCCCGGAAGTCCCGGGTCAGCCCTCGGGCCGACAGGATCGCTTGCCCGGCCATCGCCTCACCCTTCGCAGGTCCGTACGCGACGGCCAGGTCGGTGACCGGGGTCACAGGGTCGTCGCGTGCTGGAAACCTACGAGGAGTCGAAGCGGCCGAGCCATGTCGGCCCACCACACATTCACCCCTGCCGGTGCGGACCCAGCCTCCATAGATGCCGGTCACCCCCGACCGGGTCCGGTCCGATCGGTGGCCGTCGACATGTGGCGCGGCACCGTCACCGGCCGGCGGCGCACTCCGGCAGGTCGGGTCCGTCCGCGTGGGAGAAGACCGACGTCCTCGACGCCGGGCGGCGGCTGCCCGGCGCCGCCGCCCGGGTCGAGGGGGACGTCAGTCCGGGAACGTGACCACCCAGCGGGCGCCCTCGCCGCGGGCCAGCCGGTCCAGCGCCGCGGGCGCCTCGGTCAGCGGCACCGTGCCGCTCACCAGCGGCCGCAGGTCGAGGTCACCGGCGGCGAGGGCGGCGGCCAGCTCCGGCACCTCCCGGTCCGGGTCGGTCGAGCCGTACACCGAGGAGCGCAGCGTGCGCGCGGAGTGGAAGATGTCCAGCGCGGAGAGGCTGAGCAGGTCGTCCTTGCCGCCCATGCCGACCACGGTGACCGCTCCCCCGCGCCGCGTCGCCCGCCAGGCGGCGCGGATGGTGGCGGACCGGCCGACGCACTCGAACGCGTGGTCCACGCCGCGTCCCTCGGTGCGAACCCGGATCTCCTTGCCCAGCCGGTCGTCCGATCGGAGGAAGTCGGTGGCCCCGGCGGCGAGCGCCAGGTCCCGCTTGGCCTCCACCACGTCCACGGCGAGGATCGGCGACGCGCCGGCCCGCCGCGCGGCGGTCAGCACGGCCAGCCCCACCCCGCCGAGCCCGATCACCGCCACCGACTCGCCGGGTGCGACCCGTGCGGTGTTGCGGACCGCGCCGACGCCGGTGAGCACCGCGCAGCCCAGCACCGCGGCCTGCTCCGGCGGCAGTCCGGCCGGCACCGGTACGGCGGCGCGCTGCGGCACCACCACCTCCTCGGCGAGCGCGCCGAGCCCGAGCGTGACCTGAAGGGGCTCACCTGCGGCGGTCTCGCCCCGGGGCGTGGACGGGTTGGGGTTGGCGGCGCAGAGCCACGGTTCGCCGTGCCGGCAGTGCCAGCAGTCCCGGCAGGCCGGGGCCCAGTTGAGCACCACGGGTGTGCCGACGGCGAGCGTCGTGCCGGGCCCAGCCTCGGCCACCACGCCCGTCGCCTCGTGCCCCAGCACCAGCGGGTACGCGGGCGCCAGCGTGCCGTCCACCATGGCCAGGTCGGAGTGGCAGATGCCGGCGGCGCGGATGCGTACCCGCAGCTCACCCGGGCCGGGCGCGGGCAGGCGTACCTCCTCGACCGCCGGTGCGGCGCCCCGGCCGCGTACCACGAGCGCCCTCACCGCTGGATCGCCTTCAGCTCGGTGAACTCCTCCACGCCGTACGCGCCCAGCTCGCGGCCGAGGCCGGACTGCTTGTAGCCGCCGAACGGGGCGAGCGGGTTGAACGCGCCGCCGTTGACGTCCACCTGGCCGGTACGCATCCGCCGGGCCACTGCCAGCGCCGCGTCCTCGTCGGCCGACCAGACCGCGCCGGCCAGCCCGTACCGGGAGTTGTTGGCGATGGCGACCGCCTCGTCGGTGTCGGCGAACGGGATCACCGCGAGCACCGGCCCGAAGACCTCCTCCTGGGCGAGCGCGCTGTCCGGGTGCACGTCGGCGAAGACGGTGGGCGCGACGAAGTGCCCCTGCGGCGGCAGTGGCGCGTCCGGGCCACCGGCGACGAGCCGGGCGCCGTCGGCGAGCGCCCGGTCGACGTGGTCGCGTACCCGCTGGGCCTGCGCGGCGGAGGCGAGCGGGCCGAGCCGGGTGGCCGGGTCGAACGGGTCGCCGAGCCGGTAGCCGGCCACCGCCGCCGCGACCAGGTCCAGCGCCTCGGCGTAGCGGTCGCGGTGGACGAGCATCCGGGTCCAGGCGGTGCAGGTCTGCCCGGAGTTCAGCAGCGCGTTGCCGACGCCGACCTTGACCGCGGTGGGCAGGTCGGCGTCGGCCAGGATGACGTTCGCCGACTTGCCGCCGAGTTCCAGCGACACCCGGGCGATGCGCTCGGCGGCCAGATGCGCGATGCGCCGGCCGGTGGCGGTGGAGCCGGTGAACGAGACCAGGTCGACGCCGGGGTGCGCGGCGAGCGCCTCGCCGACGACCGGGCCGGTGCCGGGCACCAGGTTCACCACACCGGGCGGCAGTCCGGCGTCGGTGATCGCGTCGAACAGCAGGTACGCGGTGAGCGGCGTCAGCTCGCTGGGCTTGAGCACGACGGTGCACCCGGCGGCGAGCGCGGGCGCGACCTTCGCGACCACCTGGTGCAGCGGGTAGTTCCACGGGGTGATCGCGCCGACCACGCCGACCGGCTCCCGGACCACGAGCGAGTTGCCGACCGTGCGCTCGGCGGCCGGGCGGGCGGCCAGGTCGACCATGCCGCGCAGCACTGTGAGCGGCAGGCCGGCCTGGACGCGGGTCGCGAGCTTGAGCGGGGTGCCCAACTCGGTCGCCACGGTGCGGGCGATCTCGTCGGCGCGGGCGGCGAGCGCGGTGTGCAGCCGGTCCAGGTGCGCGGCCCGCTGCTCGGGGGCGGTGGCGGCCCAGCCGGGGAACGCGGCGCGGGCGGCGGCGACCGCGCGGTCCACGTCGGCCGGTGTGCCGGCGGGCACCTCGCCGACGACGCTCGCGGTGGCCGGGTTCTCCACCGGGATGGTGTCGCCCGACGACGGGTCGACCCAGTCACCGGCGACGTGCAGGTGGCGGCGCGTCAGCAGGGCGGGAGGGGCGGCGGCGAGATCCATGGCGTCCTTCGGGGGCGGCGGAAACTAGCGGTGGGAGTTTCGACGCTACTCCGGACCGCCGACCCGTTCCAGCGGGGCGACGGTGGCCGCGTACTCGGCGGCGAGCCCGTGCAGCAGCGCGTCCAGGCCGAGCGCGAACGCGCCCTCGTCCACGCTGCGCTGGTGGCCGGCGAGGCGGTGGGCCTGGTTGAGGTGCGGGTGCGCGGCGTAGAGCGAGGGGTCCTCGACGAAACCGCGGGCGAACGAGCCGAGCGCGGACCCGGCCACGAAGTAGCGCATGGCGGCGCCGATGTGGGTGGCTCGCGCGGGCGGCCAACCGGCCCGGACGAGCGCGCCGTAGACCGCGTCGGCCATGGCCAGCGCGGCCGGACGGCGGCCCGGCCCCCGCGCCAGGTACGGCACGATGTTCGGGTGCGCGGCCAGCGCGGCCCGGTACGAGCGCGCCCAGCGGGCGAGCGCGTCGAGCCAGTCGTACTCGTCGAAGACGGCGATGTCGACTGTCGCCGCGACGCCGTCGGCCACCGCGTCGAGGATCTCCTCCTTGGTGGCGAAGTGGTTGTAGAGCGAGGGGCCGCGTACGCCCAGCGCCGCGGCGAGCCGCCGGGTCGAGAGCGCGTCCAGCCCGTCGGCGTCGATCAGCGCCAGCGCGGTCTCGACGATCCGGTCGCGGGTGAGCAGGGCCTGTCGGGGTCGGGGCACCCGGTCATCATCCTCCCTTCGACGTCGGGTCTGGACGCGGGAAAACTTCCAGCGCTAGTTTAGAGCCAGTCGACCTGAGGGGGCACCGTGGACTTCGCACTGTCCGACGAGGAACGCGCGATCCGGGACACCGTTCGCACGTTCGTCACCCGCGAGGTGATGCCGCTGGAGGCGGAGGTGCTGCGCCGCGAGCGCGCCCACCAGCCCGGCCTGGACCGCTCCGAGCTGCGCGAACTCCAGCTCAAGGCGAAGAAGTTCGGCTTCTGGGGGCTGGCCACGCCGGAGGAGTACGGCGGGATGGCGCTGCCGGCGGTCATGCAGTCGCTGATCTGGACCGAGCTGGGCCGCAGCTTCGTGCCGTTCCGCTTCGGCGGCGAGGCCGACAACATCCTGTTCCACGCCACCGAGGAGCAGAAGCGCGAGTTCCTGATCCCCACCATCGAGGGGGAACGGATCTCCTGCTTCGCCATCACCGAGCCCGGGGCGGGCTCCGACGCGGCGAACATCAAGCTGCGCGCCCGCCGCGACGGCGACGACTGGGTCCTCGACGGCGAGAAGACGTTCATCACCAACGGCAACGACGCCGACTTCGCCATCGTGGTCGCGGTGACCGACCCGGAGAAGGGCGCCCGCCGCGGCGGCGCCACCGCGTTCCTGGTGGACCGCGCGATGGGCTGGCGGTCCGAGTTCATCCAGACCATGGGCGAGGGCGGGCCCGCCTCGCTGATCTTCGACGGCGTACGGGTGCCGCACCGCAACATCCTCGGCGAGATCGGGCAGGGCTTCACGCTCGGCATGGAGTGGATCGGCAAGGGCCGTTACACCATCCCGTCGCACGCCGTCGGCATCGCCGAACGCGCCCTCCAGATGGCCATCGACCACGCCAACACGCGCGAGACGTTCGGCGCGCCGATCGCCACCAACCAGGCCATCCAGTGGATGATCGCCGACTCGGAGACCGAGCTGGAGGCGGCCCGCTGGCTGATCCTGCGCTCGGCCTGGACCGTCGATGCGGGCCTCGACCCCCGGCACGCCTCCTCGATGGGCAAGCTCTACGGCGCCGGCATGGTCAACCGCGTGGTGGACCGGGTGCTCCAGATCCACGGCGGCATGGGCTACACCCGGGAGCTGCCGATCGAGCGCTGGTACCGGCAGGTCCGGCTGTACCGGATCTTCGAGGGCACCGACGAGATGCAGCGGCTGATCATCTCCCGCGACCTGCTGCGCGGGTACACGAAGATCGGCGGCCACCTGGCCTGAGCGGTCAGCCGGTCAGCGCCTCGACCGCCCGGTCCACGTCCGCCTCGGTCGTGTAGAGGTGGAACGAGGCACGGACCCGGCCGGCCCGTACCGCCGCGCGCACCCCGGCGCGGGCCAGCCGCTCCTGGGCGTCCGGCACGTCCACGGTGACGATCGCGCTGTCGCCGGACGGCCGGCCCAGCCCGGCCAGGAACCGGTTGGCCAGCCCCACGTCGTACGCGCGCACCGCCTCCGGGTCGAGGTCGGCGAGCAGTTCCAGTGCTGGGGCGGTGCCCCCGTAGCTGAGCCACGGCGGCGCGATGTCGAACCGGCGCGCGTCGTCGGCCAGGCGCAGCGGCAGCCCGTAGTAGGAGGCGTGCGGCTCGCGGCCGGCGTACCACCCGGCCGCGTCCGGGCGCATCCGCTCGCGCAGCGCCGGGGCCAGGTAGGCGAAGGCCGAGCCGCGCGGCGACATCAGCCACTTGTACGCCCCCACCACCACCGCGTCGGACCGGTCCGCCGCGAACGGCAGCCACCCGCACGCCTGCGTCGCGTCGGCCACCACGAACGCGCCGTGCGCCCGGGCCGCCGCGACGATCTCGTCGTACGGGGTCACATAGCCGTCGGCGGACTGCACCACGCTGAACGCCACCAGGTCCGTGTCGGCGTCGATCGCGTCGACCAGGCCGGCCAGCGGCACGGTGCGAACCCGCACGCCGCGCTCCTGCTGAACCAGCCACGGGAACAGGATCGAGGTGAACTCGGTCTCGGGCACCACCACCGTCGCGCCCGCCGGCAGCCCGGCCGCGATCGGCGCGACGAGTTGCGACGCGCTGGCGCCGACGCTCACGTCGGCGGCGTCCACACCGGTCAGCCGGGCGAACGCGGCCCGGCATCGGTCCACCGACTCCTCCCACACCTCGAACGACACCCGCCCGGTCCGCCAGTCGGCGAGCATCCGCTGCACGGCGTCCCACACCGGCTCCGGCGGCAGTCCGTAGGTGGCCGTGTTCAGCCAGCCGGGTTCCGGTTGCCACAGCTTCTGCGCCTGCTCCAGCTCCATGACCCGACGCTAACCACCCCTCCCCCACCCCGACACCGCCAATCCCACCCCCGTGGCCCCCACTCGCGCCGCCCCCGCGCCCGGGCCCCGACCCCCGGTGATCTTGCACTTTCCGCCCCGGCAAATAGGGCAAAGCCCCGAATCACAGGGCCGAAACTGCAAGATCGCGCGGCGGGGAGCCGGACGCGCTCGGCCCGGTCAGCTCACGTTGGCCGGGCCGAGGACGCTCTTCAGGTCACCCATCAGCGCGGTGGTCGGCGCGACCCGGAACGGGCCGAGACGCAGCGTGGTGACCTTGCCGCCGTTGAGCAGCTTGACGTGCACCTCGGTGTCGCCGGGGTGCAGCACGAGCGTCTCCTTGAGCCGTTCCACGAGCGGCGGCGTGCAGCGGTGCACCGGGATGGTCAGCGTGACCGGCTTGTTGGCCGGGTTGCTGGTGACGTCCGGCATGGACATGTCCATCGCCATGATGCGCGGGGTGTCGTCGCGCCGGTCGACCCGGCCCTTGACCACCACGATCGCGTCCTCGGCGATGTACTGCCCGATCACCTCGTACGTGTTCGGGAAGAACAGCGTCTCCACGCCGCCGGCGAGGTCTTCGAGCGTCGCCGACGCCCAGGCCCGGCCCTGCTTGGTGACCCGGCGCTGCACGCCGGAG
This sequence comes from Micromonospora sp. HUAS YX12, assembly GCF_040215685.1. NCBI lineage: Bacteria > Bacillati > Actinomycetota > Actinomycetes > Micromonosporales > Micromonosporaceae > Micromonospora > Micromonospora sp. HUAS YX12. The sequence continues at coordinate 5,857,299 of NZ_CP157974.1, forward strand.
AGGATGCCGGCCAGGGTGACCACCGCGCCGTCGGGCACCGTGCCCTCCTCGGACAGCGCGGCGATCGTGGTGTCCGCCGCCGCGCCGAGCACGTGTTCCAGGCCGAACAGCGGGTGGTCGGAGACGTACAGGCCGAGCATCTCGCGCTCGAACGCGAGCTTGTCGCGCTTGTCCCACTCCCCCTCGCCGATGACCGGCATGACCGTGGTGGTGCCGCCGGTCTCCGCCTCGCCGAAGCCGGCGCCGAACAGGTCGTACTGGCCGACCGCCTCCTTGCGCTTGACGTCGGCGTACGCGTCGATGGCGTCGGCGTGCACGGCGAGCAGGCCCTTGCGCGGATGCTTGAGCGAGTCGAACGCCCCGGCCTTGATCAGCGATTCGATGGTCTTCTTGTTGCAGACCACGGCGTCGACCTTGGACAGGAAGTCGTAGAAGTCGGCGTAGTCGCCCTTCTCCTCGCGGCACCGCATGATCGAGGCGACCACGTTCGCGCCGACGTTGCGCACGGCGCCGAGACCGAAGCGGATCTCCTTGCCGACCGGGGTGAACGGCCCGGCCGAGGTGTTCACGTCCGGCGGGAGCACCTGGATGCGCATCCGGCGGCACTCGGACAGGTACAAGGCCATCTTGTCCTTGTCGTCACCGACGGAGGTGAGCAGGGCGGCCATGTACTCGGCCGGGTAGTGCGCCTTGAGGTACGCGGTCCAGTAGGAGACCAGGCCGTACGCGGCGGAGTGGGCCTTGTTGAACGCGTAGCCGGCGAACGGGACCAGCACGTCCCACACGGCCTGGATGGCCTCGTCGGAGTAGCCGCGCTCGCGGCAGCCGTCCCGGAACGGGATGAACTCCTTGTCGAGGATCTCCTTCTTCTTCTTGCCCATCGCCCGGCGCAGCAGGTCGGCCTGGCCGAGCGTGTAACCGGCGAGGATCTGGGCGGCCCGCTGCACCTGCTCCTGGTAGACGATCAGGCCGTACGTGGGCGCGAGGATCTCGCGCAGCGGCTCCTCCAGCTCCGGGTGGATCGGGGTGATCTCCTGGAGCCCGTTCTTGCGCAGCGCGTAGTTGGTGTGCGAGTCCACGCCCATCGGGCCGGGCCGGTAGAGCGCCAGGACGGCGGAGATGTCCTCGAAGTTGTCCGGCTTCATCAGCCGCAGCAGCGAGCGCATCGGCCCGCCGTCGAGCTGGAACACGCCGAGGGTGTCACCGCGGGCCAGCAGCTCGTACGCCTGCTTGTCGTCCAGCGGCAGGCCGAGCAGGTCCAGCTCCCGGCCGTGGTTGAGCTGGATGTTCTTCACCGCGTCGTCGATGATCGTCAGGTTGCGCAGGCCGAGGAAGTCCATCTTCAGCAGCCCGAGCGACTCGCAGGTCGGGTAGTCGAACTGCGTGATGATGACGCCGTCGGAGTCGCGCCGCATGAGCGGGATGTGCTCGATGATCGGCTCGGCGGACATGATGACGCCGGCGGCGTGCACACCGGTCTGCCGGATCAGGCCCTCGATGCCCTTGGCGGTCTCGATGACCTTCTTGACGTCCGGGTCGGACTCGTAGAGGCCGCGGATCTCGCCCGCCTCGGCGTAGCGGGGGTGCTTCGGGTCGAAGATGCCGGACAGCGGGATGTCCTTGCCCATCACCGCCGGGGGCATGGCCTTGGTGATCCGGTCGCCCACCGCGTACGGGTAGCCGAGCACCCGGGCCGAGTCCTTGATCGCGGCCTTCGCCTTGATCGTGCCGAACGTGGCGATCTGCGCGACCTTGTCCTCGCCCCACTTGTCGGTCACGTACTTGATGACCTCACCGCGCCGGCGCTCGTCGAAGTCGATGTCGACATCCGGCATGGAGACGCGCTCGGGGTTGAGGAACCGCTCGAAGATCAGGCCGTGCGGGATCGGGTCGAGGTCGGTGATGCCCAGCGCGTACGCCACGAGCGAGCCGGCCGCCGAGCCACGCCCGGGGCCGACCGCGATGCCCTGGCTCTTGGCCCACTGGATGAAGTCGGCGACCACGAGGAAGTACGACGGGAAGCCCATCTGGATGATGACGCCCAGCTCGTACTCGGCCTGGACGACGTGGCCCTCCGGGATGCCGTTGGGGAAGCGGCGCGCCAGCCCGGCGAACGTCTCCTTGCGGAACCAGGACTCCTCGGTCTCGCCCTCGGGGATCGGGAACCGCGGCATCAGGTTGTGGAAGGTGAACATGCCGGCCGGGTCGACCTTCTCGGCCACCAGCAGCGTGTTGCGGCAGCCCTGCTGCCACAGCTCGGAGGAGTCGACCGCGCGCATCTGGTCGGCGGACTTGACGAAGTAGCCGCCGCCCTCGAAGCGGAACCGGTTCGGGTCGGCCACGTTGCTGCCGGTCTGTACGCAGAGCAGCACGTCGTGCGCCTCGGCCTGCGCCTCGTGGGTGTAGTGCGAGTCGTTCGTGACCACCGGCGGGATGTCGAGCTTGCGGGCGATCTCGGTGAGCCCGTCGCGGACCCGGCGCTCGATGTCGAGGCCGTGGTCCATGATCTCCAGGAAGTAGTTGTCCTTGCCGAAGATGTCCTGGTACGCGGCGGCGACCTTGAGCGCCTCGTCGAACTGGCCGAGCCGCAGCCGGGTCTGCACCGCGCCGGACGGGCAGCCGGTGGTGGCCATGATGCCCTGGGCGTGCTCGGCGATCAGCTCCATGTCCATCCGGGGCCACTTCACGTAGTGGCCCTCCATGGAGGCGCGGGAGTTGAGCTTGAACAGGTTGTGCAGGCCGTCGCGGTTGGCCGCCCACATGGTCATGTGGGTGATCGCGCCGTTGCCGGAGACGTCGTCGCTCTTCTGCTCGGGGCGCCCCCACTTGACCCGGGCCTTGTGGAAGCGCGACTCCGGCGCGACGTACGCCTCGACGCCGAGGATGGGCTTGACCCCGGCGTCCATGGCCTGCTTGTAGAAGTCGTTCGCGCCGTGCATGTTGCCGTGGTCGGTGATCGCCACCGCCGGCATGCCGAGCCGCGCCGCCTCGGCGAAGAGGTCCTTGAGCCGGGCCGCCCCGTCGAGCATCGAGTACTCGGTGTGTACGTGCAGATGCGCGAACGAATCGCCCATGCGTGGCGCCCCCCGGGTTGTGGATCAAGCTGCGTCGGAGTCGACCGACCCACCCTACCGAGGTGCTCGTGCGGGCTCCACCGTCCGCGCCGAGGGTGGTCCGGGTCTCTCCGACCAGCCGGTGTGCGGCACGCGATGTTCTTCTCTCTTGCAATAGTGTGTGGCACACACTATTGTGTTGGACATGGTCAGCGAAGAGGTCCTCCGGACCCACCTCCAGGAGCTACGACGCGGCACTGTCGTGGTGGCCAGCCTGGTCGCCCTGCGCCGCCCCGACTACGGATACGCCCTGCTGCAACGGCTGGCCGCGCACGGCTTCGCGGTCGACGCCAACACGCTCTACCCGCTGCTGCGCCGCCTGGAGGACCAGGGCCTGCTGACCAGCGAGTGGAACACCGAGGAGAGCCGGCCGCGCAAGTTCTACCGGACCAGCGACGACGGCGAAGCCGTCCTGAACCGCCTGCTCGACGACATGACCGCGGTGCGGACGTCCGTCACCGACCTGATCGAAGGAGCGGAACGATGAGTTCCCTGACCGACCGTTACGTCGCCGCCACCATGCGGGCCGTGCCCGCGCAACGCCGCCTGGAACTCGCCGAGGAACTGCGCGGCTCCATCGCCGACATGATCGACGACCGGACCTCGGGCGGGCAGGACCACGCCTCCGCCGAGCGCGAGGTGCTCACCGAGCTGGGCCATCCCGAGAAGCTCGCCGCCCGCTACAGCGACCGCACCCTGCAACTCATCGGCCCGCGCTACTACCTGATGTGGTGGCGGCTGCTGCGGCAGCTGCTCACGTACATCCCGGCGATCGTCGGCGTGCTCGCCGGCCTCGCCAAGGCGCTGTTCGACGACGAGCCGGGCGCGGCCATCGGCACGGCGGTCGTGGCCGCGATGCAGACCGCGGTGCAGATCGCGTTCTGGGTCACGCTGGTGTTCGCCGTACTGGAGCGCACCCGGACCCCGCTCGGCCTGCCCGAGTGGACCGTCGACCAGCTCCCCGAGGAGAGCCGGGAGCGGCAGATCAGCCAGTCCGACAGCATCGCCTCGGTGGTGTTCCTGCTCGCCACCGTCGGTGGTCTGGTCGGTCAGCACTTCCAGCGCTGGACCACCGACGACGGCTCCCGGATGCCGGTGCTCGACCCGGCGCTCTGGAGCTTCTGGCTGCCGGCCCTGATCGTGGTGCTGCTGGCCACCGTCGGCCTGGAGATCGCCAAGTACCGGTCGGGCCGGTGGACCTGGCCGCTGGTGGCGGTCAACGCGGTGCTCAACGCCGCGTTCACGGCGCCGGTGCTCTGGCTGCTGTTCACCGACCGGCTGCTCAACCCGGAGCTGGTCGAGCGGTTCGCCTGGCTGCGCGAGGGCGGCATCGACCAGGTCGCCCGGGTGACCGCCGTGGTGGTCGTGCTGGTCGCGGTCTGGGACCTGATCGACAGCGCGGTCAAGGCCCGCCGCGCCGCCTGAGCCCCGCACGGCCCGGCACGCCCCGTCGTGGGCGTGCCGGGCCTTCGGCGTACGCGGGCAGTCAGGCCGCCGCGCGCCACTCGCGGCCCAGCAGCGCGTAGACCACCTCGTCGGTCCACTCCCCCTTGACGAACTCGTTCTCCCGCAGGTGCGCCTCCCGGCGCATGCCCAGCCGCTCCAGCACCCGGGCCGACGCCATGTTGCGGGCGTCCAGCCGACCGACGATCCGGTGCAGCCCCAGCCCGTCGAATCCGACCCGCAGCATCTCCCGGGCCGCCTCGGTGACGTACCCCCGGCCGGTGTGATCGGGGTGCGCCACGTACCCGATCTCGCCCTGCCGGTGCTCCCCGCTGGTCCAGCTCAGCAGCACGTCGCCGAGGAACTCGCCGGTGTCCGCCAGCGTCACGGCGAGGTTGAGCACGTCGCCGGGAGCGCGCAGCGCGGTCCGCCGGACCAGCCGGTCGATCGCGGCCCGGGCGGCGGCGTCGTCGTACGGCTCGTGGTAGAGGAACCGGGTGACCTCCGGGCGGCCCCGGTAGTCCCGGAGCACCGCCAGGTCACCGGCGGTGAAGGCGCGCAGCAGCAGGCGCTCGGTGCGTAACGGCAGATCGGGCACGAACACCCCGGCAGGCTACGTCGCCACTGTCGTCCGGCCCACCCGATTACGTCCCGGTCGCCGCGCCGGCGCCGGCGGTGGCATGGTCGTACGGTGAACACCGCACCCACCACCGCCTGGCGCCGGCCGGCGCCCACGGCCGCGCAGTTCCGTGCCGACCTCTGGGTCGGGCTCGCGGTCACCGTGCTGGCCCTGTTCGAGCTGACCCTGGCGCACAGCACCGGGGCGTTCCTGCTCGGGCCGCCGCCGAGCGCGGCCGAGCAGGTCTGGTGGACCGTCGCGGTGACCGCCCCGCTGGCCGTACGGCGGCGGTGGCCCGCCACCGTCGCGGTGCTCGTCTCGATCGCCTTCGTCGCCGGGCAGGCGCGGGCCGTCCCGCTCGCCCAGCTCCCGTCTGGCGCGCTGTTCGCCGCCCTGTTCACGCTCGGCGCGTGGGGCGCCGACCGGCGGCTGGCCGGGCGGCTGCGGGCCGGCATCATCGTGGCGATGTTCGGCTGGCTCGCGCTGTCCCTCGCGCTGCGGGCCGACCAGATCTCGGCGGCCTCCTTCGCCGACGCCGCCGGTCCGGTACCGCCGGTGCTCGCCGCCGTGGTCAACGGCGTCTTCTACAACGTGCTGTTCTTCGGGTTCGCCTACTACTCCGGGCAGACCGCCTGGGTGGCCGCGCGCCGCCGGCACGAACTGCGGGAGCAGGCCGAGCAACTGCGCCGGTCACAGGTCGAGGCGCGCGAGCGCGCGGTGATGGGCGAGCGGGTCCGCATCGCCCGCGAGCTGCACGACGTGGTCGCCCACCACGTGTCGGTGATGGGCGTGCAGGCCGCCGCGTGCCGGCGCGTGTTCGACAGGGACCGGGACAAGGCGCGTACCGCCCTGGCCGCGATCGAGGAGACGGCCCGCACCTCGGTCGACGAGCTGCGCCGGATGCTCGGCGTGCTGCGCGACCCGGACGCCGCGGCCGGCACGGCCACCGCGCCGGAGGACACCGCCGGCATCGACCAGGTCGCCGCGCTCGTCGACCGGGCCCGGGAGACCGGGCTGCGGGCCGAACTCGGCGTGTACGGGGAACCGGCGCCGCTGCCCCGCTCGGTGTCGCAGGCGGCGTACCGGATCGTGCAGGAGGCGGTGACGAACGTGGTCAAGCACGCCCACGCCACCACTCTGGACGTGCGGATCCGCTACCTGGCGAGGGAACTGGAGATCGACGTGAGCGACGACGGACACGGCGGCGTACCGGCGGCCGGTGCCGGGCTGGGCCTGATCGGCATGCGGGAGCGGACCGCCGCGCACGGCGGTGAGGTGGAGACCGGGCCTCGCCCCGGCGGCGGGTTCCGGGTCCGGGCCCGCATGCCGCTGCCGGTCGAGGCCGCCGGGCGGGCGGCGTGAGCGCGCCGGTCCGGGTGCTGCTCGTCGACGACCAGCACCTGGTCCGGACCGGTTTCCGGGTGATCCTGGAGGTCGAGGACGACATCGAGGTGGTCGGCGAGGCCGCCGACGGGCAGCGCGCCGTGTCGATGGCGTCCGCGCTGCGGCCGGACGTGGTGCTGATGGACGTGGAGATGCCGGTGCTCGACGGGCTGGAGGCCACCCGCCGGATCACCGGGGACGCGACGCCGGGCGGCCCGGCGGTGCTCATCCTCACCACCTTCGACCGCGACGACTACCTGTTCGCCGCGTTGCGCGCCGGGGCGAGCGGCTTCCTGCTCAAGAACGGCACCCCGGAGGACCTGATCGAGGCGGTCCGGGTGGTGGCGCGCGGCGAGGGGCTGATCGCGCCGGCGCTCACCCGGCGGGTGATCTCCACGTTCGCCCGTCCCGGCGCCGCGCCACCGGACCCCCGGCACGACGCCGCGACGGCGGACCTGACCCCGCGCGAGCGCGAGGTGCTGGAACTCGTCGCGCGCGGGGCCAGCAACGCCGAGATCGCGGACGTCCTGCACGTCGGGGAGGCGACGGTGAAGACCCACGTGAGCCGGGTGCTGTCCAAGCTCGGGCTGCGCGACCGGGTGCAGGCGGTGGTGTTCGCGTACGAGCACGGGGTGGTGCGGCCCGGCGGATGACGCCCGTCCACCGCGCGACGGACCCCGTGATCGCCCCGTGGTGGGACGACGGGGGCGAGGGCCGCCCGTAGCGTCGGGATCATGACCAGCGTGCTCCGCCTCGACGGCGTCGACCGCAGCTTCGGCGGCCGTCAGGTGCTCAAAGACGTCTCCTTCGACGTGACCGCCGGGCGCATGACCGGATTCGTCGGCGGCAACGGCGCCGGCAAGACCACCACCATGCGGATCATCCTCGGCGTGCTCGCCCCGGACGCCGGGCAGGTGACGTGGCAGGGGCGACCGCTCGCGCGCGAGGCCCGGGCCCGGTTCGGCTACATGCCGGAGGAACGCGGCCTCTACCCGAAGATGACGCCCCGCGAGCAGGTGGTCCACCTCGGCCGCCTGTACGGGCTGGACGCAGCCGGGGCGCGCCGGCGTACCGACGCGCTGCTGGAGCGGGTCGGTCTCGGCGACCGGGCCGACGACCTGCTGGAGACGCTGTCGCTGGGCAACCAGCAGCGGGCGCAGATCGCCGCCGCGCTGGTGCACGACCCGGAGGTGCTGATCCTGGACGAGCCGTTCTCCGGGCTCGATCCGCTCGCCGTCGACATGGTGGTCGCGGTGCTGCGGGAACGCGCCGCCGCCGGAGCGCCGGTGCTGTTCTCCAGCCACCAGCTCGACGTGGTGGAACGCCTCTGCGACGACCTGGTGCTCATCGCGGGCGGCACGATCCGGGCCGCCGGCGCCCGCGAGGAGCTGCGCGCCGCGTACACGCTGCCCCGGTTCTCGCTCGTGGTCGACGGCGACGCCGGCTGGCTGCGGGACCAGCCCGGCGTGCGCCTGGTCGACCTCGACGGCGCGCGCGCCGTGTTCGACCTGGACCCGCCCGCCGACGACCAGTCGGTGCTGCGCGCGGCGCTGGCCCGCGGCCCGGTGCGCGCGTTCGGCCCGGTCACCCCCTCCCTCGCCGAGATCTTCCGAGAGGTCAACCAGTGAACACGTTCCAGGCCACCCGGCTGGTCGCGGCCCGCGAGATCAAGGTCAAGGTCCGCGACAAGACGTTCCTCTACAGCACGCTGATCTTCCTGCTGCTCGCCGTGGTCGCCACGGTGGTGCCGGCGATGCTGAGCAGCGGTCCGTCCACCGTGGCGGTGACCGCCGCCGGCGCCGAACCGCTGCGGGCGGCCGGGCTGGACGTCCTCCTGGTCGCCGACGACGGCGCCGCCGAGCAGGCGGTACGCGACGGCGACGCGGACGCCGCGGTGGTGGCCGGTCCGGTCGTGGTCGCCGACGAGCGGGCCCCGGACGACGTGGTCTCCGCGCTCAGCGCCGCACCGCAGGTACGGCTGCTGGACCCGGACGCGGTGGACCCGCTGACGGCCTATCTGGTGCCGTTCGCCTTCGCGTTCGTCTTCTTCTTCATGTCCCAGACGTTCGGGTTGCAGATCGCGCAGAGCGTCACCGAGGAGAAGCAGACCCGGATCGTGGAGATCCTGGTGGCCGCCGTGCCGGCCCGGGCCCTGCTGGCCGGCAAGATCCTCGCCGCGGGCGCGCTGGCACTGGGGCAGATCACCCTGATCGCGGCCGCCGCGCTGATCGGGATGCGCCTGACCGGCGGCGGTGACCTGCTGAGCCTGATCGCGCCGGCGGTCGGCTGGTTCGTGCCGTTCTTCCTGTGCGGTTTCCTGCTGCTCGCGGCGATGTGGGCGGCGGCCGGGGCGCTGGTGAACCGGCAGGAGGACATCGCGGGGGCGTCCACACCGGTGCAGCTCGCGGTGATGGCGCCGTTCTTCGCCGTGGTGTTCCTCAACGACAACGCCGCCGCCATGCGGATCCTGTCGTACCTGCCGATCTCCTCGCCGACCGCGATGCCGGTACGGCTGTTCACCGGCGACGCGGCGCCGTGGGAGCCGGTCGTGTCGCTGGCGCTGCTGCTGCTCGCGGCGGCCGGGTTCCTGCTCGCCGGGGCGCGGATCTACGAGGGCTCGCTGCTGCGCACCAACGGGCGGACCTCGGTGCGGACGGCGTGGCGGCAGCGGGAGCCGATCGGCTGACCGCATGAGACGGCAGGCGCCGGCCACCCGACGAGGGTGGCCGGCGCTTCGCGCGTCGGGGCGGGATCAGCCGTCACCGCTCCGAAGCCGCCCTCTGCCATTGCTCCCCCAGACCGCAGCCTGCAACAGCAGACCACCGATCACGAGCAACGCCGCGGCGAAGACGAGATCTCGATCGAGCGCCTTGGTGGCGAGGCTCAGCAGGAGGCCGATCGCTCCCACGGCGACACTCCATGTCCCGATGCTGCTGACGACTTGTCCAGACTTTCCGGCCACCGCCACAGTCTAGTCGCCGGGCGTCGATCCGTCGGGCACCGCAGCGCGGTCGGCAACCGCCGGCCGGACGTCAGCCGACGGCGGCCATGACCTCGTCGCTGACGTCGAAGTTGGCGTAGACGTTCTGCACGTCGTCGCAGTCCTCCAGCACGTCGATCAGCTTGAAGATCTTGCGCGCGCCCTCCTCGTCCAGCGGCACGTTCACGCTGGGGATGAGGGAGGACTCGGCCGACTCGTACTCGATGCCGGCGTCCTGCAGCGCGGTGCGGACCGCGACCAGGTCACCCGGCTCGGAGACCACCTCGTACGCCTCACCGAGGTCGTTGACCTCCTCCGCGCCCGCGTCGAGCACGGCGAGCATCACGTCGTCCTCGCTGGTGCCGGCCTTGGGGACGATCACCACGCCCTTGCGGGAGAACATGTACGACACCGAGCCGGCGTCGGCGAACGAGCCGCCGTTGCGGGTCAGCGCGGTACGCACCTCGGTGGCGGCACGGTTGCGGTTGTCGGTGAGGCACTCGATCAGCAGCGCAACGCCGTTCGGGCCGTAGCCCTCGTACATGATCGTCTGGTAGTCGGCGCCGCCGGCCTCCAGGCCGGAGCCGCGCTTGACCGCGCGGTCGATGTTGTCGTTCGGTACCGAGTTCTTCTTCGCCTTCTGGATGGCGTCGTAGAGAGTCGGGTTGCCGGCCGGGTCGCCGCCGCCGGTACGGGCCGCCACCTCGACGTTCTTGATCAGCTTGGCGAACATCTTGCCGCGCTTGGCGTCGATGACCGCCTTCTTGTGCTTGGTCGTCGCCCACTTTGAGTGGCCGGACATCTGTTACCTCCGTTGCTACCCGCCGTCTGCATCGACCGCACCGCACACGCCCCGCTCCCCCGCCGGCGCACGTCGAGGTGCCGTGATCTTCGCTGGGAGCCGCGGCGGGCTGATGGCCCTGCCGAATCTCGGCAATCCTACCGGCGGCGGGCGGGTCACTGTCACGCGCCGCACGGCACCGGCCCGCCCCAGCCCACCCGAACCGGCACAACCGGGGACGGACCGGCCACTCATTCTTCGAAGCCGTACGAGAGCGCCACTGTCGGCTCGAACGTCTCGCGTTCCTCGCAGCGCTCCTCCAGACCCGCCCGGAAACGCCGGAACGACTCCATCTGCGGCAGCGGCCCGGGCAGCTCCGGCGCCGTGGCCACCTCGACGAAGCTGCGTTCGTCGTCGAGCCGGTAGGAGACGTACCGGAAACCGGACGGGCGCAGCCGGGCCAGCTCGTCGTGGACGGCGCGTAGCAGGCGCAGATGCTCGGCCAGGCGCTCCGGGCGGACCCGGTAGCGGATCAGGATCATCTCCACGCTCACGCCACCAGCTCCGGGCTGCCCTCGGCGGCCGGCACGCCCGCCGTCCCCCGGTCCGCTGCCCGCCACGGCGCGGGCAGGGCCGCCGACCAGGCCAGGACCTCGGTCAGCATGGCCGACAACGACTCCTCCCGCTCCTCGCCGGGCGACAGGACGCCGGGCGCGGTGGGATCGCCGGGATCCGACCCGGAGAAGTCGAAATCGGTGAAGATCGGAACGGAGACCTGCGTGGGCACTACCGCCACGCGCACCTCGGCCAGGACGAGCCGCAGGTGGTCGGTGGCCCGGACGCCACCCTGCACGCCGTAGCCGAGCAGCCCGGCCACCTTGTCGTTCCACTCCGCGTACAGGTAGTCGACGGCGTTCTTCAGCGCGGCGGGAACCGAATGGTTGTACTCCGGGGTGACGAATACGAACGCGTCGCAGGCGGCCACGACAGCGCTCCACCGCCTGGTGTGCGGCTGCCGGTAGTCGCCGAACATCGCCGGCACCGGCTCGTCGAGCAGCGGCAACGCCTGCTCCGCCAGATCGATCACCTCGAGCTCGGCCGACCCGGCGCGCACCGCCGGGTGCCGCGAGCACACCTGCGCGGCCCAGCCGGCGACGGCGGCGCCACGCCGGCCCGGGCGGGTGCTTCCCACGATCAGACCGATCCGGACCGGTCCTGTCCTCTGTGTCGCTCTCATGCCGGGAATCGTCGGTCCGGTCGCCGCCGGACCGGGAGACCGGCGCGAGGCTGGCCCTGCCGGGGCCACCCGGCGACCCGCTGCCGGTGCGAGACTGGGCCGATGATGGACGGCGAGCTGGGGGCGTTCCTGCGCAGCCGCCGGGAGGCGCTGCGCCCGGCCGACGTGGGGTTTCCGTCGGGTCCGCGTCGCCGCACGCCCGGTCTGCGCCGGGCGGAGCTGGCGACGCTGGCCCAGGTCAGCGTGGAGTACCTGACCCGGCTGGAGCAGGGGCGCGACACCCGGCCCTCGCCGGAGATCCTCGCGGCGCTCGCCGACGCCCTGCTCCTCGACGACGCCGACCGGGACCACCTGCACCAGCTCTCGACCGTCGGCCACAGCCGGCAGTTGTGCCCGCACGAACGGGCGTCCGTCGCCCGCACCGTCCGCCCGACGGTCCGGGCCGTGCTCGACGGGCTGCGCGACAACCCGGCGTACGTCGTCAACCAGCTCAGCGAGGTGCTGGCCTGGAACGACGCGTTCGACCGGCTCGCCCGCCCGCTCGGCCTGCTCGACGGCAGCCGGCCGAACCTGCTCTGGTTCACGTTTGCCGACGAGCGTGCCCGCGACCACTTCCCGCAGTGGGCGGAGCTGGCGGACCAGCAGGTCGCCGAGCTGCACCGGCTACGGCGGGGCGACCCGGCCACGGACGCGTTCGCCGAGCGGCTGGCCCGCACGGTGGGAGCGCCGTTCACCGACCGGTGGCGGCGGCGTCCGGTGGCCGCCCCGCGCACCGGCGTGCGCGGGCTGCGGCACCCGGAGGTCGGCCTGCTGCGACTGGCGTACGAGACCCTGGAGCTGGCCGACGACGCCCACCAGCGGATCGTCGTCCACCTGCCCGCGGACGCCGCCTCCGCGGCCGGCCTGGACCGGCTCCTCGGCCGGCGGCCCGGACAGCTGCGCGCCGTCGCCGGCTGACGGCTGACCGGCGCGGACGTGCCGCCGACCGGTCAGCTGGCGGCCCGGACGAGGTCCACGAAGTGGCGGTGCAGCCGCAGGTCGCCGGTCAGCTCGGGGTGGAACGACGTGGCCAGCAGGTTGCCCTGCCGCACCGCGACGATCCGGTCCGCGGCCGGGCCCTCGGTCACCCGGCCGAGCACCTCGACGTCCGGGCCGACGCGCTCGACCCAGGGGGCCCTGATGAACACCGCGTGGAACGGGCCGCCGTCGACGCCGGTGAGCGCCACCGGCGCCTCGAACGAGTCGACCTGCCGGCCGAACGCGTTGCGCCGCACCGTCATGTCGACGCCGGCGAAGCCACGCTGGTCGGGGCGGCCGTCCAGCACCTCGGCGGCCAGCATGATCATGCCGGCGCAGGAGCCGTAGACCGGCATGCCGGCGGCGATCCGCTTGTCGATCGGCTCACGCATCTCGAAGATGTCCGCCAGCTTGCTGATCGTGGTCGACTCGCCGCCGGGCACCACCAGGCCGTCGACCGCGTCCAGCTCGCCCGGCCGCCGCACCGGCCGGGCGTCGGCACCCGCCCCGGCCAGCGCGGCGACGTGCTCGCGAACGTCGCCCTGGAGGGCGAGCACGCCGATCACGGGTACGGCCATGATGCTCCTTCCGAGGTGTTAACAAGGGGCCCCGCCTCTACCGGAGGCGTTAACAGAGGGCCCCTCCTTACCCTCACCAGCCGCGCTCGGCGAGCCGGTGCGGCTGCGGGATCTCGTCGACGTTGATGCCGACCATCGCCTCGCCCAGCCCGCGGGAGACCTTGGCGAGCACGTCCGGGTCGTCGTGGAACGTGGTCGCCTTGACGATCGCGGCGGCCCGCTGGGCCGGGTTGCCGGACTTGAAGATGCCCGAGCCGACGAAGACGCCCTCGGCGCCGAGCTGCATCATCATGGCCGCGTCCGCAGGGGTCGCGATGCCGCCGGCGGTGAACAGCACGACCGGCAGCTTGCCCTGCTCGGCGACCTCCTTGACCAGCTCGTACGGTGCCTGCAGCTCCTTGGCCGCGACGTACAGCTCGTCGTCGGGCAGCGACTGGAGCCGGCGGATCTCCTGCCGGATCCTGCGCATGTGGGTGGTGGCGTTGGAGACGTCTCCGGTGCCCGCCTCGCCCTTCGAGCGGATCATCGCGGCGCCCTCGGTGATCCGGCGCAGCGCCTCGCCCAGGTTCGTCGCCCCGCACACGAACGGGACGGTGAACGCCCACTTGTCGATGTGGTTGGCGTAGTCGGCCGGGGTCAGCACCTCGGACTCGTCGACGTAGTCGACGCCGAGCGCCTGGAGGATCTGCGCCTCGACGAAGTGGCCGATGCGGGCCTTGGCCATCACCGGGATCGAGACGGCCTGGATGATGCCGTCGATCATGTCCGGGTCGCTCATCCGGGACACGCCGCCCTGCGCGCGGATGTCGGCCGGTACGCGCTCCAGGGCCATCACGGCGACGGCGCCGGCGTCCTCGGCGATCTTCGCCTGCTCGGGGGTGACCACGTCCATGATCACACCGCCCTTGAGCATCTCGGCCATGCCGCGCTTGACGCGGGCGGTGCCGACAGCGGTGGCGGTGGTCGGGGCTGCGGATTCAGACACGGGACATCGCTCCTCGGCGTGCTCGGGAGGTGACTGCGCAGGAATGCTACGACCGGCGCGACGCCGGTCCGAGCGCCAATCGAACCCCCGGTGGCCTGCCGTGTGGCCCCCGTCACGGCCGGTGCATCAGCCGGTGGTCACGTCCGCGTGCGAGGCCAGCGTGGGGTCGTCGATGTCGAAGTAGCGGGGCCACTCCCGCCCGCGTCCCATCCGGAACAGCCGTACCACCGGACGCCCCCGCGCCGAGCGGGCGTCCCGGACCAGGTCGGTGTGTACCTGCCGGGCCAGCGCCAGCCGCCGGCTGGCCGCGATCACCGCCGCGCAGGCCGGGTCGTCCGGGTCCAGCCGCACCGCGCGCAACTGCCGGGTCAGGTCGTTCTCGGCCGCCTCGCGCTCCTCCGGAGCGGCGTCCAGCGCGATCCGGGCGGCTGCGTACAGCTCCACGCCGTACCGCTGCTCGGCCAGGACCGCGGCGGCGGCCGCGCGGCGCAGCAGGTGCGCGTCGAGCGCGCGGGCCGCCGAGTCCGCGCGGACCTGGAGCCGCTGCACCCGGCCGGACGTCCAGATCAGGTACGCCGAGAGCACCCCGAGCACCGCGACCGCGCCCACCACCCACCACATGCCCGGCATCGTAGTGCTGCTCCTCATCCCGGCCGGCCGGCGCGGTGCACCGGTCGACGCGCTCGTCACAGCGGCCGCAGCGGCCACAGCGGTCAGCCCAGACCCGCCCACTCCTGGTCCATGACCCGGCCGTCGGTGGCCTCGATCGCGGCTGCGTATACCTCCAGAACGCGGCGGGCAACCACGGGCCAGTCGAAATTCGCCACCACCTGGTCGCCGCAGGCGGTGAGCCCGGCGCGGCGGCCGTCGTCGTCGAGCAGCTCGGACAGCGCGGCGCCCAGCGCGACCGCGTCGCCGGTCGGGAACAGCCGGCCGGCCCGCCCGCCGTCGAGCACCCGGCGGAACGCGTCCAGGTCGCTGGCGACCACCGTGGTGCCGGCGGCGAGCGCCTCGGTGAGGATCATCCCGAAGGACTCCCCTCCGGTGTTCGGTGCGACGTAGAGGTGCACGCTGCGCAGCATGCGTGCCTTGTCCGCCTCGGAGACCAGGCCGAGGAACGTGACCCGGTCGCGCAGGCCGGCCGGGAAACGCCCGTACAGCTCGTCGGCGTCGCCCGGGCCGGCGACCAGCAGGCGCAGCCCGGGGCGGTGCGGCGCCAGCGCGACGAACGCGTCCCGCAGGATCGGGAAGCCCTTGCGCGGTTCGGTGAACCGGCCCAGGAACCCCAGCGTCCCGCCGGTGCCCGGGGCGCACTCCCCCGGCCAGCCCGGCAGCGGCGGCACCCCGGCGAACTTCGCCACCGCCACCCCGTTCGGGATCTCCACCGCGCCGCCGTCCATGTGCTCGACCTGCACCTTGCGGGCCAGCGCGCTGACCGCGATCCGGGCGGTGATCCGCTCCAGCACGATCTGGAGCACGCCCTGCGCGGCCGACATCACCCGGGAGCGGGTCATCGCGGTGTGGAACGTGGCCACCACCGGGCCGCGGGCGCAGAGCACCGCCAGCATCGACAGGCTCGGCGTGAGCGGCTCGTGCACGTGCAGCACGTCGAAGTCGCCACGGGTGATCCAGCGGCGCACCCGGGCGGTGGAGACCGGGCCGAACGCGATCCGGGCGACCGACCCGTTGTACGGCAGCGGCACCGCCCGGCCGGCCGACACCACGTACGGCGGCAGCGCCGAGTCCTCGTCGGCGGGCGCCAGCACGCTCACCTCGTGGCCGAGCCCGAGCAGCGCCTCGGCCAGGTCCATGACGTGGTTCTGCACGCCGCCCGGCACGTCGAACGAGTACGGGCACACGATGCCGATACGCACTGCGCCCCCCTAGACCGTGCCGGTGGTGGCCGGTGGCTGCGCCGGCGTGGGCGTACCGTCCCGGCCCTGGTCCAGCCACATCCGCTGCAACATGTGCCAGTCTTGCGGATGCCGGGCGATGCCCGCCGCCAGACCGTCGGCAATCCGCTGCGTCACCGCGCGGACCCGCTCGTCGAGTGGCGCGCTGTCCGGATCCGGCAGCGGCAGCGGGCCCTCGATCGAGGCGCACGCCGCGTCCGGTTCGTACCACATCGAGGCGACGTAGAGCGGGGCGCCGGTACGGACGGCCAGCAGCGCGGGACCGGCCGGCATCCGGGTCCGGCCGCCGAAGAAGTCCACCTCCACGCCCCGCGCGGAGAGGTCGCGGTCCGCCAGCAGGGGCACCACGTAACCGGCGCGCAGCCGGTCCACCAGCACGTCGAACGCGGGACGCGGGCCGCCGGTATTGGGCAGGATCTCCATGCCCAGCCCTTCCCGGAACCCGACGAACCGCTCGTAGACGCCGTCCGGAAGCCGCTCGGCCACCGTGGTCATCGGCCAGCCGGTGGCCGCCACCCAGGCGCCCGCGGCATCCCAGTTGCCGGCGTGCGGCAGCGCCACCACGGCGCCCCGCCCGGCCGCCACGTCGGCGGCGAGCAGTTCCTGCCCGTCGAGGCGGAACCCGGCGAGGATCTCGGTGCGGCTCAGGCCGGGCAGCCGGAACGCCTCCATCCAGTAGCGGGCGTACGAGCGCAGCCCGTCGCGCACCAGCGCGTCCAGCTCCGCGTCGGGCATGCCGGGGCCGACCACCCGGCGCAGGTTGGCGCGCAGCCGGCGCGTACCCCCGCCGTCCTTGCGGTGGGCGCGGTCGGCGCCCACCCGGAAGGCCGCCGCCGCGACGGGCCGGGGCAGCGCCCGGACCAGGCGCCAGCCCGCGACGAAGCCCGCCTCGGTGAGGTTCACTCGGCGCCGACCCGCTGGGCCTGGCGGTACACGTGGGCCATCCGCTGGCCCACTGTGAAGATCGAGACCGCGGCGAGCAGCCAGAGCGCGACCTCCAGCGCCGGACGGACGCCGACGCCGGTGAGCAGGCCGCCGACGCCGACGATGAGCAGCCGCTCGGTGCGCTCGGCGATGCCCACGTTGCAGGTCATCCCGAGGCCCTCGGCGCGGGCCTTGACGTAGGAGACCAGACCGCCCGCGGCCAGGCAGATCAGCGCCGCCGCCACGCCCGAGTAGTCGTGCTCGGTGGCCAGCCAGTACGCGACCGCGCCGAACACCGCGCTGTCGGCGACCCGGTCCATGCTCGAGTCGAGGAACGCCCCGAACCGGGTGGACCCGCCGCTCATCCGCGCCATCGTGCCGTCGAGCAGGTCGGTGAGGGCGAAGACCGTGACGATCAGCGCGCCGGCGACCAGATGGCCGCGGGCGCCGAAGCCGAGCGCGCCGACGAGCACGCCGACGGTGCCGGTCACGGTGACCGCGTTGGGGGACACGCCCGCACGCAGCAGCGCGCGGGCGACCGGCTCCACGACGCGGGTCATGCCCGCGCGGGCCGTCACTTGGAAGATCTTCGCCATGGCGGTCCCACGATAACGGCCCGCAACCGCCGGGGACACAGCCGGGCGTACGACCCGCCCGGCGACACTTGTGCGGGCACCCGTGCGGGTGTGAGATCGAGCCAGGAGGTGAGCCAGTTCACCGGATCACCGGTCCGCGTTCCCGTCCAGCAGGAGATCACCGGAAGATATCGCCGCGGCGCCCGTTCCGGGTCCGCTCCCCGTCGCCCGCGGCGGTCGCCACCACCACCGGTTGAGGGAGGTGCGCCGCGATGGCGCAGAAGAACGAGAAGGGTGTCACCGGCGGCGCGCCGGTGGTGACCGAGCCCGGCAGGGTTCGCAACGTGGTGCTCGTCGGGCACTCCGGGGCCGGCAAGACGACGCTCGTCGAGGCGCTGCTGGCCGCCAGTGGCACGATCGGCCGGGCCGGCGCGGTCACCGAGGGCACCACCGTCTGCGACCACGACCCCGCCGCCGTACGCCAGCAGCGCTCGGTGAGCCTGGCCTGCGCCCCGCTGATGCACCGCGACGTCAAGGTCAACCTGCTGGACACGCCGGGATACGGCGACTTCGTGGGTGAGCTGCGCGCCGGGCTGCGCGCCGCCGACGCGGCGCTGTTCGTGGTCTCCGCCGTGGACGGCATGGACGCCGCCACCGCCGCGCTCTGGGAGGAGTGCGCCGCCGTCGACATGCCCCGGGCGGTGGCCGTCTCCCGGCTGGACCACCCGCGCGCCGACTTCGACGAGGCGGTGGCGCTGTGCCAGCGGGTCTTCGGCGACAACGTGCTCCCGCTCTACCTGCCGATGCTCGGTGACGACGGCGAGTCGGTGGCCGGCCTGATGGGGCTGATCACCCGCCGGGTGTACGACTACTCCGACGGGCTGCCGGCGGCGGTGCGCGAGCCGGACCCGGAGCACCTGCCGGCCATCCAGGAGTCCCGTAACGAGCTGATCGAGGGGATCATCGCGGAGAGCGAGGACGAGACCCTGATGGACCGCTACCTCGGCGGTGAGGAGATCGACCCCGAGGTGCTGATCACCGACCTGGAGACGGCCGTCGCCCGCGGCCACTTCTACCCCGTGGTGCCGGTCTGCGCGGAGACCGGCGTCGGCCTGGACGTGCTGCTCGACGGCCTGGTCGCGGCGTTCCCGTCGCCGCTGGAGCACGACCTGCCCGCGGTGACCGGCGTGGACGGCTCGCCCCGCCCGCCGCTGACCTGCGACCCGGACGGCCCGCTCGTCGCCGAGGTGGTCAAGACGACAGTCGACCGCCATGTCGGGCGGGTCTCGCTGGTACGCGTCTTCTCCGGCACGCTCCGACCCGACCAGGTGATCCACGTGTCAGGCCACGGCATGGCCGAGCGCGGCCACCCGGACCACGACGCCGACGAGCGGGTCGGTCACGTCTACAGCCCGCTGGGCGCGACGCTGCGAGAGGTGCCCTTCTGCGTCGCCGGTGACCTGTGCGCGATCACCAAGTCGGGAAGCGCGGAGACCGGCGACACCATCTCGGCCAAGGAAGACCCGCTGCTGATCGCGCCCTGGGAGATGCCGGAGCCGCTGCTGCCGGTGGCGATCGTGGCGCGCAGCCGGGCCGACGAGGACGCGCTGGCCCGCAACCTGTCCCGGCTGGTCGCCGGCGACCCGACGCTGCGGCTGGAACGCAACCCGGAGACCCACCAGCTGGTGCTCTGGTGCATGGGCGAGGCGCACGCGGACGTGGTGCTCGACCGGCTGCGCGGCGGCGGCGTCGAGCTGGACACCGAGCCGGTCCGGGTGCCGCTGCGCGAGACGTTCACCGCCGCCGCGCGCGGGCACGGCCGGCACGTCAAGCAGTCCGGCGGCCACGGCCAGTACGCGGTCTGCGACATCGAGGTGGAGCCGCTGCCCCGGGGCGCCGGCTTCGAGTTCGTCGACCGGGTGGTCGGCGGCGCGGTCCCGCACAACTACATCCCGTCGGTGGAGAAGGGGGTACGGGCGCAGATGGAACGCGGTCTGGTCGCCGGCTACCCCGTGGTGGACCTGCGGGTGACGCTCGTCGACGGCAAGGCGCACAGCGTCGACTCCTCCGACGCGGCGTTCCAGACCGCGGGCGCGCTGGCGCTGCGTGACGCCGCCGAGAAGGGCCAGCCGGCGCTGCTGGAACCGGTCGACGAGATCACCGTACGGGTGCCGGACTCGTCGGTCGGCGCGGTGATGGGCGACCTGTCCGGGCGGCGCGGCCGGGTGCTCGGCACCGAGCCGGACCCGGACGCCGAGGGCCGTACGCTGGTCCGCGCCGAGGTGCCCGCGACCGAGTTGCTGCGGTACGCGGTCGAGCTGCGCTCGATGACGGCCGGCACGGGAACGTTCCGCCGCGAGTTCGCCCGCTACGAGCCCATGCCCGCGCACCTGGCCGACCAGGCCCGCAAGGAGTCCACAACTCGCTGACCCCCGCTCCCTCCTCCCCGCTCCCGCGATCTTGCACTTGCGGCCCTCACAAGGTGCGCATTCCGGTCATCTCAAGGACCACAACCGCAAGATCGACGCCGAGAGGGAGGGGCTGGGGGAGGTCGGGCGGGGCCGGGGCGGGCGCCCCGGGGGTCAGGGGCGGACGGCGGGGACGGGGGGCATCGGCCAGTGGGGGCGGTCGGCGTCGCGGAGAGCGGCCGAGCGTACCGCCGCCAGCTGCCGCTCCACCTCGGCGAAGTGGTCCGGGGCGAGCGGGCCCCGGGCCAGCGCGGCCGCGTTCTCCTCGACCTGGGCCACCGTCCGGGCGCCCGGGATCGGCACGGCCCGGTCGCTGCGCGCCCAGATCCACCCGATCGCCCCCTGCGCGAGGGTACGGCCGTCGGCGGTCAGCGCGTGGCGCACGGCGGCGACCCGGCGCAGCCACTCCGGGGCGGGCCGGCCGCTGCGGAACCACTCCAGCCAGGTCGGCCCGAGTCCGCGTACGTCGTCGCGGGGCAGTGTGGACTCCGGCGTGTACTTGCCGGTGAGCAGACCCATCCCGAGCGGCCCCCGGGCCAGGCCGGCCAGGTCGTGCTTGTCGCAGGCGTCGAGCATGGCCGGGGCGTCCCGGAGCACCGACAGTGCGTGCTGTACGGCGGCGGCGCCGCGGGCGACCTGGGCGAAGGCGGCGGCGCGGTCGGCCCGGTCGGTGCTCCACCCGTACGCCCGGATCAGCCCGGCGTCGACCAGGTCGTCGAGCGTGCCGATCAGCGCCTCGGCCCGGGGCAGCGGCAGGTCGCCGAGGTGCAGTTGGTAGAGGTCGATGCGGTCGGTGCCCAGCCGGCGCAGCGAGTCGGCGAGCGCCCGGCGCAGGTAGTGCGGCGAGGCGTTCTCCCCGGTGGCCTGCCGGGCGCGCTCGTCGAACGTGTAGCCGAACTTCGTGGCGATCACGGCTTCGTCGCGCCGGCCGGCGAGCGCCCGCCCGAGCACCCGCTCGCCGTGCCCGGCGCCGTACGTGTCGGCGGTGTCGAAAAGCGTGACGCCGAGGTCGAGCGCGCGGCGGATCGCCCGTACCGACTCGTCGTCGTCGACCCGGCCCCAGCCCAGCGGCCGGGCGCCCTCGGCCCACGGGCCGCCGATCGCCCAGCACCCCATGCCGAGGGCGCTCACCTCGATGCCGCTGCGCCCCAACTGTCGCGTGTCGACTGCCACCGCCGCATCCTGTCACCTTCCCGGCGACCGCGGGCCGGTTCGTAGCCCAGGAGTCCGGCCACGGTCACGCCACGTGACGCCGGGGCGGCGAGCCCTCAGCGCGCGTACGCCAGCAGCACCGGCTCGTCCTGGCCGGGCCAGGTGCCGGCGAGACCGCCCGCCGCCGGCACGTCGGCCGGGACGGGCCGGCGGACCACCGCCAGCTCGACGTCCCCCGCCCGGACCACCGTCACGCCGCCGTCAACCGGACCAGCCGAAGCCGGAGCGGCCGAAGCCGGAGCGGCCGACACCGGACCGGCCGGGACCGGGCGGCCGGTACGGCTGCCAGTCAGCGTCATGCTCGCCGGACGCACCTCGCGCTTCCCGTCGACCTCGAAGTACTCCTCGGCCTGCCCGGCGTCGGCGAGCACGGCGGCGGCCAGCAGCGGCGGGTACACCGGGTCGCCGCAGGCGTCGTACACCCAGCGGGGGCCGAGCACCGAGTGCTCGACGAGGCCCACGAAGAAGTCGTCCGCTCCGGCCAGCGGCGCGCCCCGATAGGTCAGCGGTACCTGGAGCACCGGGCCGTCACCGGCGCGCACGAGCAGCGTCTCGACGCCGACCTCGCCGGCCGGGTCGTCGAACCGGTACGCCGCGACACGGCTGACCGGAGCGCCCGCCTCGCCGGCGAACCAGGACCGGCCGGGCAGCCAGGGTACGAGCAGCTCCAGTTTCGAGGGGCGCAGTTCCGCGCGGTGCAGGAGAGCCATGCGCAAGATCGTACTGCCGGGGCGGGTAGCCGTCAGGCCGCCGCCCACGCCTTGGCGAGCAGATCCCGGGTGTCGGCGAGCAGTTGCGGCAGCACCTTCGTCCGGCCGATCACCGGCATGAAGTTGGCGTCGCCGCCCCAGCGCGGCACCACGTGCTGGTGCAGGTGCGCGGCGATGCCCGCGCCCGCCACGCCGCCCTGGTTCATGCCCAGGTTGAAGCCGTGCGCGCTGGAGACGTGCCGGACCACCCGCATGGCGGCCTTGGTGAACGCGGCCAGCTCGACCGTCTCCGGGTCGTCCAGCTCGGTGTAGTCGGGCACGTGCCGGTAGGGGCAGACCAGCAGGTGCCCGGGGTTGTACGGGTAGAGGTTGAGCACCGCGAAGACGTGCTCACCCCGGGCGACCACCAGGCTCTCCTCCGGCGGCAGACCGGGAGCCAGGCAGAACGGGCAGCCGGCCGGCTTCTCGTACCCGCCCTCGGGCCGGTCCTCGCCGGAGATGTAGGTCATCCGGTGCGGCGTCCAGAGCCGGTCCAGCCCGTCCGCCAGACCGTCGTCGCCGCCGTACCCGGTGTCCCGCTCCGCCCCTGTCACACAGGCGATCCTACGATCCGGGCCGGACCGCCGCCGAACCGCGCCGCCGGGCGGCGCGGTTCGGCGGACCACCTACTCGGCGGCGGTGGCGGTGGGGCCGGCGTTGGTGCGCGACTCCACCACCTCGCGGACGTGCGCCACCGCCTCGTCGACCGGTACGCCGTTGCGCTGCGAGCCGTCCCGGTAGCGGAACGAGACGGTGCCGGCGGCCACGTCGTCGTCACCGGCGATCACCATGAACGGGATCTTCTGCTGCTGCGCGTTGCGGATCTTCTTCTGCATCCGGTCGTCGCCCAGGTCCACCTCGGCCCGGATGCCGTGCCGGCGAAGCGTCGCGGCGAAGTCGGCCAGGTAGTCACCGTGCTCGTCACGGATCGGGATGCCGACCACCTGCACCGGCGCCAGCCAGGCCGGGAACGCGCCCGCGTAGTGCTCGGTGAGCACGCCGATGAACCGCTCGATCGACCCGAACTTGGCACAGTGGATCATCACCGGCTGCTGCCGGGTGCCGTCGGCCGCCTGGTACTCCAGCCCGAAGCCCTTGGGCTGGTTGAAGTCGTACTGGATGGTCGACATCTGCCAGGTCCGGCCGATCGCGTCCTTGGCCTGCACGGAGATCTTCGGGCCGTAGAACGCCGCGCCGCCCGGGTCCGGCACCAGCTCCAGGCCGGTCTCCAGCGCGCACTGCTCCAGCACGGCGGTGGCGGTCGCCCAGTCGGAGTCGGAGCCGACGAACTTGTCCGGCCGGGAGTCGTCGCGGGTCGACAGCTCCAGGTAGAAGTCGTCGATGCCGAAGTCGCGCAGCAGGCTGAGCACGAAGCCGAGCAGGTGCTTGATCTCGGCCGGCGCCTGCTCCTTCGTGCAGTAGGAGTGCGAGTCGTCCTGGGTGAAGCCGCGCACGCGGGTCAGCCCGTGGATCACGCCCGACTTCTCGTACCGGTAGACCGACCCGAACTCGAACAGCCGCAGCGGCAGCTGCCGGTAGGACCGCCCGCGCGACCGGTAGATCAGGTTGTGCATCGGGCAGTTCATGGCCTTGAGGTAGTAGTCGCTGCCCTCCATCTCCATCGGCGGGAACATCGTGTCCTTGTAGTAGGGCAGGTGTCCCGAGGTGTGGAAGAGACCTTCCTTGGAGATGTGCGGCGTACCGACGTAGTCGAAGCCCTCCTCGATGTGGCGCGCCCGGACGTAGTCCTCCATCACCCGCTTGAGCACGCCGCCCTTGGGGTGGAAGACGGGCAGGCCGGACCCGATCTCGTCGGGGAAGCTGAACAGGTCGAGGTCCGCGCCGAGCTTGCGGTGGTCGCGGCGGGCGGCCTCCTCGAGCAGCTTCAGGTACGCCTTCAGCTCGTCCCGGGTCGGCCACGCGGTGCCGTAGACGCGCTGGAGCTGCGGGTTCTTCTCCGACCCGCGCCAGTACGCGGCGGCCGAGCGCATCAGCTTGAACGCGCCGATCAGCCGGGTGTGCGGCAGGTGCGGGCCGCGGCACAGGTCCGACCAGCAGACCTTGTCCTCGTTCGCGGCGAGGTTGTCGTAGATGGTCAGCTCACCGCCGCCCACCTCCATCACCTCGGAGGAGTCCAGCCCCTCCCCCTTGACGTCGATCAGCTCCAGCTTGAACGGCTCGGCGGCCAGCTCGGCCCGGGCCTCGTCCAGGTCGGCGAACCGGCGGCGGCGGAACCGCTGGCCGGACTTGACGATCTCCTGCATGCGCTTCTCGAGCTTGGCCAGGTCGTCCGGCTGGAACGGCTTGTCGACGCCGAAGTCGTAGTAGAAGCCGTTCTCGATCGGCGGGCCGATGCCGAGCTTCGCGTCCGGGAAGACGTCCTGCACCGCCTGGGCCAGCACGTGGGCGGTGGAGTGACGCAGCACGTTCAGCCCGTCCGGGCTGTCCAGGGTGACCGGCTCGACCGCGACGTCCTCGGCCGGGCGCCAGTCCAGGTCGCGGAGCTGGCCCTGCGGATCGCGGACCACCACGATCGCCTTCGGCCCGCTCATCGGCAGGCCGGCCGCGGCCACCGCGTCGGCCGCCGTGGTCCCGGCGGCGACGACGACGGGGTCGGCCACGACGGGGGTACGGGGTGCGGACACGGTGACTCCTGTCGTCGACGGTACGGAAGGGCCGGTGACCGGCCCCTGCGATGCTATCGGTCGGCCGGACCCGGACCGCCGCCGACGCCGGTGCCCGTCTTCGGCGAGTTCCGTGCGGTGTTGAACCTTTTCGCCCCGCCGCCCGAACTACCAGGTGGGGCCGGAGCCGGTACCGACCCCAGTCGAGAAGGATGGGGACGACCATGAGGATGACCCGTCAGGGCCGGTGGGCTGCGGCGTTGCTGGCGGCCGTACTCGCCGGGGCGGTGGGCTGGCCGGGCGCGGCGAACGCGGCCGGGGTGACGGTCACGACCTCGCCCGCCCAGGTACGCCAGGGCGACGCGATCCAGCTGTCGGTGCTGGTCCCGGCGGACAAGCCCGGCACCCGGACCACCCGGATCGAGCTGACCATGCCCGCTGACGCCCCGATCGGCGAGGTGTACCCGCTGTCGGTGCCGGACTGGGCGCCGACCATCACCACCCGCACGCTCGACCAGCCCGTCCCCGGCATGCACGCGGCCGAACTGAACCAGGTGACCCACTCGGTGAGCTGGCTGCGGATGCCCGGCACCGGCACCGGGCCGGCCCGGCTGCCGCTGGGCATGGGACCGATGCCCGCCACCGACCGGCTCACGTTCACGGTCGTGCAGACGTACGACGACGGCACCGTGGTCCGGTGGGCGGACCCGGCGGGTGGCGCGCACCCCGCGCCGACGGTCGCCCTGCTGCCTCCGCTGCCGGGCACCGTGACGCACGACGGCGGCGCCGGTACGAACGGCGCCGCACACGGCGGCCACGGCGCGCCTGGCGGCCCCGGCGCGGCCGGTGGGGTGCCGGGCGGCACGGCACCGGCAGCCGACGCGGCGAACGACGGGCCGAGCGCGGACCTGCTGCTCGGCGGCGGCCTGCTGGCCGGGCTGGCCGGCGGCGCGGCGATCGGCTGGCTGCTCAGCCGCCGCCGGCGCGACACCATGACCCTCCCGCAAGACAGCAACGCCACCCCCGACGCCAGCGCGACCCCCGACAGCGGCACGCCCCCCGACGCCGACGAGCCCGTCACCGCCGGCGCCGTCCCCGCACGTCCCTGACCGCCCCCCGGCCAGCCAACCGTCCAACACCACCGAAGATCTTGGTACGAAAGCGCCCCTCTGGGGGCCTTTTGCTACCAAGATCTCGGGCCGGTCAGGGCGGACCCGTCAGGGCGGACCCGTCAGGCTGCGGCGGTGAGCCAGCCGGGCAGCGGCTCGCGGGCGGTCAGCCAGCCCTCCGGCACGCCGCCCGGCGCGCCGACCCCGGTGTACGCGGCCACGATCCCGCCCACGATGGCGGCTGTGGTGTCCACGTCCCCGCCCGCCTCCACGCAGACGCGGATGGCGGCGGGGTAGTCGTGCAGCAGCGTGGCGGCGACCCAGAGCGTGAACGGCACGGTGTCCTGCGCGGTGACCCGGGAGCCGTTGCCGAGCGCGTCGGCCGCCTCGGCGGCGGAGTGACCGAGCAGCGCGGCGGCCCGGCGTACGCCCCGGTGCACCTCACCGGCCGGGTCGAGCGCCCCGGCGACGGCGGTGAGCAGCCGGGCCGGGTCGGGCCGGCCGCCGTCGAGCCGGGCACGGGCGGCGAGCGAGGCCGCCACCGCCACAGCGACCGCACCGGCGGCGCCCTCCGGGTGAGCGTGGGTCACCTCCGCGGAGGCGCGGGCCTGCTCGGCGGCGCGCCGGGTGGAGTCGGCGTGCCAGGCGCCGAGCGGCGCGACGCGCATCGCGGCGCCGTTGCCGCAGGAGCCCTGCCCGTCGAACGCGGACGCGGCGGCCACCGGCCAGGGCGTGCCGGTGCGGATCAGCCGCAGCACGGTCACGGCGCCCGGCCCGTACCCCCGGTACGGCTCGCAGCGCTGCGCGAACGCCAGCGCCAGCCGGTCGGGGTCGATGCGGCCGGCGGCGGCCAGCTCGGCCACCACCGAGCAGGCCATCTCGGTGTCGTCGGTCCACTCCCACGGCGGCGCGGGCAGCCGGCCGGCGGCGAGGTCGTCCGGGTGCCGCCCGGGGACGAAGAACTGGGAGCCGAGGGCGTCGCCCACCGACAGGCCGGCCAGCGCGTCGCGGGCGAGCGTGAGGCGGGTGTCGGGGAAGAGCGTGAACGTCATCGCCGTCCCAGCTTGCCCGCTTCCCGGGACCGCCGCAACGCGACCGGCTTGCCACGCCGAGTACGGTGCTGACGTGGCAACCGTCCTGCTGGTCGAAGACGACCACGTCGTGCGCGGCGCCATGCTGCGGTCGCTGACCGACCGGGGGCACGCGGTACACGCGGTCGGCACCGCGCTGGACGCGCTGCGCCGGGTCGCCGCGGAGACACCGGATCTGGTGGTGCTCGATCTCGGCCTGCCCGACCTGGACGGCTCGGACGCGCTGCGCATGCTGCGCGGCATCACCGACGTGCCGATCATCATCGCCACCGCCCGCGACGACGAGCAGTCGGTGGTGCGGCTGCTGCGCGCCGGCGCGGACGACTACATGGTCAAGCCGTTCACCGGGGCGCACCTGGACGCCCGGATCACCACGGTGCTGCGCCGGGCCGGCCGGGCCAGCCGTACCGTGGCGCCGGCCGTGCACACGGTCGGTGGCCTGCGCGTGGACGTGGGTGAGCGCAGCGCGGTGCTGGACGGGGAGGCGCTGGCCCTGACCCGCAAGGAATTCGACCTGCTGGCGTATCTCGCCGCGCGTCCCGGCCGGGTAGTGTCCCGGCGGGAACTCTTGGAGGAGGTATGGCGGCAGCCATCGGTCGGCGAGGACCAGACCATCGACGTTCACCTGTACTGGCTCCGCCGCAAAATGGGCGAGTCCGCGGCGAAGCCGCGCTACCTGCGCACCGTGCGGGGGGTCGGCTTCCGGCTGGTGGCGCCGGACTGAGGCTCACGCTCGCCGGGCTCACCGCCGGCCTGTGCGGCCTGATCGCGCTCGCCTTCCTCGTCCCGCTCGGGCTCACCCTCGCCGACCGGACCCGGGAGGCGGAGCTGGCCGACGCCGCCCGCCGGGCCGCGCTGGTGACCGGCGCGCTGGCGGTCAGCACGGACACCGCGACGATCGAACGGGCGGTGGCCGCCGCGGCCGGCGACGATCCGGCCCTGCGCCCGGTCGTGCACGGCATCGGCGCGGACGAGTCGGCCGGCCGCGCGAACCCGCGGGTGCTCGCCGACGCCGCCGCGCAGCGGCGTTCGGTGGTGACCGAGGTGGACGGCGGGGTGCTGCGGCTGGACCCGGTGGTGCTCGGTGACCGGGTCGCCGTGGTGGAGGTCTTCGTCCCCGACGAGGTGCTCGACTCCGGCGGCGGCGGGCGGTGGCTGCTGCTGCTCGCGATCGGCCTGGCGCTGGTCGGCGCGGCGGTCGCAGTGGTCGACCGGGTGGCGGCCCGGGCCGTGGACGCCACCGGCGACCTGGTCAAGGCGGCGCTCGCGGTGGGCGACGGCGAGCTGGGGGTACGGGTCGAGCCGACCGGCCCGCGTGAGCTGGCCGAGGCCGGGCACGCGTTCAACCGGATGACGGAACGGCTGGTGGCGCTGCGCGCCGACGAGCACGAACTGGTCGCCGACCTGTCGCACCGGCTGCGTACGCCGCTGACCGCGCTGCGGCTGGACGCCGAGGCGCTGGAGTCCGACGACACGAGCATCGGCACGTTCAGCGAGGCGGAGCTGGACCGCCGGCGCGGCATCCGGCGTATCCGGCAGGCGATCGTCACGCTGGAGGGCGAGGTCGACCAGCTCATCAAGACGACCCGCAAGGCGGTCGCCCAGGAGACGGCGCCGGCGTCGTGCGACGTCAGCGAGGTGGTCCGGGACCGGATGGTCTTCTGGTCGGCGCTGGCCGGGGACCAGAACCGGCCGCACCGGGTGGTCGGGGCGCAGTTGCGGATCCCGGCGCCGGTGCCCCGCGCCGAGCTGGCCGCCGCGCTGGACGCGGTGATCGGCAACGTGTTCCGGTACACGCCGCAGGGCACCGCGTTCGAGGTGGCGGTGAGCCGCCGGGACGGCTGGGTGGCGATCCGCATCGACGACGCCGGGCCGGGCATCGCCGACCCGGACCGGGCGTTGCGCCGGGGCGAGAGCGACAAGGGCTCCACCGGGCTCGGGCTGGACATCGCCAAGCGGGTCGCGTTGCAGGCGAACGGTTCGGTGAGCATCGACCGGGCCCGGCTCGGCGGGGCGAGCGTGGTGATGCTGCTGGCCGACCCGGACGCGGCGCCCCGGCCGGTGAACCGGTTCGGGCTGGTCGGGCGGATGGCCCGGGAGGCACGCGAGCCGCGTCCCGGGCGGCGCTGGCCGCGCCCGCGCTGACCCGTGGCTGTGTACGGGCGCAAGTTCTCCTTAAAGGTGGTTTAACGACGGCCGCGAAACCGGCGTGAACTGTCAGGATCGCTGACAGAACCCATCAGTTCCGTCGGCCGGGACGCCCCGTAAGACCTTCCGGCCGACGGATCATGCGCGCGGCGGGAGTCCGGTCCCCCCACACCTCGCTCCCGTCGCGCGCGCTCTCCCGTCGATCCCGGGCGCGAGGTGACCGTCATGCCACCGGCCGTCAGTCGTCTGCTCCGCTGGGCCGCCGTCATCGGCCTGGGCATCGCGCTCACGCTCGCGGTCTGGCAGGATCCGGTGCTCGCGCACGGTCCCGTCCGGCCCGCGCCCGTCGCTCCCGGTCCCGCTGCCGCGCTCACCGCGCTGGCGCTGTCCGGGATGCTGCTGACCGCGCGACGCCGACCGCCCCGGGTGTCCCGGCGGCCGGCGCCCGTACGGCCGCTCAGCGCGCCCGTACGGCGTGCACGAACGCACCGAGCGTAGCGAGGGCCGTGAGGGCATGCCCGGTCAGCCGGCAGCCAGGTACGCGTCGATCTCGGCGGTGATCCGGGCCTGCTCGGCCGGCGCCAGGAACGCCGCCGCCACCGCCTCGCGGGCCAGCGCGGCCACCCCGTCCGGGCCGAGCCGCAGCAGCCGGGCGGCCACCGCGTACTCGTCGTCGAGCGTGGTGCCGAACATCGGCGGGTCGTCGGAGTTGATGCTCACCGGCACGCCGGCCTCGACCAGCCGGGGCAGCGGGTGCGCGTCCAGGCTCGGCACGGCCCGCGTGCGCACGTTGGACGTCGGCGAGATCTCCAGCGGGATCCGCCGCTCGGCGAGATAGGTCAGCAGCGCCGGATCCTGCACGGCGGAGATGCCGTGGCCGATCCGCTCGGCGCCCAGCTCGCGCAGCGCGTCCCAGATGGTCTCCGGGCCGGTGGTCTCGCCGGCGTGCGGCACCGAGCGCAGCCCGGCCGCCCGGGCCTGGTCGAACCAGGGCTTGAACTGCGGCCGGGGCACCCCGATCTCGGGGCCGCCGAGGCCGAAGCTGATCAGCCCGTCGGGTCGTTCGTCGAGCGCGATCCGCAGCGTCTGCTCGGCGGCGGGCAGGCCGGCCTCGCCGGGGATGTCGAAGCACCAGCGCAGCGCGATGCCGAAGTCGGCCTCGGCGCGCTTGCGGGCGTCCTCGATCGCCTCGCAGAACGCCGGCGCCGGGATGCCGCGGTTGACGTGCGAGTACGGCGTGACCGTCAGCTCGGCGTAGCGGACCTGCTGGCGGGCCAGTTCCCGGGCGACCTCGTGGGTGAGCAGCCAGACGTCGTCGGCGTCGCGGATCAGGTCCACCACGCTGAGGTAGACCTCGATGAAATGGGCGAAGTCGCGGAACGCGAAGTAGTCGGCGAGCGCCTCCGGGTCGGCCGGTACGGGACTGCGCCCCTCGTGCCGGGCGGCCAGCTCGGCGACGATCCGGGGCGAGGCCGAGCCGACGTGGTGCACGTGCAGCTCCACCTTGGGCAGTCCGGCGATGAAGGTGGGCAGGTCGGTCACGAGTTCTCCTCTGCGCGGGCGCCGGTACGGGCCACCATGAAGATCCGGCGGAACGGGAAGTACACCTGACCCTGCCGCACCGGGTACGCCTGCGCGAGCCGTACCCCCAGCTCGGCGCGGAAGGCGGCCCAGCCGGCGGCGTCCAGCGCGGCGCGGACCGGGCGCAGCGCGGTGCCCTCCATCCAGGCCAGCACCGGGTGGTCGGCGCCGGCGGCGGGCAGCAGATGCACGTACGTAGTCTCCCAGGCGTCCACCGCGCAGCCCGCGCCGGTCAGCAGCGTGGCGTAGCCGACCGGCTCGTCGACCGGTGCCTCGCGCAGCTCTCCGGCGAGCGCGTCGCGCCACCGGTCCCCCGCGGCGACGGAGCGCAGCAGCCGGTGCGACGGCGCGCCGAAGTTGCCGGGCACCTGGAACGCCATCCAGGCGCCGGCCGGCAGCGCCGCCGCCCAGCGGCGCAGCAGGTCACGGTGTTCCGGCACCCACTGGAGCACGGCGTTGCCGACCAGCACGTCCACGTCCGGCTCCGGCCGCCAGTCGCGGACGTCCCCGGCCGCGTACGTGACCGGACCGCCCTCGGCGCCCGCCCGGGCGATCATCTCCGGGGAGGAGTCCAGGCCGGTGACCCGGCTGCCGGGCCAGCGGTCGGCGAGCGTGGCGGTGAGGGTGCCGGGGCCGCAGCCGAGGTCGACCACGGCGCGCGGGTGCTCGGCGCCGACGCGGGCCAGCAGGTCATAGAACGGCCGGGACCGTTCGTCGCCGTAGCGCAGGTAGGTGCACGGATCCCACATGGCAGACCTCCAAACCGTACGTACGTCTTGCTAGACCGTACGGCCCGGCGCGCGCCACGGCAAGCCGCTCACTAGGCTCGACCGGGTGGAACAGCGCAGCTTCGACCGGCTCGGCCGGCACGTCGGCATCATCGGACTCGGCGCGTGGCAGCTCGGCGCGGACTGGGGCGAGGTCAGCGAGGACGACGCGCTCGCCGTGCTCGCCGCCGCCGTCGACGCCGGCGTCACCTTCCTGGACACCGCCGACGTGTACGGCGACGGCCGCAGCGAGGCCCTGATCGGCCGGTTCCTGCGCTCCCGCCCCGGGCACGGGCTCACCGTGGCCACCAAGATGGGCCGCCGGGTGGAGCAGACGCCGGAGGCGTACACCCTGGACAACTTCCGGGCCTGGACCGACCGGTCCCGGGCCAACCTCGGCGTCGACACGCTCGACCTGGTGCAACTGCACTGCCCGCCCACCGCCGTCTTCGCCGACGACCGGGTCTTCGACGCGCTCGACACGCTCGTCGCCGAGGGACGCGTGGCCGGGTACGGCGTCAGCGTGGAGACCTGCGACCAGGCGCTCACCGCCATCGCCCGGCCCGGTGTGGCGAGCGTGCAGATCATCCTCAACGCGGTCCGGCACAAGCCGCTGGAGCGGGTGCTGCCCGCCGCCGCTGCCGCCGGGGTCGGGATCGTCGCCCGGGTGCCCCTGGCGAGCGGCCTGCTCTCCGGCCGGTACGACGAGAACACCACGTTCCCGGCTAACGACCACCGCACGTTCAACCGGCACGGCGAGTCGTTCGACGTGGGCGAGACGTTCTCCGGCGTCGACTACGACAGCGGCCTGGCCGCGGTGCGCCGGCTCGCGCCGCTGGTCGGCGACGACCGTACGATGGCGCAGTTCGCGCTGCGGTGGATCCTCGACCAGCCCGGCGTGACGGTGGTGATCCCCGGCGCCCGCTCCCCCGAGCAGGCCCGGCGCAACGCCGAGGCGGCCGGGCAGCCGGCACTGACCGAGGTGGAGCTGGCCGCGGTGCGGGCCACCTACGACGAGCTGATCCGCCCGCAGGTGCACGACCGGTGGTGAGCCGGCCGGCTGGCGCGGCGTCGCCGGGCGTCGGCGGCGGCGGGCATGCTGGAGCGGGACTGTCGTCGTCGGAGGGGGAACGATGAGGGGTTGGTTCCGGCTCACCCTGGGACTGCTCGCCGTGGTGCTCGGTGCGCTGTGGACGGTGCTGGGCCTCGGGTACGTCGAGGGCAGCGCCATGAGCGACCAGCGGATCTGGGCGCTGGTCGGCCCGGTGCTCGTCCTGTTCGGACTGGCCGGGCTCTGGTGGGGCATGCGGGCGCGGCGCCGCTGAGGCGCCGGGCACGGTGAAGCCCCGCCTCCCGTGCGGGATGCGGGGCTTCCGGCACCGGCCGGCGCGGCCGGTGCGGTCAGCTCAGATGGGGCGGACCTGCTCGGCCTGCGGACCCTTCTGACCCTGGGCGATCTCGAACTCCACCCGCTGGTTCTCCTCCAACGTGCGGTAGCCGCTGGACTGGATGGCCGAGAAGTGGACGAACACGTCAGCACCCCCGCCGTCGACGGTGATGAAGCCGAAGCCCTTGTCAGCGTTGAACCACTTCACGGTTCCCTGCGCCATGTGTATCTCCTTCTAAAACTGGCGGCCGAGCACGCCGTGCGGCCGATTGGCCGTTTTCGAGCAGCGGCGCCTGAGGCGGCCCCCAATGCAGGAGACTTCTCTCAACCCACGCGTCTCTCAACAGCGTGAGACAGCAAACCACGTACGCAAAAACTTCGCACAGCCTACCGGACGAAATTCTCCGACATGTGACCTGAAGGTCGCGCGGACGGCGCTGCGCGGCCCTGCCGGAGCCATGCGAAAGGCCCCTTCCCCGCGCTCGGGAAAGGGACCTTTGCGACCTTTTCGTCAGTCCGGCCAGCGACCGGTCAGCCGGCGTACGCCGACCGCTCCGCCCCGGTCGACGGCGGCCCGCACCACCGCGAAGATGGCCCCCTGCAGGGCCGCGGCGGCCAGCACCTCGCCCCAGCGGCGGTCCTCGTCGGTGGCGCTCGGCGCCTCGCCGTCGCCCGCCGTCACCTTCCAGACCTGGCGGAAGATCGCCCCGGCGACGGTACCGGCGGCCAGGCCGAGCAGCACCCCCACCGGCTTGTACGCCGCCTTGCCGATCTTCCCGCTCACCTGCGCCTCCCTCGGACGATCACCAGCACCACCGCGGTCACCAGCGCGCCGGCCGCGACGGCCGCCCACGGCAACGGGTTGCGCCCGACCGCCTCACCCTTCTCGTACGCCTGCGCCCGGACCAGCCGGGCCCGCTGGGCCGCCCGCCCGCGTACCCGGGCCGCGGTCAGCGACGCCTGCTCACGCACCCGCGCCTTCGCCGCCTCGGCGGAGTGCCGCACCAGCGCCTTCGGATCGGCCCTGGCCGCGAGCAGCTCCATCGTCTCACCGAGTTCCACCCGGGTCCGGCGGATCTCCTCCCGGAGCGCCGCCACGTCCCCGGTCCCGTTACCGGTCATGCCCGCCTCCCGTCCTTCACCGCGGCGGTGACCGTGTCGACGTCCGCCCGAACGCTGCGGACCGCCGCCTGGGGCACCGGCGGGACGGCACGGCTGACCTGCTTCTTGCCCACGAGCGCCAGGATCCCGGCGAGCAGGAACAGCGCCACCGCCACGATCAGGGCGGCCAGCCACGCCGGCATGACAAGCGCCAGCAGCAGGATCACGGTGGCGACCAGGGCGCCGGCGCCGTAGAGCGCCATCACCCCGCCGCCGCCGAACAGGCCGATCCCGATCCCGGCGTGCTTGCCCTTCTGGGTCAGCTCCGCACGGGCCAGGGCCAGCTCGTCCCGCACCAGGCGGGTGACCTGCTCGGTGGCGCGCTGAACCAGTTCGGCGGTGGACGGCTCGCTCCCGGTCCGCGACGTGCTGCGACTCGCGACGTCAGCCATGCTGTCCTCCTTTCGTCATCACCGCGCTGTATGCCCGGAGTCGCCGCCCGTCAATCCTGCGCGGCGCGGCCGGTCCGCCCGGCCGCGCGCCGCCGCGACCCGGTGCCGGGCACCGGATCCGGGGCGTGCGCACCACGTCCCCCGCAACCGCCCGGCCAAACCCGTCCGGCGCGAAAGCCCTCCGGACGCGGGAACCCCCGGCGCCGTGGGCGGCCAGGGGCTCCGATCGGGGTACGCCGGTCAGCGACGCGCCTCGGCGTGCTCCTCCCGGCCCACGAACGCCTCGCTGCGTGCCTCGCCGTCGTCGCTGCCGCCGAAGACACGCGCGTCGTCGGGCGCCTCGGTGCCGGTCGGACGGCGTACCGGGCGGCGCGGCTGCACCGCCTGCCAGGGCAGCGGGCCGGTGGTGTCACCGACCTCGGCGCGCAGCCGGGGCAGCGCGGTCGGGCGCTGGTCGCGTACCCAGGTCACCAGGTGCTCGCGGACCAGGCACCGCAGGTCCCACAGGCTGCCCGCGTCGGCGGCGCTGACCAGCGCGCGGACCCTGACCATGCCGCCGGTGGCGTCGGTCACCTGAAGTACGCAGACCCGGCCGTCCCACAGCTCGGTGCCCTCGCACAGGCGGCGCAGCTCCTCCCGCATCGCCTGCACCGGGACGGCCCAGTCCAGCTCGAACTCGGCGGTGCCGAGCACCGCCGCCTCGGTACGGGTCCAGTTCTGGAACGGCCGGCTGGTGAAGTACGAGGTGGGCAGGATCAGCCGGCGGTCGTCCCAGATCTGCACCACCACGTAGCTGAGCGTCAGCTCCTCGATCCGGCCCCACTCCCCCTCGACCACCACCACGTCGTCCAGGCGCACCGCGTCGCTGAAGGCGAGCTGGAGACCGGCGAAGACGTTGCCGAGCAGGCTCTGCGCGGCCAGCGCGGCGACCGCGGCGATCACACCGGCGGAGGTGAGCACACCGGCGCCGATGCCGCGTACGGCCGGGAACGTCATCAGCATCACGCCGACCGTGAGGATCACGATCACCGCGATGGTGAGCCGGCGCAGCAGCACCACCTGGGTACGCACCCGGCGGGCGTGCCTGTTGTTCGGCACGTCGACCCGGAACCGGGCCAGCGCGGTGTCCTCCGCCACCACCAGCAGCGCGGCCACCAGCCACGCGGTGGCGGCGATCGTCGCCAGCACCAGCGTGTGGAGGACGAACTGCCGCCACGGGCTGCCGACCGCGTACCCGGTGCTGAACCGGACCGCGAACTGTACCGCGGCCACGGTGAGCGCGACCTGGAACGCGCGGTGCGCGTGCTCGGTCAGCTCGGTCATCAGCAGCGACCGGCGGCCGAGGCGGCGGGTGACCCGGTGCACCACCTGGGCCAGCACCAACGCCATCGCCGCCGCGGCGAGCGCGGCGGCGATGGTCATGACGTAACTCTGCACGAACTCTCTCTCCCTCCGCCCGGGCGGCAATCGGGCAAAGGCCCAATCGTGCCCGGCGGCCCGGGTATCGACCAGGATCAGACCTTGCGGAACCGGGACTGGAAGAAGCAGTAGACGCCGAACGCGGCGATGCCGAGCGCCATGACCGCCAGCAGCCACGGCCCGTACGGCTGGTCGCGCAGCGTCCGCAGGGCGGCGTCGAGGCCACGCGCCTTCTCCGGGTCGTAGTTCACCGCGGCGACCACGATCAGCAGGCCGGTGATGGCGAACACGGAGCCCCGGGCGGCGTACCCGGCCATGCCGAGACGGCGGGTGAGCTGCCGGGTCTTCGGGCTCATCTCGCCGGTCTTGAGGTTGCGCTCGAACTTCTTCTTCAGGCCGTAGATCACCATGCCGACGCCGACCGCGGCGAGTACCAGACCGGCCAGTCCGACGAGCCAGCGGCCGCCGTCGGAGGCCATCAGCTTCTCGGTGAGCTGCTCCTGCCGGTTCGAGGCGTTGGCGCTGGCGTCCTGGACCACCTTGATCGCGGTCCAGCCCAGCCAGACGAAGACGACGACCCGGACCACCGAGGCGATCCGCTCGAAGATCCGTTCCTTGCCGGTCTTGGACACGTGGCCGAAGGCTGCCTCGAAGGCCTGCCAGATCGCCATGGCGAACAGGCCGACCGCCACCGCGATCAGGACGAACTTCCCGAGCGGCTGTTCGCCGAGGGTGCGCAGCGCGCCGTTCTGGTTCCCCTCCTCCCCCGAGTTACCGAAGGCGATCTGCAGCGCCAGCCAGGCGAAGAGGAGGTGTACCACCCCGTATCCGATGAATCCGGCACGGGTCAACAGTTCGAGCCACCGGCTGTTACGAGCCTGCGCGGCGGTGGCTCCGGCGTTCCGGGTGAGAGACATGAGCCCTCAATCTCCCGGCGGACGATTTTCCAAACGTCGCCGCCCGCCGGGACGGCCGAAACGGATCAGGCGTTGAGGTCGCGGTCGACCCGCACCACCACCTGCTGCTCGGTGACGCTGTCCAGGCTGACCTGGAAGCCGGCCACCTCGGTGGCCTGCTGGCCCACGGTGAGCGAGAGCTGTTCGCCGGCGACCTCGACCGTGACCTGGTCGCCCTCGGCGCCGACCAGCTTCGCCTCGACGCCGAAAACCCGGGCGCTGGCGTCCACGCCGCGGTCGAAGGTGATCGTGCAGGCGTCGAGGCCGCAGTCGGTCTCGGCGCCCTCGGAGCTGCATCCGGAGAGCAGTGCGGCGCCGAGGGCGAGGCCGGCGAGCAGACCGGCGGTGCGGCGGGCGGGGGCGGAGGTGGCGCGTCGGATCGTCACCCGTCCAAGGATAGGCGGCCCGTTCCACAGCGCCGGCGTACGCGGTGCGGCCGGTCACGCCGGGCGGGGTGTCCGGCGTGCGCGCTAGGGTGCCGGAATGGCTTTCGACGTCGCCCGGGTCCGGGCCGCCTACCCTGCCCTGGGCGAGGGATTCGCCCACTTCGACGGCGCCGGGGGCACCCAGACCGCCGCCGCTGTCGTCGAGGCGGTGGCCGGGGCGATGCGCGCCGCGACGGGCAACCGCAGTGCCGCCTTCCTGCCCGGCCGCCGGGCGCTGGATCTGGTCGCCGGGGCGCGGGCCGCGGTCGCCGACCTGCTGGGCGCGCAGCCGCCGGGCGTGGTGCTCGGGCCGAGCGCCACAGCGCTGACGTACACGCTGGCCCGGACGCTCGGCGCCGGCTGGCGTCCGGGCGACGAGGTGGTGGTCTCCCGGCTGGACCACGACGCGAACGTCCGCCCGTGGGTGCAGGCCGCGCAGGCGTCCGGCGCCACGGTGCGCTGGGCCGAGTTCGACCCGGCGACCGGCGAGCTGCCCGCCGGCCAGTACGCCGACCTGGTCACCGAGCGCACCCGGCTGGTGGCGGTGACCGCCGGCAGCAACGCGATCGGCACCGTGCCGGACGTGGCGGCGATCGCCAAGACCGCGCACGCCACCGGTGCGCTGGTGTGCGTGGACGGTGTGCACTCGGTGCCGCACGGCCCGACCGATCTGGCCTCGCTCGGCGCGGACTTCCTGGTGACGAGCGCGTACAAGTGGTCCGGTCCGCACCTGGCGGCGATGGTCGCCGACCCGGCGCGCTGGGAGGCGCTGCGCCCGGCGAAGCTGCTCCCCTCCGCCGACGGGGTACCGGACCGGTTCGAGTACGGCACGCCGAGCTTCCCGCTGCTGGCCGGCGTGACCGCCGCGGTGGACCACCTGGCCGGCCTGGATCCGGCCGCGACCGGCGACCGGCGGGCACGGGTACGCGCCGGGCTGGCCGCCGCGCAGGCGCACGAGGAGGCGGTCTTCGACCGGCTGCTCGCCGGACTGGCCGGCCGTCCGTTCGTGACCCTGTACGGCGCACCGGCCCGGCGCTGCCCGACGGTGTCGTTCCGGGTGGCCGGACTGGCTCCGGCGCAGACGGCGGCGGCGCTGGGCGAGGCGGGCCTGTGCCTGTCGCACGGCGACTACTACGCCTACGAGTACTTCGAGGCCATGGGCCTGCGGGGCGGCGGCGGCGCCGTGCGGGCGAGCGTCTACCACTACAACACCGTCGACGAGGTGGACCGGCTGCTGGCCGAACTGGACCGGCTGGCCGGGTCCGGAGGGAGAATGATCCGGTGAGCTTTCTGGTCGAGGAGAACACCGCCGAGCGCCGTTTCGAGATCCTGGTGGACGACGCGCTGGCCGGGTTCAGCGCGTACACGCCCCGGGGCGAGACGCTCGTCTTCACGCACACCGAGGTCGACGACCGGTTCCGGGGTCAGGGCGTCGGCGCGGCGCTGGTCCGGGGCGCGCTGGACCAGGTCCGCGCCCGGGGCGGCCGGGTGGTGCCGCAGTGCCCGTTCGTGGCCTCGTTCATCGAGCGCCACCCGGAGTACGCCGACCTGGTGGTCGGCAAGCCGTGAGGCCCGGCCCGGCCGGGGGACCTCCCCACCCGGCCGGGCCGGGAGTCAGCGCGCCCCGGTCAGCACCTCGGCGGCGGCTCGCGCCGCCGCGGCGGTGGCGCCGTGGGTGGCCAGGTGCACCGCGCCGGTGACCAGCTCGGGCACGCCCAGCTCGACCACCACCGCGTCCGGGCGGGCGGTGAGCGCCCGGCGTACCGCGTCCCGCATCCAGTCGTGGCGGTGCAGGTCGCGCACCACGAGCACCAGTGGCCGGCCGGCGGGTGCCGCGCCCGGGTCGGCCGGTACGGCGTCGGCGGCGTAGCGGGCGGTGGTGGTGCCGGGCGCCAGGTGGGCCAGCGGTGCGGCGATGCCCCACGGCGTCTCCTCGCCGATGGCGATGTTGCGCGGGGGCGCGAACTCCACCACGTGCGCCGGACCGGTCAGCGGCAGCAGCCCGGCGTCGCCGGTGACCCGTACCGCGCGGCGGGCGGCGGCCAGCCCGATCGGTGAACCGTCGGCGGACGGCGGGCCGGCGACCCGGCGGGCGCGGGCGGCGACGCTCCACGCGGCGAGCTGACCGACCCGCTTCGCCGCCTCGGCGAGCCGCTCCTCGGGCAGCTGGCCGCTGATCACCGCGGCGACGATCGCGTCGCGCAGCTCGCAGGCGTCCGCCTCGGTCGCCCGTTCCCCGCCCACACAGATCGCGTCGGCGCCGGCCACCAGCGCGCGCACCGCGGCGCCGGTGAAGCCGTACCGGTCGGCGACCGCGCGCATCTCCACCGCGTCGGTGACCACCACGCCGCCGAAGCCCATCTCCTCGCGCAGCACGCCGCCGAGCACGCGCGGGCTGAGCGTGGCGGGCAGCTCCGGGTCCAGCGCCGGCACCAGCAGGTGACCGGTCATCACCGCCTGTGCCCCGGCCGCCACGGCGGCGCGGAACGGGGCCAGCTCGACCGCGTCGAGGCGGGCCCGGTCGCCGCCGATGCGGGGCAGGTCGTGGTGCGAGTCGACCCGGGTGTCGCCGTGCCCGGGGAAGTGCTTGGCGCAGGCGGCGACACCGCCGGACTGCAGGCCGCGTACCCAGGCGGCGGTGTGCCGGGCGACCAGGTCCGGGTCGGCGCCGAAGGAGCGCACCCCGATGACCGGGTTGGCCGGGTTGGAGTTGACGTCGGCGTCCGGGGCGTAGTCCAGCGTCACGCCGACGGCTGCCAGTTCGGCGCCGAGGTCGCGGGCGACCTCCTCGGTCAGCGCCGGGTCGTCGACCGCGCCGAGCGCGTAGTTGCCGGGGCGGGAGCTGCCCCGGGCGGACTCGATCCGGGTGACGTCGCCGGCTTCCTCGTCGATCGCCACGATGACGTCCGGCCGCTCGGCGCGCAGGTTCGCGGTGAGCGTGGCGACCTGCTCGTGGTCGACGACGTTGCGGGCGAACAGGACGACCGAGCCGAGGCCCTCGCCGAGCCAGCGGCACACCCACGGCGGCGGTGTGGTGCCGACGAACCCCGGTTGCAGGACGGCGGCGGCGAGCGCCGCCAGGTCTCCGGTCGATCCCACGGTCCGCTCGCTCATGTGCTGTCGTACCCCCGTCTCCCCCACGGACCCGCCGGGGTCGACGGGTGCTGACATGGTCACACCGCGCAGGGAAATAGTCAACAATCCTTACTGTTAGCCGCTGGCGCCCCGGCACCACCCGTGGGAGAGTTCCCACATGTCCGCTCTGCCGCTCGCCGACGCCACCCGCGCCGCCGACATCCCCGGCGTACGCCTGCTCGGCCTGGTGGTCGGCGGCCTGTTCCTGCTGATCGCGATCCGGGCCATGTTCCGCCGCTGATCTCGCGCCGGTACCAGCGCGAGATCCCGCCGCGATTGCGGTGATCGGCGGTGGCGGTTTCGCGCGGGATCACCGGGGGTAGCTGAGGCGCTTGATGAAACTGACCACGCACTCCTCCAGCCTGCGCCGGGCGGCGCGGAACCTGTTCGGCTGGACCGCGCTGCGGCCCAACCAGCTCGCCGCCATGCGCGCCGTGATGAAGCGCCGCGACGCACTGGTGGTGCTGCCCACCGGCGCCGGCAAGTCGGCGATCTACCAGATCCCGGCCAGCCTGATCCCCGGCCCGACGGTGGTGATCTCCCCGCTGCTGGCGTTGCAGCAGGACCAGATCGCCGCGCTGAACGAACGGCAGCGTCCGGAGCTGCGCGCGGTGCGGATCAGCTCGGACGAGAGCGCCGCCCAGCAGGCCGAGGCGATCGAGGACATCCGCGCCGGGCGCGCGGAGTTCCTGTTCATCACGCCGGAGGCGCTGAGCAACCCGGACCGGCTCGCCGAGGTCCGCGAGCTGAAGCCGGCGCTGGTGGCGATCGACGAGGCGCACTGCATCTCGGCGTGGGGCCACGACTTCCGGCCGGACTACCTGGCGCTCGGTCACCTGATCGACGGTCTGGGCCGTCCGCCGGTGGTGGCGCTCACCGCGACCGCCTCCCCGCCGGTACGCGACGACATCATCGCCCGGCTGCGGCTGCGCGAGCCGGAGGTGGTGGTCTCCGGGCTGGACCGGCCCAACCTCTTCCTGGAGGTGGCCCACTGCCCGACCGACGACTACCGGTGGCGGCGGCTCATCACGCTGCTGCGCGACGACGAGCGGCCCGGCATCATCTACGTGCCGACCCGGCGGGCGGCCGAGGAGCTGGCCGAGCGGCTCACCGGCGCCGGATTCCCGGCCGAGTTCTACCACGGCGGCATGCCCACGGCGGCCCGGCACGAGCTGCACGAGGCGTTCCTGGCCGACCGGGTGCCGATCATGGTGGCCACGTCGGCGTTCGGCATGGGCATCGACAAGCCGAACATCGCCTGGGTGGTGCACATGGCGCTGCCCGACTCGCCGGACAGCTACTTCCAGGAGATCGGCCGGGCCGGACGCGACGGCTCGCCGGCCCGGGTGCTGCTGCTGTGGCGCTCCGAGGACGTCGGCCTCCAGCGCTACTTCAGCGGTGGCCTGCCGGACGAGAAGGAACTGACCGAGCTCGCCGCGGTGCTGCGCGGCAAGGCCCGCAACCGCAAGGAGCTGCGCGAGCTGACCGGTCTCGGTCCGCGCAAGCTGGGGCAGTACCTGTCCCTGCTGGAGCAGGTCGGGGCCGCCGAGCCACGCGCCAAGCAGCGTATCGGCGCGCCCCGGTACGCGCCGGCGGCCGCCGAGTCCGGCCGCGCCGCGCTGGCCGAGGCGGAACGGCAGCAGACGGTGACCCGGTCGCGTACCGACATGATGCGCGCGTTCGCCGAGACCACCGGCTGCCGGGGCCAGGCCCTGCTGGCGTACTTCGGTGAGCAGATGAACGAGGTCTGCGGGCACTGCGACAACTGCCACGCGGGCACCAGTGTCGCGGGGGACGGCGCGGTCGGGCCGTTCCCGGTGCACAGCCAGGTACGCCACCCGGAGTGG
Organism: Micromonospora sp. HUAS YX12; assembly: GCF_040215685.1. NCBI lineage: Bacteria > Bacillati > Actinomycetota > Actinomycetes > Micromonosporales > Micromonosporaceae > Micromonospora > Micromonospora sp. HUAS YX12. Next base: position 5,899,318 of record NZ_CP157974.1, read on the forward strand.
GGCGCCGGCCTGGTGCTCAGCTACGAGGAGGACCGGATGACCGTGCTCTTCGACGAGGTGGGCTACAAGACGCTGTCCGTGCGCGTGGTGTCCGAACAGGGCCTGCTGGAGCTGGACTAGCCTGACCCGGGCGCCGCGGGGCGCCCGTCGACAACGACGACCACGGCGAAAGGGGCCTGATCGTGATCGAGCAGCCGGCGTACACCCGGTTCGGCGTCTCCGACGAGGAGTGGGGACTGCTTGTGGGGCTGCCGCAGTCGGTGCTCACCGCGGCGGCCGCCGCCGAGTCCGACGGCACCCGCCGCACCATGGCCGAGAACGCCGCCGGGCTGGAGACCATCGCCGCCGGCCGCGAGTCGGCCAGCCCGCTGGTCGCCGCCGTGGCCGGTGAGGTCGTCGACCGGGTGGGCGACCCGGAGACCGGCGCGGAGCTGCCGGTGCTCACGCCGCAGGACCCGAAGACGATGATCGAGGACGTGCTGGCCCGGGCCGGGCAGGCGTCCGCGCTGCTCGCCGCGCGGGTGGACGAGGGGCAGGCCGGGGCGTACCGGCACTGGCTGGTGGAGATCGCCGAGCAGGTGGTCGGCGCGGCCTCCACCGGCGGCCTCCTGGGTCTGGGCGGCGACGCGGTGACCGATTCCGAGCGCCGGTTCCGGGACCGGCTGTCCCAGGTGCTCAACGACTGAACGGACTCCTAACAAACGGTTTCATCTTCGTCTATGATGGAGGTCACGCCCCACGGGTCGCCGTTTTTCGGCCCCGTGGGGCGTCGTGTGTATGGAGGGATGACAAGCCACGGGGGTCGTTAATGGACACGCTGTTGCAAGCGCGGATCTTCGACACGGCGGAGGCACCCGCCGCCGACCGGTTGGCGCTCTGGCTGGAGGTGGTCGCCCAGACCCCGGCGCCGATGCGGGTCCGCACCGCGCACGCCGACAACTTCCTGGCCCGGGCGGAGTTCCTCGACCTGGGGCCGATGCGGCTCGTCCGGTACCGGTACCCGTCGCTGGACGGGATCCGCACCCGCAAGCTGATCAGACGCTCCGACGCGGACTACTACGTGCTGGCGCTGACGCTCAACGGCACCGGCATCACCGACCAGGACGGGCAGCGCGGCGTCTGTCCGCCCGGCGACTTCACCTTCTTCGACTGCGCCCGGCCGCAGGAGGCCAGCCACCACGCGGACGACGGGCAGGCCGCCGCGTCGCTCGTCGCCCTCATTCCGTACGACGCGCTGCCGCTGCCGCACCGCCGTCTCAGGCCGCTGTTCTCCAGCCGGATTCCGGGTGGCGAGGGCGTGGGCGCACTCCTGGCCGGCTACCTCTCCCGAATCATCGGCCATCCCGAGCAGTACCACGCCGTCGACGCCGAGCGGCTGGGCACCGTCGGCCTGGACCTGGTCACCACGCTGCTCGGCCGCCACCTGGTCTCCGAGGAGGCGATCCCGACCGAGGTCCGGCGCCGCGCCCTGCTGGCCCAGGTGCAGGCGTACGTCCGGCAGCACCTCGGCGACGCGACGCTGGCCCCGGGCACGATCGCCGGCGCGCGCCACATCTCGGTGCGCTCGCTGCACCGGCTCTTCGAGGACGAGGAGACCACTGTGGCCGCGTACATCCGGGACGAGCGACTGGCCCGGTGCCGCCGCGACCTCGCCGACCCGGCGCTGAGCGACCGCTCGATCCAGGTCATCGCCGCCCGCTGGGGCTTCCGGGACAAGGCGCACTTCAGCCGGGTCTTCCGGGCGGCGCAGGGCGAGACACCACAGGAGTACCGGGCCCGTCACCTGGAACCGGCACGGATCGTCAACAGCACGGCATCCGCCGTCAACCTGTCCCGTACATACTGAAGCCCGGGCCGGTGCCGTTCGCGGTGGGCCCACGAATATCGGGGGGCCGGGCGCGGCGCCCGCGGCGGTCCCGGCCGCGGGCGGCCCCGCCCGGTGGCGTCCCCGGCTCCGCACCGGCGGCCGAGGTTTCCGGCCCTGTCGCGCTTCCCCCAGGACCGACGGGGCCGGTCGGCGGTCAGCCGGTCTCCTCCTCCAGCAGCGCCAGCACCGACTTCTCCACCGCCTCGCGCGGCATCTCCGGCTGCACCGGCGCCAGCACCCCGTCGTGGTAGAGGTCGACCACGCGCGGGTCCACGTACGACGTACGGGCCACCGTCGGGGTGTTGCCGAGCAGCTCGGCCACCGAGCGCATCACCGCCGCCACGGCCCGCCTGCGGGCGGTCGCGGAGCGCTGCGGACCCACTGTGGCCAGTTCGGCGGCGGCCAGCACCGTCGCGTGCCAGGTGCGGAAGTCCTTCGCCGTCATCTCGCCGCCGCTGGCGTCGCGGAGGTAGTCGTTCACCTCGTCGCTGCGCACGTCGCGCCAGGCCCGGCCGTCCCAGTAGCCGAACAGCCGCTCCCGGGCGCGCCGGCGGCGGCGCAGGTTGAGCAGCACCCGGCACAGCTCGGCGTCCTCGATCCGGCGGACCTGCTCGATGCCGCCCTTGGCCGGGAACTCGAACACCACGCACCCGCCCCGGGAACGGGCGTGCTCGGGGCGCAGCGTGGACACCCCGAACGTGGGGTCGTCACCCGTGGCGTACTGGTCGCTGCCGACCCGGAACGCGCCCATGTCGAGCAGCCGGGCGACGGTGGCCAGCACCCGCTCGCGGCGCAGTCCGCGCAGCGACAGGTCGTGCGTGACCCGGTCACGCAGCGCGGGCAGCCGGTGGGCCACCTCCAGCACGTGGTCGAACTTGGCCTCGTCGCGCTTGCGCCGCCAGCCCGGGTGGTAGAGGTACTGCTTGCGGCCCGCCGCGTCGATGCCGGTGGCCTGGATGTGGCCGTTCGGGTACGGCGAGATCCACACGTCCCGCCAGGCGGGCGGGATCACCAGCTCGCGCAGCCTAGCCAGCTCCCCGGCGTCGCGCACCGGCTCGCCGGCCGGGTCGAGGAACAGCCAGCCCTTGCCGCGCCGCCGGCGCGCGTACCCCGGCCGGCCCGGATCGCTACGCCGCAACCGCACCGGAGACCCGTTCCACGTCGGCAACCGCAGCCACCACCTCGTCGATCCCGATGGCATTCAATGCCGGATGCGCTCCTACCCCGCCCGACCCGGTCGAATCCCGGTCGACGGGCGTGGGCTCGATCGCACCCAGCGCCCGGTGCCGGGGCCGGTCCGGCGGTGGGCCCCAGTGCGCGGCCGGCACCGGCCCGAACAGCACCACCGACGCGGTGCCGTAGCCGGTGGCGAGGTGGGCCACGCCGGTGTCCCCGCTGACCACCAGCCGCGCGCCCGCGACGAGCGCGGCCAGCTCGGCCAGTCCGGTCCGGCCGGCCAGCACCGCCTCCGGCGGCAGCCCGGCGTCGCGGGCGACCCGCTCGGCCAGCGCCCGCTCGTCCGGCGAGCCGGTGACCGCCACCCGGTGCCCGCGCACGGCCAGCTCCCGGGCCAGCCCGGCGAACCGCTCCGCCGGCCAGCGCTTCGCCGGGATCTTGCCGCCCGGGTGCAGCAGCGTCACCCCGGCCGGTACGCCGGTCACCGCCGGACGCCGCAGCGCCAGGTTCCCCGGGTCGGCCGGCAGCCCGTACGCGTGCAGCAGCCGGCACCAGCGGCGGACCTCGTGCTCGCCGTCGTCCCAGGCCGGGCCGTCCGGGTGCCCGGCGCCCGGGTTGCGGTGGGCGAGCAGCCGGCCGGGACGGACGGCGGCCAGCGCCCGGTGCGACTGCGGTCCGCGGCCGTGCAGGTTGACCGCCACCTCGGGCGGCGGGCCGGTCCACGCGACCCGGTCCGGCCCGGTGGTGGGCAGCACCCGGTCCACCGCCCCGGTCAGCTCCGCCAGCGGCGCCAGCCAGGCCGGCGCGGCGAGCACCAGTTCCCGGCCCGGCAGGCCGGCCCGCAGGCCGCGCAGCGCCGGCACGGCGGTGGCCAGGTCGCCGACCCCGAGCGCCCGCAGCACCAGGATCACGGGTACGACGACTCCTGCGCGGCGCAGACCACCATCTCGCGTACCGCGCAACCGGCCGGCTGGGACAGCGCGAACATGACGGCGGCGGCGGTGTCGGCCGGCTCGTTGAGCACCGCGTCCGGGCCGGGGCGGTACTGCGCGTCCCGCTCGTCGAAGAACGCGGTCCGCATCCCGCCCGGGATCAGCAGCGTCACGCCGACCGCGCCGGCCAGCTCGGCGGCGAGCGCCCGGGTGAAGCCGACCACCCCGAACTTCGCCGCGCAGTACGCCGTCGCGTCGCTGACCGCCTTCACCCCGAGCGTGGAGGCCACCGTGACGATGCTGCCCCGCGACGCCTCCAGCCAGGGCAGCGCGGCCCGGATCACCGCGGCCGTGGCGAGCAGGTCCACTGTGACGATCCGCTCCCAGGTCTCCGCCGGGATGTCGGCCAGCTTCCCGGGTACGTCCATCCCGGCGGCGGTGACCACGGCGTCCAGCCCGCCGGAACGTTCCGCGAGATCGCGGGTGGCGGCCTCGGCGGCGCGGGTGTCGGCCAGGTCGCACTCGACCCAGGGCACCCCGTCGGCGGGACGCTGCCGGTCCAGCACCAGCGGGCGTCCGCCGGCACGGGCCACCGCGGCGACCACCGCCGCGCCGAGCCCGCTGGAGCCGCCGGTGACCAGGACGGTCGGCCCGGCTCCGGGCGCGCCGGCGCTCACGCCGCCACCGTCGGGCCGGCGGGCGCGACCGCGCCGGTCCGGATGCGTCGCTCGTTCATCGTGCTCCCTTCGCCGTGGACCGGACCTGCGCGACGACCTCGGCCGGGTCGGCCGGCCCGGCCGGCCAGCCGCCGCTGCCCCGCCCGGCCCGCGCCGCCGCGATCATGTCGGTGGTCGAGCGCCCGTCGAGGTACGGCACGACCACCGTGTGGCCACCCCAGCGGGCCAGGATCTCCGTCTCGGGCAGCGTCTCCGGGCCGCCGCCGCTGGCGTAGTCGCCGCCCTTGACCCAGATGTCCGGGCGCAGCCAGGACAGCGCCGCCTCCGGGGTCGGCTCGTCGAAGACCAGCACCGCGTCGACGCAGCCGAGCGCGGCGAGCAGCCGCCCCCGGTCACCCTGCGGCACGACCGGGCGCTCCGGGCCCTTGAGCCCGGCCACGCTGGCATCGGAGTTGAGGCAGACCACCAGGCAGTCGCCGAGCTGCCGGGCCGCCTGGAGCGTCGCCACGTGCCCGGCGTGCAGCAGGTCGAAGCAGCCGCCGGTGGCCACCACTGTGCCGCCGGCCGCGCGTACCCGGGCCACCACCTCGCCGGCCGCCCCGGCGCCGATCCGGTCCCCGCCGCCGGTGACCACCGCCGGTGCCACCGCCCGCACCGGCGCGGGCAGCGCGGCGGCCACGCCACCCCCGGCCACGTACGCCGACGCCTCGGCGACCGCCTCCTGCACCGCCTCGGACACGAGCGCACCCCGGGCCAGCGCCAGCGTCGCGGTGGACGCGAACCGGTCGCCGGCCCCGCAGGTGTCCCCCTCGGCGGGCGGCGCCGGCACCACCAGGGGCGTGGAGCCCGCGTGGCTGAGCAGCGCGCCGTCCCCGCCGAGCGTCACCGCCACCGCGCGCGCCTGCCAGCGGCGGCGCAACGCGTGCGCGCTGCGCGACGCGACGGCCAGGCGGGAGCCGCCCGGCGGCGTCTTGGCCAGCTCGCGGGCCTCCGGCTCGTTCGGGGTGGCCAGGTGCACCCCGGGTACGGCGGCCGGCCCGCGCGGATGCGGATCCCAGACCACCGGCGCCCGGGTGGCGGCCAGCGCGGCGCGCAGCGCCGGATGCCCCGCCACGCCCCGGCCGTAGTCACTGACCAGGACTGCGGACGCGTCGGCGAGCAGCCGCAGCACGGCGTCGCTGGGCTGGCCCGGCGCGCCGGCGCTCCCGCCCCGGTCGTGGCGCAGCAGCACCCGGCCGCGCGCCCGCAGCCGGATCTTCTCCGGGGTGGCGCCGGCGAGCGGCAGCGCGTACAACCGGACCCCGGCGGCGGCGAGCAGCGTGCCCAGCCGCGCCCCGCCCGCGTCGTCGGCGACGGCGGTGACCAGCGCGACCTCGGCGCCCTGCGCGGCGGCGAAGACGGCGGCCAGCCCGGCGCCACCGGGCCGGTCGACGGATGCGGTCTCGTCCAGCACCGGCACCGGGGAGTCCGGGCAGAGCCGGTTCACCAGCCCTTCGACGTCGCGGTCCAGCAGCGTGTCACCGAGCACCACCACCGGTCCCCTCATGCCGGGCCTCCCCGGCCGGCCGGCGCGGTCGGGTCCGGCTCGGCGAGATCCGGCTCGCCGACGACGACCTCGACCCCGGCGCGTACCGGCCCGGCCGCCGTCCGGGCGGCGAGCGCGGCGGGCAGCGCCAGTTCGACGTACTCGCAGAGCACGTGCGAGGCCACCAGGTGCAGTTCCTGCACCACCTGCCCGTCCGGCGAGTCGATCGCCAGGTGCTCGTGGCAGAGGTCGGCGAGGGGGTTGGGCGCGGGTCCGGTGAAGGCCCAGCAGCGCAGGCCGGCCTGGTGTGCGGCGTGGGCGGCGGTGAGGAGGTTGGTGCTGGTGCCGCTGGTGGACATGAGCAGGAGATGGTCGTGGGGCCGGCCGTGGGCGCGGACTTGCCGGGCGAAGGCCTCGTCGTATCCGTAGTCGTTGGCGATGGCGGTGAGGGCGCTGGTTTCGGCGTGCAGGGCGATGGCGGACAGGGGCTGGCGGTCGTGGCGGAGTCTGCCGACGAGTTCGGCGGTGAGGTGCTGGGCTTCGGCGGCGCTGCCACCGTTGCCGGCCACCAGCAACCGGCCACCGGCGGCGAGCCGCTGCGCCAGTTCCTCACCCCAGCGGGCCAGCATCTGTTCCGCCTCCCGCAGCGGCAGCAGCGCGGCGGCCAGCAGGCTCAGGTGGTCCTCCAGCACCGTTGCGCCGGCGGCCGGCGTCCCGGCCGTCATCAGGCGACCACCCGGGTCGGGCGGCGCACGGTGGCCACCTCGCCGTACAGCTCGGTGAGGCGGTCCGCGGTGGTGGCCCAGGAGTAGCGGGTGCGGGCCCGCTCCAGCGCTGCGGTGGCGTAGGCGAAGCGGCGGATCCGGTCGCCGAGCAGACCCCGGATCGCCGCGCCGAGGGCCGCCGGCTCCCGGGGCGGCACCAGGTCGCCGGTGCGTCCGGCCACCACCGTGTCGATCAGCCCGCCGACCGCCGTCGCGACCACCGGTACGCCGCAGGCCATCGCCTCCAGCGGGGTGAGCCCGAACGGCTCGTACCAGGGGGCGGCGACGAGCACGTCGGCCGACCGGTACCAGCGGCCCATCTCCTCCCGGGGGACCGCGCCGACCAGCCGTACCCGGTCCGCGACGCCCAGCGAGTGGGCCAGCGCGCGCAGGCGCAACGCGTACGGGTCGGTCTCCAGCAGCCCGGCCGGCGGCCCGCCGACCACCACGCACTCCGCGTCCGGCACCTCGGCGACGGCCCGGATGACGTCCTGGAACCCCTTGCGCTCGACCAGCCGGCCGACGGTGAGGACGCGGGCCCGGGCGCCGACGCGGTCGGCGACCGGGCCGAGCGGGGAGAACGTCGTCAGGTTCACCCCCGACGGCACGACTGTCATCCGGGACCGGGGCACGCCCATCCGGACCAGTTCGGCGACCTCGTCCTGGCACTGGGCGACCACCCGGTCCACCGAGCGGCCCAGCTTCCGCTCGTGCTCGACCCGGCCCGGTGGGCTGGTGTCCTGCACGCCCTGGTGGCGGCGCTTCACGGTGCCGAGCGCGTGGTAGGTCTGCACCACCGGCACGCCCGCGCGGCGGGCCGCGGCGAGACCCGCCAGCCCGCTCATCCAGAAGTGCGCGTGCACCACCTCGGGCTGCCAGTCGCCGGTACGCCACCGGTCGGCCAGCCACTGCCCGAACGCCGGCATGTACGGCAGCAGGTCGTCCTTGGCCACCGGTTCGGCCGGCCCGGCCGGTACGTGCACCACCTCGTACCCGTCCGGGGTGCGGACGCTCACCGGCAGGTCCACCGCGTCGAGCCGGGTGTAGACGCGCACGTCGTGACCGGCGGCCGCGAGCGCGGCGGAGAGCTCCGCGACATGCGTGTTCTGGCCACCGGCGTCCTCCCCGCCGAGGACGGCGAGCGGGCTGGCATGCTCCGAGATCATCGCGATGCGCATACTTCCTCCTCCAGCAGCCGGTCCCAGTCGGCGAGGAATCGCTCCAGGCCGTAGCGGTCCCGGGCGGCGGCCCGGGCCACGGCGCCCGCCCGGCGGGCGGACTCCCTGTCGTCCAGCAGGCCACGGGCGGCGTCGACGAGCGTGTCGACGCGGGTGGACAGCGCGCCCGCGGCCGGCGGCACCGCCTCCACCGCCTCGGTGGTGGCCAGTGCCACCACGGGCATGCCCATGGTCATGGCCTCGATGAGGCTGAGGCCGAGTGAGGTCCAGCGGCACAGGTGCAGGTACGCGCGCCGTTTGGCGAGTTCGGTGTGCATGGCGTGCTGGGGTACGTCGTCGTGGCTGGTCAGCCGGTCCTCCGGTAGTCCGAGGTGGGCGGCGAGACCGTCCACCTTCATCCCGTAGACGTCCAGCGGCGCCAGCGCGGCGAACCGGGCGAGCAGGTCGGTGCCGGTGACCCGCCAGCGGCGTACCGGCTCGTTGATGACCACGGCGAGGCGATCGAGTTCCCCGGTCCACTCGACGGCGGGTGGTACGACGCCGTGGTCGACGACTGTGGTTCTGGTGGCGCCGTTGTCCCAGAACAGTTCGTTGAACGCGGTCACGTGGGTGAGCAGCAGGTCGTCGCGGTCGGCCATCGGGTGGCGGGTGTTCGGTACGTCGCCTTTCGGGGTGTTGTGCTCGACGTAGATGGCGGGCACGTCGCGGCCGGGCCGGCGGCCGAGCCACTCCGCCGCCAGGTCGATCTCCTCCGGGCGTTGCAGGATCACCAGGTCCACGTCGGTGTCGCGCAGGTCCTCGGGGGTGACCTCCACGGCGCTGTCCGGCCACGGGTAGGTGCGCGCCCGGCCCAGGCCGTACGGACCGCGGTCCGGCGTGACCGGCACCAGGTAGCGGTGCTTGCCGTGCACGAAGGAGGTCGTCCACGACCCGTGGACGTGCCACAGCAGGAGGTTCATCCGACCACCCCGCCCGCCACCGGCGCCGGCACGCGCAGCAGCCGCAACGCCTCCAGCACCCGTCCCGGCTCGACCGCCGACAGGCACGGGTGCCCGGGGACCGGGCAGACGGTGGCGCGGGTGTCCCGGCACTCCGCGCCCGCGTCACCGAGCCGTACGGTCGGCACCCGGTACGGTCCCCACTGTCCGAACGGCACCGTCGGGGCGAACAGGCTCACCACCGGCACGCCGAGTGCCGCGGCCAGGTGCGCCGGGCCGGTGTTGCCGACCACCAGCGCGCCGGCTCCGGCGATCACCGCCGCCAGTTCGTCCAGCCCGGTCCGCCCGCCCAGGTCGACGCCGCCCGCCGCGGCGACACGCGCGGTCAGTTCCCGCTCGTCCGGCCCGCCGGTGACCACGACCCGGTAACCGGCGGCGCCGAGCACGCGGACCACGCGGGTGGCCAGTTCCTCCGGGCACGCGCGGGTCTCCACCGAGGATCCCGGGTGCAGGACCACGTAGCCGGGCGCCCCGGCGTCGGCCGCGGGCGGCGGAAGCCGGTCGGTGCGGATGCGCAGCGCCGGTTCGTCGTGGTCGGGCAGCGCGAAACCGGCGGCGGCGGCGAGGGACAGGGCGCGTTCGGGTTCGGGTACACCGGCCGGGACGCGGTGGCGTACGTCCAGCAGGCTGCCGGGGTAGTCGTCGCTGATCGCGCTGATCCGGGGCACGCCGGCCAGGCGCAGCAGCAGCGCCAGGGGCAGGGCGGACTGGTGGAAGGAGGTGAACACGACCGCCTCGTCGGCGCGTACCTCCGAAAGCCGGTCGGTCAGCGCGCGCACGGCGTCGGGCTCGACGGGTGGGGCGGGCGCGTCGATCCACGGCAGCGGCGCCTCGATGATCTCGTCCACGCCTGGCAGCAGTTCGGCCGCGGCCCGGCCGCGGGGCCCGCACAGCAGCACCACCCGCGCCGCGCCGGCCGCGACCGCCCGGATGCCCGGCCCGGTCACCAGCACGTCGCCCGCCGCGTCGCTGCGCACCACCAGCACTGTGCCCCGGCGCGACCGTCGCGCGGGACGCGGCGCGGCGGTCAGGCGCATCCGGGCCAGCACGATCCCCGCCGCGTCCGGCAGGTCGGCGGCGACGGTGGGCGCGGCGGCCACCTCGGCGGCCCGGGTGGCGGGCGTGGGCACCATGATCGCGGCGGCGCCGGCCGCCGCGGCGGCTGCCGTGTCCGCGCCGATGTCCCCGATCAGCACGCACCGGGTCGGCGTGGTCCCGAGCGCTGCCGCGGCTTCGTGTACGAGGCCCGGCGCGGGCTTGCGGCAGGCACAGCCGTCGGCCTCCGCGTGCGGGCAGATCGCCCAGTGGTCGAAGGGCCCGAGCAACTCCTCCACCCGGGCGTTGACCAGGCGCAGGTCGTGCGCCGTGAAGCAGCCCCGGGCCAGGCCGGACTGGTTCGTCACCACCGCCAGCCGCAACCCGGCGGCCCGCAACCGGTCCAGCGCCTCCCGGGCGCCCGGCACCGGCCGTACCTTCTCCGGGTCGCCGTTGTACGGCACGTCCTCCACCAGCGTGCCGTCGCGGTCCAGCAGGACCGCGTCGTACAGGCCGGACGGGAACCGGTCAGCATCCGGGTCAACCCGGGCTGACCTGCACTGATCCCGCTCCTGGTCCCGTCGCACGGGCGGCGGGTTCCCGACGCCCCGAGGAGTAAACGTCACCTTCGGCGCCTGGCCGCCCCGCCGGTGCCACACAGCCGGGTGCACGCCTGCCACGACCGGCCCGGTCCGGCGATACCCGCCGCCCCGGAGAAGCTAACCCGGATCGCCGTTAGCGACGGACCGCGCCGGGGTACCGCTCGATGATGGCGGTTGTGGAGAAGGTGATCGACGCGCCCCCGGAGCGGGTCTTCGAGGTGCTCGCGGACGGGTGGACGTACAGCGACTGGGTGGTGGGCACCGCGCACGTGCGGGACGTGGACGACACGTGGCCGCGCGTCGGCAGCCGGCTGCACCACCGGGCCGGGCCCTGGCCGTTCTCGCTCCAGGACGAGTCGACGGTGCTGGAGTGCCAGGCGCCGCACCGGCTGGTGCTGCGCGCCGGGCTGTGGCCGGCCGGGGAGGCGATCGTGGCGTTCGCCCTGGAGCCGCTGGAGGACGGCCGGACCCGGGTGACGATCGGCGAGGACTTCGCCGCCGGGCCGTTGCGGTGGGTCCGGACCAAGCTCAACGACCTGGTGCTGCACCTGCGCAACCGGGAGACGCTGGCCCGGCTGTCCGACATCGCGACGAGGCAGAAGCCGGAGGGGTGATCGATCGGTGGCGGGGCGTCTGTGCGGCTGCCGTTCGAGGGACTGGCTACCCTCTCAGGTGAACCTGTCGGCTGACCGAGGATGTCCGTGATGATCGAACCCGTGCAGTTGCCCTCCCCGTGGGGGGATGCGCGCCTGACCGTCGTCGTTCCGACCTACAACGAGGCGGGCAACCTCCCGGTGCTGGTCGAGCGCCTCCTCGCGCTGCCGCTGCCGGGGCTGAAGGTGCTGGTCGCCGACGACAACTCCCCGGACGGTACCGGCGAGGTCGCCGACAAGCTGGCCATCGAGCACCCGGACCGGGTGATGGTGCTGCACCGCCCGGGCAAGGAGGGTCTCGGCCGGGCGTACGTGGACGGTATCGGCCGGGCGCTCGACGACGGCGCGGACTTCGTCGCGCAGATGGACGCCGACCTGTCGCACCCGCCGGAGGCGCTGCCCGGCATGCTCGGCGCGCTGCTCTCCACCCAGGCGTCGGTGGTCATCGGCTCGCGCTACGTGCCCGGCGGTGAGCTGGACGAGAACTGGCCGCTGTACCGGCGCGCGCTCAGCGGCTGGGCGAACCTGTACGTGCACACGCTGCTGCGGGTACGCATCCGCGACCTGACCGCCGGCTTCAAGATCTGGCGGTCCGACGCGCTGCGCGCGATCGGGCTGGACCGGGTGCAGTCCAACGGCTACAGCTTCCAGGTGGAGATGCACTACCTCGCCACCAAGCTGGGTCACACGATCCTCGAGGTGCCGATCCGCTTCGAGGAGCGCCGCGACGGCGACTCGAAGATGACCACCGCCACGAAGATCGAGAGCGCGCTGATGCCGTTCAAGCTGCGCAGCCGGCACCGCAACCTCGACTCCTGACCGCTCCCGCACCTCCACCGCGCCCTCACGCCGCGTGCCGCTGAGCGTCTCGTCCCAGGGCAGCCCGTAGATCTTGGTAGGAAACGGCCCTCCTGGGGGCACTTTCGTACCAAGATCTACGGCGCTCCCGGGGCGCGGGCGTGGTGGAGACGCGGTCGGGTCAGCGGTAGACGGCGCGGTGGGCGGCGGCGATCGTCCGGGCGTACACCGCGCCGGTGACGGCCCGGTCGCGGGCCAGCGCGGCGCGCGCCGCATTCGCCCCCGGCGCGCCGTGGACGCCGCCGCCGGGGTGGGCGGAGGCGCTGGCCAGGTAGAGCCGGTCCACCGGGGTGTCGGCCCGGCCCAGGCCGGGGATCGGCCGCAGGAACAACTGCTGGTACGCCGCGGCAGTGCCGCCGCCCAGCGCTCCCCCGACCAGGCTCGGCTCGGCGGCCTCCAGGTCGGCCGGGCCGGCCACGTGCCGCCCGACGATCGACGCCCGGAAACCCGGCGCCGCCGCCTCCAGCACCTCCTCCATCCGCTCCACGTGCCCCGCCACGTCCTCGGCCCGCCAGTTCCGGCGGAACGGCAGGTGGGTGTAGGACCAGAGCGACTCGGTGCCGGGCGGTGAGTGGCTCGGGTCGGCCACGGACATCTGCCCCACCAGCAGGAACGGATCCCGCGGCAGCTCACCGCGGGCCAGCTCGGCCGCGTACGTGGTGAGCCCGTCGAGGTCGGCGCCCAGGTGCACGGTGCCGGCGCCGGCCAGCTCGCGGTTCTTCCACGGCACCGGCGCGGACAGCGCCCAGTCGACCTTGAGGGTGGAGCCGTCCCACTTGAAGTGCGCCAGGTCCTCGACCATCCGGGGCGGCAGCGCCGCCGCGCCGACCAGGTCGAGGAAGAGCGCCGGGGCGGGCACGTCGGCGAGCACCGCGCGCCGGGCCCGCCAGTCGGTGCCGCCCGCGGTGCGTACGCCCATCGCCCGGCCCCGGGTGGTGAGCACCCGCTCGACCCGGGCGCCGTACGCGATCCGCCCGCCCCGATCGACCAGCCGGGCCACGAGCGCGTCGGTGATCCGCTGGGCGCCGCCCACCGGCACCGGCCAGCCCACCTGCTGGCCGAGCATGGCGAGCAGCCAGCCGTAGACCCCGGAGCCGGCCTCCTCCGGCGACAGGTCGGTGTGCAGGGCGCAGCCGGCCAGCAGCACCGTGCCGCCCTCGCCCTCGAACAGCTCGGCCCCGAGCTTGCGGACCGGGAGCACGAGGCGGCGGGCGAGCCGGAGCGCGCCGCCCGCCCGCAGCTGCCGTAGCAGGCCCAGCCCGCCGCGTACCGGCGGGAACGGGGTGGTGATGATCTGCAGCATCGGCTCGGCGACCCGGCGCCAGTCGGCGTACGCGTGCCGCCAGCGCTCCCCGTCGCCGGGCGCGAACGCCTCCAGCGAGGCGGCGGTGACGTCCAGGTCGCGGTTGACCACGGCGGCACGGCCGTCCGGGAGGAGGTGCGCCAGCACGTCCGGCGCGTGCGTCCAGGACAGGCCGTGCCGCTCCAGGCCCAGCCCGTCGAGCACCGGGGAGGCGTAGCCGAGCGGGTAGAAGGAGCTGTAGAGGTCGCTGAGGTAGCCGGGCGCGGTCACGTACGCGGACCGGACGGCCCCGCCGGGCACCTCGGTGGCCTCCAGCACCTCGACGTCCCAGCCGGCGTCCACCAGCAGGTTCGCGGCCACCAGCCCGTTGTGCCCGGCCCCGATGACGACGGCGTCCGCGGTGGAGGTCACCCGATCCGCCTACCCGGCCGGTCACCGGGCGAAACGCGTTTGCCCCGCCCACGCCGGGGCAAGCACGGCCGCATGTACACGGTTGCGCAGCTCATTGGTGGAGTGTGGGGCGCCGGCGGCGAGGGCGGCGAGCTGGTCGTCCACGATCCGTCGGACGGGTCGCCGGTGACGCGGGCGCCGGTGGCCACCGCCGACGAGGTGGCCAAGGCGGTCGAGGCGGCCCGGGGCGCGGCGGCGGAGTGGGCGGCGACCGCGCCCGCGGAACGGGCCGCGGCGCTGCACCGGGCGGCGGACGCGGTCGAGGCGGCGGCCGGGGAGCTGGCCGAGGCGACCACAGCGGAGATGGGCAAGCCGCTCGACGACGCGCGGGGCGGGGTGGCGGCGGGCGTCGGCACACTGCGACAGTACGCCGAACTGGCCCCGGTGCGGGGCGGCCGGACGCTGCACGGCGCGCACGACGCGCTGGACTTCATGGCCCCCGAGCCGCGCGGCGTGGCCGGCGTGATCACCCCGTGGAACGATCCGGTGGCGGTCTCCTGCGGCCTGCTCGGTGCGGCGCTGGTCACCGGCAACGTGGTGGTCTACAAGCCCAGCGAGCGGACCCCGGGGACCGGCTGGCTGCTGGCCCGCCTGCTGGACTCGGCGCTGCCCGCCGGAGTGTTGTCGCTGCTCACCGGCGGCGGCGAGGTGGGCGCCGCGCTGGCCGGGCAGGAACTGGACGTGATCGCCCACGTCGGTTCCACGGCCACCGGCCGGTCGATCGCCGTCGCGGGCGCGCGTACCGGGGCGAAGGTGCTGCTGGAGAACGGCGGCAGCGATCCGCTCGTGGTCGACGCGGACGTCGACCCGATCTGGGCGGCCGAGCAGGCGGCGCTCGGCTGCTTCGCCAACGCCGGTCAGATCTGCGTGGCGGTGGAGCGGATCTACGTGCACCGCGACGTCGCCGAGGGCTTCCTGGACGCGCTCGTGGCGCGCGCCGAGGCGCTCACTGTGGGCCCCGGCCGTGACCCGGGCACGCAGCTCGCGCCGCTCGTCGACCGGCGGCACCGGGACCACGTACACGGGCAGGTCACCGCCGCCCTCGCCGACGGCGCCCGGGTACGCACCGGCGGCGTGCTGCCGGACGGGCCCGGCGCGTTCTACCCGGCCACCGTGGTCGAGGGCTGCCGCCACGACATGGCACTGGTCCGCGAGGAGACGTTCGGGCCGGTCGCCCCGGTGGTGGTGGTCGACTCGTTCAGCGAGGGGCTGCGCTGCGCGGCCGACTCCCCGTACGGCCTGGCCGCCACCGTGCTGACCGGCTCGATGAGCCACGCCCAGCGTGCCTGGCGGGAGCTGCCGGTCGGCACCGTGAAGATCAACTCCGTGTTCGGCGGGGCGCCCGGCGGCGCCGCCCAGCCGCGCCGCGGCAGTGGTCAGGGCTTCGGGTACGGCCCGGAACTGCTGGACGAGTTCAGCACCGTGAAGGCGGTGCACCTGGAGGCGCCGGGCGGCGGCCACTGGTGAGACGGCACGAAGCGAGCCCGGGACCGAAGCGGTCCCGGGCTCGGCGCGTACCCCCAGGGGTCACCGACCCCCGCGGGCCTTGCGGGTCGCGTTGTCGTTGGCCTTCTCGATGGCCTTGACCAGTTCCGGCTTGGTCATCCGGGACCGGCCGCGCACGTCCAGCTTCTTCGCCACCTCCATGAGGTGGTCCTTGGTGGCGTTGGCGTCCACCCCGCCGGCCGTCGCCGCGCGCCGTGCCGGGCCACCGCCTTCGGCCTGCTCGTCGCTGGGCCCCTTGCGGCCCTTGGGCTCCCAGTGGTCGCCCACCTTCTCGAACTCGTGCTTGACCGCGGCGAAGGCGGTGCGGTGCGCCCGCTCCCCCTCGCCGTACGTCTCGACCGCCGAGTCGTGCGTCTTCTCCCAGGTCCGCTGCGCCTTCGCCGGGGAGCGCCGCAGCGTGCTGGGCAGTACCTCGCGCCCGGGCATCTCGTCCTCCTGGAGTCTCGATCGGGTGTCTGGTGTGGTTCCCTCCCGCCGGGCGGGCAAACCGGCACCCGGTTTGTCGATTTCCCCCCGGGGGTACCGCCCGCCCACGCCCGGTGGCGGGGCCTGAAGGAGGCGGACATGACCGTGACGACACCACAGACGGTCGGCGGCCCGGCGCGGTCCCGTCTCCCCCGCCGGATCCGCCAGCTCAACTGGCGCACCTGGCGGGGCGTGCTGGTGCGCAGCGGCAAGGGTTTCGTCGCGGACAACTGCGCGGACTGGGCGGCCGCGCTCACCTACTACGGCGTGCTGGCGCTGTTCCCGTCCACGATCGTGGTGGTCGCGCTGGTCGGCCTGGTCTCCGACGGCCCGCGCACCGTCGACACCGTGATCGACCTGGCCCGGGAGATCGGCGCCGGCTCGGTGGTCGGCAACGACGCGTTCGTGGGCGTGGTACGCAACGTGGTCGAGCAGCAGGGCTCGGCGAAGGTGCTGCTCAGCTTCGGTCTGCTCGGCGCGCTCTGGTCCGCGTCCGGGTTCATCGGCGCGTTCACCCGCGCCTCCAACGCGATCTACGGGGTGCGGGAGGGCCGCCCGTTCTACCGGCTGCGCCCGTTGCAGATCGGCATGGCCGCGGTGACGATCCTGCTGCTCGCAGTCGTGGCCACCGGGCTGATCGTCAGCGGCCCGGTCACCGACGCCGTGGGCGACCTCCTGCACGCCGGTGCGGTGGCCCGTACGACGTGGTCGGTGGCGAAGTGGCCGCTGCTCGCGGTGGTCGCCATGACGCTGCTGTCGCTGCTGTTCTGGATCGCGCCGAACGTGCGCCAGCCGCGGTTCCGCTGGCTCACCCCGGGCGGTGCGCTGGCGCTCGTGGTCTGGGTGCTCGCCTCCTTCGGCTTCGGCCTGTACGTGGCCAACTTCGGCTCGTACGACGTCACGTACGGCAGTCTCGGCGCGGTCATCGCGTTCCTGGTGTGGCTCTACCTGTCCAACTGCGCGCTGATGCTCGGCGTACAGGTGAACGCCGAGCTGCAACGCGGGCGGGCGATGCAGGCCGGGGTCGAGGAGCCGGACGACCCGGTGCTGCCGCCGCGCGCCACGGCCGACGGCGACAAGGCCGATGGGGAGAAGTCAGGCGGGGAGAAGACCGCCGACCGGTTGCCGCCCGGATGACCGGCTTCCCCGGCCGGCGCCGGTTTACCGGCGGCCCTCCGGGGCATCTCCCAAGGCATGGAACGTGGCAGCAGCAAGCACTCGCCCAGGGTCGACGACCAGATGAGCAGCGAGGTCAGCGGTCTCGTCCAGGGCCCCGGCACCGGCGGTTCGCGGGCCGAGGAGTTCCGGGTTCCCGAGCCGGCCGGCGAGGACCAGCCGGAGGCCACCACGGCGCCTGCCGGGGAGCTGCGCAGCGGCACGCCGCAGGGCATGAGCTCCGAGGACGTCGAGGCGCGCAGCCGCCTGGGACGGTTCATCACGATGACCGCCCTGCCCGGTGACCGGGAGGCACTGCTGGCCAACGCGCGGGAGAACGAGGCGCCGACGGACATCGTCGCCGCCCTGGAGACCCTGCCCGAGGGCACCCGTTACCAGACGATCTCCGAGGTGTGGGCCGCACTCGGGCACAGGAACGAGACGACGCGCTGGTGAGCGGGCCGGCCCACGGCCCGTACGCAGACACCCAGCGGAACAGGAGGAACCCCGACATGAGCGGCGTTACCGAGCACGTGGACGTGGACGTCCCGATCCGGACCGTGTACGACCAGTGGACCCAGTTCGAGGAGTTCCCGCACTTCATGGAGGGTGTGCAGGAGGTCCGGCAGCTCTCGGACACGATGACCCACTGGACCGTCGAGATCGCGGGCGTGAAGCGCGAGTTCGACGCCGAGATCACCGAGCAGTTGCCGGACGAGCGGGTGGCCTGGCGCTCCACCGGGGGCACCCAGCAGGCGGGCGTGGTGACCTTCCACCGCCTCGACGAGGGGCACACCCGGGTCACGCTCCAGATGGAGTTCGAGCCGCACGGCGTGGTCGAGCAGGCCGGCGACAAGCTGGGCGTGGTCGACCGGCGCGCCAAGGGCGACCTGGAGCGGTTCAAGCAGTTCATCGAGCGGCGCGGTCAGGAGACCGGCGCCTGGCGCGGCGCGGTCGACCGGCCGACCCCCTGACCCATCCCCCGTACCCGAGTCTCGATGGCCGTCGGCGATGCCGGCGGCCATCGCCGTGCCCGGCCGTTTGCGATCATCCGGTCCGGGTACCGCAGGGGAATGACCGACAACGACCGCCACGTGTGGCGCGACGAGGACCGTACTCCCCTGCACGAGCTGGACCAGGCCATCGCCCGGTCGGCCACGGACGGCCAGGGCGACGACGTCACCGCCAACGACGCCGGCCAGGAGGCCGCGTTCGGCCACGGCCCGGAGGCGGTGGACCGGGGCGCCGGCCCGGAGGCCGAGCGCCGTGAGATGACCGACGCGGATCGGGCCTACCGGCCGTCGACGACCGGGCGGACCGGCCCCGACAGCATGTGATTCCGCTGGCTGCGGGCATCCGGGCCGAGGCCCGCAGCCGCCGGATCCAAGCTCGGCCGAAACGACAAGAAGTGCGGTACGGACGGCCGGGAAAACGGACAGCCCATCCAGAATCGGCCGAACGGCTGACGGCACTCCCCCCGATGCGCGCAAGACTTTCGGGATGCAACAGGGCTCCGGTTTCCTCTCCAACCGTCAGCGCAAGCTCGCCTGGGTGGGCTTCCTGCTCGCCGCGATCCAGGCTCCGGTCTCGGCCCGGTTCACCGAGGACAGCTCCTGGCTGTTCAGCCTGGTGGTGGCGCTGATGGTCGCGACCGTGATCATCGCCGACGACGGCGCCCGGCGCCGCCCGGCGCAGGCACGCTCCTCCGACTGAGTCAGCGCGTGCCGGGGCCCGCCTCGTGCCCCGGCACCCCCCGGCTGCGGCGGCGCTCCTTCATCTCCGCCTCGTAGAGGTGCCGCCGGCCCTCGACCAGCTCGTCGCGGGCCTGCCGGTCCAGCTCCCGGAAGAGCGCGTAGTACCCGTCGTCGAAGTCCTCGACGATCTGGAACGTCCACCGCCCGGCGATGACGTTACGGCCGAGCAGTTCCCGGTCGATCCGCTCGGCGAGCGCCGGATGTCCGGCGGAGCGGAACATCTCCACCGCGTCGTCGAGCATCAGGTCGGCGTGGCCGATGAGCTGGTGCAGCTCGTACAGATGGCCGCGGGCCCGCTCGACGCACTCCAGGGCCTCGCTGAGCTTGCCCAGCGCCTCGACCGTGGCGTCACTCACTCCGTCCGGGCGCCGGTGCGCCCGGTCCGGTCCGTCGGCCTGCTGTCCCATCCTGTCCCTCCTGACCCCGATCGTGTGGTCTGCCGACCGGACTTCTGCCCCCGCACGGGCGACTCAATCCCGGCGGAGGAGGTGGCCGCTCCCCCGGACGACCCGGGCATCCGCCACTCGGCCGAGGTCGGCCCGCCCGGACCGGCGTTAGCCTCGGACACCATGCGCGTGCCGAACAACCGGGTCGCGACCCGCTCCGCGGCGATGGCCGCGCGGACGACCCTCACCACGCTTACCGCCGCCGTCGGCACCGCCGGCCTCGCCGCGGCCCACGCGAACCCCGGGTTGCTCGCCGAGGTCGACCAGCACGCGGCGGGGGTACGCGACAGCCTCGACGGCGACCGCCGCCCGCTCACAGTGGCGGCGCTCGCCGGGTACGCCGAAGGGCTGCGCGACGCGGCTGCCGAGCACGGCTGGACGCCGCCGGCCGAGCCGGTCGACTGGTCCGAGCCGGACTGGACGCTCACCCGCCTGCTCGCGGTCTGCCTGCTCGCCCGCGGGCTGGACCCGCGTCACCTGGCCTGACCCGGACACGGCTACGGGGCGTCCGCGATCGCCCCGCGGACACCCCGTCACCCGTCGCCGTCAGCCGCCCGGCCGGCGGAACTGCTGCGTCTCGTCGCCCACCTCGCCGGAGCGGTACGTGCCCGTGCCCGACATGGACGACTGCGGCGCCGCCGGCGTGGGCTGCCCGCCCCGGTCGGCCATCCGGCGTTCGTAGTCGCCCCGGCCGGCCTGCTGGGCCTGCCGCTGCTCCCGGAACGCCCGGGACTCCTCCGCGGCCCGGTCCAGCCAGGCGTCCCAGCGCTTCTGCATCGGCTTGACCAGACCACCACCGACACCGACGATCAGGATGCCGGCCACCGTGGCGAGGAACGCCACCAGCACCGGTGTGGTCACCGTGGTGGCGATGCCCACCTGGTTCAGCGCGGCGATCACGCCGAGCGCCAGGATGAAGATCGCCGTCACGTCGGCCAGCACCCGGCCGTACGAGAGCCCGCCCAGCGCGCCGGAGACCAGATCCCGGACGGCGTTGGCGATGGCGGCGGCGATCACCACGATCACGATCGCCACGAAGGCCCGCGGCAGCCAGGACACCACCCCGCGGATCAGGTCGCTGATCGCGTTGGGCCCCCACACCCCGAAGGCGAACTGCAGGGTGAACAGCAGGACCGCGTAGTAGGCCAGTTTGGCCAGGATGTCGCTGGCGTCGTACTTGGTGCGTTCCAAGGCCCGTTTGACGCCGCCGCGTTCGACGGCGCGGTCGAACCCGACCCGTTCCAGTGCCGCGTCCACGATTTTGAGGACGGCTCGGGCGATGAGCCAACCCACGACGAGGATCGCGATGAACGCGATCGCCCGCGGTACGAAGAGCAGCACCGACCTCCAGAAGTCGGTCCAGGCCGCACTGATGTCGACCTGTCCGACCGCGAGGGTTTTCAGCATGATGTCCCTCCTGTCGCGTGAACTGCGCCGCCCGCATACCCGGTGGCCTGGGCAGCACGCCGGGCCGGACCGGGGCATTTTCCCGACATGCCCCCCGAACCGGCCCTGACCTGCCCGAACGTCCGCGCCGCCCGGCACCCGCATCCGCGACGGACGCATGATCGGAACCAGCCGGCCACGCTCCGGTTAGGCTGCGGTCATGCCAGGCACCGTCGGTCGGGTTCCCACACCGTCCGCCCCCGCACCGGGAGCACCCACCGGTCCCGTCGTCGGCGGGCAGGCGGCCACGGCCGCGCACCCCTGGGCCGGCACGCCGCTGGGCGCGCCGCACACCTGGGATCCCGCGGTACGCGCCGTGACGGACGTGGTGCTCGCCTCCCCCGTGCCGATGGCCCTGCTCCTCGGCGACGACCTGGTGGTCTTCTACAACGACGGGTACGCCGAGCTCATCGGCGACCGGCACCCGGACGCGCTGGGCCGGCCGGCGGCCGAGGCGTTCGCCGAGGTGTGGCGCGACCCGGGCGCCGGCGAGGCGCTGGAGCGGGTCTACCGGCACGGCGAGCCGTTCCTGCAACGGGAGGCGGTGCTGCCGGCCGACCGGCAGGGCCCGGCCGAGCCGGCTGTGTTCACCCGGGGCCACTGCCCGGTCCGCGACTCCACCGGCCGCATCGTCGGCGTGCTCACCGTCTCGGCGCAGACCACCCAGCTGACCCAGCAGTTAAAGAGCCTGAGCGACTTCGCGGCGGCGCTGGCCGGCACGCTCACGCTCGACGATGTGGCGCGGGTGACGCTGCGCTACTGCCTGCACTCCTTCGACGCCGACCGGGTGTCCTTCGCGGTGGACGAGGGCAGCGCGTGGCGGCTCGTCCGCCGTATCCGCGGCGAGCTGCTCGACGAGGCCGACGAGCGGCTGCCCCCGCTGTGGCGCCGGATGTCCGCGGAGTCGGCGCTGCCGGCCGTGGTGACCGCGCGCAGCGGCGTGGCCTCGTTCACCGCCGACGGGCAGCCGCTGCGCGGTGTCGCGGCGGACCGGCACGACGAGAAGATCCGCGCGCTGGCCGCCCTGCCGCTGCGTACCACGGTGGTCCGGGGCTCGCTGACGGTGGGCTACCGGACGCCGCGCCCCTGGTCCCCGGCCGAACGGGCGCTGCTGACCGCCTCCGCGGAACTGGTCGGCCAGGCCGCCGAGCGGGCCCGCCGCTTCGAGACCCAGCACGGCACCGCCCAGATGCTGCAACGCAGCATGCTGCCGGAACGGCTGCCCGACCTGCCCCGGCTGCGGATCGCCGCCCGTTACGACCCGGGCGTGGACGGCAACGCGGCCGGCGGCGACTTCTACGACGCGTTCCTGCTGCCCACCGGCGCGCTGGGCGTGGTGCTGGGCGACGTGGCCGGGCACGACGTGCAGGCCGCCGCCCGGATGGGTCAGGTACGCGCCGCGCTGCGCGCGCTCGCCCTGGTCGATTCCCGCCCGGACGCGGTGCTCGACGGCCTGGACCGGCTGGTCAGCAGCCTCGGCGTCGAGGGCGGCACCCAGGAGCTGTTCGTGACCGTGGTCTTCGGCGTGGTCGAGGCGGACCGGGAGCTGATCACGCTCGCCAGCGCCGGTCATCCGGCACCGCTGATCCGGCGCGCCGGACCCGGCGCGGCGGTGGCCGAGTTCGTCGACGTGCCGCCCGCGCCTCCGCTGGGCCTGGGCGGGCGGGCGCGTACCGCCACCGTGCCGTTCCGCCCGGGCGACACGCTACTGCTCTACAGCGACGGCGTGGTGGAACGGCGCTGGCAGGATCTGGCCGCCGGGATGGCCGGGCTGGGCGCGGCGGTGACCGGGGCGGCCGGCGGCGATCCGCGCGCGCTGTGCGCGGTGGCGACCGCGTCGGTGCCGGGCGCCACCGAGGACGACGTGGCGGTGCTCGCGGTGGAGTACGCGGTGCGCCCCAGCCGGTCGGCGAGCATGGAGGTGCCGGCCGAGCCGACCGCGCCGAGCCGGGTCCGGCACTGGATGACCGCGCAGCTCGGCGAGTGGCACGTGCCCGAGGCGGTGATCGGCGCGGCGGTGCTGTGCACGAGCGAGCTGACCACGAACGCGCTGCTGCACGCCGGTACCGCCGCCCGGGTCGAGGTCGACCTGTCCGCCGAGCGGTTGCTGGTGTCGGTGGCCGACTCCGGCACCCGCGGTCAGGTCACCCGGGCGCAGACCGACACGCTCAGCAGCCGGGGCCGTGGGCTCGGCCTGATCGAGGAGCTGAGCGACGCCTGGGGCACCGACCCGGCCGTACGCGGCTCGACGGTCTGGTTCGAGATCCTCATTCCGGCGGGTGGGCCGCGCGTCGGCGACGCCCCGGCCGGGTAGGAGCCGGGCATGGCCGACGACAAGCGACGCGGTGTCCTGTTCGACGTGGACGGCACCCTGATCGACACGACGTACCTGCACACGGTGAGCTGGTGGGAGGCGCTGCGCCAGGCCGGCCACCGGGTGCCGATGGCGCGGATCCACAGGTCCGTCGGCATGGGCTCGGACAAGCTGCTCGACCACCTGCTGGGCGCGGAGCGGGACCGGGACGCCGACGGGCGGCTGCGCGACGCGCACGACGCGCTCTACGCCGAGTACTGGGAGCGGCTGGCGCCGCTGCCCGGTGCGCGGGAGCTGCTGCGCGCCTGCGCGGAGCGCGGGCTGCGGGTGGTGCTGGCGACCTCGGCGGCCGAGCACGAGGTCACCGCGCTGCGGGCCGCGCTGGACGCGGACGACGTGATAGACTCGGTCACCTCGTCGGCCGACGCGCAGGAGAGCAAGCCGGCGCCGGACATCCTGGTCGCCGCGCTGGACCAGTCGGGGCTGACCGCCGATCGGGTGGTGTTCGTCGGCGACTCGGTCTGGGACGTGGCCGCCGCCGGCAAGCTGGACATCCCCTGCATCGGGCTGAGCTGCGGCGGCACCGGCCGGGCGGAGCTGGCCGGGGCGGGCGCGGTGGCGGTCTACGACGACCCGGCGGCGCTGCTGCGCGCCCTGCCGGACAGCGCCATCGCCACGCTCGGCTGACCGGCCGCTCAACCGTCGGGCACGCGCAGGCTTAGCCGGGCCCGCTTCGGGGCACTGCTGGACTCCACCGCCCGGCCACCGGGCGACGGAAGGGTGGTGTCGTGGAACCGGTCGATGTCGCGTTCGCTCTGCTGGGCGTCGGTGCGCTGCTGGCCGGGGTGCTGCCCCGGGTGCTGGAGCGACGGCCGCTGTCGATGCCGATCGCGTTCCTCGGACTCGGCATGCTCGTGTTCGTGCTGCCCACCGGCCTGCCCACACCGGACCCGCTGCGCTGGCCGGAACTGACCACCCACCTCACCGAGGTCGGGGTGATCGTCGCGCTGATGGGCGCCGGCCTGAAGATCGACCGTCCGTTGAGCTGGGCCCGCTGGTCGTCCACCTGGCGGCTGCTGGCGATCGCCATGCCGCTGTGCATCGCCGCGGTGGCGCTGCTCGGCTGGTGGTGGGCCGGCCTGGTGCCGGCCGCGGCGCTGCTGCTCGGCGCGGCGCTCGCCCCCACCGACCCGGTGCTCGCCTCCGACGTGCAGGTGGGCGAGCCGACCGACGTGGAGGACTCGGAGGACGAGGTGCGCTTCGCGCTCACCTCCGAGGCGGGCCTGAACGACGGGCTCGCCTTCCCGTTCGTGTACGCGGCCATCGCGATCGCCACCACCGGGCTCGCCCCGTCCGGCTGGCTGGCCGAGTGGTTCGCCGTGGACGTGCTCTACAAGCTCGCCGCCGGCGTGGGTGGCGGGCTGCTCGTCGGCTGGCTGCTCGGCAAGCTGTTCTTCCGCGCCCCGAGCAAGCTGCGGCTGGCCCGGCACTCCGAGGGCTTCCTCGCGCTGGCCGCGACGTTCCTCGCGTACGGGCTGGTCGAGGTGGCCGGCGGGTACGGCTTCCTGGCCGTGTTCGTGGCCGCCCGCGCGATCCGGGCCGCCGAGCGTACGCACGAGTTCCACTCCGTGCTGCACGACTTCGCCGAACAGGTGGAGCGGCTGCTCACGGTGCTGTTGCTGCTGCTGTTCGGCGGAGCCGTGATCGGCGGGCTGCTCGCGCCGCTGACCTGGCCGGCGGCGCTGGCCGGGCTGGCCCTGGTGCTGGTGATCCGGCCGCTGGCCGGGTGGCTGTCGCTGCGCGGTGCGCCCGGCAAACCGGCCGAGCACTGGGTGATCTCGCTGTTCGGCATCCGCGGCGTCGGCTCGTTCTACTACCTGGCGTACGCCACCAGCAAGACCGACTTCCCGCAGGCGGATCTCGTCTGGGCCACCGTCGGTCTCGTGGTGGTGGTGTCAGTGGTGGCGCACGGCATCGCCGCGACGCCGGTGATGCAGTTGCTGGACCGGGAGGGCGAGCGCACCGGCGAGGACACGCGAGCCGGGTCGGCCGCGCAACCCGTGGGCGCCACCGGCTGAGCGGCGCGGGCGGCGGCCCGGATCAGCCCAGCCGGGCGGCGAGTGCGCGGCCCAGATCCCGGCCGGAGCGCCAGGCGGTCTGCACGCGCGGGCGGCCGAACGCGTCACCGGCCAGGCCGATCCCGTCGTCGTCCAGGTGGAACGTGGCGCTTCCGGCGTGGGCCGCCGGGGTCGCGTACGTCCAGCGGTGCACGTGGGCCGACACGGCCGGCTCGGGCAGTCCGAGCAGGTCGCGGACCGCCTGCTCGATCGCCGGGCGGGCGGCGGTGGGCTGGAGCAGGTGCCCGGCGGCGAACCCGGCGGTGGTGTGCGCGACGAGCACCGGCGCGCCGTCGCCGCGCCGGTCGCCGTCGTCGCAGACCAGGCCGAGCACGGGGTGGTCGTTGACGAACGCGCCACGGAAGTCCGGCCAGCGGCGGGCCGGGAAGTGCAGCACCCCGCTCAGCGCCGACGACCACCGCTGCGCGGCCACCGCCCGGGTGGCCTCGGCCAGCGCCGGGTCCAGCAGCAGCGCCGCCTGCGGGCCGGGCATGGCGAGCACGACCGCCTCGGCCCCGGTGCCGTCCACCCGGGGGCCGGGCTCGACCGTCATCACCAGCCGGTCGTGCGTCACCGGCAGGTCGCCGGCCAGGTGCTCGACGAGCGAGCGCAACCCGCGCGGGGCGGCCCAGCGCATCGGGCCGGTGACCTGCTCGCGCCCGCCCGGCCCGTACGCGACGAGCGTGTCGGTCCACTCCCGCGCCAGCCCGGCGGCCCGCCACCGGTCCACCACGGCGGCGAAGTCCGGGTCGTCCACTGTGAAGTACGCGGCGCCCAGGTCGGCCGGGCGGCCGTCGAAGCGCTTGCTGGCCATTCGCCCCCCGGTGACCCGGGCCCGTTCGCGTACCCGCACCGGGACACCGGCCCGCGCCAGCTCGTTCGCGCACGCCACCCCGGCGATGCCCGCACCGACCACCACCACGCCCGCCCGGTCCGCCGTCACCAGGTGATCGTAGGCGGCGGGCGGCATGAACCCGCCGGGCCGGGGGTAGTGGTACACCCGTTCGAGGAGAGGTGATCAGCATGGCCGACCGCAACGACACCAGCGGCAGGAACGTGAACCCGGACGCCGCCGTCAAGGATCCGGACGACTGGGTCACCGGCGACGAGCCGCCCACCGCCGCCCAGGAGTCGTACCTGCACACCCTGGCCCAGGAGGCGGGCGAGCCGGTGCCGGAGGGCCTGACCAAGGCCGAGGCGTCCCGGCGGATCGACGAGCTGCAGGCGGAGACCGGCCGGGGCCGCTGAGGTCAGCGCGGGGGCAGGCGGTGCAGTTCGACCCGGTCGAGCCGCCCCGCCGCCACCCGGGCGGTCAGGTAGGTGGCGTACGGCTGCGCCCGCCGGTCGGTGGGCGAGCCGGGGTTGAGCAGGCGCAGGCCGCCCGGGGCGACGCTGTCCCAGGGGATGTGCGAGTGCCCGAAGACGAGCAGGTCGCAGTCGCCGTACGCGGCGGCGCAGCGCTCCTCGCGGCGGGTCTTCGGGCCGGTCTCGTGCACCACGGCGACCCGCAGGCCGTCCAGCTCGACCCGGGCCACCTCGGGCAGCCGGGCGCGAAGCGCCGGGCCGTCGTTGTTGCCGTACACCCCGATCAGGTGGCGCGACCGCGTCTCCAGCGCGTCCAGCAGCGCCACGTCCACCCAGTCACCGGCGTGCACCACCACGTCCGCCGCCTCCACCGCCGCCCACAACGGCGCCGGAAGATCCCGCGCCCGCTTCGGCACATGCGTGTCAGCCACAATCACCAGATCCACCCCCTCATCCTCCCCCACCCACCCCTTTCTCCGTCGATCATGAGGTTGGCGGCACTCAGGGAGATCGACTTCACCGTCAACCTCATGATCGACGGGAAGAGGCGGAGGCGGGGGAGGTCGCGGGGCGGGGGGCGGTGGCTCGGGCGGCGGCATCGGTGATGCGGCCGGCGGCGATGATCAGGCCGATGTGCGAGTACGCCTGCGGGAAGTTGCCGACCTGCTCGCCGGTGTCCGGGTCGATCTGCTCGGCGTACAGGCCGAGGTCGTTGGTGCGGGCGGCGAGCCGTTCGAACAACCGCCGCGCCCGGTCCAGTTCGCCCGCCTCGGCCAGGCAGGCGGCCAGCCAGAACGAGCAGATCAGGAACCCGGCCGGGTCGCCGTCCCAGCGGCGCAGCAGCCCGTCGCGGGACAGCCGCCGCTCCAGCACGTCCATCGTGGCGCGCATCCGGTCGTCGTCCGCCGGCAGGAAACCGACGAGCGGCATGACCAGCACCGAGGCGTCCAGGTCGTCGGAGCCGAACGCCCCGGTGTACGCCCCGACCCGCTCGTTCCAGCCGTGGGTGAGCACCGCCGCCCGCACCTCGTCGCGCGCGGCGGCCCAGCGTGCCACGTCCGCCGGCTCCCCGATGCGGGAGCCGAACCGGACCGCCCGGTCCAGCGCGGTCCAGCACTCCACCTTCGACGACACGTACTGCCGCTCCGGGCCGCGCCCCTCCCACATCCCCGCGTCGGGCCGGTGCCAGCCGCGCGCGGCCTGGTCGGCGAGGGTACGCAACAGGTCGCGGACCTCCGGTGACACGGGGTCGAGGTAGTACCGCATCAGCCAGGCGGCGTCGAGCACCTCGCCCAGCACGTCGTTCTGCCGCTGCCGCCACGCGTCGTTGCCGACGAGCACCGGCCGGCTGTGCTCGTACCCGTCCAGGTGGTCGAGTTCGTGCTCGGTCAGGTCCCGCTCCCCCTCGACGCCGTACATGATCGGCACCGGCTCGTCGCCGATCCGGCCCATCGCCCGGGCCACCCAGGTGAACTGCCGGTCCGCCTCGTCCGGGCAGGCCGCCCGCCACAGCGCCTGGAGGGTGAGGCTGAAGTCGCGCAACCAGACGTAGCGGTAGTCGTAGTTGCGGTCGCCGCCGAGCCGCTCCGGCACCGAGGTGGTGGCCGCGGCGACGACGGCGCCGCTCGGCGCGTACGTCATGCCCTGCACCGCGAGCGCGCTGCGCCGCACCTCGTCGCGGTACTCGCCCTGGTAGTCGTGCAGTGCCGACCAGGAGCGCCACCCGGCTACCGTCTCGGCCACCACCTCGGCGGCGTCGGGCAGCACCGGTCCGGCGCCGGCGTACGTCGGGGCGTACCCGAGGGTGAAGCGGTGGGTGCTTCCGGCGCGGGCGGTGAACCGTCCGGCGGCGGCCCCCTCGGCGATGGTCAGCGGGACGTCGGCGCGCAGTTCCAGCCGGCAGGCGCCGGCGGTGGCGGCCACCACCCCGTCGCGTTCGGTCAGGTAGGCGCCGACCCGGCCGTACTCGAAGCGCGGGGCGTAGTCCACGCGCATCGGCACCTCGCCGGTGAGCCCTTCGACCAGCCGGGCGAGCACCCGCGGCGAGCGCATCCCGATGTCGTGACCGCGCGCGCCGGGCTCCAGCGCCAGCGCGTCGGTGACGGCGACCGTGCCGGTCGCCGTGGTGAAGACGGTACGCAGCACCAGCGCGTCGTCCAGGTAGGACCGGCTGCTGGTGGCCGCGCACTCGGGGCGGATGCTCCAGTGCCCGGCGTCCTCGTCGAGGAGGCGCCCGAACACCGACGGCGCGTCGAACCGGGGCGGGCACCACCAGTTGACCGCGCCGTCCCGGTCGACCAGGGCCGCGCTGCGCCCGTCGGCGAGGAACCCGTGCTCGCTGATCCGTCGGGTCGGCACGACCGTGGCTACCCGGCCCGGGTGCCGCCATGCCTGGCCACATCGGTCCCGGTCGGCACGTTACTGCTGCCCGGCGGCGGGAACGCGGCGGGTTGACGAAGGAGGATGCTCATGACCAGACCCTCGACTCCGACCGCGGCCTGGCAACCGGGTGCGCCGGGCAGCGACAACCTCCCGTCCGGCCCGGGCGGGCGCCCGACGCCGCCGAGCGGGGACGGGCACGGGCCGCAGGCCGGGGCGCACACGGTCACGATCGGTTCGTACCCGGACTATCCGTCCGCCCAGCGCGTGGTGGACTACCTGGCCGACAACCGGTTCCCGGTGGAACGTACCTCGATCGTCGGTACGGACCTCGCGCTCGTGGAGACCGTGATGGGACGGCTCACCACGGGCCGGGCGGCCCTGCTGGGCGCCGGCACCGGCGCCTGGTTCGGTTTGTTCATCGGGTTGCTGTTCGGCATCTTCACCGCGGGGAACTGGCTGGCGGTGATCCTGGTCGGGCTGGTGATCGGCGCGATCTGGGGTGCGGTGTTCGGCGCGGTCACGCACGCCATGAGCGGTGGGCAGCGCGACTTCACGTCGGCCAGTTCGCTGCAGGCCGCCCAGTACGCGGTCACAGTGGACGCCGAGCTGGCCGGTCAGGCCCAGCAGATGCTCAGCCGGATGCACCTGACACCGACCGGCGCCACCGCCCGCTGACCGGCGGTACGCGACGAGGGGAGGGCCGGGCGGCCCTCCCCTTCCGTCAGTGGTACGCCCGCTCCCCGGCCCGCAGCGGCACGTCCACCCGGTTCTCCGGTGGGGCCAGCGGGCAGGCCCACCTGTCGTCGTAGGCGCAGCTGGGGTTGTAGAGGTAGTTGGCGTCCAGGCGGACCCGGTCGCCGGGCAGCACGGTCAGGCCGCGCCCGAACGTGCCCTTGACCGTGTCGGTGAGGTACCGGCCCCCGCCGTACGAGCCGTCGCCGCAGGTTCCGTCGCGCAGCGGCAGGAACAGCCCGCCCCCGTACGCCTCGATCCACCAGAGCGTCAGCGGTCCCCACGGCGTCTCGGCGACCGCCACCCGCCGGTACGCGACCACCCCGTCCGGGCCGCCGGTGTCGATGCGCAGCTCCCCGGAGGCGGGGCGCAGCGGCGCCTCCACCACCGCCGACGGGTCGGGCGGGTACCAGCGCAGCCCGGTGAAGCCGGGCCGGTCGGCGGGCGGCACGGGGCTGCTCGGGTGGGTGCGGAACAGCTCGTCGCGCGCGGCCCGGAACCCGGTCAGATCGAGGTCGGACAGGTAGAGCCGGGCCACCCGCTCCCGCCAGTCGAGCAGGTCGAGATCGTCCATCCCCCGACCATAGCCGGATCACCTCTTCAGGTTTTAAGAAAGGCTACTCCCGGGCGCGCCGCCCCACGCCGAGAGGGCTTGTTTAAATTTTAAATAGTGCTACTCTCGGAGCCATGACGGAGAGCCTGGACGCCGAGCGGACGGCCTGCTGGCGCGCGTACATCGAGTCGAGCCAGCGGCTGTTCACCCGGCTCGAGGACGACCTGCGCACCGACAGCGACCTGAGCTTCGCCGACTACCACGTGCTGGTGCTGCTCTCCGAGGCGCCCGGTCAGCGGCTGCGGATGGGTGAGCTGGCCGACCGGCTGGTGTTCTCGCCGAGCCGGCTGACCTACCAGATCACCACGATGCAGAAGCGCGGCCTGGTGGCGAAGGAGGCGTGTCCGGCGGACCGCCGCGGCAGCGAGGCCGTGCTCACCGCGGCCGGCCTGCTCGCCCTGCGTGAGGCCGCGCCGCACCACCTGCGCTCCGTCCGCGCCCACCTGATCGACGACCTCGACGACGCCGAGGTCGCCTGCCTCACCCGGGTCTTCGAGCGGCTCGGCCGGCGCCTGCGCGCCGACCGCACCGTGTCGTCCACCCCGGCCGACAAGTAAGGAGTCCCGCGATGCCCGCGATCACCGTCGACGACGTCCTCGTCCTGCCCCGGCTGCCGAAGCTCGGCGAGGCGACCGAATACCGCCCGGTCCGCCGGGTCACCACCGCTCCCAGCGGGTACGAGGGCGAGGGCTTCCCGGTCCGCCGGGCCTTCGCCGGGGTGCCGATGACCGAGCTGGACCCGTTCATCCACCTCGACCAGATGGGCGAGGTGGACTACGCGCCGGGCGAGCCGAAGGGCACCTCCTGGCACCCGCACCGCGGCTTCGAGACGGTGACCTACATGATCGACGGGATCATGGACCACCAGGACTCGACCGGTGGCGGTGGCACCATCACCGACGGCGACACCCAGTGGATGACGGCAGGCAGTGGTCTGTTGCACGTCGAGGCCCCGCCGGAGCACCTGGTGATGAGCGGCGGGCTGTTCCACGGCCTCCAGCTGTGGGTCAACCTGCCCCGGGTGGCGAAGATGAGCGCGCCCCGCTACCAGGACATCCGCGGCCGGGAGTCGGCGCTGCTGACCACGCCCGACGGCGGCGGCCTGATCCGGGTCATCGCCGGCGAGGTCGCCGGGCACCGGGGTCCGGGCTCCACGCACACGCCGATCACCATCGCGCACGTCACGTTGCAGCCCGGCGCCGAGCTGAGCCTGCCGTGGCGGTCGGACTTCAACGCGCTGGTGTACGTGCTGGCCGGCCGCGGCACGGTCGGCACCGACCGGCGGCCGATCCACCTCGGCCAGCTCGCTGTGCACGGGCCCGGTGAGGCGCTGCGGATCACCGCCGACCGGACGCAGGACTCCAACGCCCCGGCGCTGGAGCTCTACCTGATGGGCGGCCAGCCGATCCGCGAGCCGGTGGCGCACTACGGCCCGTTCGTGATGAACACCCGGGCCGAGCTGATCCAGGCGGTCGAGGACTTCCAGGCCGGCCGGCTCGGGGTCGTCCCGACCGGGCGGGTGCCGCACAGCGACGGCCAGGGCGACCGGCCCTGACCTGCTACGGGCGCCCCGGTTCGCCGGGGCGCCCGGCCGCGGTCTCAGGAGACGGCGAAGATCCCGGCCACCCCGAGGATCACCATCAACAGGACCGCCACCAGCGCACCCCGCTCCCCCTCCACCGCCTGCTCGCGGTCGGTCACGGTGTTCTGCGTCTCGGCGGGCATGTCGGTGCCTCCTCGGTTTCGCGATCCAGGGGTCCGGCGCACCCCTGACGCGCGGCACCGACGCCGACCTGCTGTTCGACGTGCGGTGCCCTGCCGGGGGTCCTACCGTGTGAGGACGTCGTCGACCTCGGGGGTGGAACGTGACTCTGCGGGACTGGTTCCTCACCGCACAGGAACGCGCCAACCCGAGCTCTGAATTACCCGTCTGGGCCGATGGAAACCTCGCCGAGCCGCTGATTCACGGTGCCGCGTACTTCGACCGCCTGGTCAGCGAGGTGGAGTCGCTCTCGGCGGGCGACCACCTGTTCTTCACCGACTGGCGTGGTGACCCGGACGAGCGGATGCGCCCGGACGGCCCGACAGTGGCCCAGTTGTTCGCCCGCGCCGCCCAGCGCGGCGTGATCGTCAAGGGCCTGATCTGGCGCTCCCACCTCGACACGCTCTCCTACAGCGAGGAGGAGAACCGCGACCTCAGCGAGGCGATCCGCGCGGCCGGCGGCGAGGTGCTGCTCGACCAGCGGGTCCGGCGCGGCGGCTCCCACCACCAGAAGCTCGTGGTGCTGCGCCGCCCCGGCGACCCGCGCCGCGACATCGCCTTCGCCGGCGGCATCGACCTGTGTCACAGCCGCCGCGACGACGCCGCCCACGCCGGCGACCCGCAGCCGGTCGGCATGTCCCCCCGGTACGGCCCCACGCCGCCGTGGCACGACGTGCAGCTCGCGATACGCGGGCCGGTCGTCGGCGCGCTCGACACCACGTTCCGGGAGCGGTGGACCGATCCGATGCCACTTGACTCGGAGAACCCGATGGCGTACCTGCGGGACCGGCTGCGCGGCTCCGACCTGCGCCCGGACCCGCTGCCCGAGCAGCCCGCCGACCCGCCGCCCTGCGGGCCGCACCACGTGCAGGTGCTGCGCACCTACCCGGCGGTGCGGCCCCGCTACTCCTTCGCCCCGGACGGCGAGCGCACCGTGGCCCGCGGCTACACCAAGGCGGTACGCCGGGCCCGGCGGCTGATCTACCTGGAGGACCAGTACCTCTGGTCGACCGAGGTGGCGGAGCTGTTCGCGCAGGCGCTGCACGAGCACCCGGACCTGCACCTGGTGGCTGTCGTCCCCCGGCACCCCGACGTGGACGGCCGGCTGGCGCTGCCGCCGAACATGGTCGGCCGGGAGCAGGCGCTGTCGCTGTGCCACCGGGCCGCGCCGGAGCGGGTGCACGTGTTCGACGTGGAGAACCACGACGGCACGCCGGTGTACGTGCACGCCAAGGTCTGCGTGGTGGACGACGTCTGGGCCAGCGTCGGCAGCGACAACTTCAACCGCCGGTCCTGGACGCACGACAGCGAGCTGTCCTGCGCGGTGCTCGACGACACGCGCGACGAGCGGGCGCCGGCCGACCCGGCCGGGCTGGGCGACGGCGTCCGCGTGTTCGCCCGCGACCTGCGGCTGCGGCTGTGGCGCGAGCACCTGGACCGCGATCCCGGCGGCGCGCAGGACGACGACCTGCTGGATCCGGCGGACGCGGTCGCGGCGATCACCGCGGCGGCCGACGAGCTGGACCGCTGGCACGCCGGGGGCCGGGCCGGTCCCCGTCCGCCGGGCCGGTTGCGGCCGCACCGCCCGGAGCGGTTGCCCTGGCGTACGCGGGTTTGGGCGCTGCCCGCGTACCGGCTGGTCTACGACCCGGACGGCAGGCCGCTGCGCGCCCGGCGGGCCGGCACCTGGTGAAGGTCCGCCACCTCGTCCGGCACGTTCGGGCGGGCCGGGTACGCGAACGACACGCGCGGCGAGTAGAACCCCCAGCACACGTGCAGCGGGTTGGCCGGACGCAGCGCGTGGACCGGGTGCTCCCGGGCCGGGAACTCCACCGACTCGACCTCGAACGGTGACACCGGCTCGGCCACGTACGGGTAGTCGGTGACGATCAGCTCGCCGTCGCTGCGGGTGAGGTAGCGGTGGTGGCCGTTGTGCGCCTCGGTGCCGGTGTGCCCGACCCGGGCGGTGACCCGGATCAGCAGCGTGCCGTCGGCGGCCCGGGTCTCGGCGGTGAGCTGATCGCCCCGCAGGTCGAGCCGGGTCTCGCCCGGAACGGCCGGCGCGCCCCGCGCGGCGGCGTAGCGCCGGACCCGCTCGCTGGAGGAGAAGTAGTGCGTCCACCAGCCACCCGGCGTCTCGCCGTCGGGCGGGTCCATGTCCGCCAGTGAGACGCCCAGGTAGGTGAGCGAGTACGCCCCGAAGCCGGAGGTCTGCGTCTCGTCGTCGACCACGTACTGGTTGACGAACACCTGCCGCTGCGGGTGCGGGCGCAGACCCGCGGGCAGCAGCGTGCCGACCGCGCCGGGATCCGCCGGGAGCCAGCTGAACAGCAGCGTCCGGGCGTTGATGACGAGTTGCGGCGCGGCGGGATCCAGCACGGTGCCTCCGTTGACGTGT
This sequence comes from Micromonospora sp. HUAS YX12, assembly GCF_040215685.1. Taxonomy (NCBI): domain Bacteria; kingdom Bacillati; phylum Actinomycetota; class Actinomycetes; order Micromonosporales; family Micromonosporaceae; genus Micromonospora; species Micromonospora sp. HUAS YX12. The sequence continues at coordinate 5,933,731 of NZ_CP157974.1, forward strand.
CGCTACGGACGCTACGGGCGGTCCCGTCGGGGGGACAACGACAGAAAGGCGACACTTCGGCCACCTGTCGGATTCCATGTTGACCGGTCGGGGTACGACCGGGGCCGACCGGTCAGCGCCGCCTGCCACCTCTGCCGAGCGCGATATAGACCGGCTCACGCCTTTCATGGCTGCTTACACCTTAAGTACATCGTACTTTCGGCTAGATTTCCGCAGCACCATCGGGCTATGGTGGCTTCCGAACGTACGACCGACACCTAAACCTAAGCGTCACGTCTTTTTTCTTCCGTGGACGAGGTGCAGGGAGGACCACCCATGACCGCTCCCACGATCAGCGCCCCGGCGACCACGCCGGCCGCCTCCGCGAAGCTCGACCCCCGCTCGCTCACCGACAGCGCCGCCGACCTGCTCGCCGCGATGGCCGCGCTGCCCGCCGACCACCCGTCGCGGCCGGCGCTGCGCGACCGTGCCATCGAGGCGTGGCTGCCGCTGGCGAACCACCTGGCCCACCGCTACAGCGGCCGGGGCGAGCCCAACGACGACCTGGCGCAGACCGCCGCGATCGGTCTGATCAAGGCGATCGACAAGTTCGACCCGTCACGCGGCGTCGACTTCGCCGGCTACGCCATCCCGACCATCATCGGCGAGCTGAAGCGCCACTTCCGCGACCGCACCTGGGACATCCGGGTGCCCCGCCGGCTCCAGGAGCTGCGCCTGGCGATCTCCGACGCCAACAGCACGCTGCTCCAGACGCTCGGCCGCTCGCCGACGGTCGCCGACATCGCCGCCCACCTCAAGCTCACCGAGGAGGAGGTGCTGGAGGGCCTGGAGGGCGCCCGCGCCTACAACGCGGTGTCGCTGTCCACCCCGACCGGCGACGGCGAGCGGGCCACCGAGCTGGGCGACCTGCTCGGCGGCGAGGACGGCGAGTTCGAGCTGGCCGAGATGCGGGTGGCCCTCGGCCCGGCGCTCGCCACGCTCGACCAGCGCGAGCAGAAGATCCTCACGCTGCGCTTCTACGGCAACCTCACCCAGTCGCAGATCGCCGAGCAGATCGGCGTCTCGCAGATGCACGTGTCCCGGCTGCTGGCCCGGGCCCTGACCAAGCTGCGCGGTCAGCTCGACGGAACGTACTAGCAAGGGGGGCGGCGGCCGGGTCGGCGGACCCGGCGCGGCGGCCCACCCGGCCCGGTCGGCGGTGCGCCGGCCGGGCCGTTCCGCGTCCCGGGGGCGACGCGGACCGTCCGGCGGCGCGGTGCGAGAGTGGGCCGGTGCTCGCCGACATCCCGCTCGACCTGCCGGTCCGCCCGGTCCTGCCGGCGCTCGTCGGCGCGCTGCGCGAGCGTGGCGCCGCCGTCCTGGTGGCGCCGCCGGGCACCGGCAAGACCACCACCGCGCCGCTCGCGGTCGCCGACGCGGTCACCGGCCGCGTGGTGATCGCCCAGCCCCGGCGGGTGGCCGCCCGCGCCGCCGCGCACCGGATGGCCGCCCTGCTCGGCGAGCGGGTCGGCGACCGGATCGGGTACGCGGTGCGCGGCGAGCGCCGGGCCGGGCCGCGTACCCGGGTCGAGGTGGTCACCACCGGCCTGCTGGTCCGCCGCCTGCACCACGACCCGGAGCTGCCGGGCGTGGACGCGGTCCTGCTCGACGAGTGCCACGAGCGGCACCTCGACGCCGACCTGGCGCTGGCGTTCAGCGTCGAGGCCCGCGCGACGCTGCGCCCGGACCTGTGGCTGCTGGCGATGTCGGCCACCCCGCGGACGGACCGGTTCGCCGCGCTGCTCGGCGCCGGCGACCCCGCCCCCGTGGTACGCGCCGAGGCCGCGCTGCACCCGGTCGAGCGGGTGTGGGCGCCGCCGGCGCGCCCGGTGACGCCACCCGGCGCCGGCCGGGTCGACCCGGCGCTGCTCGACCACGTGGCCACCACCGTGCGCCGGGCGCTGCGCGAACGCGACGGCGACGTGCTCGTCTTCCTGCCCGGCGCGGGTGAGATCGCCGCCGTCGCGCGCCGCCTGGCCGACCTGCGCGACATCGCGGTGCTGCCCCTGCACGGACGGCTGCCCGGGCCCGCCCAGGACGCGGCGCTCACCCCGGCCGCCGGGCGGCGCGTGGTGCTGGCCACCGCGGTGGCGGAGAGCAGCCTGACCGTCCCCGGCGTACGGGTGGTGGTGGACGCCGGACTGAGCCGGGTGCCGCGTACCGACCTGGCCCGGGGGCTGGGTTCGCTGGTGACGGTGCCGGTCTCGCGGGCGGGGGCCACCCAGCGCGCCGGCCGGGCCGGGCGGGAGGCGCCCGGCGCGGTCTACCGCTGCTGGTCGGAGGCGACGCACGCGCGGCTCGCCCCGCAGCCCGAACCGGAGATCGCCACCGCCGACCTGACCGGGTTCGCGCTGGAGCTGGCGGCCTGGGGCACACCGGACGGCGCCGGGCTGGCGCTGCCCGACCCGCCGCCGCCGGCCGCGCTGACAGTGGCGCGGGAGACGCTCACCACGCTCGGCGCGGTGGACCACGACGGCCGGATCACCGGGCGGGGACGGGCGGTCGCGGCGGCGGGCACGCATCCCCGGCTGGCGCGGGCGCTTCTCGACGGCGCGCCCCGGGTCGGCGCCGACCGGGCCGCCCAGGTGGTGGCGATCCTCGGCGAGGACACGCTGGGCGGGACGGGGGACGACCTGCCCGCCCGCTGGCGCCGACTGCGCGACGGCGCCGACCCGGCCGCCACCGCGCGCTGGCGCACCGAGGTACGCCGCCTGCGCGCCGCCCTGCCCGCCGACGGCACGGACGAGCGCCCCGGCTCACCCGCCGGCCCGGCGGACCGGCGGCAGACCGGCGCGCCGGCCGGCCGGGCGGCGCAGCGGCGCGACGCCGGGCGGCCGGCGGGAGACGAGCGGGCGCGTCTGCCCGACGATCTGGCCGCGGGGCTGCTCGCCGGGCTGGCGTACCCGGAACGGCTGGCCCGGGCGCGGCGGCCGGGCGGGTCCGCGTACCTGATGGCGGGCGGGACCGCCGCGGAGCTGGCGCCCGGGTCGGGGCTGGCCGGAGCGGCGTGGCTGGCCGTCGCGGTGGCCGACCGCTCTCCCGGCGCGCCGGCCGCCCGGGTGCGGCTCGCCGCGCCGATCGACGAGGCGACCGCCCGGGAGGCCGGGGCGGCGCTGCTGCGCGCCGGACGGGAGGTGACCTGGTCCGGCGGGGACGTGGTGGCCCGGGAGGTGGTCCGGCTCGGCGCGGTCGAGCTGGTCGACCGGCCGCTCACCGCGCCGGAGCCGGAGCTGGTCGCGGCGGCGCTGCTGGACGGTCTGCGGCAGGAGGGGCCGGGGCTGCTGCGCTGGACGCCGGAGGCGACCGGGCTGCGCCGCCGGCTGGCCTTCTGCCGCCAGGCGCTCGGCGACGACTGGCCGGACGTCTCCGACGCGGCTCTGCTGGACCACGCACCCGTCTGGCTCGGCCCGGAGCTGGCCCGCGCCCGGCGCCGGGCCGACCTCGGCCGCGTGGACGTGGCGGCGGCGCTGCGGCGGCTGCTGGACTGGCGGCAGGCGGCGCGGCTGGACGAGCTGGCCCCGGAGCGGCTAGAGGTGCCCAGCGGGTCACGGATCCGGGTCGACTACGCCGACCCGGCCGCCCCGGTGCTGGCCGTCAAGCTCCAGGAGACGTTCGGCTGGCGGGACGTGCCACGGATCGCCGACGGGCGGGTGCCGGTGCTGCTGCACCTGCTCTCCCCCGCCGGGCGGCCGGTGGCGGTCACCGCGGACCTGGCCTCGTTCTGGCGCACCGGATACCCGCAGGTGCGGGCGGAGCTGCGTGGACGCTACCCGCGCCATCCCTGGCCGGAGGATCCGACCACCGCCGAGCCGACCCGCCGGGCGAGCCCGCGCCGGCGCTGAGGGCTACTCCTCGACCACGTCGGCGATCACGACGGTGATGTTGTCCGGGCCGCCCGCCCGTAGCGCCAGGTCGATCAGCCGGGCCGCGCAGGCGTCGCGTTCCGGCTGCTCGCCGAGCACCTCGGTGAGCGTGTCCGCGCGGACCACGTTGGAGAGGCCGTCGCTGCACAGCAGCCAGCGGTCACCGGCCCGGGGCACCATCGTGGCGTACGACGGGGAGACCTCGTCGCCCTGCAACGCCTGGGTCACCACCGCCCGCCGGGGGTGGCTGCTGGCCTGCTCGGCGGTGATGACGCCCTGGTCGACCAGCATCTGCACGAACGTGTCGTCGCGGGTGACCTGCTTGAGCACGCCCTCGCGGTACAGGTAGGCCCGCGAGTCGCCGACGTGCGCCAGCGCGAGGCAGCTGCCGGTGCGGGCGAACAGCAGCGCGGTGAGCGTGGTGCCCATGCCCTGGCGTTCCGGGTCCTCCTCGACGGCCTGGCGGATCCGCGCGGTGGCCAGCTCGATCCCACCCTGGAGCGCGGCGACGAGGGCGTGCTCCGGCGTCTCCACGTCCAGCGGGGCGATCGCGTCGATGGCGATGCGGCTGGCCAGGTCGCCGGCCGCCATGCCGCCCATGCCGTCGGCGACCGCGACCAGCCAGGTGCCCGCGTGCTGCGCGTCCTGGTTACCGCTGCGGATCAGCCCACGGTCGCTCGCTCCGACGGAACGAAGCTTCAGGGTCATGGGTCGCAGCCTGCCAGGTCGAGGGCTCGGATGTCTCTAGGAGATCACTGACATCGTACGTGGCGCGCCGAATCCCGCCGCGCGCGGGCGCGCGGCGCTCATCGGACCGGATCGATTGACAGCGGCGGAACGCGATGGAAACATCGGGCTGATATTGGGAGCGCTCCCAGCTCCCGGTCTCCCCCACCACCCCCGAGCACGGAAGGAACCTCCGTGACCCGATCCCGTCGTCGGCTCGCCGCACTCGCGGCCACCACGCTGGCGCTCACCGGCCTCACCGCCGGCCCGGCGAGCGCCGAGGTGCCGCCGGACGCCCCCGAACAACTCCGCAACGGCGACTTCAGCGCCGGTGTCTCACCCTGGTTCTCGTACGGCACCGGCGACCTCGCGGTCGTCGACGGCCGGCTCTGCACCTCCGTCGCGGCGGGCACCGCCAACCCCTGGGACGCCGGCATCGGCCAGGACGCGGTGCCGCTGACCCAGGGCGCCGAGTACGAGCTGTCCTTCGACGTCTCCGCGACCCCCGGCGCGGCCGTCAAGGCGGTGCTCCAGCTCGGCAGCGCCCCCTACACCACGTATGCCAGCGTCGACGCGACAGCCACCGGCACCGCGCAGCGCGTCACCACCACGTTCACCTCGCCGGCCGAGAACCCCACCGCCCAGCTGATCTTCCAGGTCGGGGGCAGCGCCCAGGCGCAGACGTTCTGCCTGGACAACGTGTCGCTGCGCGGCGGGGAGCCGGCACCGCCGTACGAGCCGGACACCGGGCCCCGGGTCCGGGTCAACCAGGTCGGCTACCTGCCCGGCGGGCCGAAGCACGCGACTGTGGTCACCGAGGCGACCGAGGCGCTGCCGTGGCAGCTGAAGTCGGGGGCCGGCGCGGTGGTCGCCAGCGGGCAGACCACGCCGCGTGGCACCGACGCCGCCTCGGCGCAGAACGTGCAGACTGCCGACTTCTCCGCGTACCGCACGCCGGGCACCGGCTACACGCTGACCGTGGACGGCGAGACCAGCCACCCGTTCGACATCTCCGGCGCGCTCTACGACCGGCTGCGCGCCGACTCGCTCCAGTTCTTCTACGCCCAGCGCAGCGGCATCGCCATCGACGGTGACCTGATCGGCGAGGAGTACGCCCGCCCGGCCGGCCACCTCGGCGTCGCGCCGAACCAGGGCGACACCGACGTGCCGTGCCAGGCCGGCGTCTGCGACTACTCGCTGGACGTGCGCGGCGGCTGGTACGACGCGGGTGACCACGGCAAGTACGTCGTCAACGGCGGCATCGCCGCCTACCAGCTGCTGAGCACCTTCGAGCGGACCAAGACCGCCGAGACCGCCGGCGGCGGCGCCGCCCTGGGCGACTCCACGCTGCGGCTGCCCGAGCGCGGCAACGACGTGCCGGACGTGCTCGACGAGGCCCGCTGGGAACTGGAGTTCCTGCTGCGCATGCAGGTGCCGGCGGGCAAGCCGCTGGCCGGGATGGCCCACCACAAGATCCACGACCGGAACTGGACCGGACTGCCGCTGCAGCCCCAGGACGACCCGCAGCCGCGGGAGCTGCACGCGCCGTCCACCGCCGCCACGCTGAACCTGGCCGCCGTCGCGGCGCAGTGCCAGCGGCTGTACGCCCCGTACGACGCCGCGTTCGCCGCGCGCTGCGGCACCGCCGCGAAGACCGCGTACGCGGCGGCCAAGGCGCACCCGGCGATCTACGCCCCGGCCAGCGACAGCACCGGCGGCGGCGCGTACGACGACACCAACGTCAGCGACGAGTTCTACTGGGCCGCGGCCGAGCTGTGGCTGACCACCGGCGACAAGGCGTACCTGGCCGACGTCACCGGCTCGCCGCTGCACACCGCCGACGTGTTCGCCGCCGGTGGCGCGTTCGGCTGGCAGAGCGTCGCCGCGCTGGGCCGCCTGGACCTGGCCACCGTGCCGAACACGCTGCCCGCCGCGGAGAAGACCCGCATCCGCGAGTCCATCACCGCCGCCGCCGACCGCTACCTGGCCACGATCGCCGGCCAGGCGTACGGGATGCCGTTCCCCGGCAGCGCCGACGCCTACGTCTGGGGCAGCAACAGCAACCTGGTGAACAACGCCATCGTGCTGGCCACCGCGTTCGACCTGAGCCGGGACGCGAAGTACCGGGACGGCGCGGTGCAGGCCGCCGACTACCTGTTCGGCCGCAACGCGCTGAACATGTCGTACGTGACCGGGTGGGGCGAGCAGCACGCCCGCAACCAGCACAGCCGGATCTTCGGCCACCAGCTGAACCCGGACCTGCCGCGTCCGCCGGCCGGCTCGCTCGCCGGTGGTCCGAACGCCGCGCTCCAGGATCCGTTCGCGGCGAGCCTGCTCGCCGGATGCGCGCCGATGTTCTGCTACGTCGACGACATCAACTCGTACGCGACGAACGAGGTGGCGATCAACTGGAACTCGGCGCTGGCGTGGCTCGCGTCGTTCCTGGCCGACCAGGGTGACGCCGGCGCGGTGCCGGCACCGTCCTGCGCGGTCACGTACACCACGCACGGGAGCTGGCCGTCCGGCTTCACCACCCAGGTGACGGTGCGCAACACCGGCACGACGGCGGTGAACGGGTGGAGCCTGCGCTGGGCGTTCCTCGGCGACCAGAAGGTGGGCCACGCCTGGTCGGCGCAGCTCGGCCAGAGCGGCGCCACCGTCACCGCGAAGAACCTGTCCTGGAACGCGAAGCTGGCACCGGGCGCCTCCACCACGTTCGGCTTCAACGGGACCGCCTCCCGGTTCCCCAACCCGGATCCGGGGCTGGTCACGCTGAACGGAAAGGCCTGCACGGTCTCCTGACCGGGATTCCGGCTCCACTCGGGCGCCATCGCAGGACCGGGTACGGTCCTGCGATGGCGTACCTGTTCCTGCTCGGCGCGATCACCGCCGAGGTGATCGGCACCAGCCTGCTCAAGGCCACCGACGGCTTCACCCGGCTCTGGCCCACGCTCGGCCTCGCCGTGGCGTACCTGTCCGCGTTCGGGCTGCTCTCGCTCGCAGTGAAGGACATCCCGGTCGGCGTCGCGTACGCGGTCTGGTCCGGCCTCGGCACCGCCGCCATCGTGGCGATCGGCGCGGCGTTCCTCGGTGAGCCGCTGAGCGTGACGAAGGTGGTCGGGGCGGCACTCGTCATCGCCGGGGTGGTGGTGCTCAACCTCGGCGGCGCGCACTGAGCACCGCCCGGCTCAGGCCGGCCGCCCCGCCGCGCGCAGCAACCGGAGCTGCCCGATCTCGGCCACGTTCTTCATCAGCTCCGCGTTCACCCACGCGGCCAGGTGCGCGATGGTGAGCCCGGCGTCGGCGGGCCAGGGGTACGCGGCCGGCCGGTCCAGGTCGGCCCCGGTCAGCCCGTCCAGCACGTCCGTCCACTCCGTCCGCAGTTCCCGCAGCCAGGTGACCGTCTCCGCACCCGGACCGGGCCACCGGATGTCGTCGCGTTCCCGCGCCGGCCGCTGCCGCACGTGGTCGGCGGCGACCGACCACCACCAGCCGATGTGCCAGGTCAGCCAGGCGATCGTGGGCCCCGGCACCGGGTCCGGCTCGGTGTCGGCCCAGTCGGGGCGCCACCCGCCGTCCGGGCCGGGACGCATGGTCCAGCAGAGCGCGGCCGGCTCCCAGAGGAAGTCCGCCGGCTCCAGCCGGTCGAGGTGGTACTCGGCGAGCGCCCAGGTCAGGTCGAACTGCCAGCGCAGCAGGGTGTTGACGGAGGCGGACACCGCGCGATCGTGGCACGGCAGGCGCCCCCGGTCGACCGGTTAACCCGCCGCGCCGGGTCGGCGTGTTACCCGGGGTCTGCGTGTCGTCCCGGATGAGAAGGGTTTCCCTCGGCGTTATGCCTCTCAGGCATATTTATGACTGAGAGGCATAGCGCTCCGGAGCTCATCCTTCCCGCGGTGCCTGCCGACCGCGCGTCACCCCGCTTACGAGAATCCGGTGGACTCGCACACGCACGTGCGCGACCGTGACCTTCGTGGGCGGCGACGCGGAACGTCGGGTGTGGGCGGCAATGCCAGCCGGTAGCCGCGAGGCGCTCGCCGCGCTCCCAGCGACGGACCTGCGAACACTGCTTCTCGGCGTCGCCCGGGACCGCGCCGGGGCCGTCCGTCCGGCGCAGGTGCTGCGGCGCTGGAATGAGGACCGGTTCGTCCGGCCGTCCGCTGCCGACCCGCGTGTGCTGTCCCGCTTGGAGGGTCGGATCTGGGCGCTGTTGCCGCCGGATGCGGCAGGGGTGGAGTTGTCGCCGGTGGCGCCACTCGGCACCTGCGCCGCCGTCGCACCGGTCAGCCAGCACCGGATCGTCTCCACGATGCGCGGCACGGAGGTGATCAGCGACCCGACGAACGCCTTGGCGGTGGAGGCAGCGGCGCGCCGCAGCCAGGCCGACGAGGTGCACCTGGCCGCGATGCACCGGGTGCTGCGGGCACAGGACTTCGGTCCTGACGCGTCCACCCACTTCCGGCTCTGCGCGCTGGTCTCCACCACACGGGACACCGGTTCGGGGCGCACCGAGGCCCGGCTGCTTCTGCGGCATCTCACCTTCTGGCGCACCGTGCTGACCGAGCTGGCTCCGGCGGCCGCACCGCGGTTGCACGTAACGGCCCTGGACCCGATCGTCGGCGAACGGCTCCACGACACCGTCCGGCCCGCGTTCGGCGACAGCCTTGTTCCCCTGCACGACGAGCCGGAGCGAAAACGCGGTCGCGGCTACTACCGGGGCGCCGCGCTGCGCGTCTCGCTGCACGACGACAAGCGGGATGTCGGTGACGGCGGCTTCACCGACTGGACCGCCCGACTGCTCGGCGACGCCAAGGAGCGCTGCCTGATCTCCTGCCTGGCGACCGAACGCCTCGCCGACTTGACACCTTGGTCCGACGGAGGCCGCTGAACGGCGCGCTCACCGGAGCGCGGGGATTGATCCGCGGGGTGAGCGGCATCGCTTTGTCCAGGGCACCGCGACAGCCAGACCCGCGCCTAGCGTCGACCTCATGGCCCCGGCCGGACCCCGCTGATGGGACGCATCGCGCCGCTCCCGCCGCCCAGTCCGCTGCGCACGCTGGCGTACGCCACTTTCGCCAACACGGTCGGCACCGGGCGCCGGCCGGCCGGCCGGGCGCTCTACCTGGCCCAGAACGTGGGACTGGCTCGTACGCGACGGACGGGGTGGCGATCAACCGGAACGTGGCACTGCCCCGATCCTCGGTCGACGGATCAACCGCTCAGTCGGGTAGGCGTGCGGGGACGGGGCGGCGCATCGCGATCCGCTCGGCCGGGTCGAGGCCCAGCGCCGCCTCCGCGGCCAGCAACTCGACCAGGCCCGCCGTCAACTCCGTCCCGCTCAGCTCGCGGAAACCGCACCGCACGTAGTAGGGCCCGTTCCACGGCACCGAGCGGAAGGTGGTCAGCGTCAGCGCCGGCAACCCCTGCGACGACGCCCACCCGGCCACCCGGTCGAGCAGACGCCGCCCGATGCCACGCCGGGCGTACGCCGGGTCGACGCTGAGCTGCTGCACGTGCGCCGCGCCGTCGACCAGGTCGGCCAGCACGAACGCGGTCGGACGGTCGGCCACGTCGGTCGCGACCCACAGCCGGCCGGCGCGCTGCCCGGCGGCCAGCGCCTCCACCGGCAGCGGTGGCATGTCGGCCACCAGGGTCATGCCGATCTCCCGGAACGGGGCGCCGGAGGCCACCTCGATCCGCTGCACCTCGGTAAGCTCGTCGGCCCGGGCGATCCTGCTGCGCTCCACGGCGCCGACCCTGGCAGAGCGGGAACCGGCGGGCGAGCGGATTTCCCGTACCGCGCTCCGGGTGTCCGGCGGTGACCAGCGGCGTCGATGCCCCGGCCGGCTCGCGGTGTGACGGGCGTCGCCCCGCGCGGGGCTCCGGGCCCGCCGGAACAGCCCTAGCGTCGACCTCATGGCCCCCGACGGACCCCGCTGATGGGACGCGTCTCGCCGCTCCCGCCGCCCGGGCCGCTGCGCACGCTCGCGTACGCCACGCTGGTCAACACCGTCGGCGCGGGGCTGTGGCTGGCGGGCGGGGCGCTCTACCTGACCCGGGACGTGGGTCTCTCCGCCACCTCGGTGGGCGCCGGACTGACAGTCGCCGGGCTGGTCGGGCTGACCGCGAGCGTGCCGCTGGGCGGGCTGGCCGACAGGTGGGATCCGCGTACGCTCCGGGCCGTTCTGCAGGTGGGGCAGGCGGTGGCCGCGCTGGCATACCTGCTGGTCGGCTCGTTCCCGGCGTTCCTGGCGGTGGCGGTGCCGGAGGCGCTGCTCGCGGCCGGCAACCTGTCGGTACGCGCGGCGCTCGTCGCCGCGGTGGGCGGTCCGGACGGCCGGGTGCACGCCTTCGCCACGCTGCGCGCGGTCGCCAACCTGGGAATCACCGTCGGCACCGCGCTGGCCGGGATCGCGCTCGCAGTGGACACCCACCGGGCGTACCAGGTGCTCGTGGTCGGCAACGCGGCCACCTACCTGCTCTCGGCGGCGCTGCTGCTGCGCCTGCCACCGCAACCGGCCGCCGACGGCGCGCGACGCACCCCGGGCACGCTGCGGCGCGGCGGGCGACTACGGCGCGGCGGGCCGCTGCGGGACGGACGGTTCCTCGCGGTGAGCGGCGCGTCGGCCGTGCTGAGCACGCACGTGACGGTACTCGTGCTCGTCGTGCCGCTGTGGACGGTGGACCGGGCCGGCGCGCCGCCGCCGGTGGTCTCGGCGGTGCTGCTCGTCAACACGATCCTCACCGTGCTGCTCGCGGTACGGCTGAGCCGGGGCGCGGAGCGTGCCGCGCCGGCCGCCCGGAAGCTGCGCCGGGCCGGGCTGGTGCTCGCGGCTGCGACACCGCTGTACGCCGTGACCGGCGTCCTGCCGGTGCTCCCGGCGGTCGTCCTGCTGCTCGTCGCGACCGCGGTGTGGACGGTGGGCGACCTGTGGCACGGCGCGGCCGGCGCGGGCCTCGCCTACGACCTGGCCGCACCGGGTGCGATCGGCGCCTACCAGGGCGCGGACGGGCTGCTCGCCGGGCTGGCCCAGGCGCTCGGCCGGGGTCTGCTCACGCTGCTGGTGCTCGGCGGCGGTCCGGCCGGCTGGCTGGTCCTCGGCGGGTTCTTCGCCGCCGCCGGGCTGGCCGCCCCGGCGCTGGCCCGCCGGGCGGTCGCGGACCGGCCGGTGCCGGAGGCACGGCCCGCCGGGGTGCCCGGGTGAGCCGGTGTAGCAGCATGGCGGGATGACCGACCGGCAGAGCATCACCATCCGCCCGGGTGGACCCGGCGACGCCCCTACGCTGTTGCGGCTGCTCGACAGCGCCACCGCCTGGCTGGCCGAACGCGGGCGTACCGACCAGTGGGGCACCGAGCCGGCGTCGATCGACCCGCGCCGCATCGCCCAGGCCGACGCGTGGGCGGCCGGGGACGGCCTGTACCTCGCCGAGATCGACGCGACGGTGGTGGGCGCGCTGGTGGTGGGCGCGGCGACCGAGTACGTGCCGCCGGCCACCGAACCGGAGCTGTACGTGAACCTGCTGGTCACCGACCGGGCGTACGCGGGACGCGGGGCCGGGGCGCGGTTGCTGGCGTACGCGGCGGAGCTGGCCCGCGAACGCGGCGTCGGCCTGCTGCGGGTGGACTGCTTCCGCAGCCCGGACCGGGCGCTCGTGCGGTTCTACGAGCGCTGCGGGTTCACCGCGGCCGAGCCGTTCACGGTGGAGCGGCCGGGCCGTCCGACGTGGACCGGGCAGGTGCTGGAGCGCCGGGTCGGCTGAGTCAGCCGATCTCCTCGTCCACGAAGCACCAGCGCCACGACTCCCCCGGCTGGATCGACCGCATCACCGGGTGCCCGGTGGACTCGAAGTGCTTCGTGGCGTGCTGGTACGGCGAGGAGTCGCAGCAGCCCACGTGCCCGCAGGTCAGGCAGGCACGCAGGTGCACCCAGTCCGCGTTGCCGACGGCCACGCAGTCGGGGCACTCGGTCGTGGTGCCGGGCTCGGCCGTGCCCGCCTCGGCCAGGTGCTCGCAACTCATTCGACGGCCTCCTGTCGCAGCATGGACTCCTCCAGATCCAGATCACGATAGGCGCGGGTGAGCACCTCCTCCGGGATCTGCCCGGAGTCGCGGGCGGCCCGGAACACCTCCCGCTCGGCGTCGATCATCTCCTGCCGCAGGCGCGCGTACGCCTGGGAGGGGGTTTCCCGTTCGGTGCCGCCGAGCCGTTCCCAGGCCAGGTTGGCGCGGGAGGTGGTGAGCCCGCGCAGGCGTTCCACCACCGCCTCCGGCGCGCCGGCGGCCAGCTCGTCGAGCCGGTCCCGGGCCGCCCGGCTGGCCTGCTGCTGCACCCCGGCGGCGGACAGCGCGTCCTGCACCGGGTCGTCCGGGGGCAGCCGCAGCCGCCGGGCCACCCAGGGCAGCGTGGCGCCCTGCCCGACCAGCGTCGCGACGATCACCGCGAAGGCCAGCCAGATGAGCAGCCCGCGCGGGTAGGGCGTGTCGTCGGCGAGCGTGAGCGGCAGGCCCAGCGCGGCGGCCAGCGTCACCACGCCCCGCATGCCGGCCCAGCCGATGACGACGGGGAACTGCACCGGCGGCGCCGGGTCGCGCTGGCGGATCCGGGGCACGAGCCGGGCCAGGTAGGTGGCCGGGAACACCCAGACGAACCGGGCCAGGAAGACGGCGGCCAGCACCGCCGCGGTGATCGCGGCCAGCGAGCCGAACGGCTCGTCGAGGTCGCGTACCACCTCCGGCAGTTGCAGGCCGACCAGCAGGAACACCAGTCCTTCGAGGAGGAACCGGATCAGCCGCCAGAACGCGGTCACCTGGAGCCGGGAGGCGGCCGACAGCAACGTGGGCAGCTTGTGCCCGATGCCGAGGCCGGTCACCACCACGGCGACCACGCCGGAGGCGCGGATCTCCTCGGCGGCGAAGACCACAGCGAACGGCACGATCAGCGACAGCGCGTTGTCCAGCACCGGGTCGGTGATGCGCTTGTGCAGGTAGCCGAAGACCACCACGCCCAGCAGGCCGACCAGGATGCCGCCGCCGGCCGCGACGACCACCTCCCGGGCCACCGCGCCGACGCCGACGCCGCCGGTGGTGGCGGTCGCGGCGACGATCGCCACCCGCAGCAGCACCAGCGCGGTGGCGTCGTTGACCAGGCTCTCGCCCTCCAGGATGGTGACGACCCGCCGGGGCAGGCCGACCCGCCGGGCCACCGCGGTGGCGGCGACCGCGTCCGGCGGCGCCACCACCGCGCCGAGTGCCAGGCAGATCGCGTACGGCAGCTCGGGCAGGAACCAGTGCACGACGGTGCCCACCACGAACGCGGTGAAGATGACCAGCCCGACCGCGAGCAGCAGGATCGGCCGCAGGTTGAGCCGGAACGCCGGCACCGACGTCTCCAGCGCCGCCACGTAGAGCAGCGGCGGCAGGATGCCCACCAGCACCAGGTCCGGGTCCAGCCGCACGTGCGGGAAGAACGGCAGGAAGGACAGTGCGAGGCCGAGCACCACCAGCAGGATCGGCGCCAGCAGGCCGAGCCGGCGGGCCAGCGCCGCGCCGAAGGTCGCGATGGCTAGGAAGACCACGACCTCGAACAGAGCATCCACGAACGACGAGCCTAAGCCCCGGAGGGCCGATGTGTGATCAGGCGGCGGAGCGCAGCTTCGGCAGCACCTCGGCGCCGAACGTGTCGATGAACGCGCGCTGCTCCTGCCCGACGTGGTGCAGCGCGATCTGGTCGAAACCCAGCGCCACGTACTCCTCCAGCCAGCCGACGTGCCGGCCCAGGTCGGCGGAGACGTTCACGGTCTCGGCGACCTTGGACATCGGCACGTCGGCGCTCGCCACGTCGAAGTGCTCGGGGGTCTCCAGATCCCAGCAGATCGGCGGCGCGAACACGTTGCTGCGCCACTGCTCGTACGCGATCGCTTCGGCCTGCTTCTGCTCGGGCGCCCAGCTCACGTGCACCTGGAGGTGCAGCGGGCCGCGTCCGCCCGCGTCCCGGTAGGCGCCGATCATGCGCCGCAGGTGCTCCACCGGCGCGTTGACGGTGATCAGCCCGTCCGCCCACTCGGCGCACCAGCGCGCGGTGGCGATACTGACCGCGGCACCGACCAGCGCGGGCGGCTCCTCCGGCCGGGTCCACAGCTTCGCCCGGTCCACCGTGACGAGCCCGTCGTGGCTGACCTCCTCGCCGGCCAGCAGCGCCCGGATCACGTCCACGCACTCGCGCAGCCGGGCGCTACGGATGTCCTTGCGCGGCCAGCCCTCGCCGGTGATGTGCTCGTTCGACGCCTCGCCGGTGCCCAGCGCGGCCCAGAACCGGCCCGGGTACATGGCGCCGAGCGTGCCGATGGCCTGCGCGATGATCGCCGGGTGGTACCGCTGGCCGGGCGCGTTCACCACGCCGAACGACAGGTTCGTGGCCTGGAGCGCGGCGCCGAGCCAGGACCAGGCGAACCCGGACTGGCCCTGCCGCTCGCTCCACGGCGAGAAGTGGTCGGAGCACATTGCCGCGTCGAAGCCGGCACGTTCGGCGTGGATCACCGCCTCCAGCAGCCGGGCCGGGTGGATCTGCTCGTGGGATGCGTGGAAGCCGAACGCCGTCATGGTCGCGATTCCTACCCACCCCGGTCCGGATGTAAGCAGGGGCCCCTTCTTAACGCCTCAGGTAGAGGAAGGGCCCCCGCTTAACACCTCACTCGGAGTGCGCGCCGGCGCCCGCGCCGGCCTCGCCCGCACCGACCCACACGGTCTTGGTGTTGCAGAACTCGCGCATGCCGACGGCGGACAGCTCGCGGCCGTACCCGGAGTTCTTCACGCCGCCGAACGGCAGCTCCGGGTAGGACGTGGTCATCCCGTTGATGAACACGTTGCCGGCGTCCAGGTCGACGGCGAAGCGCTCCTGCTCGGCCGGGTCGTTGGTCCAGGCGTTGGAGCCGAGGCCGAAGCTGGTGCCGTTGGCGACCTCGATCGCCTCGTCGTACGAGCCGACCCGGTAGAGCCCGGCGACCGGCCCGAACACCTCCTCGCTCCACATCCGCATCTCCGGGCGCAGGTCGGTGACCACGGTCGGCGGGTAGTACCAGCCGCCGCCGGAAGGCTTCTCGCCGCCGCACAGCACCGTCGCGCCCTGGTCCACCGCGTCGGTGACCTGGGCGTGCACCTCGTCGCGGCCGCGCTCGCTGGCCAGCGGGCCGACGTCGGTGCCGTCGTCCATCGGGTCGCCGACGCGCAGCGCCGCCATCCGGGCGGCGAACTTCTCGGCGAACGCGTCGAAGACGTCGGTGTGCACGATGAACCGCTTCGCGGCGATGCAGGACTGGCCGTTGTTCTGGCAGCGGGCGGTGGTGGCGACCTCGGCGGCGGTGTCCAGGTCGGCCGAGGGCATCACCACGAACGGGTCGCTGCCGCCCAGTTCCAGCACTGTCTTCTTGATCTCCCGGCCGGCGATCTGGGCGATGGACCGGCCGGCCGTCTCGCTGCCGGTGAGCGTGGCGGCGCGGACGCGGGGGTCGCTGAGGATCCGGTCGACGGCGTCGGAGCCGACCAGCAGCGTGGTGAACGCGCCCTCTGGGAACCCGGCCCGGCGGAACAGGTCCTCCAGGTAGAGCGCGGTCTGCGGCACGTTGGAGGCGTGCTTGAGCAGGCCGGTGTTGCCGGCCATCAGGGCCGGGGCGGCGAACCGCATCACCTGCCACAGCGGGAAGTTCCACGGCATCACGGCCAGCACCGGGCCGATCGGCTGGTAGCGCACGTACGCCCGCTTCGCCTTGACCGCGGCGGCGTCGGCGGGCTCGTCGGCCAGCATCCGGGGCGCGTTCTCGGCGTAGAAGCGGCAGGCGGTGGCGCACTTGGTGACCTCCGCCTTCGCGGCGGCGTACGTCTTGCCCATCTCGGTGGTCATCAGCCGGGCCGTCTCGTCGCGCTCGGCGTCGAGCAGGTCGGCGGCGGCGGTGAGCCACCGGGCCCGCTGCGCGATGGTGGTGTCACGCAACTGCCGGAAGGCGAGGTCGGCCCGCTCGATGGCGGCGTCGACCTGCTCGTCCGGCATCGCCTCGTACGTCTTGAGCACCTGTCCGGTGGCGGGATTGGTGGTGGCGATGGGCATCTCGTCCTCCTGTCACTCGAACAGTGAGTGCCGCACGCCCGGTTCCTCCCGACGGCGCGCGGCGCGGCGGCGCTGGATCACGACCAGATCGACCACGGCCACCACGGCGAGAAGCGCGCAGACGACACCCAGCCAGACGATGTTCGCGGCGAACGCGAGCACCGCGAAGACGGTCATCACGACCAGACCGAACGTGGCGAGCGCGAGCCGCAGGTTCAGGGCGCTGTTGGCGTGGCCGACCGTGCCACGGGCGCGACGAGGCTGTGATCGGGTCATTCCTGGGGCCTACCCCGGCACGGGCGGGGATAACCGGCCGGCGCCGGAACGCCGGTGATCCGCGACACCCGGCGGGCAGGCGCCGGATGCGCCCGGGGGGCGGGTGCGTTACATCGGTGGGCCGGTTCCGGCGGAGATCCCGCGGGACGGTGGAGAGGATGGCATGACCACGACGCAGGCCGTACCCGTGACCGTCGCCGTGTCCCGGCGCGCCGACCCGGCGCGTACCGACGAGGTGGTGGCGTGGATGCGGGCCGGGACGACGCTGGCGGAGAGCTTCCCGGGCTTCCTCGGCGCCGGTTTCGTCCGCAGCGCCCCCGGTTCCGGCGAGTGGCACGTGATGTACCGCTTCGCCGACGCGGACACGCTGCGCGGCTGGGAGGACTCGCCGCAGCGGCGCTGGTGGCTCGGCTCGGCGCAGGGCATGGTCGAGCACACCCGGGTGGAGCGGCGCACCGGCATCGAGGGCTGGTTCGACCCGCCGGTGGACCACGTGGCCGAGACGTTCGGCGAGCCGGAGCCGGCCGCGCCGCCGCGCTGGAAGCAGGCGGTCACGATCTGGCTGGCGTTCTTCCCGCTCAGCCTGGCCGCCACGCTGCTGACCGCCCGGTTCCTCGCCGACGTGCCGCTGGCCGGCCGGACGCTGCTGATGACGCTCGTGCTCACCCCGCTGATGACCTACCTGGTGCTGCCCCGGATCACCCGGGCGCTGCACCGGTGGCTGCACGGACGGCCGGCGCCGACACGACAGATGTGAACGACGGTGGTCGATGCCCGATAGCCGACAGAACCACCGCCGGGACTCCGCCGGGGCATAGGGTCGACGCGCCCGTTGCCGCCGCCGGACGGGGGACCGATGAGACGCTGGATCGCCGCACTGGCCTGTCTGGCGGCGCTGGTCGCGCTCGCCTGCGACGGCTCCGGCGACGCGTCGCCCCGGCCCTCCGGCACGCCCCGCCCCGGCGAGCCCCGGGTCATCACCGCGCTCGGCGACTCGGTCACCACCGGCTACGGCTCCTGCCTGGTGCTGGTGAGCTGCGAACGCAACTCCTGGTCCACCGGGGACGGCCTGCGGGTGGAGAGCCTCTACCGGCGGCTGCGCGCCGACGCGCCGGGGCTGCGGGCGTACAACCGGGCGGTGCCCGGGGCCCGCGCGGCCGCGCTGACCGGCCAGGCCCGGTCGGCGGTACGCGACAAGGCCGACCTGGTCACCGTGCTGATCGGGGCGAACGACGCCTGCCGGGGCGACGTCGACGACATGACGCCTGTCGCGACCTTCCGCGACCAGGTCGACGCGGCGCTGGGCGTGCTGCGCGAGGGCCGGCCGAAGGCCCGGGTGCTGGTGGTCAGCATCCCGGACCTGTACCGGCTCTGGCAGATCGGGCACACCGAGCCCCGCGCCGTGCGGGCCTGGTCGCGGGGCGTCTGCCCGGCGCTGCTGGCCGACGCCACGTCGACCGCGCCCGCCGCGGCGGCCCGCCGGGCCCGCGTCAGGGACCGGATCGAGGCGTACGACGCGCAGCTCCGCGCCGCCTGCCGGGCGTACGGGTCGCGCTGCCGCTGGGACGGCGGCGCGGTGCACCGCCACCGCTTCGACCTGGACCAGGTCAACGCGCTCGACTGGTTCCACCCGAACGCGGCCGGTCAGAGCCGGCTGGCCGAGGTGGCCTGGAACGCCTCCGGCTGGTCAGGGCCGGCGCGGGCCGGGTAGCTGCCGGGGGCCGGCGGCGCGGTAGAGAGCGCGCGTACGGTCGGCCAGTTCCTTGGTGGCCGACGAGTTGGCCCAGGTGCCGAGCACGATCGCGGCGCCCGGCACGACCTTGGCGAACATCCGCTTGGCGGCACGCACCCCGGCCATCCGGGCCAGCCTGACCCCGAGCTGGAGCATCACCCGGCCCAGCGCCCGGTCGCCGGCGGAGCCGAACAAGGCCCCGGCCCGTTCCCGGCCCGCGGCCACGCCCAGCGCGAGGCGGGCGGTCTCGGCGACCTTGTGCACCCGCTGGAGCACCAGCAGGTCGGTCGCCCGGTCGGGGTGCGTCGGGTCGGCGCCGTACGCGGCCGCGACGTGCAGCACCAGCCGGGCCTGGGTCCAGGCCAGCACGCCCACGTCGATCACCGCGCCGGGCAGCCCGGCCGCGCCGGACACCGCACCGGAGAGCCGGGCGTGGTTGACGAACTTACGCACCGCCTGGTCCGCCAGCTGCTCCGGCGGCGCGTCCGGCCGCAGCGCCCGCTCCCGGGCGGCCCACTGGGCGGCCTCCGGCCCGAGCCGGCGTACCGCCTCCAGGGCCAGGTGCTCCGGGGCGTACTGCGGGTCGTCCCGCATCCGGTCCCACAGCTTGGCCGGTGGCGCCTCGGGCGCCTCCACCGGCGGGACGGGGGCGGCGGGGACGGCGTTGGGCTCCCCGTCGACGGGGGCGGGGTCGGTCACGAAGGGCTCCGGAGGGCTCGTCGGCGGGGGTGACGCGGGTCAGCGCCGGCGCGACTGCAGCCGGTTCGCGATCTGCCGCAGCCGGGCCTGGTTCTCCGGCTTCGACATCTCACGCCGGCCGCGGTCGACCAGCTGCTGGCCCCGCGGCGACCGCAGGAAGGCGGTGATCCGTTGCATCAGCGACATGAGAGTCCTCCCGTCCCGCGGTCCCCTCCATGTGTACCTGGGACCGGCAAGTCCTTGATACCCGAATCGGCCCTTCGGCAACCACCCGTCCGGGTCAGCCCAGGATCTCGGCCACCACCTCGCCGGCCCGCCACTCGTGCTGGGCGTACGCGTCCGGGAACGCCGAGATCTGCACCGCCTGCGCGGCGACCGAGAGCGGCAGATCCTGCCAGCCGGGGATCTCCGCCAGCGCGGACAGGAACGCCTTCGTCGCGTACTCGGGGTCCATGAGCTGCTCGACGGTGCCCCAGCCGCTGCTCGGACGCTGCTGGAACAACCCGACCGAGTCGTGGTCCCAGCCGATGGCCTGGTGCGGGTAGTTCTGCGACTCGGGCAGCACCCCGCTGGCGTAGTTGAGCAGGGTGCTCTCCTGCATGGCGGTCGCCACCGCGATGACCAGGGCGCGGCGCGGCATGCCCATCTCCTTGCCGGCCTGCACGATCTTCTTGGCGTTGTTCATCTGGGTACGGTCCAGGCCGGCGACCGGGACGATCTGCCGGACCGTCTTCTTCGGCTTGGGCTTGGGCTTGGCGGTCGCCTTCGGGCTCGCCGTCGCGGACGGGCCGGCGCTGGGGGTGGCGGGGGCGGTGCTCGGCCGGGCCATGGCCCGGGAGGCGGCGTCGACCGCCGCGCGCTCGGCGACCTCCGCCGAGGGCGCCGGGTCGGCGGCGCGGTCCAGGGCGCCGAAGCCGGCCTGGCTGACGCCGACCAGGCCCAGGCAGCAGGCCGCGCCGGTGGCGACCGCCAGCTTCGTCCGGCCGGGCCGGGGGTTCGTGGGTGCCCAGAAGCGGGTACGCCGGGCCAGTCCCCGGAGTGTGGTCAACCGATTGGCGGAGGGAGTATCGTCCGAACGGTCAGCCGGGCGGCCGGAGCCGAACGGGTCGTCGAGGTTGCCGTCGTTACGCATCCGACGAGGCTAGGCAGGGCAAACCGGGATCACCCAGGCCGAAAGGGTGGCCCTCGCCACACTTTGGCCGCCGCAACCCCGGCATTGCGCCGCAGCCCGCCCCAGCGCGCGACAGACCTCGGGAACCGGGCCAATCACCCTTGCACCCGGGCCGGCCACGACGCGGGCACGAACCTCGCAGACCTCCCGGTCCCGCCGGATGATCGACTAACTCGTCCGTTCGGACGATCCGGATATGGGCCGCCGGACCGGGGCGTAGCCGAATCGTGATCATCATCCGGGCATCGGACGTGGCCGTAACGGAATGGACCACCCGCCCCGGTACGTTGGCCGAACCGGGGAGACCGCACGCACGGCGCTCCCCCGTACGCGTCGACAGGGAGGACCCCACCGGTGCTCGATCCACACGAGCTCTACGAACTCACCGACGAGCTGCCCGAGCTCGGCCAGCCGGTGCTGATCCAGGCGCTCACCGGCTTCGTCGACGCCGGCAACGCCACCCGGCTGGCCCGGGAACAGCTGCTCACCTCGCTCGACGCCCGGCTGATCGCCCGCTTCGACGTGGACCAGTTCTTCGACTACCGCTCCCGCCGGCCGGTGATGACGTTCGTCGAGGACCACTGGGAGTCCTACGACGCCCCGGCGCTGGAACTGCACCTGCTGCACGACGACGACGAGACACCGTTCCTGCTGCTCACCGGCCCCGAGCCGGACCTGCAGTGGGAGCGTTTCGTGGCCGCCGTCGCCGGGCTCTGCGCCCGCCTCGACGTCCGGCTCACCGTCGGGCTCAACTCGATCCCGATGGCGGTGCCGCACACCCGGCCCAGCGGCGTCACCGCGCACGCCACCCGCAAGGAACTGATCGCCGGGCACGAGCCGTGGTTGCAGAAGGTGCAGGTGCCGGCCAGCGTCGGTCACCTGCTGGAGTACCGCCTCGGCGAGCAGGGGCGCGACGCCCTCGGCTTCGCCGCGCACGTGCCGCACTACGTGGCCCAGGCCGAGTACCCGGCCGCCGCCGAGGCGCTGCTGTCCGCCGTGTCCCGCAGCACCGGCCTGCTGCTGCCGGTCGAGGCTCTGCGGACCGCCGCCGAGGCGGTCCGGGTGGAGATCGACCGCCAGGTCACCCAGACCGAGGAGGCGGCGACGCTGGTCCAGGCGCTGGAGGAGCAGTACGACGCGTTCGCCCGCGGCCGGGGCGAGAAGAGCCTGCTCGCCGGCGAGACCGGGCCGCTGCCCACCGCCGACGAACTCGGCGCCGAGCTGGAACGCTTCCTCGCCGAGCAGACCCGCCCCGGCGACACCCCGGAGCGCTAGACGCTGCCGCCGTGGCGCTGCGGCGCCCGGCTCCGGCTCGCGCGACGCCCGGCCTGCTCGGCGGGCCGGGCGGGCGAGGCGGCCGGGGATACGGCAGGCTGGGGACATGCGCCTGGCGACCTGGAACGTCAACTCGGTGAAGGCCCGCCTGCCCCGGCTGCTCGACTGGCTGGCCACCACGAAGCCCGACGTCGTGTGCCTGCAGGAGACCAAGTGCCCCGACGGGGCGTTCCCGGTCGCCGAGGTGGGCGAGCTGGGCTACGAGGTGGCCAGCCACAGCGACGGGCGGTGGAACGGCGTCGCAGTGCTGTCCCGGGCCGGGCTGGCCGACGTGGCGGTCGGCTTCCCGGGCGAACCCGGGTTCCCCGAGCCCGAGGCCCGCGCCATCTCGGCCACCTGCGACGGGCTGCGGGTCTGGTCGGTGTACGTGCCGAACGGCCGCGCGCCGGACGACCCGCACTACACGTACAAGCTGGCCTGGTTCGCGGCGCTGCGCGACGCCCTCGAATCGGAGGTGGCCGGCGCGCTGCCGGTGGCCGTCTGCGGCGACTTCAACGTCGCGCCCACCGACGCCGACGTCTGGGATCCGGCGCTGTTCGTCACCTCCACCCACGTCACCCCGGCCGAACGGGCCGCCCTGGCCGCGCTGCGTGACCTGGGGCTGGAGGACGTGGTGCCGACGCCGATGAAGGGGCCGCACCCGTTCACGTACTGGGACTACCGGGCCGGGATGTTCCACCAGAACAAGGGCATGCGGATCGACCTGGTGTACGCCAGCGCGCCGTTCGCCCGCGCGGTGCGCTCCGCGTACGTGGACCGGGAGGCCCGCAAGGGCAAGGGCCCCTCCGACCACGCCCCGATCGTGGTCGACGCGGACCTGGCACCGGCCGTCGAGACGTTCTGAGGGCGGCGCTGGTTAGGGTGGACGCATGGCTGTCGTGAAGATCAACGCGATCGACGTCCCGCCCGGCGCCGGCGCGGAGCTGGAGAAGCGGTTCGCGGCCCGGGCCGGCGCGGTGGAGAACTCCCCCGGTTTCCTCGGCTTCGAGCTGCTGCGCCCGGTCGCCGGGGACACCCGCTACTTCGTGTACACGCGCTGGGAGAGCGAGGAGGCCTACCAGGCGTGGGCGCAGGGCCCGGCCCGGGCCGCGCACGCCGAGGGCGGCGAACCCCGCAAGCCCGTCGCCACCGGCGCCACCCTGCTGGAGTTCGAGGTGGTCCAGCAGGTCCCCGCCACCCCCTGACCCCCTTGCCCTCCCCCGCCACCCCGCCACCCCGCCGGGTCGATCATGAAGTTGACGGCGTTCGCGGTCCGTTTTGTCGCCGCCAACTCCATGATCGACGACGCTGGGGCCTCCGCGGGGTGGGCGGTCAGCGGGTCAGGGACGCGAAGACGATCACGTTGTCCTGGTAGCCGGTACGGCCGCCGACCCACTCGCCGCCGCAGGTGATCAGGCGCAGCTCGGCCGGACCCGAGTCGCCGTAGACCCGGGCGGCCGGCAGGTTCGACTTGTCGAAGTACTCGACGCTGTCCACCTTGAAGGTCACCACGCTGCGATCAGCGCGTGTCACCTGGATCCGGGCGCCCGGCTTGAGCGAGCGCAGCCGGTAGAACACGGCCGGGCCGCTCTTGGTGTCGACGTGGCCCACGATGATCGCCCGGCCCGGGTCGCCGGGCACCGCTCCCCGGTCGTACCAGCCGGTCTGGTCGTGCTCGGTCAGCGGCGGTACGTCCACCGAGCCGTCCTTCGCCTGCCCGACCGGGGTGACCGGCGCGTTGACCTTGATGGCCGGCACCGCCAGGCGTACCGGCCGGCTCGCCGGCTTCCGGACCGGAGCGGCAGCGCTCGCCGGGGCCGCCGCGCCCGACCCGTTCGCCCGGCTCGACTCGGTCGACGCGCCGGCGAAGTCGAACGGCCCGGCCGTCCGGCCGAGTCCGGCCCCGGTGGCGAACACGCCGATCAGCACCAGCACCACCGCCAGCGGCTTCGACCAGGAGCGCCGGCCCCGGTCCCCCCTGCCCGGCGACGCCGGTGGCGGCTCGACCGGCGGCGGCCCCGCGGGCCGGGGGCGCAGGGCAGACGGATCGGCCGACGGCGGATACCACGGTCGCGGCGCGGCGGCCGAACCGGCTCTGGACGGACGGGTGGCGTCTGCGGGTGGTGCGGCGGGTGGGGGCAGGGCGAGGAACGGCCAGCCGGAGCGGCGGGATCCGGCGGACGGCGGAACGAAGTGCTCGGCCATGGCCGGCCTCAGCGTCCGGCGGCGCCGCGGGCGTGCCGGCGGGACGCGGCCACGCCGAGCCCGGCGCCGACCACCGTCACCGCCAGCCCGACGGGCACCAGCAGGCCACCGAGCCCGGGGCCGGCGGTGCCGCCGAAACCGGTCGCCGGGCCACGGCTGGGCAGATGACTCGGCTGCCGCGTGGGCTGCCCCTGCTTGACCACCTGGAGCATGGTGGAGGCGGTCTCCCCGCCCGGGCACTCCAGATTGACCCGGTAGTTGCCGGGCCGGGTGCGCTCGTACACCATCGGCGAGGCGGTGAGCAGGCCGCGCTGCGGCTGCACCTGGATCCTGCCGAACGCGTCCGAGCTCACGATCGCCGGTACCGAGTTGTTCCGGCAGCTCGCCCGGATGCCGACGAGGTAGCCGGGCGAGACGGTGCCCGGGGTGACCTCCACGAAGATCACGTCTCCCGGGGGCTGTTCCGGCACCGGTTCGGCGGCGCGCGGCGCGGCCTGGGCGGGCATCGCGCCGACCAGCGGGGCGGCGCACGCGGCGACCGCGACCAGCAGCGCCTCACGTACCCTGAACGACCCCATGACCCCTCCCGGCGTACGGGATGAATCCTCTCACCCCCGGCCGCACATCACATCCGATCCGGGCTAGGCTCGGGTCGCTGTGACCCTCCCCGACATCGCCGCCGGCCGCATCCGTACCTTCCATCCGCGTCGCGGACGGATGAGCGAGCGGCAGCGCGACGCGCTCACCCGGCTCTGGCCCGCGTACGGCCTCGAGATCGCCGCCCTCGACGGGCCGTGCGACCCGACGGCGCTGTTCGGACGACGGGCGCCGCTGGTGCTGGAGATCGGCTCCGGCATGGGCGACGCCACCGCCGCGATGGCGGCGGCCGACCGGGACCGACACTATCTGGCGGTCGAGGTCCACACGCCGGGAATCGCCAACCTGCTCGACCTGGTCGAACGTCACGGTCTGGACAACGTCCGGGTGGCCGAGGGCGACGCGCTGGACCTGGTCCGGGCCATGCCGGAGGGCTGCCTGGACGCGGTGCACGTCTACTTCCCCGACCCGTGGCCGAAGACGCGCCACCACAAGCGGCGGATCATCCAGCCGGCGCACGTGGCGCTGCTGCGGTCCCGGCTGGCGCCGGGCGGCACGTTGCACTGCGCGACGGACTGGGCCGAGTACGCCGAGTCGATGCGCGAGACGCTCACCGCCGACCCGGAGCTGGCCGACGTGTACGGCGGCTTCGCGCCCCGCCCGGCGCACCGGCCGGTGACGAAGTTCGAGCGGCGCGCGCTGACCGCCGGCCGGGAGGTCTTCGACCTGATCCACCAGCGGCGCTGAACCCGGTGCGCTGAAGCCGGTGCGCTGAACCCGGTTGGCGCGGCACCCCGCCGCCCAGGCACGATGGGAGCCGCCATGACTCTCACCGCCGCGCTGCCGAAGACCGCCGACCCCGACACCCTCTACGACGCGTTCGCCTCCTGGGCGTCCGAGCGCGGCCTCGACCTCTATCCGCATCAGGAGGAGGCGGTCATCGAGATCGTCTCCGGCGCGAACGTGATCATGAATACGCCGACCGGCTCGGGCAAGAGCCTGGTGGCGATCGCGGCGCACTTCGCGGCGCTGGCCGACGACCGGACGACCTTCTACACCGCGCCGATCAAGGCGCTGGTCTCGGAGAAGTTCTTCGCGCTCTGCGAGGTCTTCGGCGCCGAGAACGTCGGCATGCTCACCGGCGACGCCAGCGTCAACGCGGACGCGCCGATCATCTGCTGCACCGCGGAGATCCTGGCCAACCTCGCGCTGCGCGAGGGCCGCCGCGCCGACGTCGGCCAGGTGATCATGGACGAGTTCCACTTCTACGCCGAGCCGGACCGGGGCTGGGCCTGGCAGGTGCCGCTGATCGAGCTGCCGCAGGCCCAGTTCGTGCTGATGTCCGCCACGCTCGGCGACACCACCCGGTTCGTCGACGACCTGACCCGGCGCACCGGGCGGCCGACCGCCGTCGTCCGCTCGGCCGAGCGGCCGGTCCCGCTCCTCTTCTCGTACGCGACCACGCCGATGCACGAGACGCTCGAAGAGCTGCTGGAGACCAAGCAGGCCCCGGTGTACGTCGTGCACTTCACCCAGGCCGCCGCGCTGGAACGCGCGCAGGCGCTGATGAGCGTGAACGTCTGCACCCGCGCCGAGAAGGACATGATCGCGAGTGCGATCGGCAACTTCCGGTTCACCTCCGGCTTCGGCAAGACGCTGTCCCGGCTGGTCCGGCACGGCATCGGCGTGCACCACGCCGGCATGCTCCCGAAGTACCGCCGCCTGGTCGAGACGCTCGCCCAGGCCGGTCTGCTCAAGGTCATCTGCGGTACGGACACGCTCGGCGTCGGCATCAACGTGCCGATCCGGACCGTGCTGTTCACCGGTTTGAGCAAGTACGACGGCACCCGCACCCGGCTGCTCAAGGCCCGTGAGTTCCACCAGATCGCCGGCCGGGCCGGGCGGGCCGGGTTCGACACGCTCGGCCGGGTCGTGGTGCAGGCCCCCGAGCACGTGATCGAGAACTCCAAGGCGCTCGCCAAGGCCGGTGACGACCCGAAGAAGCGCCGCAAGGTGGTGAAGAAGAAGCCGCCGGAGGGCTCGATCGGCTGGGGCGAGCCGACGTTCCAGCGGCTGGTCGAGGCCGAGCCGGAGCCGCTCACCTCCAGCTTCCAGGTCAGCCACTCGATGCTGCTCAACGTGATCGGCCGCCCCGGCGACGCGTTCGCCTCGATGCGGCACCTGCTCACCGACAACCACGAGGACCCGGCCGCCCAACGCCGGCACATCCGCCGGGCCATCGCCATCTACCGGGCGCTTCGCGCCGGCGGCGTGGTCGAGGAGCTGCCCGAGCCGGACGAGACCGGCCGCCGGGTGCGCCTCACCGTCGACCTCCAGCTCGACTTCGCGCTCAACCAGCCGCTGTCACCGCTGGCGCTGGCCACCGTCGAGCTGCTCGACCGGGAGTCCCCGTCGTACGCGCTCGACGTGCTCAGCGTGATCGAGTCGATCCTCGACGACCCGCGCCAGGTGCTGTCCGCGCAGCAGTTCAAGGCCCGCGGCGAGGCGGTCGCCGCGATGAAGGCCGAGGGCATCGAGTACGAGGCGCGCCTGGAACTCCTCGACGACGTGACCTGGCCCAAGCCGCTGGCGGAGCTGCTGGACTCCGCGTACGAGATGTACCGGCAGGGACACCCCTGGGTGGCCGACCACCAGCTCTCCCCCAAGTCCGTGGTCCGGGACATGTACGAGCGGGCCATGACGTTCACCGAGTACGTCCAGTTCTACGGGCTGTCCCGGTCCGAGGGGCTGGTGCTGCGCTACCTCGCGGACGCGTACAAGACGCTGCGGCAGACCGTCCCCGAGGATGCCAAGACCGAGGAGCTGGTCGACCTCATCGAGTGGCTGGGCGAGCTGGTCCGCCAGGTCGACTCCAGCCTGATCGACGAGTGGGAGCGGCTGCGCAACCCGTCGGACGTGGCCGAGGTGGCCGCCTCGCTGGACGACCGGCCGCCGGCGGTGACCCGCAACGCGCGGGCGTTCCGGGTGCTGGTGCGCAACGCGATGTTCCGCCGCGTCGAGCTGGCCGCGCTGCGCCGCTGGGACCTGCTCGGCGAGCTGGACGCCGGCGACGGCTGGAACGCCGACGCCTGGGCCGACGCGCTGGAGCCGTACTTCGAGGCGTACGACTCCATCGGGGTGGGACCGGACGCGCGCGGGCCGGCGCTGCTGATGATCGAGCAGGGCCGCGACAGGTGGACCGTACGGCAGATCCTGGACGACCCGGACGGCGACCACGACTGGGGCATCAGCGCCGAGATCGACCTCGCCGCCTCCGACGAGACCGGTGCGGCGGTGGTCCGGATCACCGACGTCGGCCAGTTGTAGCGGTGTTCGGCTGACGAGCGCGGGGGCGGAACCGGTCCGGTTCCGCCCCCGCGCTCGCGTCGGGTCAGTCGCGCGGGGCCTGGAACGCCACGCGACGACGACGGAACAGGACGAACAGGACCGCGCCGGCCGCGAGCACGGCGGCGCCGACACCGGCGAGCGTGGCCGCCGGCGCGCCGGTGATCGGCAGGCCGCCGCCGGTGCCACCGGTGCCGTCTCCGGAGCCACCGGCGCCCGCGCCGCCGTCGCCGACGGCGACGACGATGCGAGCGGTGTTGTTCTCCGGCTTCGACTCGGTCGAGGAGGTGGCGCCGTTGACCACGATCGTGCCGTCGGTACCCGGCGTCGACTTGATCTTCAGCTTGACGGTGGGCTTGATCCGGCCGTACCCGGAGGCGACGGTCGGGAACTCGCTCTCGAAGTTGCACCGCAGCTTCGCCGACTCGGGCAACGTGTTGCCCGGCTGGCCGTCGGTGTAGCACCACTCGCTGGGCAGCAGGACGGTGCCGCTCGGAGCGGTGATGAGGACACCGGGGCCGCCCCCGTCGGACGGGCCGTTGTTGACGACCTCGTAGGTGAGGTCGACGGTCTGGCCGATCGCGCCCTTCACCGGCGGGGCGGTGACGGCGACGTCGAGGGTGTTCTTCTTGCTCCAGTATCGGAAGTAGGCGTAGTTGTCCGACTCGTCGAGCTCGCGCTCCACGACGGACTTGCGAGCCAGGCCCGCCTGGACCGCCTTGGCGTGCAGCTTCTCGGCGGCGGCGGCGAACGACGGGCCGTTGCCCTTGGTGGCCGCGGCCTTCTTGGCCGTCTCCGCCTCACCGGCCAGGGCGGTGCTGAACGACGCCACGTTCTCATCCGGTCCGGGCAGGTTGCGGCCGAACGTGATGTTGAACAGCGACTCGCCCGTCTCGTCGTCGAACAGCAGCAGCCCCTCACCGGGCTTGAGCGTCAGCGGCACGGTGCAGGTGACCTGACCGGGCCCGTAGACGTAGGGCAGGCCGGTGTTCTTCGGGTAGTAGCCGACGTAGGTGCAGTCGCTGTACCGCTCGACGAAGGTGGCGCCGGTCGGCAGGTCGACCCGGACGGTGAAGTCGGTCGCCGGGCTGTCGCCCTCGTTCAGCACCCCGCTGTACAGCGGGACCTGGTCGCCCTCGCCGACCGGCTTGGACTTGTCGTTCAGGTCCACGGCGGCGGCGACCAGATCGGGGCCCGAGGTGAGGATCGTGACCGGGAAGCTGACGGTGTTGTCGCCGGGGTTGGCGTCGTCCTGCGCGCCGGCGATGGTCACGCTCACCGAACCGGCGTCTCCCGGGGTCGCGCCGGTGCGGCTGGCCAGCGACAACGGGTAGATGTGCTCGGTCTGGCCGGGCGCCAGGCCACCCACGGTGCAGGTGACCTTCTGGGCCGCCAGCTTGCAGGAGTCGTTCCAGTCCGGCGCCGAGGCGACCACGTCGGACGACAGCTTGCCCAGGTCGAGCGTGACGGTCACCGCCGTCGCATCGGCCTGGCCGTAGTTGGAGACGTACATCCCGACCGTGGTGCCCGTGTTGTCGATCTCCGCGACGGGGTCGGTGGAGAAGGAGCCGGACAGGTCGGGCAGCTCGTCGGCGGCGTGCGCCGGGGCCGACGGGGCGAAGAGCGCGGTCGTGGCCAGCAGCGCCGCGCCGACGGCGAGGCGGGGCCATCGGGCCGTGAGGGATCGCATGGTTACTCCGGAAGAGAGGTATGGAAGAACCGCACTCTAGGGGACGGATCGATCTCGTGGTGTCCCGTCCGGGTCGGCAGGCCGACGGCGAACGGATCCACAATGCTCCTTTCGCACCCTGGGCGATGTCAGACCCGTCGATTAGAATGTATGTACTAATCGAGCTGCTGACCTGGGAGGATGCTCGTGACTGCGCCCACCTCCGCGACCCCTGTCACCCCCTACGCCACCCTCCTCGGATTCACCCGGTACGTCGACCGCACCGGCCCCACCAAGGCCACCTTCGTCGGCGGGCTGCGCCGGCAGCGGGCCAGCCGGCACGGCTTCAACCCGCACGGCCAGTTCGTCAAGGCGCTCAAGGCCGACGTCGCGTTCCACACCGGCGGCACCCACCTCGCGCAGGTCGCCGACCTGGTCAAGCCGCGCTGGCGGCCGCTCTACGAGGCGCTCGTGCCGGGCGCGACCCGCTGGCTGCACTCGCTCGGCGAGCCGGCCGGCGTCGACCTGGCCCAGACCCGCGACGCGCTGGCCATGCTGGGCGACCTGCCAGTGAAGATCAACCCGCAGTTCGGCGTGCGCTACGCCGACGGCCGGGCCGAGGCGATCCGGCTGCACTTCGACGAGGCGCCGCCGAGCGAGGAGGCCACGCTCGCCACGCTGCACTTGATGGCCCGGCACATGGACGCGGTGCTGCCGCACGCCGAGCCGGTCCTGGTCGACGTGCGTCGCGGCGAGGCGCACCGGATGCCCGCCGACGTCAAGCCCGAGCAGATCGAGCAGTGGCTGGCCGGTGAGGCCGCCGCGTTCCGGGCCATCTGGTCCACCGCCGCCTGACGACCGCCGCCCGACCGGACGGCCGTCCCGCTCCCCCGGGACGGCCGTCCGCCGTTCCGGGCTCGCCGCAGCGGAGTGACCTCCTCGTCGAGGTCGAGTCCGGGCTCGCCCTCACGCTCGGCACGGCCGCGGCGGTCGGCTTCGCGGTCGCCCTGCTCCGGTCCGGTCTCGCATCCACCAGCGTCGGCACGTTCGCCGGCGAGATCGTCATGCGGGGCTTCCTGCGCCGCCGGATCCGGGCGGCCTGAACGCACCCGCGCCCGTCCGGCCTTGTGCGGCGGGACGGGCGCGGGTGATCGGGGCTCAGGCGGCCAGGTACTTCTCCAGGTCGTCCAAGATCTTGTTGGCGGCGCCGACACCGATGCCGGTCATCCAG
Source organism: Micromonospora sp. HUAS YX12 (assembly GCF_040215685.1). NCBI lineage: Bacteria > Bacillati > Actinomycetota > Actinomycetes > Micromonosporales > Micromonosporaceae > Micromonospora > Micromonospora sp. HUAS YX12. The sequence continues at coordinate 5,964,699 of NZ_CP157974.1, forward strand.
ATCTCGTCGGAGACCACGTGCGCCTTGCCGGCCTTGACCGCGGAGAGGCCCTTCCACAGCGTGCCGCCGGTGACCTTCGCCTGCTCGGCGGCGGCCTTCTCGCCGTACGCGGTCACGAACACCACGTCGCCGTCGGCCTCGGCGATGCGCTCCGGGCTGACCCGGTCCATCCGCTTGTCCTCCTTGCCGGCGAGCATCTGCCGCTCGGGGCGGCCCAGGCCGGTGTCGCCGACGACGATGCCGGAGAACGAGTCCGGGCCGTACAGGCGGATCTCGGTCGGCATGAAGCGCACGATGGAGACCTTGCGGGACGAGGCGTCGCCGAGCTTCGCGCCGAAGTCCTCCGCCCGCTTCTCGTACTCGGCCAGCAGGTCCTTGGCCTGCTGCTCCTTGCCCAGCGCCGCGCCGTCGAGGAGGAAGTTCTCCTTCCAGGTGACGCCGACCTTCTCGGTGAACACGGTCGGGGCGATCTTGGCCAGCTCGTCGTAGAACTTCTCCTGGCGGAACTTGCTGCCCAGGATCAGGTCCGGGTTGAGCGCGTTGATCGCCTCCAGGTCCGGCTCGGTGAGCACGCCGACCTCGGTGATGCCGGCGAGCTTGTCCGCGCCGAAGTAGGTGGGCCAGCTCTTCGCCTCACCGGCGGTCGCCGCGCCGACCGGGGTGACGCCCAGCGACAGCGCGGTGTCGATCTTGTCGGTGTCGAGCACGACCACGCGCTTCGGCTCGACGGGCACCTTCGTGGTGCCCATGGCGTGGGTGATCTCCCGGGTCTCCCCGGTGCCGGTGCCGGCGACGGGGTCGCTCTCCCCGCAGGCGGTGAGGCCGACGCCGAGAGCGAGGGCGGCGGTGAGTGCGACGGCGAGACGACGCATCAGGTTCCTTTCGGTGGTGCGGGTCGGCGCGCTCAGGCGTCGCCGACGGGGGCGCCGGCCGTGGCCGGCGTGACGGCCGGAACGGCCGAGGTCTGTGTGTGGGGGGCCTGGGTGAGCGCCGGCACCACGAGCGGGGCGCCGCTGACCGGGCAGGGCACCACCACGCAGTCGAGCCCGAACACGTCGCGGACCAGGTCCGCGGTGAGGATCTCGCGCGGCTTGCCGGCGGCCACCACCGCGCCGTCGCGCATGGCGATCAGGTGGCCGGCGTACCGGGCCGCCTGGTTGAGGTCGTGCAGCACGGCCACCACGGTCCGGCCCCGCTCGGCGCGCAGCCGGTGCAGCAGGTCCAGCACCTCGACCTGGTGGGCCAGGTCGAGGAACGTGGTCGGCTCGTCCAGCAGCAACACGTCGGTGTCCTGGGCCAGCGTCATGGCGATCCACACCCGCTGGCGCTGCCCGCCGGAGAGCGTGTCCACCGCGCGGTCGGCGAGCGCGCTGACGTCGGCCAGCCGCATGGCCTCCTCGACCGCCCGCCCGTCCTCGGCCGACCACTGCCGCCACCAGCGCTGGTAGGGCTGACGACCGCGCCCGACCAGGTCGGCCACGGTGATCCCCTCGGGCACCAGCGGGCTCTGCGGCAGGACACCGAGCCGCCGGGCCACGTCCCGGGTCGGCAGGTCCCGGATCGCCGCGCCGTCCAGCAGCACCGCGCCGCGCCGGGGCGTGAGCAGCCGGGCCATCGTGCGCAGCAGCGTCGACTTGCCGCAGGCGTTCGGGCCGACGATCACGGTGAACGTGTCGGCCGGCAGGTCGAGGTCCAGCCCGTCCAGCACGGTGCGGCCCTCGTAGCCGGCGACCAGGTCGCGGGTGGACAGCAGCGCGGTCACGACCGCCTCCCTCGGGTGCGGAGCAGCACGAAGATCAGATACGGCCCGCCGATCGCCGCGGTCAGCACGCCGGCCGGCAGTTGGGTCGGCGCCAGCAGCCGGCGGGCGCCCAGGTCGGCGAGGACCAGCAGCAACGCCCCCAGCAGCGCGGCGCACAGCAGCGGCGGACGCTCGGCGCGGACCAGCCGGCGGGCCACCTGCGGGGCCACCAGCGCCACGAAGTCGACGGCGCCGACCTGGGCGGTGACCATGGCGGCGGCCAGCACACCCGTCCCGGCCAGCCCGATACGCCGGGCCACCGGCCGCAGCCCGATCCCGCGCGCGGTGTCGTCGTCGAGCGTGCTGCTGCGCAGCGCCCACCCGGCCCAGAGCAGCACCGGCAGCAGGACCGCGAGCGTGCCGGCGATCCAGGCCGCCTCGCTCCATCCCTTGCCGGCGAGCGTGCCGATCAGCCAGACCTGGGCGCGCAGCCCGTCGATCGGGTCGGCGGTGAGCATGACCACCTCGATCAGCGCACGGAACGCGAACGCCACCGCCACCCCGGCCAGCACGAACCGCTGGGCGGCCAGGCCGTGCCGGGCGCCGAGCGCGAACACCACCACCGCGGCGGCCAGGCCGCCGAGCAGCGCCGCCGGCGCCACCAGCACCGCCGCCGCGCCGCTGGTCAGCGCGATCGTCGCGGCCAGCCCGGCGCCCTGGGTGACGCCGATGACGTCGGGGCTGGCGAGCGGGTTGCGGGCGACGCTCTGGATCAGCGTGCCGGCCACGCCGAAGGCCGCCCCGGCCACCGCCGCGAGGACCGCGCGAGGCAGTCGCAGGTCGCGCACCACGAGGTCGTACGGGGTGCCCGCGCCGGAGAGCGACCGCACCACGTCCACCGGGGCGACGTACGGCGTACCCAACGACAGACTGACCACCACCGCAATGCCAAGCAGCACGAACAGAACAAACGCCACCACCAGGGGCCGCCACCGGAACGGCACCACCACCGCCCCGACCCGCAGCACCCCCCGCCCGCGCCGCCGCCCGCCGCCCCCGCGTTGTTGATCTTGCACTTCGGGCCCTCCGGGTGCCCGGAATGCCCCTTCCGCCGGGGCAGCAAGTGCAAGATCGCGGGAGTGGGGGGCGTGGCGGGTCATGTGGTTACCGTCTTGGCTCGGAGGACCAGGAAGGCCAGGAGTGGAGCGCCGAGCAGGGCCGTGATGATGCCGGCCGGAATCTCACCGGGCGGGGCGACCAGGCGGCCGGCCACGTCGGCCGTGAGCAGCAGCGCTGGGCCGAGCAGCGCGGCGACCAGGAGCGTCCACCGCTGGTCCGCGCCGACGAGCGCCCGGGCCAGGTGCGGCACCGCCAGCCCGACGAAGGCGATCGGCCCGGCGGCGGCCACCGCCGCGCCGGTGAGCAGCACGCCACCGGCCCCGGCGGCGATCCGGACCAGCGCGACCCGGTGCCCGAGCCCCCGGGCCACGTCGTCGCCGAGGGCGAGCGCGTCCAGGCCGCGGGCGGCGAGCGCGGCCAGCAGCACCCCGGCCACCACGAACGGCAGCACCTGCCCGGCCACGCCGACGTCGCGGCCGGTCAGCCCGCCGACCACCCAGAAGCGGTACTCCTCGAACGTGCGGGCGTCGATGCTGAGCAGCGCGTACACGATGGCGCCGAGACCGGCGTCGAGGGCCGCGCCGACGAGCGCGAGGGTGACCGGGCTGGCGCCCTCGCGGGCGCGGTTGGCGACGGCGAACACGAGCAGCCCGGCGAGCAGCGCGCCCGCGATGCCGAACCAGACGTACCCGGCCAGCGTGCCCACCCCGAACACGGCGATGGCCAGCACCACGCCGAACGACGCCCCGGCGCTGATGCCGAGGATGCGCGGCTCGGCCAGCGGGTTGCGGGTGACCGCCTGGAACAGCACCCCGGCCAGCGCCAGCGCCAGGCCGACGACGAGCCCGAGCGCCGTACGCGGCAGCCGCAGATCCCGGACCACAGTGGTGGCGTCGCCGCCGTCCGGGGAGACCAGCGCGTGCCACACCTGGTCGACGGGGAGGTGCCGGCTGCCGAGCGCCAGGCTGGCCAGCAGCGCCAGCAGGAGCAGGAGCGCCGCCGCCACGGTGACCGCGACGCGGCGGGCGGTGCCGCGGCGGACGGGAGCCCCGGCCCGAGCGGGCCGGACGGCGACGGTGGTCACGAGGGATCTTGGCCTTCCGGTTAGGTGCGCCTTACCTTAGCTGACCTGCTAAGGCGTACCTAAGCGGGCGCTGTCGATGGGGTTGCGCCTCCACCGGGGGGAGGCGCGATGGTGGGCGCATGGACGGTGCGGAGCGCTACTCGATCGGTGACCTGGCCCGGCGGACCGGGCTGCCGGTGAAGACCATCCGGTTCTGGTCCGACCGCGGCATCGTGCCGCCCACCGACCGGGGACCGGCCGGCCACCGCCGCTACGACGCGGCCGCGGTGGCCCGGCTCGACCTGGTACGGACGTTGCGCGAGCTGGGCGTGGACCTGCCCACAGTGCGCCGGGTGGTGAGCCGGGAGGTCACCCTGGCCGAGGTCGCCTCGGCGCACGCGGACGCGCTGACCGCGCAGATCCGGCTGCTGCGGTCGCGCCGCGCGGTGCTCACGGTGATCGCCCGGCGCGGGGCCGGCCCGTCCGAGGCCGACCTGCTGCACCGGCTGGCCGGCCTGGCCGCACGGGAACGACGGCGACTGGTCGACGAGTTCCTCGACGCGGCGTTCGGCGACCTGACGGGGTTCGCGGGCATCCGCCGGTCACTGACGCCGGAGCCGGCGGACGATCCGGACGACTGCCAGATCGAGGCGTGGGTGGAGCTGGCCGAGCTGGCTCTGGACCCGGAGTTCCGGGCCGGGCTGCGCCGGCTGGCCGAGCAGCACGCGGCGGACCGGGCCGGCGCCGAGGGCGTACGCCGGGACGTGGTCGCCGTGGTCCGGGAGGAGGTGGCCCCGGCGCTGGCCGCCGGTGTCGAGCCGGCCTCGCCCGGGGCCGATGCCGTCCTGGCCCGGGTGGCGGACCGGTACGCGCGGCTCTGCGGCCGGCCCGACGACGCCGGCCTGCGCCGGCGGATGCTGGACCGGTTGCGGGCCGCGCGCGACCCTCGCCGGGAGCGGTACCTGAAGCTGCTCTCCGTGGTCAACGGCTGGCCACCGCCCGAGAGCCTGGCCCCGGTGCTGGACTGGTCGATCCGGGCACTGCACGCCCGGCAGCACCTAGCCTGAGGACATGCGATTCGACAGGCACACGGTGGTGCTCCTGGTCCGCCCGGACGACGCGCCCGACCTGCCGCAGGACGCCCTCGACCGAATCCAGGACGCCCACCTGGCGCACCAGGCCGGGCTGGTGGAGCAGGGCGCGGTGCTCGCGGCGGGGCCGTTCCTGGACGGTGACGACGGACGCGTCCGCGGTTTCGTGGTGCTGTCGGTGGACCCGCAGATGGCCCGTGAGCTGTACGCGAACGACCCGGCGGTCCGCGCGGGCCGGCTGGTCGCGCAGGTGAGCAGCTGGATGGTGCCGGAGGGCCAGGTCCGCTTCGAGCAGGTGCCGGTCCCCCGCTCGATGCTGGAGGCAGCGGCCGGCGACTGAGTGCCGCGGCTCACCGCACCCGTACCGTCAGTCCTCCGGCGCCTGCCGGCTGCCCGGTACCACCGGCGTCGGCCACACCCCGGCGCGGGCGGCCACCGGCACCTCGACCTGCTGGTCGGACCAGACGTACGTCTCGGGCAGCAGGTCGGCGACCGGGATGGCGCGCAGCCCGTCGGGCGGCCCGACGATCACCTTGATCGACGGGAAGTAGTCGAGCAGCACCTGACGGCAGCGCCCGCACGGCGGCAGGACGCCCCGGCCCCGGTCCCCCACCGCGACGATGGCCTCCAGTTCACCGGCGCCCTGGGTCGCGGCGGCCCCGAGTGCCACCACCTCGGCGCACGGGCCGCCGGTGAAGTGGTAGACGTTCACCCCGCTGAACACCCGGCCGTCGGTGCTGCGCACGGCGGCGGCGACGGTGTGGTTGTCGCTGCGGCAGCGCAGCTTCGCGACGGCGGTGGCGGCCTGCACGAGCGCCCGGTCGGTGTCCCGCATGATCATCCCCGCCCCTCGTCGGCCTCGTCCGTCGGCCTCGTCGGCGGCAACTTTATCCGGCGGGGAGGGCCCGGACAGGGAGGGCACGCCCAGCGCCGGTAACCCGGGGGCGGTCCGCCGCGCGGCTGCCTATCCTTGGCGACGACATGCAGAATCCAGCCGTACCCGCCGACCCTGAGACCGCCCGCGACCTGCACCGCCGCCTCGGCCCCCTGATGTTCCGCGACCAGCGGCGGCTCCAGCGGCGGCTCGACGGTGTGCGCCGGCTGCGCGACCCGCAGCGGCGGGAGGCGGCGCTGGCCGAGATCGCGGCCGAGGTGACCCGCGCCGAGGCGCGGCTGGCGGCGCGCCGCGCGGCCGTGCCGGCGATCACATATCCGCCGCAGTTGCCGGTGAGCGAGCGCAAGGACGACATCGCCGCCGCGATCCGCGACCACCAGGTGGTGATCGTGGCCGGCGAGACCGGCTCCGGGAAGACCACCCAGATCCCCAAGATCTGCCTGGAGCTGGGGCGCGGCGTCACCGGTCTGATCGGGCACACCCAGCCCCGCCGGCTGGCGGCCCGGACGGTCGCCGACCGGATCGCCGACGAACTCGGCACCGAGCTGGGCGACGTGGTCGGCTACAAGGTGCGCTTCACCGACCAGGTGGGCGACAACAGCCTGGTCAAGCTGATGACCGACGGCATCCTGCTGGCCGAGTTGCAGACCGACCGGATGCTGCGGCAGTACGACACCCTGATCATCGACGAGGCGCACGAGCGCAGCCTCAACATCGACTTCATCCTCGGGTACCTCAAGCAGCTCCTGCCCCGCCGGCCCGACCTCAAGGTGGTCATCACCTCGGCCACCATCGAGACCGACCGGTTCGCCCGGCACTTCGCCGACGCCGAGGGCAACCCGGCGCCCGTGGTCGAGGTGTCCGGGCGCACGTACCCGGTGGAGGTCCGTTACCGGCCGCTGGTCGAGGTCACCGAGGCCGAGGAGGAGGACGAGGCCGACGAGGAGAACGTCCGGGACCAGATCCAGGCCATCGGCGACGCGGTCGAGGAACTGGCCGCCGAGGGGCCTGGCGACATCCTGGTCTTCCTCAGCGGCGAGCGGGAGATCCGGGACACCGCCGACGCGCTGGGCAAGCTGGTGCAGAAGAAGCGGTCGCTGCTCGGCACCGAGATCCTGCCGCTGTACGCCCGGCTCTCCACCGCCGAGCAGCACCGGGTCTTCGCCGCGCACAGCAACCGGCGGGTGGTGCTGGCCACGAACGTCGCGGAGACCTCGCTCACGGTGCCCGGCATCAAGTACGTGGTGGACCCGGGCACCGCCCGGATCTCCCGCTACTCCAGCCGGCTCAAGGTGCAGCGGCTGCCGATCGAGCCGATCTCGCAGGCCAGCGCCAACCAGCGCAAGGGTCGCTGCGGGCGCACCTCGGACGGCATCTGCATCCGCCTCTACGACGAGCAGGACTTCGCCTCCCGCCCCGAGTTCACCGACCCGGAGATCCTGCGGACCAACCTGGCCTCGGTCATCCTCCAGATGACAGCGATCGGGCTCGGCGACGTCGGGGCGTTCCCGTTCATCGACCCGCCGGACCGGCGCAACGTCACCGACGGCGTCAACCTGCTGCACGAGCTGGGCGCGCTCGACCCGGCCGAGACCGACCCGGCGAAGCGGCTCACCGCGCTGGGGCGGCGGCTGGCCCAGCTCCCGGTCGACCCCCGGCTGGCCCGGATGGTGCTCGAGGGCGAGCGCAACGGCTGCGCCACCGAGGTGGTGGTGATCGCCGCCGCGCTGTCCATCCAGGATCCGCGCGAGCGCCCGGCCGACAAGCAGGCCCAGGCCGACCAGGCGCACGCCCGGTTCGCCGACTCCGAGTCGGACTTCGTCGCGTACCTCAATCTGTGGCGCTACCTGCGGGAGAAGCAGCGGGAACTGTCTTCCAGCGCGTTCCGCCGGATGTGCAAGGCCGAATACCTCAACTACCTTCGGGTACGCGAGTGGCAGGACATCGTCAGCCAGTTGCGCCAGGTGCTACGTACCTCCGACAAGGGTGAGGGCCGGCGCGGCGCCGGCGCGGACCTGCCCGAGGAGATCGACACCCCGAAGGTGCACCAGTCGCTGCTGCCCGGCCTGCTGTCGCACCTCGGCCTCAAGGACGCGCAGAAGCACGAATACCTCGGCGCGCGGGGCGCGAAGTTCGCCATCTTCCCCGGGTCGGCGCTGTTCAGGAAGCCGCCGCGCTGGGTGATGGCAGCCGAGCTTGTGGAGACGTCCCGGCTGTGGGGGCGGGTGGCCGGGCGGGTCGAGCCGGAGTGGGTCGAGCCGCTGGCCCAGCACCTGGTCAAGCGCAGCTACAGCGAGCCGCACTGGGAGAAGAAGCAGGCCGCGGTGATGGCCTACGAGAAGGTCACGCTGTACGGCATCCCGCTCGTCACCTCGCGCAAGGTGAACTTCGGGCGCATCGACGCAGGTCTGAGCCGGGAGCTGTTCATCCGGCACGCCCTGGTCGAGGGCGACTGGCAGACCCACCACCAGTTCTGGCGGGACAACCAGAAGCTGCTGACCGAGATCGAGGAGCTGGAGAACCGGGCCCGGCGCCGCGACATCCTGGTCGACGACGAGACCATCTTCGCCTTCTACGACCAGCGCATCCCCGCCGACGTGGTCTCCGGCCGGCACTTCGACTCCTGGTGGAAGAAGACCCGCCGGGAGCGGCCCGACCTGCTCACGTTCACCCGCGACCTGCTCGTCAACGACGGCCGCGGCGGGGTGGACGAGGAGGACTACCCGGACGAGTGGCGGGCCGACGGGGTGACGCTGCCGCTGACGTACACGTTCGACCCGGCCGCGCCCACCGACGGCGTGACAGTGGACATCCCGCTGCCGCTGCTCAACCAGGTGCCGGCGGAGAGCTTCGACTGGCAGGTGCCGGGGCTGCGCGAGGAGCTGGTGATCGCGCTGATCCGGTCGCTGCCCAAGCCGGTACGGCGCAACTTCGTGCCGGTGCCCGACTACGCCCGCGCCGCGCTCGCCGCGATCACCCCGGGCGAGGAGCCGCTGCTGGCCGCGCTGACCCGGCAGCTGCGCCGGATGACCGGGGTGACCGTACCGGCGGACGCGTGGGATCTGGGCCGGCTGCCGCCGCACCTGCGGGTCACGTTCCGGGTGCTCGGCGACGACGACAAGCCGGTCGCCGAGGGCAAGGACCTGCCGGCGCTGCAACGTGAGCTGCGCCAGGAGGTACGCCAGGTGGTGGCCGCCGCCGCGCCGGACGTGGCCCGTACCGGCCTGACCGAGTGGTCGATCGGCGCGCTGCCGCGCACCATCGAGCAGGTACGCGCCGGCTTCGCGGTGACCGCGTACCCGGCGCTGGTGGACGAGGGCGCGACGGTCGGGGTGAAGGTGTTCGACTCCGCCGCCGAGCAGGAGGCCGCGCACTGGGCGGGCACCCGTCGGCTGCTGCGGCTGACGCTGCCGTCACCGGCGAAGCTCCTCCAGGGACGGCTGAGCAACGAGGCGAAACTGGCGCTGTCCCGCAACCCGCACGGCAGCGTGCCGGAGCTGATCGAGGACGCGGCCGGCGCGGCGATCGACAAGCTGATCGGCGACGCGGGCGGTCCCGCCTGGGACGCGGAGGGCTTCGCCGCGCTGCGCGACAAGGTCCGCGCCGACCTGGTGGACACGGTCGTCGAGGTGATGGAGCGGGTGCGGCGGGTGCTCGCGTCCGCGTACGCGGTGGAGCAGCGGCTCGGCGCCACCCGCAACCTGGCGGTGGTGGCCGCGCTGGCCGACATCCGCAACCAGCTCACCGGCCTGGTGCACAAGGGTTTCGTGACCGAGACGGGGTACGCGCGACTGCCCGACCTGCTGCGCTACCTGACCGCGATCGAGCGGCGGCTGGAACGGTTGCCGGGCAACCCGCAGCGGGACAAGTCTCAGCAGGACCGCGTCGCCGTGGTGCAGAAGGAGTACCAGGACATGCTCGCCGCGCTGCCACCGGCCCGCCGCCAGGAGGCGGCGGTCCGCCAGATCCGCTGGATGATCGAGGAGCTGCGGGTGAACGTCTTCGCCCAGGCCCTGGGAACCCCCTACCCGGTGTCCGAGCAGCGCATCTACCGAGCCATGGACGACGCCGAAGGCCGCTGACCCCCCTCCGGCGCGCCGATCTTGCACTTGGCGCCCCCACCGAGGGGCTTTCGCGCCTTTCGCCGGGGCCCAAAGTGCAAGATCAACGAGGCGGCGGGGCGGGGCTACAGCGGCTCTACGCCTGGGGGGAGTCCGGCGGTGGCGGTGGCGTCGTGGACGTACTCCAAAAGGATGCGGCGCAGCTCGCGCCCGGCGTGGGTGGGCACCACGTCGCGGCGGCGGGCCACCGCGATGGTCCGGCGGACGCCGGGCGGGACGAGCCGGGTGACCCGGATGCCGGCCCGGCGGGCCACCACGATGCCCGGCACCAGCGCGACGCCGAGCCCGGCCTCGACGAAGCTGAGTACCGCGTCCATCTCCCCGCCGTCGACGGACAGGGTCGGCTCGAACCCGGCCGCCCGGCACGCCTGGAGCGTGGCGTCGCGCAGGTCGTAGCCCTCGCGGAACATGACGAGCGGCTGGTCGCGCAGGTCGGTGATGCGCAGCTCCCCGGCGGGCGAGGCGCCCGGCAGCGGGTCGACCGAGGCGACCACCAGGCTCTCCCGCAGGATCGGGTCGGCGCGCAGCCCCGGGTCGGTGCCGGCCGACGGCATGATGATCAGGGCCAGGTCGAGGTCGCCGCGGAGCAGATCCCGGACGAGGTCCTGCGAGCCGCCCTCCTCCACGCGCAGGTCGACAGTGGGGTGCGCGTCGCGGAACCGGCGCAGCACCGGCGGGGCGAGCGAGGTGGCCAGGCTGGGCGTGGCGCCGAGCCGGACCCGGCCGCGGCGCAGCCCCACCAGCTCCTGCACCTCGCGGGTGGCGGTCTCCACGTCGGCGAGGATCCGCTTGGCCAGCGGCAGCAGCACCTCACCGGCCGCGGTGAGTGTGATGTTGCCCCTTACCCGCTCGAACAGCGGGGCCCCCAGGTCGGTCTCCAGGGCGTGAATTTGCTTACTCAACGAGGGCTGGGTTATGCCGACAAGATCGGCTGCTTGGGTGAAATGTCGTACTTCGGCGACCGCCACGAAGTACCGAAGCTGATGGAGCTGCATCTACATAGCCTACGGCTATCAACACTGCGATTTCGATGCATTGGACGCCTGATCGAAGTGCTCCTAGCGTCGACCGTGTGGTAATCACGAAAACTCGGTCGCCCATCCGCTCGAACGTCGGCCTCAAGGCCGTCATGGCGGTGACGGGCATCCTCCTTGTGCTGTTCCTGATCCTGCACATGCTCGGGAACCTGAAGATCTTCACGGGCGAGACCTCGTTCGACCACTACGCGCACTGGCTGCGGGACATCGGCACGCCGCTGCTGCCGACGACCTGGTTCCTGTGGATCCAGCGCACGGTGCTCACCCTGGCCGTCCTGGGGCACATCGGCGCGGCCACCGTGCTCGCGATGCGGTCCCGCGCCGCCCGCCCGGTGAAGTACGCGCACCGCCGCAAGATCCACGTGAACTACGCGGCCCGCACGATGCGCTGGGGTGGGGTGATCATCCTGCTCTTCGTGATCTACCACATCCTGGACCTGACCACGGGTCACCTGAACCCGCAGGGCGACCCGTCGAACCCGTACGGCAACGTGGTCGCCGACTTCGCGCCGGAGCGCTGGTACGTCACGCTCTTCTACACCCTCGCGCTGGTGACCCTCGGCTTCCACCTGCGCCACGGCGCCTTCAGCGCGTTCCGCAGCCTCGGCCAGCAGACGCCCAGGGGCGAGCGCCGGGCCCGGATCGCCGCGCTCGTCTTCGCCGTCGCGCTCGTCGGCGGCTACCTGCTGGTCCCGTTCGCCGTGATCACCGGATTGGTGGCCTGACATGGATCTCTACACCGAGGGCGACCCGATCGCCGACACCCGGGCCCCGGACGGCCCGATCGAGACGCGGTGGGAGCGCCACCGCTTCGAGATGAAGCTGGTCAACCCGGCCAACCGCCGGAAGATGACGGTGATCGTGGTCGGCACCGGCCTGGCCGGCGGCTCCGCCGCCGCCACGCTGGCCGAGCAGGGCTACCGGGTGAAGTCCTACTGCTACCAGGACAGCCCGCGCCGGGCCCACTCGATCGCCGCGCAGGGCGGCATCAACGCCGCCAAGAACTACCGCAACGACGGCGACTCGGTGCACCGCCTGTTCTACGACACGGTCAAGGGCGGCGACTTCCGCTCCCGCGAGTCCAACGTGCACCGGCTGGCCGAGGTGTCGGTCAACATCATCGACCAGTGCGTGGCCCAGGGCGTGCCGTTCGCCCGCGAGTACGGCGGCCTGCTGGACACCCGCTCCTTCGGCGGCGCCCAGGTGCAGCGCACCTTCTACGCCCGGGGCCAGACGGGCCAGCAGCTGCTGCTCGGCGCGTACCAGGCCCTGGAGCGGCAGATCGGCCTGGGCAACGTGGAGATGAACGCCCGCCACGAGATGCTCGAACTGGTCCTCGTCGACGGCCGGGCGCGCGGCATCGTGGTCCGCGACATGGTCACCGGCGAGATCAGCACCGAGATGGCGGACGCGGTCGTGCTCGCCTCCGGCGGCTACGGCAACGTCTTCTACCTCTCCACGAACGCCAAGGGCTGCAACGTCACCGCCTCCTGGCGGGCGCACCGCAAGGGCGCGTACTTCGCCAACCCCTGCTACACGCAGATCCACCCGACCTGCATCCCGGTCTCCGGCGACCACCAGTCGAAGCTGACCCTGATGAGCGAGTCGCTGCGCAACGACGGCCGGGTGTGGGTGCCCAAGACCAAGGGCGACCAGCGCAGCCCCCGGGACATCCCGGAGGACGAGCGGGACTACTACCTGGAGCGGATCTACCCGTCCTTCGGCAACCTGGTCCCCCGCGACATCGCCTCCCGCGCCGCGAAGAACGTCTGCGACGAGGGACGCGGCGTCGGCCCGACCGGCCTCGGCGTCTACCTGGACTTCGCCGACGCGATCAACCGGCTCGGCCGCAAGGCCATCGAGGCCAAGTACGGCAACCTCTTCGAGATGTACGAGCGGATCACCGGCGAGGACCCGTACGAGGTGCCGATGCGGATCTACCCCGCCGTGCACTACACGATGGGCGGCCTCTGGGTCGACTACGACCTCCAGTCGAGCATCCCCGGCCTGTTCGTGATCGGTGAGGCCAACTTCTCCGACCACGGCGCGAACCGGCTCGGCGCCTCGGCGCTGATGCAGGGCCTGGCCGACGGCTACTTCGTGCTGCCGAACACGCTCGCCAACTACCTGGCCTCCTCCGGTCCGCTGGACAAGGTCGACGCCAGCCACCCCGAGGCGGTCGCGGCGCGTACCGAGGTCGAGGACCGGATCAAGCGGCTGCTGGCGATCAACGGCGACCGCACCGTGGACTCGTTCCACCGCGAACTGGGCCAGATCATGTGGGAGCACTGCGGCATGGAGCGCTCCGAGGCCGGGCTGCGCAAGGCGATCGACGAGATCCGCGCGCTGCGCGAGCAGTTCTGGCAGCGGGTGCGCGTCCCGGGCGACGGCGAGGGGCTCAACCAGTCGCTGGAGAAGGCCGGCCGGGTGGCCGACTTCTTCGAGCTGGCCGAGCTGATGTGCATCGACGCCCTGCACCGCGAGGAGTCCTGCGGCGGCCACTTCCGGGCCGAGCACCAGACGCCCGACGGCGAGGCGCAGCGCGACGACGACCGGTTCGCCTACGTGGCGGCCTGGGAGTACACCGGCACCGGTGAGCCCGTGCTGCACAAGGAAGACCTGACCTTCGAATACGTCCACCCCACGCAGCGGAGCTACAAGTGAACCTGACCCTGCGCATCTGGCGCCAGACCGGCCCCGAGGACAAGGGTCGGATGGTGACCTACCCGGTGCAGGACGTGTCCCCGGACATGTCCTTCCTGGAGATGCTCGACGTGCTCAACGAGCGGCTGATCCTCGACGGCGAGGAGCCGGTCGCGTTCGACCACGACTGCCGCGAGGGCATCTGCGGCATGTGCAGCCTCATGATCAACGGTGAGGCCCACGGCCCGCAGCGCGGCACCACCGCCTGCCAGCTGCACATGCGGCAGTTCTCCGACGGCGACACGATCGACATCGAGCCCTGGCGGGCCCGCGCCTTCCCGGTCGTCAAGGATCTGGTGGTCAACCGCAACGCCTTCGACCAGATCATCGCCGCCGGCGGCTACGTCACCGCGCCGACCGGCAGCGCCCCGGAGGCGCACTCGGTGCCGGTGCCGAAGGCGGACGCGGACGCGGCGTTCGAGTCGGCGGCCTGCATCGGCTGCGGCGCCTGCGTGGCGGCCTGCCCGAACGGCTCCGGCATGCTGTTCACCGCCGCGAAGATCACCCAGCTCTCGCTGTTGCCGCAGGGCCAGCCGGAGCGCTACACCCGGGTGATCGGCATGGTGGACGCGCACGACGAGGCCGGCTTCGGCGGCTGCACCAACATCGGCGAGTGCGCCGCGGCCTGCCCGAAGGGCATCCCGCTGAACACCATCGGCCGGCTCAACCGGGACTACCTGAAGGCCACGGCCAAGCGCTCGGGCACGCCCGGCTCCTGACCGCCGGAAGAACCCACGCGACCGCCGCGCCCCGCACCCGGGGGCGCGGCGGTCGCCGTTGACCGGGGGTACCAGGCCGCCGGTGCCCGGCGCGCCGCCGATTCAACCCGCCTCTGCCGGGTAGCAGTCCGATGGACGGCACCGGAGAGGGGACATACCGGCATGAAGGCACTGACCTGGCACGGCAAGCGGGACGTCCGCGTCGAGGACGTCCCGGACCCCCGGATCGAGGAGCCGACCGACGCGATCATCCGGGTCACCTCGACCGCCATCTGCGGTTCCGACCTGCACCTGTACGAGGTGCTCGGGCCGTACCTGAAGCCCGGCGACATCCTCGGGCACGAGCCGATGGGCATCGTCGAGGAGGTCGGGTCCGGCGTGACCCGGCTCAAGAAGGGCGACCGGGTGGTCGTCCCGTTCAACATCTCCTGCGGCTCGTGCTGGATGTGCGAGCGGCAGCTCTACGCCCAGTGCGAGACCACGCAGGTGACCAGCCAGGGCAAGGGCGCCTCCCTGTTCGGCTACACCTCGCTGTACGGCTCGATCCCCGGCGGCCAGGCCGAGTACCTGCGCGTCCCGCAGGCCCAGTTCGGCCCGATCACCATCCCGGACACCGGCCCGGACGAGCGCTGGCTCTACCTGTCCGACATCCTGCCGACCGCCTGGCAGGCGGTGAAGTACGCGGACACCCCGCCCGGCGGCACGCTCGCCGTGTTCGGGCTCGGCCCGGTCGGCCAGTTCAGCGCCCGCATCGGCCGCCACCTGGGCGCCGGCCGGGTGATCGGCCTGGACCTGGTGCCGGAGCGGCTGGAGATGGCCCGCCGCCACGGCATCGAGGTGCTCGACGTCAGCCAGCTCGACGACGTGCCCGGCACGCTCATCGACCTGGTCGACGGGCGCGGCCCGGACGCGGTGATCGACGCGGTCGGCATGGAGGCGCACGGCGCGCCGCTGGGCAAGATGGCCCAGACCGCCGCCGGGCTGCTGCCGGACAAGCTGGCCCAGGCCATGACCGACAAGGCCGGCGTGGACCGGCTCGTGGTGCTGCACGCCGCGCTCAAGGCGGTCCGGCGCGGCGGCACCGCCTCGATCTCCGGCGTGTACGGCGGCGAGCAGGACCCGATGCCGCTGATGGAGATGTTCGACAGGGGCATCCAGCTGCGCATGGGGCAGTGCCACGTGCGGCGCTGGGTCGACGAGATCATCCCGCTGCTGGAGCGCGACGACGACCCGCTGGGCGTGGAGGACCTGCGGACCCACAGGCTGCCGCTGACCGACGCGCCGCGGGCGTACGAGATGTTCCAGAAGAAGGAGGACGGCTGCGTCAAGGTCGTGCTCGCGCCGTGACCCGGACGGTGGTCGTCACCGGCGCGACCAGCGGGATCGGCCGGGCGACCGCCCTGGAACTGGCGGGCCGCGGGGACCGGCTGGTCCTCGCGGCCCGCTCCCCCGCCACGCTCGACGAGGTGCGCGACGAGTGCGCGGCGGCAGGCGCGACGGCGATCGCCGTACCGATGGACGTGACCGAGCCCGGCGCGGTGGCCGCGCTCGCCGACGCGGCGCGGGCCGAGTACGGCCGCGTCGACGCCTGGGTGCACACCGCCGCGGTGATGGCCTACGGCCGCTTCGACGAGACGCCGGCCGAGGTGTTCGAGCAGGTCGTCCGCACCGACCTGCTGGCCGCCGCCGCGGTGGCCCGGGAGGCGCTGCGCCGGTTCCGGGACGCCGGCGGCGGCACGCTCGTACTCACCGGCTCGGTGCTCGGACACATCACCGCGCCCTACATGAGCGGCTACGTGGCAGCCAAGTGGGGCCTGCAAGGGCTGGCCCGCACGCTCCAGCAGGAGGCGCGGGAGACGCCCGGCGTCGCGATCTGCCTGGTCAACCCGGGCAGCGTCGACACGCCCGTCTACCGGCAGGCGGCCAACTACCTGGGCCGGGTCGGCCGTCCGCCGCCCCCGATCGCGTCGCCCGAACGGGTGGCGCGGGCCATCGCGCACTGCCTCGACCGGCCACGCCGGGAGGTCTCGGTGGGACGGCTCAACGTGGTCATGCGCTTCGGCTTCACCGTCCTGCCCGGTGTGTACGACGTGCTCGTCGGGCCGCTGATGCGCCTGGCCGGGCTGACCCGGTCGCCGGTCGCCGCGCACGAGGGCATCGTGTTCAGGCCGAACCCGGCCGGCGAGGCGGTCCGGGGCGGATGGCGGCCCGGCGTGTCCCAGGTGGTCCGTGCCGTCGGCGGGCGCGCGGCGACTGCGGCGTCCGCGGTACGGCGCCGGCTGCCCTGACCGTCCCGCGGGCGGGCCGTCGCGCGGACGGACCGGGACGAGGGTGGTTACCGTGTACGACGGGACACGGCGGAGGGACGAGCATGCGGGAATCGACGGGGCGGGAACCGGGCCGGACGCGCGGCGGGCGGGTCTGGAAGCTCGCCGGGCTGGCCGCCGTGGCCGGCCTGGCCTGGGTGGCGCGGGACGTACCGGCCCAGCTCGGCGGCCGGCTCACCGGCGCCCGGGCGGAACGGGCGGCCCGGTCACCGCGCTTCCGCGACGGCACGTTCCACAACCCGGCCGGCGCCACCGCCACGATGGTCGCCGACCCGGGCCGCAACCTCGTCCGGGAGCTGATCTTCGGCAAGCAGAAGCGGCGGCCGGGCAGCCCGGTGCCGCTGCTGCGCCCGGCTCCCGCGCTGGCCGGCGACCCGGCCCGCGAACTGAACGTGATCTGGTACGGCCACGCCTCCACGCTCGTCGAGATCGAGGGGCACCGGGTGCTGCTCGACCCGGTGTGGAGCGACAGGTGCTCCCCGTCCGGGCTGGTCGGCCCGCGGCGCATCCACGAGCCGCCGGTCCGCCTGACCGAGCTGCCCCCGCTGGACGCGGTGCTGATCTCGCACGACCACTACGACCACCTGGACATGGAGACCGTCCGCCGGCTGTCCGATCTCCAGTCGGCGCCGTTCGTGGTGCCGCTCGGCGTCGGCGCCCACCTGGCCCGCTGGGGCGTACCCGAGCACCGCATCGTCGAGCTGGACTGGTCGGAGAGCCACCGGATCGGCGCGCTGACGCTCACCGCCACCGCCGCGCAGCACTTCTCCGGGCGCGGCCTGCGCCGCGACGGCACGCTCTGGAGCTCCTGGACCATCACCGGGACGCACCGGAAGGTCTTCTACACCGGCGACTCCGGCTACTTCGACGGGTACGCCGCGATCGGCGCCGAGCACGGCCCGTTCGACCTGACGCTCATGCAGATCGGCGCGTACGACAGGGCGTGGCCGCACATCCACATGTTCCCGGAGGAGGCGGTCGCCGCCCACCTCGACGTACGCGGCGGACTGCTGGTGCCGGTGCACTGGGGCACGTTCAACCTGGCCCTGCACGACTGGTCCGAGCCGGTGGACCGGCTCTGGGCCGAGGCGAAGGCGCGGGACGTCCGGCTGACCGTGCCGCGTCCCGGCGAGCGGGTGGTGGTGGACGAGCCGCCGGCGGTGGACGGGTGGTGGCAGTCGGTCGCCTGACGCGGCGCTGCCGCCTTCGTGCTCCGAGGCGGGTCAGAGCACGAAGGCGTCCGTCCACAGCGCGCCGGAGCGGCCCGACAACGCGTCGAGCATCGCCACCGCCTGACCGTCGGTGAGCTGCGCGACGAAGTCGATGATGGCCCGGCCCCGGGCCCGGCCGATCCGGTCCGGGGTACGCGGGTGCAGCTCCGCCTCGGCCAGCTCCACCAGGTCGTGCAGCCGGCGCGGCAGCCGGGACTCCTCCTCCGGGTCCAGCAGCCACTCCCAGAGCGCCTCCACCAGCGTGCCCAGCAGCCGGGCCTGGCCGCGCTGGTGCAGCGCCAGGTCCGGGCGGGCCAGCACGAACCGGTGGTGCACGAACTTGAGCACCTGCACCTCGTGCCACTGCGCCTTCGCCAGCAGCACGTACCCGGAACGGACCCCCGGGTCCGGCGTCACCGTGATGGCGTCCACGAAGCGGGTGGACCAGCGGGCGGAGAACCGGGCCACGTACTGCTCCGCCTCGATCGAGCCGTCGAACGGCAGCGCCAGCAGCCCCTCCACCAGCTCCTCGCGGACGTGCTCGACAGCGGCGGCGAACGCCTCGTCGTCGGCGATCCACCCGTCCTTGCGGTGCAGCTGCCGGCGCAGCCGCTCGATCGCCGTGCCGGGCCGCCGGCCCGCCGCCTCCAGCGCCGACGCGGTGATCGACCGCAGGTGACCGCACTCGCGCTGCCAGGCCATCAGCTCCGCCGCCACCGCGCCCTGCTGGAGCACCCCGACGCGGTAGAAGTCCTCCACGTCGTGGATCGCGTACGCGATGTCGTCGGCGGTGTCCATCACCGACGCCTCGGGAGTCTGCTGCCAGTCCGGGATCCGCCCGGCGAACGGCTCCCGCGCCTGCCGCAGGTCGTCCAGCTCGGTGCGGTACGCGCCGAACTTCACCGACCCGCTGTCCGGATCCTCCGGCGGCGCCGCCGCGCCCCGGGGCGCCGGGTCCAGGTGACGCGGGTGCGGGTCGGGATGGTCCAGCCGGGTCCACGGGTACTTCAGCATGGCCGCCCGGACCGCGGCGGTCAGGTCCAGCCCGGTGGTCGCCGCGCCACGGATCTCGGTGCTGGTGACGATCCGGTACGACTGGGCGTTGCCCTCGAATCCGTCGGCCAGCCCGAGCCGCTGCCGGGCCAGCCGGTCGAGCACCCGCTCCCCCAGGTGCCCGAACGGCGGGTGCCCGAGGTCGTGCGCGAGCGCGGCGGCCTCCACCACCTCCGGGTCGCAGCCGCCGAGCTTCTCCAGCAGATCCCGGTGGGCCGGGTCGGCGGTCAGCCGCTCCGCGATCGCCCGGGCCACCTGGGCCACCTTCAGGCTGTGGGTGAGCCGGTTGTGCACGAGCAGCCCGGAACCGCCGGGGCTGATCACCTGGGTCACGCCGCCCAGCCGGGCGAAGAACGGCGACCCGACGATCCGGTCCCGGTCGGCCCGGAACGGGCCGGCCGCCAGGTCGCCGAGCGCCCGGGCGCTGCCGCCGAACAGCCGCCGGGCCCGCGGATCCGCAGGTGCCTCCATGATCGCCACGCTAGCGCAGCCGGAGGCGGGCCGGACAGGGTGTGCCTAGAGGCGCTCGACCACCGGGCCGGCGCACCGGTTGCGGGCGTCGAACACGTAGCGGGCCCGCCGGGACACCATCTCGTAGTCGAAGACGTCGTGGTCGGTCGTGACGACCACCGCGTCGGCCGCGTCGACCTCCTGTTCGGTCAGCGGCACGACGAGCACGCCACCCGGGATCTGGTGCGCCTCGGCGTACGGCTCGGCGGCGCGGACGTCCGCACCGAGGTCGCACAGCCGCCGGGCGACGTCCACCGCCGGCGAGTCCCGCATGTCCCCGGTGTTCTTCTTGTACGCCAGGCCGAGCATCAGCAGGCGTGCGCCGTTGACGGCACGGCCGGTGCGGTTCAGGCCGGCCATCACCCGCTGCGCCACGTGCTCGGGCATCTCGTGGTTGACGTCGTTGGCCAGCTCGATGAACCGGAACTGGCGGCCCAGCCGCCGCTTGACCTGCCAGGACAGGTAGCAGGGGTCGATCGGCAGGCAGTGTCCGCCGACGCCGGGGCCGGGCCGGAACGGCATGAACCCGAACGGCTTCGTCTCCGCGGCGTCGATCGCCTGCCAGACGTCGATGCCCAGGTGGTGGGAGAGCACCGTGAGTTCGTTGATCAGGCCCAGGTTCACCTGACGGAACGTGTTCTCGATCAGCTTGGTCAGCTCCGCGACCCGGGTGGAGGACACCGGGACGGTCCGCTCCACGATCCGGCGGTAGAACCCGTCCACCCGCTCCAGCGAGGGCTCGTCCACGCCGGCGACGACCTTCGGTGTGTTCTCCAGCCGCCAGGCCGGGTTGCCGGGGTCGATGCGTTCCGGGCTGTACCCGAGGTGGAAGTCGCCCGGCGCGTGCAGTCCGCTGGCCGATTCGAGCAGCGGACGCAGCAGCTCCTCGGTGGTGCCCGGGTACGTCGTCGACTCCAGCACCACGGTGCTGCCCGGCCGCACGTACGGGCCGACGCCCCGGCCGGCCTGCTCCACGTAGCTCAGATCCGGCGTGCCGTCGCGCAGCGGGGTCGGCACCGTGATCACGCAGACGTCGAAACCCCGGGCGTCGGCGTACTCGGTGCTCGGCAGGTAGCGCCCGCTGCCGAGCGCCCGGCCCAGCCGGTCGGCGGGGATGTCCTCCACGAAGGACTCGCCGGAGGCGAGCCGCTTGACCCGGTCGGCGTCGACGTCCAGCCCGACCACGTCGAAGCCGGCCTCGACGGCCCGCATGGCCAGCGGGAGACCGACGTACCCCTGACCGATGACGACCACTTTCTCAGCGCTCACCCGGGCTCCAGACAACCGTAGGAAATCACCTGATTGGAGGCTAGAGGGGTTTCTGACGCCGGAAGTCCGTTTTCGGGATATCGGTCCGGCCCGCCGCGCGGCCGGTGCGGCGCGTGCGGCGGCAACGGGCAGAATGCACGACGGAACCCACCCGAGAAGGCGGATCAGATCGTGACCCAGTCTGTGCACCAGCGGATCGCCGAGGAACTCGGCGTCGCCGAACGGCAGGTACGGGCGGCCGTCGAGCTGCTCGACGGCGGCGCCACGGTGCCG
This sequence comes from Micromonospora sp. HUAS YX12, assembly GCF_040215685.1. NCBI lineage: Bacteria > Bacillati > Actinomycetota > Actinomycetes > Micromonosporales > Micromonosporaceae > Micromonospora > Micromonospora sp. HUAS YX12. The sequence continues at coordinate 5,985,831 of NZ_CP157974.1, forward strand.
TTCATCGCCCGCTACCGCAAGGAGGCCACCGGCCTGCTCGACGACGCGCAGCTGCGCACGCTGGAGGAGCGGCTGCGCTACCTGCGCGAGCTGGACGAGCGGCGCGCGGCGGTGCTGGAGTCGATCCGGAGCCAGGGCAAGCTCGACGAGGCGCTGGAGGCGCAGATCCTCGCCGCCGACTCGAAGTCCCGCCTGGAGGACATCTACCTGCCCTACAAGCCGAAGCGGCGTACCCGCGCGCAGATCGCCCGCGAGGCCGGGCTCGAGCCCCTCGCCGACACGCTGCTCGCCGACCCGGCCCGGGACCCTCGCGAGACGGCGGCCGGCTTCGTCGATGCCGACAAGGGCGTGCCCGACGCCGCCGCCGCGCTCGACGGCGCGCGGGCCATCCTGATCGAGCGCTTCGCCGAGGACGCCGACCTGATCGGCACGCTGCGCGAGCAGATGTGGTCGCGGGGCCGGCTGGTCTCCCGGGTACGCGACGGCCAGGAGACCGCCGGCGCGAAGTTCGCCGACTACTTCGACTTCGCCGAGCCGTACCCGAAGCTGCCCTCGCACCGCATCCTCGCCATGTTCCGGGGCGAGAAGGAGGGCGTGCTGGAGCTGACCATGGACCCGGAGGCCGAGGGCGACGCCGACGCGGCCACCGGACCGAGCCGCTACGAGGCCGCCGTGGCCGGACGCTTCGGCGTCAGCGACCAGGGGCGGCCGGCCGACCGGTGGCTGGCCGACACGGTGCGCTGGGCCTGGCGTACCCGGATCCTGATCCACCTGGGCGCGGACCTGCGGATGCGGCTGTGGCAGGCGGCCGAGGAGGAGGCCGTGCGGGTCTTCGCCACCAACCTGCGTGATTTGCTGCTCGCCGCGCCGGCCGGCACCCGGCCCACCATGGGCCTGGACCCGGGTCTGCGTACCGGCGTGAAGGTGGCGGTGGTCGACGCCACCGGCAAGGTGGTCGCCACCGATACGATCTACCCGCACGAGCCGCGCCGGCAGTGGGACGCCTCGCTGCACACGCTCGCCACGCTCGCCGCCGCCCACGGCGTCGAGCTGGTCGCGATCGGCAACGGCACCGCCAGCCGGGAGACCGACAAGCTCGCCGGTGATCTGATCGCCCGGCACCCGGAGCTGAAGCTGACCAAGGTGATGGTCTCCGAGGCCGGCGCGTCGGTCTACTCCGCCTCCGCGTACGCCTCCCAGGAGCTGCCCGGCCTGGACGTCTCGCTGCGCGGCGCGGTGTCGATCGCCCGCCGTCTCCAGGACCCCCTCGCGGAGCTGGTGAAGATCGATCCGCGGTCGATCGGCGTCGGGCAGTACCAGCACGACCTGTCCGAGGTGAAGCTGTCCCGCTCGCTCGACGCGGTGGTCGAGGACTGCGTCAACGCGGTCGGCGTGGACGTCAACACCGCCTCCGCGCCGCTGCTCACCCGGGTCTCCGGCATCGGCGCCGGGCTGGCCGAGAACATCGTGCTGCACCGCGACGCCAACGGGCCGTTCCGCACCCGGGCGGAGTTGAAGAAGGTGCCGCGGCTCGGGCCGAAGGCGTTCGAGCAGTGCGCCGGCTTCCTGCGCATCCCCGGCGGCGACGACCCGCTCGACTCCTCCAGCGTGCACCCGGAGGCGTACCCGGTGGTGCGCCGCATCCTCTCCTCCACCGGGCAGGATCTGCGCGCGCTGATCGGCAAGAGCGCCATCCTGCGCGGCCTGCGCGCGACCGACTTCGTCGACGACACGTTCGGCCTGCCCACAGTCACCGACATCCTGGCCGAGCTGGAAAAGCCCGGCCGCGACCCGCGCCCGGAGTTCCGCACCGCGACGTTCGTCGAGGGCGTGGAGAAGATCAGCGACCTGACGCCGGGCATGGTGCTGGAGGGCGTGGTCACCAACGTGGCCGCGTTCGGCGCGTTCGTCGACGTGGGTGTGCACCAGGACGGGCTGGTGCACGTCTCGGCCATGTCGCACACCTTCGTCAAGGATCCGCGCGACGTGGTGAAGTCCGGCGACGTGGTCAAGGTCCGGGTGCTCGACGTGGACGTACCCCGCAAGCGGATCTCGCTGACGCTGCGGCTGGACGACGAGGCGCCGGCCGGTGGCCGTACCGCGGCCGGCGGTCCGGGCGGCGAGCAGCGCGGCGGCCGGCGCGGCGGCGGACAGCGCGGCGACGGGCAGCGCGGCGACGGGCAGCGCGGTGACGGCAGCGGGCAGCGCGGTGACGGCAGCGGGCAGCGCGGTGACGGCAGCGGGCAGCGCGGTGACGGCAGCGGGCAGCGCGGCGACGGCAGCGGGCAGCGCGGCGACGGCAGCGGGCAGCGCGGTGACGGCGGTGGCCGGCGCGGCGGCCAGGGCGGGCGGGGCGGCCAGGGCGATCGGGGCGGCTCGCGCGGCGGTCCCTCGCCGCGGCAGGGACGCGGTGGCGAATCGGCGGCGCCGGTCAACGACGCCATGGCGGAGGCGCTGCGCCGGGCCGGGCTGGCCTGACGGCGGCGGCCGCCGGCCGGGCCGACGTCACGAACGAGTCAGCGCGACAGGCTGCCGCCGGACGGTGGATCGGCCCGGGCGGCACGCGCCCCGGGCCGATCCGTCTCACCCGGCGTCGCGGCGCGGGCGGCGGTCGCTCCGGGCGGACGCCGGGTCACGTTCGGCGCGCTGCCGGGGCACCGGCCGCCCGGCCCGCCGCGCCACGCGCCGCCACCAGGAGCGCTGGACCAGCAGCGTGAGCAGACCGGCCAGCACGATGGCGGCCAGGTTGACGACCAGCTGGAGCGCGGAACCGGCCGCCTCGTGCCAGACGCCGTACGCGGCGGCGACCGCCACGTTCGCGGCCGCCGGCACTGTCGTCACCGAGATCAGGACGCCGACCAGCGAGCCGGACTTCTTCGAGGTCAGCGACAGCATGCCGGCGATGCCGGCGAGCAGGCCGACCACCCACGACAGGGCGTCCGGGCGCCAGATGAAGTCCGTCAACGGCCGCTCGGCCAGCAGCATCTCCCGGCTCACCAGACCGGCCGCGTCCAGCGCCCGGGTGCTGACCACCGTGGCGAGCATCGCCGCCACGAAGCCGACGACGAGCGCCTGCACCGACCGGACGGCGACACCCCCCTTGCCTCGCAGCAGCGCCACGCAGAGCGCCGCGAGCGGGCCGAACTCCGGACCGACGACCATCGCGCCGACGATGAGGATGGGCTGGTCGAGCAGCACCCCGATGCCGGCGATCATCGTGGCGACGACGATCAGCGCCAGGAAGATGCCGGTGAGCACCGTCTGCTCGCCCGTCTTCGCGGCGACCTCGTCCCAGATCAGGGCGTCGTCACCGTGGCCCGGGGCCGCCTCGGCGGCCCGGTCCGCGGCGGCCGAGAGGGTCAGCTCGACGTCGTCGGCGGCGATCCCCCCGCGCCCCTCGACGCCCATCTCCCGCAACCGGCGCAGGACACCGTCGGCGCTCTCCCGGACCACGTCGCAGGTGATGTAGTCGCCGGCCGGCTGACGGGCCGCGCCCGGCAACACCACGAGGTGGGTCACGCCGGGGTCCGCGGCCAGCAGGTCGGCGATGTCGGACGAGCGGTCCGCTGGTGCGATCACCCGGATGTGCAGCACGAACCAGGCTCCTCGATGGGCGCGACGGACGTCAGCACTCTAGACGATCCGCGCCGGGGCGGCAGGTGGTCGCTCGACGGCCCGGCACGCCTCCCCCGCCCGGCCCGGAAGCGGTCGGGTCGGGCGGGCGCGGCTGTGGGCGTACCCTCGCGGTCGTGGGTGCCGAAGACGAGCGGTGGCGGGAGCGGCGACGCCACGCGGTGCGGGCGCACGCCGAGGCCGACGCCCGGCAGCGCGCCGCGGATCAGGCCGAGGCCGCGGAGATGGTCGCCCGGTTCGCGGCCGACGCCGCCCGGCGGGGCCTGCGCACCGAGCGGCTCGTGGCCACGCCCTACAGCGGACGGGGCCGCTACCGGACCCCGTTGGTCGGCTGGTACGTGGACCGGGCACGGAGCCGGGCGGTGGACACCGAGGGCCGGTACTACCTGCTGACCGTGCCGGCCGGGCTGCGCGCCCGGCTGCTCGGCGCCCGGCCCGAGCCGTCCGCGCCGTCACTCGTCATCGGCCGCGGCGGGCGCGACGGGGAGTCCCTTCCGCTGTCGGCGCTGCTCAGCGCGCGCCTCGAAGCGGGCGACGACTGGCCCTGACCCCCGCCCGGCCACCTGTCGACACCGTCCCGGCCGATCCTCGTTACCCAGAACGGACGACGCATGGCCGGCCGCCATCGGGGCGGCCGGTTCCAGGCGACGGGGGAGCGCGCAGATGCGACTGGAGATCCTGGACGCCCGCAGACCGGCCGACGACGAGCGCTGGCGCGCTCTGCACCGGGACTGGGACCGGCGGGAGGTCTTCGCCCACCCGGCCTACCTCCGGCTGTTCGCCGGACCGCGGGACGAGCCGCTGGCCGCGTACGCCCGGACCGAGCACGGCTTCGTGCTGTACCCGCTCCTGCTCCGCCCGGTCGACGCGCCGCACCTCGCCGAGCCCGGGCGGCAGTACCGGGACGTCGTCAACGCGTACGGCTACGGAGGCGCCTTCGCCGAGGGCGCGACGGAACTCGACGCGAAGGAGTTCTGGGAGGCGTTCGACGCCTGGTGCGGGTCGCGTCACGTGGTCTCCGAGGTCACCCGGCTCACGCTCTTCGACGAGGGCCGGCTGCCCCCGCCGGGACCGGTCCGGCAGAAGCTGGTGAACGTGGTCCGCGACCTGCGCACCGGCGAAGAGGAGATGTGGCGCGAGTTCGACCACAAGGTCCGCAAGAACGTCAACAAGGCCCGCCGCAACGGCGTCACGGTCGTGGTCGATCTCGACGGCGGGCGGCTCGACGACTTCCTGGGCATCTACGAACGCACGATGGACCGGCGCGCCGCGGCGAGCGGCTACTACTTCCCCCGCGAGTTCTTCGAGCGGGTCGTCGACGAGCTACCCGGCCAGTTCGCCTTCTTCCACGCCGTGCACGAGGGGCGCGTCGTCTCGACCGAGTTGGTGCTGGTCTCCGCGCTCAGCCTGTACTCGTACCTCGGCGGCACCGACGAGGAGGCGTTCGACCTTCGGCCCAACGATCTGCTCAAGTTCGAGATCTGCCGGTGGGGACGCGCCCAGGGACGGACCCGCTTCGTTCTGGGCGGCGGGTACGCCCCCGACGACGGCATCTTCCGGTACAAGCGCGCCTTCGCCCCGAACGGTCTGGTCCCGTTCCACCTCGGCACGCGGGTGCTCGACGAGCCGGCGTACCGGCGGCTGTCGGCGGCGCACCGGCAGGAGGGATCCCGGCGGGATCCGGCCTGGTCCGCGTCCTCGGACTACTTCCCCGAATACCGGTGCCCGCTGCCCGAGCCCGCCGGGCCGTGAGGCGTCGACCGCAGTCGGTCGGCACACCGTAACGGCCGCAGCGGTCGGCGCGTTGAACCAGTCGGTCCCGACTCGACGGACCAGGTCGCAGCGGCGCGACGATCAGGTCCGCGCGTCCGTCCCGCTTCCCTGCGCGTCGCCGGGTGACACCCACACTTCCATCGGAGACCAGCACCGTGGCACAGGACTACTCACTGATGGCTCGACCCGCCCATCAGCAGGACGGCACGAGTGTCCCCAGACGGATCTATCTCTCCCCGCCGGACGTCGGTCCGGCCGAGGAGGCGTCCATCCTGGCGGCGGTCCGTTCGGGCTGGGTCGCGCCGGACGGGCCCGACCTGGCCGCGTTCGAACGCGAGCTGGCGGATCGGGTGGGCAGCGGCCACGCCGTCGGCGTGAGCTCCGGGACCGCCGCCCTGCACCTGGCGCTGAAGGTGATCGGAGCCGGGCCCGGCTCCGTCGTGGTGGTGCCCACCATGACGTTCGTGGCGACCGCCAACGTAGTGAGGTACACCGGGGCCGAGCCGGTCTTCGTGGACTGTGACGCCGCCACCGGGCACCTCGACCCCGACCTGCTGCCGCCGCTGTTGCGCCGACTGCGAGAGCAGGGCCGCCGCGTCGCGGCCGTGATGACGGTCGACCTGAACGGCGGCTGCGCGGACTACGACCGCATCCTGCCCGTCTGCGCGGACTTCGACGTCCCGCTGGTCGAGGACTCCGCACAGGCGCTCGGCGCGTCCTGGCACGGCCGCAACGCGGGCACGTTCGGCCGGCTGGGCGTCTTCTCGTTCAACGGCAACAAGGTCATGACAACCTCGAGCGGCGGGATGCTCGTCTCCGACGACGGCGAGCTGATCGACCGGGCTCGTCACCTGGCGACGCAGGCCAGGGAGCCGGTCGCGCACTACGAGCACCGGCAGGTCGGCTACAACTACCGGCTCAGCAATCTGCTCGCCGCGCTCGGGCGGGCGCAGCTACGGCGGCTGAGCGGCATGATCGAGCGTCGCCGGGCGATACGGGAGCGGTACGCCAAGTTCTTCGCCGCGGTTCCCGGCACCCGGATCCTCGGCGACGGCGACCCCGGGTCGAACTGCTGGCTCACCACGCTCGTCGTCGACCCCGCCCGGGCCGGATGGCGGGCCGACGAGCTGGCCGCGTACCTCGCCCGGCACGACATCGAGACGCGTCCGATGTTCAAGCCCATGCACCGGCAGCCCGCCCATCTCGGGCACGAGGCGGCGCTGACCGGCGCGGCGGATCGTCTCTTCGCCACCGGCGTCTCGCTGCCCAGCGGGTCGACCCTGGTCGGGGCGGACGCGGACCGGATCTTCGGCGCGCTCGACGAATTCCTCGCCGCACGCTGACCGGCCGGAGAATCGCATCCGAAAGTGATTCGAATGCGTTGTGGAACGATTGACGCGCGAGCCGGTTACGGCGCCGCCCGAGTCAATGCGATAAACGTAATCGCCGCCTGCGAGAGACCTTTCCTGCTAGACATTTGAATGTAGCCGGCACGCATAGGGAGCGAAATGCGCCTTCGCCCCCGGCCGCTCCCCGCCCGGAAGGTCCGTATACCGATTTGGAGTCTCCGTGGAGCTGAGCACCACCACCGCGGTATGGCTGACCCTCGCGGCAAGCCTGGCGATGCTGCTGGCCCTGTTCCTCCGGTCCGGTCGCACCGATCTCCTGCCCTATGTCTTCGCCTATCTCGCCTTCTTCGGCCTGGGACCGGCGATCAACTACGCCCTCGGCAACGAGATCTACATCGGCATCGTCACCGACAAGATCCCGGCCGCCTGCCTCGTGCTGCTGCTGGCGCTCGGCGGTGTGGCGCTCGTCGGTCTACTCATGCCCATCCGGGACCGGCTGCCGGACCTGACCGCGCTCGGCCGGATACCGCGCGAGAACCCGGTGCTTCCGGTGGTGCTCTACGCGCTGGCGGCCTACACCCTCGCCATCCTGGTAACCCGGGGCCCGGCGATGCTGGCCGCGGACAAATTCGGACGGATCGAGCTGGCCGGTCCGCTGCACACCCGCTATCTGGTCGTCCAGATGTGCGCCTGCTCGATCTACTTCCTGGCCCGGGCGGTGCGCCCGGCCCGGGTCGCCTACTGGGTGAACCTCAGCCTCTACGTGCTCTACTGCCTGGCCACCAACGAGCGGGACTTCCTCTTCGTCCTCTTCGCCGTGGTGCTGCACGTCCTGTTGCTGCAACGGCGACGGATCTCGCCGAAGTTCGGCATCGCCGGCGTCGCGTTCGTCCTGGCCGCCACCTATCTCAGCGCCGTTCGCAGCGGGGACGCGCTGAACCTCAGCAAGATCCTCAACGAGGGCTCGACCCTCTTCGTGGACACCTTCGTCCTGACGCACGCGGCCGACGGCCTGCATCTGTGGCCCGGCGAGAGCTATCTCAACGGTTTCCTCACCGCGATGCCGTCGGCGCTGGTCCCGGAACGGCCGATGCTCATGTCCTGGCTGGTCGACGCCTGGCTGCCGGGCTCGTCGTCGGGTTTCGGCTTCTCGCTGACCGCGGAGGCGTACGTCAACTTCGGGTACCTCGGCGTGCCCGTCGTCTTCGCCGCGCTGACCCTCGGGCACCGGCTGCTCTTCTTCCGCGCCGCCCGGGGCCATGTCTACGCCTACGCGAGCATCCTCTACACGATCAGCTGGATGTACGGGTTCCGCGGGGAGAGCGCCAGCGTTCTCGCCACTCTCCTGCACGGCGTCGCCTTCTACGCCGTCATCTGGCTCGGCTCGTTGAAGGGCCGCTCCGTCCAGCCGACCGCGCGCCCCCAGGTGCGCGTCCCGCAAGGCCACCTGGCTCCCGCAGACCGATAGGACATCGCGTGAGGCTCACCATCACCGAGGAGTGCCGGTACGTCCGCACTCCGGACAACCGATTCTGGGTGGACTTCGGCACCGGCTACGCACTCTGGGCGCGATACCTGACTGCCTTCGACGAGGTACGGGTGGTGGCCCGGGCGCGGGACGTACCGGAGATCCCGCCGAACGCGGTCCGGGTCGACGGCGACGGGGTGACCGTTGCGCCCCTCCCCCACTACCTCGGGCCGCAGGAGTTCCTGCGACGCCTGCCCCGAATCGACCGGGCTGTCCGCCGGATCGCCGCGAACGCGGAGGCGGTGCTGCTGCGGGCGCCGTCGTCGATCGCCACGCTGATGCACCGGCACATCACCCGACGCGGTCTCGCCTACGCCATGGAGGTCATCGGCGACCCGTACGCGGTCTTCGCCCCCGGGGTGATCGAGCATCCGCTGCGCCCGTTCCTGCGGGTGTGGAGCACCCGCAACCTCCAGCGTCAGTGCCGTTCCGCCGTGGCCGTGTCCTACGAGACGAAGCGCTCGCTTCAGGAGCGGTATCCCACCCGGCCGGGGGCGCTGTCCATCGGCCTCAGCTCGGTGAACCTGCCGCCGGCGGCCTTCGTGCGGGAGCCCCGCCCACCCCGGCCGCCGGCCGGGCCGGTGACCCTCGTGTCGGTCGGTTCCCTGGAACAGCTCTACAAGGGCATCGACACGCTCATCGAGGCGATCTCGCTGCTGCGGTCCTCGGCCCCGTCGGTACGGCACGTGCACATCGGTCCCGGGCGCTGCCAGCCGGTGCTGGAGGATCTGGCCGCCCGGCTCCGGGTCCGCGAGCGGGTCACGTTCGCCGGCCTGATCACCGATGTCGAGGCGCTGCGCCGGCAGCTCGACGCCGCGGACCTGTTCGTCATGCCGTCCCGGACCGAGGGCCTGCCCCGGGCCCTGATCGAGGCGATGGCCCGAGGGCTGCCGGCCATCGGCTCCCGCGTCGGCGGTATACCCGAACTACTGCCACCGGAGATGCTGGTCGCTCCGGACGACCCGGACGGCCTGGCCAACGCCATCCGCCGTACCCTCGCGGACCCCGACGCCATGGCGGCCGCCTCGCGTCGCAACCTCGCGGTCGCCCGCGAGTTCGCCGCGGACCGGCTGACGCCGCGGCGCAGCGAGTTCTACCGGGCGGCCCGGGACCTGATGGCGGAGCACCGTCCGCTGCCGCAGTCCGCCGCCCCCGCCGTGGAGTCCGTCCGACAGGAGAACCGCCCGGTATGAGGACCGGCCGGCCCGACACGGGAGAGACGATGTCCAGCGCGAGCCACAGCGAGCCGGCGACGACGAGCGCGCCCGGCGCACCGGCGCACCGGTCTCCGGAGATCCGGGTGGTAAGGGTTCTCGGCGCGTTCGACATCGGCGGCGCCGAGCAGCGCACCATCGAACTGCTGCCCCGGCTCGCGGCGTCGGGGGTGCGTACGTCCTTCGTCACGCTCAGCGGCGTCAAGGGAGCGCGCGGCGAGGAGGTGGAGCGCCTGGGCTCACGGATCCACCCGATCCGGCTGGACCGCCGGTTCCCGGTCCGCTTCTACCGGCTGCTTCGGGAGATCCGTCCGCACGCCGTGCACTCGGACGTCGCGACGTTCTCCGGTTTCGTGCTGCTCCTCGCCGCGCTGGCGCGGGTGCCGATCCGGATCGCGCACTTCCGGTCCGACCGCGACGGACATCCGGACAGCCTGCGCCGCCGGTTGCAGCGGGGCGTGATGGTGCGGCTGATCCACCTCTGCGCGACGGACGTGCTCGGCGTCGCCCCCGGCGCTCTGACCTCGTGTTACCGGCCCTCGTGGGAGACCGACCCGCGGTGCCGGGTGCTGCCCAACGGTCTCGACCTGGGCCGCCTGCACCGCCGGTCGACGCTGCGGCTCCGCGACGAGATCGGCGCCGCCCCGGACGATCTCGTCTGCGTGGTGATCGGCCGCCCGCACCGGCTCAAACGACGGTCGATGGTGCCGTCGATCGTCGCCGCGTTGCGCGAGCGCGGGATCAGCTGCCGGGCCGTCTTCGTGGGCCCGCACGACGACCGCGACGACGACGCCGTCCGGCAGGCCGCCGCCCGGCACGACGTGCTCGACCGGATGCACCTGGTGGGTCCGCGGGCGGACGTCGGCGAGTTCCTGGCCCAGGCCGATCTCCTGCTGCAGCCCTCCGCGCTCGAAGGTCTGCCCGGCACCGTCCTGGAGGCCCGGGCCGTCGGCACCCCGGTGGTCGCGTCCGACCTGCCCGGCGCACGGTTCATCGACGACCAGCTCGCCGGTGTCGCCCTGGTCCCGGTCGAGGCCGACGCCGAACGGTGGGCGGACGCCGTACACCGCCTGGGCCTCGTGCCAGGACGGCCGAGAGGCGGCCAGCGGGCGCTGGCGGCCTTCCGGGACAGCGTCTTCACCATGGAACGGTCGGTCGAGCAGCATCTGGCCATCTACGGCCGGAACACCGTGGCGCGGCACGGCGGGGCAGACCGGCCGACGGTGCCCACCGGATGAGCCACCGCCATCTGGGCACGATCGTCCTGCTGACCGGCGCCAACGGCGTCGCCGCGCTGAGCAGCAGCGGCGTCGCCGTCCTCGCGACCCTGGCGTTGGGGCCGGCCGATCGCGGCGTCATGGTGTTGGTCCTCACGGTCGCCGGCGTGGTGATGCTGGTCGGCCGCCTGGGCTGCGGCACCGCCATGCGTGCGCAGCTGCCGCAGGCCGCCTCGCGGCACCGCCGCGACGAACTGCTCTCCGCGTACTGCTGGATGACAGTGGTGGCCGCGGTCTGCACCGGAGTGGCCGCGGCCGCCGCGGTCCGTCTATCCGCGCCGCTGCTCGGCCCCGCGCTGACCGACGTTCGGCTGCTCGCCGCGGTCGCGCTCGGCGGTGCCGCCAACATCGCGCTCGACCAGCTCACCGATCTCCGGTTCGCGGACGGGGACTTCCGCCGGGGCGCGGTGTGGAACATCGCCGCCACCACCGCCGGCCTGATCGGGATCGCCATCGCGGTCGCCGTCTCGGCTCAGGTGTGGCTCCTCCTGATGTGCCAGGCCACCGCGCTGCTCGCGGTGGCGGTGACGCAGTGGACGCTGGTACGCGGCCAAGGGCTGGCGAGGTTCGCCCGGGCTCGGCGGCGGGACGTCACCGGGCTGATCCGGATGGGCGCGCCGTCTCTGGGGTTCTCCCTCGGGACGAGCTTCCTCCAGCGGGCCGACCGCTACCTGCTCGGTGTCCTCGTCGGTCCCGGCGCGGTGGGCATCTACGCGCTGGCCGCGACGCTCAGCAGTGTGGTCGGCCTCCTTCCGGCCGCCATCGGACAGTTGTCGCAGCGGCAGGCCGCGCAGCGCGACGGCGATCCCTGGCCGGTCCGCGCGATCGGCTACACGCTGCTGGCGACGCTCGTCAGCGGCGCCGTCATCGCGGCCGGCGGCTGGCTGCTTGTGGTGCCGGTCTTCGGCGCGGAGTTCGGGTCCGCCCGCCCGTTGATCGTGCCGCTGCTGCTCGCCGAGTTGTGCTTGGCGCCGTTCGGCATCGCCAGCCGGGCCCTGCTCGGCACCGGGGGCACGAAACAGGCGGCCGGGGTCGGTCTGCTCGCCGCCGTAGCGTCGGTCGCCTGCTACGGCCTCGCCATCTCCCGCTGGGGAACGATGGGCGCGGCGACCGCCTCGATCGCGCTGTATGCGCTGCTCTCCATCGTCGTCCTGGTCGTCCTGCGCGTACGGCTCAACCGGCGGGCCCGCATGGCGGCACCTCTCACCGCACCGGCGCCGACGGCGGAACTGGTGCCGGACGCGCGCTGATCGCCACGTCGTTGGGGGGCCCGGAGCCGGCCGTGACGTGGGAGCAGGCGGCCCACAGCGCGGCCAGGGACTCGCCCAGCGGGAATCTCGGGGACCAGCCGAGGGCGTCGGCGATCCGGCTGATGTCGGCGCACATCCACGGCACCGCCGCGGACCGGTCCGCGGTCGGCGAGCGGAGCCCGTCGACGAAGCGTCCGGTGAACCCGGCATGGCGCGCCAGCATCTCGACCGCCTCTCGGGTGGCGACCGCCTGTCCACTGCCCACGTTGTAGATCGACCCTGGCAGCCGTCCGGCGTTGAGCACCGCCAGCACCGCCTCGGCCACGTCCCGGACGTCGACGAAGTCGCGGTAGGAGTCGTTGAGCCCCAGCTCGATCCGCCGGTCCCCCCGTGCGAGCGCAACCTGGAGCAGCTCGGCGGCCCGCCCCAGCACGTTGCCACTGGTCGAGCCGGGCCCGACGGGGTTGAAGACCCGCAGCACCACCGCGTCGACCCGGCCACTGGCGGCGGCCAGCCGCACGAGGTCGGTCGCGGCCAGCTGACTGATGCCGTAATCGCTCACCGGCCGGGCCGGATCGGCCTCCGCCGCGACCGCGCCGTGCGGAACGACCCCGTACTCGGCCGCCGAGCCGATCCGGACCAGCCGCACACCCGGCGAGACCTCGGCCACGCAGTCGATCAGCTTGGCGGTGATCAGAGTGTGCGACTCGACGAACTGCGCGCTCGTCCCGGCGATCCGGCCGGCGCAGTTGACCACCGCGTCGGGTCGTGCCCGGCGCAGGAACGCGGTCAACCGCGACCGGTCCATCGCGACCAGGTCGCACTCCCGGCGGCTGGGCGCGACGACAGTGAAGTGCTCCGCGAGGACCGCCTCGACCGCTCGGCCGAGGAAGCCGGACGCGCCGAACAGCAGGATCCTGGCCATGAGGCTCCGATCGGGTCGGGATCAGCCGGACGTGCCGGACCCGACGGGCTCGTCGACCCGAAGCGACCGGAACCACTCGACCGTAGCCCGCAGCCCTTCGGCGAAGGGGGTCGGCGACGCGGTCGGGAACAGCTCGCGCAGCCGGGTGTGGTCGGCCTGGGACTCGCGGACGTCACCGGGCCGGGCCGGCACGTGCACGACGTCCAACGGCCGGCCCAGCACGTTCTCCAGTTCGGCGATGAGTTCGAGCAGGGAGATGCGCGCGCCGAACGCGAGGTTCACCACGTCCGGGGACGCCACCTGCCGCAGGACGGCGTCCACGATCACCGAGGTCACGCTGCCCACGTAGGTGAAGTCCCGGGACTGCCGCCCGTCGCCGTGCACCTGCAACGGCCGGTTCTCCAGGGCTGCGGTGACGAACCGCGGGACCACTGCGGCGTACACGTGGTTCGCCGCCTGCCTCGGGCCGAAGACGTTGAAGAAGCGGAACGGCAGGACCGCCATGCCGTAGCAGTTGGCGAACGCGATGCCGTACGCCTCGGTGGCCAGCTTCGACACCGCGTACGGGCTGACCGGCATGGGCCGCAGGCCCTCCTGGCGCGGCAGCACGGGGTTGGCGCCGTACACCGAGGACGAGGAGGCCAGCACGCACTGCGGGACGCCGTTGCGGTGGGCGGCGTCGAGGACCGTCAGGGTGCCGGTGGCGTTCGCGTGGTGGCTGCGCAGCGGGTCGTCGATGGAGCGGGGCACCGAGCCGAGGGCGCCGAGGTGGACCACGCTCGACGCGCCGCTCATCGCGCGGTCGAGCAGCGCGGGGTCCAGGACGGTGCCGATCAGCACCTCCACCGGCAGCCCGCGCAGGTTCTCCACCGAGCCGGTGGAGAGGTCGTCGACGACGACGATCTCGGCGACCCGGCCCGTTTCCGACAGGGCCCGCACCAGGTTGGAACCGATGAAACCGGCGCCTCCCGTGACGACGACTCTCACGTGCGCTCCTACCGCTCGCCGGTGCTCTCTCCGCAGGAGCCAACGAGAGAATCCGGCGTTGGTTACTAAACACCACAAAGCTCGTTGCCCTGGGTGGAGCGGCGAACGACGTCGCGCCGACGGTTGGAGGCGAACCACGTGAGGCACGATCCCCGGTCCGGCGCGGCCGGCGACCCGCCCGGGCGCCGGTCACTGCGCGTCGCCGTCATCGTCAAGACGAACTACGGCGGGCTCTGGACCATCCCGCAGGCGTGCGCCCTGCGGGATCGCGGCCACGATGTGGTGGTGATCTGCCCGCCCGGCGGGCGGCTGAACGCCCGCCTGGCCGAGGCCGGGATCCGGACGGTGGCGTCACCGTTCTCGTTCCGCTTCCGGCCCAGCCTCACCACGCTGTCCGAGCTGTGGCGGCTGCGCCGCCTCGTCCGCCGCCTGCGGCCCCAGGTGCTCTACCACCACCTGTACGCGGCCACGCTGGGCGCGCGGCTCGCGACCGTCGGCCTGCCCCTGGCCCGGGTGCAGTTCGTCGCCGGCCCCGCGTTCCTGGAGTCGCGGGCGGTCCGGATCGTCGAGCGGCTCCTCTGGCGCCTGGACCGCACCATCATCTGCGGCACCCGCTACACCTCCCGCCTCTACGGCGAGTTGGGCGTGCCGGCGTCGCGCCGGCCGGCCGTGACCAGCGGGCTCAACCTGGCCTGGGCGACCGCCGACCTGCCGGACGACACGGCGGCGACGCGGGCGGAGGCCCGGGCGAAGTGCCGGGCGGATCTCGGGCTGGGCCCGGACCAGTTCGTCGTGATCATGGTGGCGTACGTCTATCCCCCGCGGAAGCTCGCCGCGCACCGGGACCGCGCGTTCAAGGGCCACGACGTCCTGCTCGCGGCGTGGCAGGAGATCCGGTCCCGGCACCCCGAGGCGGTGCTGATGCTCGTCGGGGGCGGCTCGGACCAGGCCGGCGAGGAGCACCGGCAGGAGCTGATCCGCCGGTTCGGGGTCACGGACGACCACTCCGTCCGCTGGATCGACACCGCCGACGACGTGCGGCCCTACTACCGGGCGGCCGACCTCAGCGTCAGCCCGTCGCTGAGCGAGGGGCACGGCGCGCCGCCCGAGGCGGCGCTGCTGGACGTACCCAGCATCGTCAGTGACGCCGGCGGGCTACCGGAGACGGTGGACGAGAGCTGCGGGTGGGTGGTCCCCCGGGACGACCCGGCCGCCCTGGCGCAGGCCATCGAGCACGCGTACACGGAGTTCCGGTCCGGGCGGCTCGCCGAGCGCGGCGTACGCGCCCGCGAGCGGTCGCACCGGCACTTCGACAACCGGATCTCCGCGGTGCGGATGGCCGAGGTCATCGAGCACGCCGCCGGCGTCGGCGGACCACCCGGTGAGTACGCGCCGCCGGCCGCCGGGAAGGCGCACTCCCGGTGAGCCCCGCGCGGCGGTCGATCGAGCTGCGGCTCAAGCGACTGATCGACATCACGGTGGCGTTCGTCGTGCTCGTGGTGACCGCGCCGGTGGTGGCGGTCGCCGCGCTGCTCGTGCTGGCCCAGTTCGGCAGCCCGGTCTTCTTCCGGCAGGAGCGCACCGGCCGGTACGAGCGCCGTATCCGGGTCCTCAAGCTCAGGACGATGTCGGACGACCGTGACGCGGAGGGCCGGCTGCTGCCCGACGGGGTCCGCTGCCGGGGCGTCGGCCGGACGCTGCGGCGGCTGAGCATCGACGAGCTGCCGCAGATGGTCAACGTGCTCCGCGGCGACCTCAGCCTGGTCGGTCCCCGGCCGCTGCTGCTGCGCTACGACCCCTGGTACACCGACCGGGAGCGCAAGCGTTTCGAGGTGCGGCCGGGCATCACCGGTCTCGCGCAGGTCAACGGCCGCAACGACCTGGCCTGGACCGAGCGCCTGGAACTCGACGTCCGCTACGTTCTCGAGTGGTCCCTCTGGCTCGACCTGCGCATCCTCGCGCGGACGGCGGGCAAGGTCCTGCGCGCCTCCGGCGTGGCGGTCGACCCGTCGGCGCAGATGCTCGACCTCGACCAGGAACGGCGCCTCACCGGCGTCCGCTGAGCCGTCGGTGCCCGCCCGAGCCGGGCGGGCACCGACGCCGTTCAGGCGGAGCCGGTGGGGACGCCGGACGTCCGCGGCACCGAGGCGCCGCTGCCCTGGACCGGCGCCGCCGGACGCCCGGCCGGCGCGAACGCGCCGCGCTCGGGGAGCGTGTCCAACGCCCGCCGGAAGCTCGCGACCAGCGCCGGGTAGTCGGCCGGCGCCACGTCCTGGTGTACGGGAAAGTTGATGATCTGCCGGGACAGCCGTGCCATCGGCGGGTGATCCCGCAACTGCTCGATGAGCGTGTGGTAGAGGCTGACCATGCCGAAGCCCTCCCGGTTCATCTCGGCGTAGACATGGTCGCGGTTCTCCCGCCCGGGGCCGGGGATCCGCACCGGCAGCGTCTGCGGGGCGTCGTCGGGCGCCAGGTCGGGCCACATCAGCTCGAACGAGACGCCGAGTTCGGGCAGGCCGCGCAGCAGCGCGGTGAGCGCGCGGAAGTTCTCCTGCCGCCGCGCGGCGATGCCCAGCGTGTCGTGGTCGAGCACGTGCCGGGACAGGTCCGGCTCGGTCTCCCGCTGACCGGTGAGCCGGCCCGGGTCGCGGTAGGTGATCATCCCGCCGCGCGCGCCGGGCATCGGCAGCATCTTGTGCAGGGAATAGAGCGAGACGTCGCCGGTGCGGCCGGCCGGCCCGCCGAGCGCGTGGGTGAACCACGCGTGCGCGAGGTCTTCGAGCAGCAGCGCGCCGTACCGGTCGGTCAGCTCACGGATACGGCCGATCGCCCGCTCGGTGCGGCCGAAGTAGTGGATGACCACCACCACGTCGTAGGGGCGCTCCGCGAGCCGCGCCTCCAGCGAGGACACGTCCACCGCGAGGTCCTCGGTCAGGTCGTAGAAGCCGGGGTCGAGCCCGAGTTCGGTCACCGGGTCGAAGACGCCGCTGCCCTCGTTGGCGGACCATCCGATGAACGAGGGCAGCAGGATCTCGTGCCGCTCGCCGCGCCAGACCTCGGGCTGGGCGAGCAGGTCGCGCATGCCCTCCCGGGCCGCCCGGTAGAACAGGCTCGGCGTCCGGAAGGCGCCCGGGTCGGCGGCGGTCTTGGGGATCGTCTGCGTCACGGAAGCTCCAGTCTGGCGCGGATCTCGGAGGTGGACATCCTGAGTGAGCGGTTGACGGCCCGGAGGGGGCCGACCGCGCTGGGCGGCGCGTCCTCGCCGGGCGTCATGACCAGGACGCGGTCGATGCCGGGGAAGGCCCGGACCACGGCGGCGACCACCGCCGGCCGTCGCAGCGTCGCCGGGTCGAAGCACCGCAGCACCCGCACGCTCGGCCGCCCCAGCACGTGGGTGGCGTCCCCGGCGACGACGGTGAGTTCACCGAAGCCGTACGTGTCGAGCCAGGCCCGGGCGGTGTGCAGCCCTTCGAACCGGACGTCGGCGGCGGGCACGACCCCGCCGAGCGCGAGGTCGGCGACCCACCACGTGGTCGTGGCGTCGCCCGCGAACCCGAGCCGGTCGTAGAGCGCGCGGGCCGGTGCGTTGTCGGCGAACACGTCCAGCCGCATCGACCGGAGGCCGGGGTGGGCGCGGGCGTACGCGCGCAGCAGCTCCCGGGCGACGCCCCGGCCGCGGGCGGCCTCCACCACGCAGATGTAGGACAGGTGCGCCATGCCCGGCTCGACCCGGGTCAGGTCGGCGAAGCCCAGCCGCCGGCCGTTCTCGTCCTCGGCCACCAGGAAGCACCGGCCGGGGAACGACTCCGGGTGTGCGAGCACGACCTCCCAGAACCGGCCGACGCCAGGCTGGGCCGAGGTCAGGTAGTCGTGCAGATGCCGCGCGAACGACGCCCGGCTGACCTCCGCCAGCCAGTCCGCATCCGCGACCGCGGCCGGGCGGACCCGGACCCCGGCTGCGACGTCCGTGCGGGACGCCACTGCGACGCCCGGGACAGGGACGACCGATTGAGCGCCATACGGGACCGGCATGTTCACACCATACTGGCCGCTACCACCCCAAAGGGGGATTTCGGATCATCGCTGCCCGGTCCGGGCCCGGTCCGGTCCCGGTGTGGTGAGCTGTAGCGGTGGCGGGCGATGTGCTGGGGCTGGTGCTGCACCCCACCCGGGACGTCTCCGAGGTGGTGCGGATCATCGCGGACTGGGCCGCCCGGCACCGGATCACCCTCGCGGTACGCGCCGAGGACCGGGCGCGCGTACCGGCCTCGGTGGAGGCGGTCGCCGCGGACGAGCTGGCCGACCGTTGCGACGCGCTGATCAGCATCGGCGGCGACGGCACCATGCTGGGCGCGCTGCGGCTGGCCGTCCGCGACCCGAAGCCGGTGCTCGGCGTGCACCTGGGCCGGCTCGGCTTCCTGGTCGAGGTGGAACCGCGGGACCTGCCCCGGGCGCTGGAACGGCTGGTGGAGCACGACTTCACCATCGAGTCGCACGCCTGCCTGGCCTGCGACGTCTGCGGCGACGACGTGGTGGCGTTCAACGACATCGCCCTGGTCCGGCAGCCCGGCGCCGGCTTCGTCACGGCCACCCTGGCGGTGGACGGCCAGCGGTACGGCTACTACCGGTGCGACGCGCTCGTGGTGAGCACGCCGACCGGCTCGACCGCGTACAGCTATGCCGCCGGCGGGCCGCTGATCTCACCGGCCACGGAGGCGATGGTGGTGACACCGTCCGCGCCGATGGCCGGGATCTCCCGCTCGGTGCTGCTCTCCGCGCACGAGACGGTGCACCTGGAGCTGCGCGCGGACTCGGCGCCGGTGGCGGTGGAGATGGACGGGCTGCTGATCCGGCAGGCGGCGACCGAGGGTTCGGTGCACATCCGGTACGTCAAGGACGCCGGCCGGGTGGTCCGCCTCGACCCGCGCCGCTACCAGGAGCGCAACCAGCTCAAGCTGAGCCTGCTGGACCTGCCGCTGCTGCCGGACCAGTTACGCGAGCTGTTGCCGGACGGGTTGCGGGAGCAGCTCAACCGCCGGGAGCTGCCCCCGCCCCGCTGAGCCGGGTCAGGCGGTGGCGAGCACGCCGTCGACCAGCGCCTTCGCCTCCTCCTGGATCCGGGCCAGATGCTCCGGTCCTTGGAACGACTCGGCGTAGATCTTGTATACGTCCTCGGTGCCGGACGGGCGGGCGGCGAACCAGCCGGACTCGGTGGTGACCTTGAGGCCGCCGATCGGTGCGCCGTTACCGGGGGCGGTGGTGAGGATCGCGGTGATCGGCTCACCGGCCAGCTCGGTGGCGGTGACCTGCTCCGGGGAGAGCTTGCCGAGCACGGCCTTCTGCTCCCGGGTGGCCGGGGCGTCGATCCGGGCGTACGCGGGCGCGCCGAAGCGGTCGGCCAGCTCGGCCCAGTGCTCACTGGGCGTACGCCCGGTGGTGGCGATGATCTCGGCGGCGAGCAGGCAGAGCAGGATGCCGTCCTTGTCGGTGGTCCAGGTGCCGCCGTCGCGGCGCAGGAACGACGCGCCGGCGCTCTCCTCCCCGCCGAAGCCGACGGTGCCGTCGAGCAGGCCGGGCACGAACCACTTGAACCCGACCGGCACCTCCAGCAGCGGGCGGCCGAGGTCGGCCGCGACCCGGTCGATCATCGAGGAGGAGACGAGCGTCTTGCCCACCGCCGCGGCCGGGCCCCACTGCTCCCGGGTACGGAACAGGTGGCCGATCGCCACAGCCAGGTAGTGGTTGGGGTTCATCAGTCCGCCGTCGGGCGTGACGATGCCGTGCCGGTCGGCGTCGGCGTCGTTGCCGGTGGAGACCGCGTAGTCGTCCCGGGCGGCGATCAGGGAGGCCATCGCGTTCGGCGAGGAGCAGTCCATCCGGATCTTGCCGTCGCCGTCGAGCGTCATGAACCGCCACGTCGGGTCCACGAGCGGGTTGATCACGGTCAGGTCGAGGCGGTGCCGGTCGGCGATCTCGCCCCAGTACGCCACGCTCGCCCCGCCCATCGGGTCGGCGCCGATGCGCACCCCGGCGTCGCGGATCGCGTCGATGTCCAGCGCGGCGGGCAGGTCGTCGACGTACCGGGCGAGGAAGTCGTACTCCCCGGTGGTGGCGGCGGCGCGCGCCCGCGCGTACGGGATGCGTTTCACCTCCTTGAGCCCGGCGGCGAGGATGGCGTTCGCGCGGTCCTGGATCCACTTCGTGGCGTCGGTGTCGGCGGGCCCGCCGTGGGTGGGGTTGTACTTGAACCCGCCGTCGGACGGCGGGTTGTGCGACGGGGTGATCACGATGCCGTCGGCGAGGCCGCTGGTGCGCCCCCGGTTGTGGGTGAGGATGGCGTGCGAGACGGCGGGGGTCGGGGTGTAGCCGTCGCGGCTGTCGCGCAGCACTGTGACGTCGTTGGCGGCGAGCACCTCCAGCGCGTCGGCCTCGGCGGGCGCGGACAGCGCGTGGGTGTCCCGGCCGAGGAACAGCGGGCCGTCGAGTCCCTGCTCGCGCCGGTAGTCGCAGAGCGCCTGGGTGACGGCGAGGATGTGGTCGGAGTTGAAGGCGTTGCCCAGGCTGGACCCGCGGTGCCCGGAGGTGCCGAAGGAGACCTGCTGCGCCGGGTCGTCCGGGTCCGGGTGCTCGGCGTAGTAGGCGGTGACCAGCCGGGGCACGTCGACCAGGTCGGCGGGCTGGGCGGGCTTTCCGGCACGGGGGTGGGCCACTGCGGGATCCTCCTCGGTGATGCGGTGGGACTGCTCAGGGCTCGACGCGCTGGCCCTTGCCGATGACGACGATGCCGTTGTCGGACACGGTGTAGCGCTGGCGGTCCTTCTCCAGGTCGACGCCGATCTCGGCGCCCTCCGGGACGTGGACGTTCTTGTCCAGGATCGCGCGCCGGACGACCGCGTGGCGGCCGATCTGGACACCCTCCATCAGCACGGCGCCGTCGACGTGCGCCCACGAGTGCACCTTCACCTTCGGCGCCACGATCGAGTTCTCCACCAGCGAGCCGGAGATCACCGATCCGGGCGAGACCATCGAGCTGACCGCGCGGCCCACCCGCTCGCCCCAGGCGTGCACGAACTTGGCCGGCGGGTACGGCGGCTGCTCGGTGTAGATCGGCCACTCGAAGTTGTAGAGGTTGAACACCGGGTGCACGTTGATCAGGTCCATGTGCGCGTCGTAGAACGAGTCGAGCGTCCCCACGTCCCGCCAGTAGCCGCGGTCGCGGTCCGTGCTGCCGGGCACCTCGTTGTCCTTGAAGTCGTAGACGTTCGCCTCGCCGCGCTCGACGAGCATCGGGATGATGCTGCCGCCCATGTCGTGCTTGCTCGTCTTGTCCGCCGCGTCGCGCTCGACCACCTCGCACAGCGCCTTGGTGGTGAACACGTAGTTGCCCATCGAGGCGTAGATCTCGTCCGGCGCGTCGGGCAGCCCGACCGCGTCGGTGGGCTTCTCCCGGAACGCGCGGATGCGCTTGCCGTCCTCGCCGACCTCGATCACGCCGAACTGGTCGGCCGTCGACAGCGGTTGCCGGATGCCGGCCACCGTCACACCGGCGCCGGAGGCGATGTGGTCGTCGACCATCTGCCGGGGGTCCATCCGGTAGATGTGGTCGGCGCCGAAGACGATCACGTAGTCGGGCTGTTCGTCGTTGATCAGGTTGAAGCTCTGGTAGATCGCGTCGGCCGAGCCGGCGAACCACCACGGGCCGCGGCGCTGCTGCGCGGGCACCGGCGTGACGTAGTTGCCGAGCAGCGTCGACATCCGCCAGGTCTTGGTGATGTGGCGGTCCAGCGAGTGGGACTTGTACTGGGTCAGCACGACGATCTTGAGGAAGCCGGCGTTCGCCAGGTTGGACAGGACGAAGTCGACCATGCGGTACATCCCGCCGAAGGGGACGGCGGGCTTCGCCCGGTCGGTGGTCAGGGGCATCAGGCGCTTGCCCTCCCCGCCGGCCAGGACGATCGCGAGCACCTTGGCAGCCATGCTCAGACGCTAACCACCTCGAACCGACTTCACCACTCGGACGCCCACACTTGCGCACCGGGTGCGAGATGGCGCTCTGCACTAGGGTGCGGGCATGGCACCGATGCGCGTCGACCTGCTCACCCGCGAGTACCCGCCGGAGGTGTACGGCGGCGCCGGGGTGCACGTGGAATACCTCGCCCGCGAGCTGCGCCGGCTCGCCGACGTGCGGGTGCACTGCTTCGGCGCGCCCCGCGACTCCCCGGGCGTCACCGCGTACGCCGAACCGGCCCCGCTCGCCGGCGCGAACGCCGCGCTGCGGGTCATGGGCGTCGACCTGGAGATGGCCGCCGGGACCGCCGGCACCGACGTGGTGCACAGCCACACCTGGTACGCCAACCTGGCCGGGCACACCGCGAAGCTGCTGCACGGGGTGCCGCACGTGGTGACCGCGCACAGCCTGGAGCCGCTGCGCCCGTGGAAGGCCGAGCAGCTCGGCGGCGGGTACGCGCTCTCCTCCTGGTGCGAGCGGACCGCCTTCGAGGCGGCCGACGCGATCATCGCGGTGAGCGAGGGCATGCGGCGCGACGTGCTCACCGCGTACCCGGCGGTGAACCCCGACCGGGTACGCGTGGTCTACAACGGCATCGACACCGCGCAGTACGCCCCGGACCCGGACACCGACGTGCTCGACCGGCTCGGCATCGACCCGGCCCGGCCCAGCGTGGTCTACGTCGGGCGGATCACCCGGCAGAAGGGCCTGCCGTACCTGCTGCGCGCGGCCCGGGAACTCCCCGCCGACACCCAGCTCGTGCTGCTCGCCGGCGCGCCGGACACCCCGGAGATCGCCGCCGAGGTGGAGCGTCTCGTGGCGGACCTGCGGGCCACCCGGTCCGGGGTGATCTGGGTGGCGGCGATGCTGCCCAAGCACGAGGTGATCCAGGTGCTCACCCACGCCACGGTCTTCGTCTGCCCGTCCGTCTACGAGCCGATGGGCATCGTCAACCTGGAGGCGATGGCCTGCGAGACCGCCGTGGTGGCGACCGCCACGGGCGGCATCCCGGAGGTGGTGGCAGACGGCGAGACCGGGCTGCTGGTGCCGATCGAGCAGGCCGGTGACGGCTCGGGCACCCCGCTGGACCCGGAGCGTTTCGTGGCCGACCTGGCCGCGCGGATCAACGAGCTGCTGGCCGACCCGGACCGGATCGCGGCGTTCGGCGCGGCGGGGCGGCGGCGGGCGGTGGAGCACTTCTCCTGGGACGCGATCGCCCGGCAGACGCTCGAGGTGTACCGCTCGGTGGGGGTGCAAGGAAGGGCACCTTCTTAACGCCTCCGGTAGAGGAAGGGCCCCTTCTTAACAGCCCGCCCGCGAAGACAGCCCGCCCGGACCGCGGCACGCCGCACACCGTCCGGCGCGTTCGTGTCGGCCGCGGGCGCGCTCGGGCCGGTACGATTCCGTCATGAGCGCGGAGGCGGTGGGCAGATCCATGCCGTCGACCGTGTCGCTCGACGACCTGACCGCGATGATGGCCGCGGACGAGCACCATCGATACGAGATCAGCCCTGAGGGAGTTCTCTCGATCATGCCGCCGCCGGGATACGCCCATGCGATCATCGCGACCCGGCTCATGGTGTGGCTCGCACAGGGCGGCGTGCCGGCGGATCACGTCGCCCAGGCGGTCGGGCTGCGCATCCCGGGGCGGCACGGCGGGGTCGGTGGACGCATCCCCGACCTCGTGGTGTGGAGCAAGGCGCAGGCCGACGCCGTGTGGCTGCCGCCCGGCGACGTGCTCCTCGTGGTCGAGATCGTCTGGCCCGGCTCCGAGGGCATCGACACGGTGACCAAGCGCGGCGAGTACGCAGCGGCGGGCATCCCGCAGTATTGGGTCGTCGAGCAGGACGCGGCGCAGACCGTCACGATGCACCGCCTGGACGGCGCGGACTACCGGGTCCGGGCGACGATGCCGCTCGCCTGGGTCCTCAACACCACCCCGGTCGAGCACGACCTCGGCTGACCACACACGCCCGGTCGCGGGCGGCGGCGGGTACGGTCCCGGGATGCCGGACGCGATCTTCGCTCATCCTCGCCTCGCGGCGGTCTACGACGCTTTCGACGGTGACCGGGACGACCTGGACGCGTACCTCGCGATCGCCGGTGAACTGCGCGCACGCACGGTGCTGGACGTGGGCTGCGGGACCGGCTCCCTGGCGGTCCTGCTCGCGCGGCACGGCCACACGGTCGTCGGCGTCGACCCGGCCGAGGCGTCGCTGGGCGTCGCCCGGGCGAAGGACCGCGAAGGCCGCGTCCGCTGGGTCCACGGCGACGCCGCGACACTGCCGCCGCTGCGCGCCGACCTGGCCACGATGACCGGGAACGTGGCACAGGTCTTCCTGTCCGACACCGACTGGGCGCGGACCCTGCGGGGCGTGCACGCCGCGCTGCGTCCCGGCGGCCACCTCGTGTTCGAGACCCGCCGCCCCGAGCGGCGCGCGTGGGAGGAGTGGGCCGCGGACACCGCGCCGGTGACCCGGGACGTGCCGGGCGTCGGGCCGGTGGAGCGACGCTTCGAGGTCATCGCGGTCGACCCGCCGCTGGTGTCCTTCCGCTTCACCTACCGGTTCCGCACCGACGGCGTGACCCTCACCTCGGACTCGACGCTGCGGTTCCGCGACCGCGACGAGGTGGAGGCGAGCCTGGCCGCCACCGGATTCCGGGTGGTCGACGTGCGCGACGCACCCGACCGCCCGGGCCGGGAATTCGTGTTCGTCGCCCAGCGGCCGACCTGAACGTCGCCGACGGGCCAGGGTCGTTCGTGGCACCGGGACCGCCCGCCGGAAGTCCGCCACCCGTTCAGTGGAACGGCACGGGTGCCTCATCGGCGCGGGCCTCGACGCCCCCGTGAGCGCGGGTTGGCGGCTGAGGTGAAGTCGCCGAGCGCGAGAGGATCTCGCGCAGTAGGTTGAGCGGGTGACTGGACGGTTCCCGATCGAAGACGTCTCCCCCGTCGTCTCCTGCGGTCGCTACCCGGCCAAGGCGGTGGTCGGCGAGGTCGTACCGGTGTCGGCGCGGGCCTACCGCGAGGGCCACGACGCGCTCGGGTGCAACGTGGTCTGGCTCGGCCCGGACGGCGCGGCGCGCCCGTTCACCCGGATGCGCCCCGGCGAGCCCGGCCAGGACCGCTGGCACGCCACCATCCGCCCGGACGCGGTGGGCCTGTGGCGCTTCGCCGTTGAGGCGTTCGGAGATCCGTACCTCACCTGGCAGAACGCGGTCACCAAGAAGCTCGCCGCCGGCCAGGGCGCGGCCGAGCTGGCGAACGACCTGGCCGAGGGCGCGCGGGTGCTCACCGCCGCGCTCGACCTGGTGCCGAGGGCCGACCGTGATCGCGTACGCGAAGCCGTGCGGGCGCTGACCGACGACGACCTGGACCTGCCGCGGCGGGTGAGCCCGGCGCTGGATCTGGCCGACCTGCTCTGGGAGCACCCGGTGCGCGAGCTGGTCACCACCGGCGACGAGCGCACGCTGTGGGTGGACCGGCCCCGGGCGCTCTTCTCCGCCTGGTACGAGTTCTTCCCCCGCTCCGAGGGCGCGATCCCGGCCACAGTCGACGCGCCCGCCCGTTCCGGCACGTTCGCCACCGCGACGGAGCGGCTGCCGGGTGTCGCGGCGATGGGCTTCGACGTGCTCTACCTGCCGCCGATCCACCCGATCGGCCGGGTCAACCGCAAGGGCCGCAACAACGCGCTCACCGCCGGGCCGGACGACGTGGGCTCGCCGTGGGCGATCGGCGCGGCCGAGGGCGGCCACGACGCCATCCACCCCGACCTGGGTACGCCGGAGGACTTCCGCGACTTCGTCGCCGCCGCCGCGGAGCAGGGGCTGGAGGTGGCGATGGACCTCGCGCTGCAGTGCGCGCCGGATCACCCGTGGGTCACCGAGCACCCGGAGTGGTTCACCACCCGGGCCGACGGCAGCATCGCGTACGCGGAGAACCCGCCCAAGAAATACCAGGACATCTACCCGCTGAACTTCGACAACGACCCGGAGGGCATCCGGGCCGAGGTGCTGCGGGTGGTGCTGCACTGGGTCGGCGAGGGCATCCGGATCTTCCGGGTGGACAACCCGCACACCAAGCCGTTCGACTTCTGGCACTGGCTGATCGCCGAGGTCAAGGAGGCCGACCCGGACGTGCTGTTCCTGGCCGAGGCGTTCACCCGGCCGGCGATCATGCACGGGCTCGGCAAGATCGGCTTCACCCAGTCGTACACCTATTTCACCTGGCGCACGACGGCGGCCGAGATGCGGGAGTACTGCGAGGAGCTGGTCGCCTCGGCCGACTGGATGCGGCCGAACTTCTGGCCCAACACGCCGGACATCCTGCACTCGTCGTTGCAGCACGGCGGCCCGCCGATGTTCAAGATCCGGGCGGTGCTGGCCGCGCTGCTCTCCCCCTCCTGGGGCATGTACGCCGGGTTCGAGCTGTTCGAGCACGTGGCCCGCCCCGGCGCGGAGGAGTACCTGGACAACGAGAAGTACGAGCTGCGGCCCCGGGACTGGGACGCCGCGCTGGCGCAGGGCCGGTCGCTGGCGCCGTTCATCACCACGCTGAACCGGGTACGCCGCGACAACCCCGCGCTGCACCAGCTACGCAACCTGCGGTTCCACGACATCGACAACCCGGCGCTGCTCTGCTGGTCGAAGCACGACCTCCAGACCGGCAACACGGTGATCGTGGTCTGCTCGTTCGACTCCCGCGAGGTGCAGTGGGGCAACACCACGCTCGACATGCCGGCGCTCGGCCTGGACTGGCACGAGCGGTTCACCGTGCGCGACGAGCTGACCGGCGCCGAGTACGACTGGGGGCAGCGCAACGCGGTACGCCTCGACCCGTACCTGCAACCGGCGCACGTGCTCACCGTGCGCCGCCCGGCCGCGCCCGAGCCGGCCCAGCCGGCCGCGCCCGAGCCGGCGCAACCGGCCGCACCGGAGCCGGCCGCGCCCGGCCTCACAGTGGAAGACGTACCCGCCGACCTCTCCGGCGGCACCGCCCCGACCGTACCGGCCGACAAGGACGACGCCCGATGGACCAGCTGATCACCGGCGAGGTACACGACCCGCACGCCGTGCTCGGTGCACATCCGGCCGGCGGGAGCACCACGATCCGGACGCTGCGCCGGGGCGCGGGCGAGGTGGCGGTGCTCGCCGACGGCGAACGGCACCCGATGAAGCGGGTGCACGACGCCGGTGTCTTCGAGGCGGTGCTCCCCGGCGAGGTGCTGGACTACCGGGTCGAGGTGGACGGCACGACGCACGACGACCCGTACCGTTATCCGCCCACGCTCGGTGAACTCGACCTGCACCTGATCGGCGAGGGCCGGCACGAGCGGCTCTGGTCGGCGCTCGGCGCGCGGGTCTTCGACGAGGGCGTCGCGTTCACGGTCTGGGCGCCCAACGCCCGCGCCGTGCGGCTCGTCGGCGACGTGACCGGCTGGGCGCCGGACGACGGGTGGCCGATGCGGTCGCTCGGGTCCAGCGGCGTGTGGGAGATCTTCGTGCCCGGCATGCCGGTGGGCAGCCGATACAAGTACCGCGTCCTCGGCGCCGACGGCCGGTGGCGGGACAAGGCCGACCCGATGGCCGCGCGCACCGAGGTGCCGCCGGCCACCGCGTCGGTGGTGCACGAGTCACGGTACGAGTGGGGCGACGCGGACTGGCTCGCGCGCCGGTCCCGGCAGGCGCCGCACCAGGAGCCGATGAGCGTGTACGAGGTGCACCTGGGCTCCTGGCGGCCCGGCCTCGGCTACCGGGAGCTGGCCGAGCAGCTCACCGCGTACGTGCTGGAGATGGGCTTCACCCACGTGGAGTTCCTGCCGGTGATGGAGCACCCGTTCGGCGGCTCGTGGGGCTACCAGGTCACCGGCTACTACGCGCCCACCGCCCGGTTCGGCGACCCGGACGACTTCCGGTACCTGGTGGACCGGCTGCACGCCGCGGGCATCGGCGTGATCCTGGACTGGGTGCCGGCGCACTTCCCCAAGGACGAGTGGGCCCTGGCCCGTTTCGACGGCACCCCGCTGTACGAGCACCCCGACCCGCGTCGCGGCGAGCACCCCGACTGGGGCACGTACGTCTTCGACTTCGGCCGCAACGAGGTGCGCAACTTCCTGGTCGCCAACGCGCTGTACTGGCTGGCCGAGTTCCACATCGACGGGCTGCGCGTGGACGCGGTCGCCTCGATGCTCTACCTGGACTACTCGCGGCAGGACGGGCAGTGGGCGCCGAACGTGCACGGCGGCCGGGAGAACCTGGAGGCGATCTCGTTCCTCCAGGAGGTCAACGCCACCGTCTACCGGCACCACCCGGGCGTGCTGATGATCGCCGAGGAGTCCACCGCCTGGCCCGGCGTCACGAAGCCGACCTCCGAGGGCGGGCTCGGGTTCGGGTTCAAGTGGAACATGGGCTGGATGCACGACACCCTGCTCTACACCTCGAAGGATCCGATCTACCGGCAGCACCACCACCATCAGCTCACGTTCTCGCTGGCGTACGCGTGGAGCGAGAACTACGTGCTGCCGATCAGCCACGACGAGGTGGTGCACGGCAAGGGTTCCCTCGTCGGCAAGATGCCCGGTGACACGTGGCAGCGGCTGGCCACCGTGCGGGCGCTGCTGGCGTACATGTGGGCGCACCCGGGCAAGCAGTTGCTCTTCATGGGCTGCGAGCTGGCCGACGACCGGGAGTGGAGCGAGGAACGCGGCCTCGACTGGTATCTCACGCACGACCCGGCCCGCGCCGGCGTGCAACGGCTGGTCGCCGACCTGAACCGGGTCTACCGGGCCAGCCCGGCGCTCTGGGCGCAGGACACCGACCCGGCCGGCTTCCGCTGGATCGCCGGGGACGACGTCGCCAACAACACCGTGTCGTTCATCCGGATCGCCCCGGACGGCCGGACCCTGGTCTGCGTGACCAACTTCTCCGCGCTACCGCTGGAGGACTACCGGATCGGCCTGCCGGCGGCCGGTACGTGGGCCGAGACGCTGAACACCGACGCGCACCACTACGGCGGTTCCGGCGTGGGCAACCTGGGCGAGGTGCACGCCGAGAACATCCCCTGGCACGGTCTCCCGGCGTCGGTCTCCCTGCGCGTCCCCCCGCTGGGCGTCCTCTGGCTGACCCCCCGTTGATCATGAAGTTGGCGGCACTTCTGGAGATCCACAAGGCCGTCAACTTCATGATCGACGCTGTGAAGGGTGGATCAGACCAGGTCGGCTTCGCGGAGGAGCTTCCAGAGGCCGGCCCCGTCGGGGGCGCTCAGCCACTTCTGGCCGATCGGGCCGGATGACGACCATCCGGCGGGGGCGGGGAGACTGCCGGCGAGCACCGACTGGGTCGGCGACAGCCGCCGGATCGCCACGCCCGCCACGTTGTCCGGGTGCGCGGCGGCGAACTCCCGGTAGATCTCCGGGTCGTGCTGCCCGTCGTCACCGATCAGCAGCCACCGCACCTCGGGGAACTCCCGGGACAGCCGGGCCAGCGTGGCCCGCTTGTGTTCCCGGCCGCTGCGGAACCACCTGTCGGCGGTCGGCCCCCAGTCGGTGAGCAGCAGCGGACCGGCCGGGTAGAGGTGCCGGGACAGGAACCGGGTGAGCGTCGGCGCGACGTTCCAGGCGCCGGTGGAGAGGTAGAAGACCGGCGCGCCCGGGTGGGCGGTGGCCAGCCGCTCGTACAGCACCGCCATGCCCGGCACGGCGGTGCGGGCGTGCTCGTCCAGCACGAACGTGTTCCACGCGGCGAGCAGCGGCCGGGGCAGCGCGGTCACCATGACCGTGTCGTCGATGTCGGAGAGGATGCCGAAGCGGACGGCCGGGTCGAGGACGCGGACCAGCGCCTCCACCGGCTCGGCGTCGGCGACGCTGAGGCGTACGCAGCCCCAGCCGGGGGTGAAGTCGGCCTCGATGACGGTGTCGACGAAGCCGCTGCGGTCGGCGGTCACCTCCTGGCGCACGCCGTCGGCCTCGATGGTCACCTTGACGTGCTTGGCGGGCAGCGTGGCGAAGCTGCGCCAGCCCCGCACCTTGTCCAGCCGGCCCCGCCGCCGCGTGTCCGGGCGGCCCAGCAGCACCCGGCAGAGCACGCGCGCCCAGCCCGGGGCGCCGTAGCCCGCGTACGCGATGATGTTGGGCTGCCACCCGGTGCGCCGCAACCGGCGCTCCACCAGGCCGTGCACGGCGTCCTCGAAGCGCGCGGCGCGGTGCAGTTGCGGAACGGCCAACTGGTCCGGTGGTGTGGGCGGCACACGGCAACAGTGCCACAACCGGAGCGGCAGAGCCACGCGAGTGATCCACGCCGATCCGCCCCGCCGCCGGGGCGCCGCCGTGACACACTGCGGTCGGGACGACGACGGGGGCGTTGGTCGTGTCGACGACGAAGCGGGGCACGGTACGACCGCGTCCGGACGCGCCGGCGCTGGTGGCGTTGCTGCTCGGCGTCGCGGGGGTCGGCTACCGGCTGGTGCTGACGCTGCTCACGGTGCCCGCGTCGAACAGCGACGAGGCAACGTTCGGCCTGGCCGCGCTGCACATCGCCGAGCGTGGTGAGCGGCCAATCTTCCTCTACGGCCAGCGCTACATGGGCGTGCTGGAGTCGTATCTGGCCGCGCCGCTGGTCGGCTGGGCCGGGCCGAGCTGGCCGGTGCTGCGGCTGCCGCTGCTCGCGCTCTTCGCGGTCTTCCTGTGGCTGGCGTACCGGCTGACCCGCCGCCTGTTCTCCCCCTGGCTGGCAGTGGTCGTGGTGGGCCTGCTGGCGCTCGGCTCGGAGCGGGTGGTCCGCGACCAGCTCACGGTGGTCGGCGGCCGTCCGGAGGTCAAGCCGGCCGTGCTGGCGATGCTGCTGATCGCGGTGGCCCTCGGCGACCGGCGGGTCCGGCACCACTGGCTGGCCACCGGCGCGTTCGGGCTGCTCGCCGGGCTGGCGCTGTGGTCGGACTGGCTGATCGCGCCGTACCTGCTGGTGGCCGCCGTGGTGCTGGCCGTGGCGGTGCCCCGGGATCTGATCGGCTGGCCGGGTGTGCTGCTGGCGGCGGGCTTCCTGGCCGGTATCGCCCCGATGGTCAAGGACAACCTCGTCGCGCCGCCCGGGCAGGACTCGCTGTCGGTGTTCCGCGAGATCAGCACCAAGGAGGGGGTCGCGCCGTCGCTGGCCGAGCGGCTGCGCGGCGGGCTGCTGGAGGGGGTGCCGCTGGCCTCCGGCATGTGCCCGATGGACGGCTGCGCGCGCTGGGCGCAGTGGTTCGGCGTGCTCTACCCGGTGCTTCTGGTGTCCGCCGCCGCGCTCGGGCTGCTCGCGTACCGCCGGGCCGCCGACCACGCCGCGCGGGTCCGGGCCGTGGCGATCCTCGCGCTGGTCGCGGGCGCGGCGTTGACGCTTCTGGCGTACGTGCGCAGCCCGCTCGCCGCGACCGATCCGCTCGGCAACGCCCGCTACCTGTCGGTGCTCCAGATCTCGCTGCCGGCCGTGCTGTGGCCGCTCTGGCTGGCCGCCGCGCACGCGCTGCGGGGCACCGCCGGGCGGGCGGCCCGGCTCGGCGGCGCCACGGCGGCGGTGGTGCTGGCCGGGCTGACCGCCGCCACGATTGCCGGCACCGTGGCGTTCCTGGCCGGCGTGCCGGGCGTACGGGACGAGGAGCTGACCGCCCGCCGCCTGGCCGACGCGGTGCGGGACGCCGGACTGCGCGAGGTGTACGGGGACTACTGGACCTGCAACCGGCTCATCTTCAACACCGGCGAGACGGTCGCCTGCGGTGTGCTCGACGGGGCGCTGACGCCGGGGCAGAACCGCTATCCGGCGTACTGGCAGCGGGTGGCGCGCGCGGAACGGCCCGGGTACGTGGTGGCGGTCGGCTCCCCCGCCGAGCGCACGCTGCGGCGGCTGCTGGGCGACCGCGCCGACGCGGCGGTGGTGGCCGAGGTGGGCGGCAGTCGCGTGTACCACCCCGACCGTGCCGTCCGGCCGTGGCGCTGACCCCGGCCCGTACGCTGTGCCGGTGCTCATCCTGCTGCCCCCGTCGGAGGGGAAGGCCGAGGCCGGCACCGGCCGCCGGCTGGACCTGTCCCGGCTGTCCCTGACCGAGCTGAACCCGGCCCGGGAGGCGGTCCTGACCGCGCTCGCCGGCCTGTGCGCCGGGCCGGACGAGACGGCGGCCCGGATCGCGCTGGGCCTCACCGAGGGGCAGCGCGGCGAGCTGCGGCGCAACGCCCGGCTGCGGGAGGCGGCCACAGCGCCGGCCGGGCGGCTCTACACCGGGGTGCTCTACGAGGCGCTCGGCCTGGACACGCTGCCCCCCGACGCGCAGCGGGCGGCCCGCCGCCAGGTGCTGATCAGCTCCGGCCTGTGGGGCGCGGTACGCCTCGCCGACCGGATCCCGCCGTACCGCTGCCCGATCGGGGCGCGGCTGCCGGGGATCGGGGCGCTGTCGGCGTACTGGCGGGAGTCGCTCGGCCCGGTGCTGGAACCCGCCGCCGGGCGCGGCCCGGTGCTGGACCTGCGCTCCGGCGCGTACGCGGCCACCTGGACGCCGCGCGGCGCGCTCGCCGAACGCACGGTGACGGTGCGGGTGCTGCACGAGCGGATCGTGGACGGCACGCCGGCCCGGTCGATGGTGAGCCACTTCAACAAGGCGACGAAGGGCCGGCTGGTGCGGGACCTGCTGCTCGCCGACGCCCGGCCGCGCACCGCCGACGCGCTGGTGGGGACGCTGCGAGAGCTGAAGTACACGGTCGAGGAGGCACCCCGGGCGGCCGGCCGGCCCCGGCAGGTCGACCTGGTGGTCACCGAGCTCTGAGACGCGGCCTTCCGCAAATTTTGCTCAAGGCTCGGGCGCAGCGGTTCCCGGCCCGGCGCTCGGAGGCGACGGTAGTGGTACCCCGACTCTGACCGAGGAGCCGCGCCGATGCTCACCACGCTGCTCGACCGCCCGCGCCCGTCACCGCCGCCGCTGGACTGGCTGACCCTGACCGACGCCTTCGAGATCGCCTGCATGGTGCGCTGCACGCCGCCCCCGGCCGCCGACGTACGCCGGCTCGACTCCGGACCGCACCGGGGCGGGATCGCCGAGTTCAACCGCGAGGACGCGGCGCAGCGGATGCGGCAGCTGCTGGGACGTCTCGACGTGCCGGTGGAGCACGAGCTGACCACCGGTGGCCTGCGCCGCCGCTACGAGCTGCACCGGCTGTCCGTGCCGCCGCAGCACCGGGCGGCGTACGCGAATCTGCTGGCCGCGGGCTGGCGGCAGGGCCGCCGGGAGCTGCTCGGCGGGCCGTTCCCGGGCGCCTCGGCCCCGCGGCGGCTGTGGCGGCCCCGGCTGGCGGCGGCGGCCTGGCGGGCGGCGCTGCTGGCAGGCGGCCGGCACGTACGCCGGCACTGCCTCGGCATCCGGCTCGCCGACCGGGACCTGGCGGCGGTGCTGGTACGCGGCGCGGCGCTGCTGGACGTGCCGGCGGCGCTGCGGCCGGGCTCGGGCTGTTTCCTGGTGGTGGTGCCCAACGGCGAGTACCGGGAGCGGATCACCGAGAGCGCGGAGCTGGCCCCGGCGAGCTGACCGGCGCGAGCGTGGGCTTGCGCCGCGGCGGGTGCACGGCGCAGAGTGCAGCCCGTGAGCCGACACTGGCCTGTGCGCGCCGCCGCCCCGCTCGTGCTGGTGCTCCTGCTCGTCACCGCGCTGGCCGGCTGCCGGGACGAGCCGTCCGAGCCGACCCGCATCCGCATCGCC
Organism: Micromonospora sp. HUAS YX12; assembly: GCF_040215685.1. Lineage (NCBI taxonomy): Bacteria > Bacillati > Actinomycetota > Actinomycetes > Micromonosporales > Micromonosporaceae > Micromonospora > Micromonospora sp. HUAS YX12. Next base: position 6,019,491 of record NZ_CP157974.1, read on the forward strand.
ACCGGCAGTCCGACCGCCGTCTACCACGCCTTCGGCCAGTCGCTGGCCGCGCTGCTCAACCGGGAGGTGCCCGGCGTACGGGCCGAGGTGGTGGTCACCGCCGCCTCGGCGCAGAACGTCCGGCTGGTCGGCGCCGGGGAGGCGGAGCTGGGCTTCACCCAGGCCGACGTGCTGCCGCCGCGCGAGCCCGAGCATCCGTCGGTGCTCGCCGTGGCCCGGGTCTACGACGACCTGCTGCACCTGGTCACCCGCGCGGGCGGGCCGATCCGCACGCTCGGTGACCTGCGCGGCCGGCGGGTGTCGGTGGGCGCCGACGGCTCCGGCACGGAGATCACCGCCACCCGGCTGCTGGCGGTGGCCCAGCTCGGCGGCGACCGGGTACGCCAGGAGCACCTGGGACTCGACGACTCGGTGGCGGCCCTGCGGGAGGGGCGGATCGACGCGTTCTTCTTCTCCGGCGGGCTGCCCGTGCGCGGCGTCGCCGACCTGGCCCAGCGGACCTCGCTGCGGATCGTGGACCTGGGCGACTGGACCGAGCCGCTGCGCCGGGCGTACGGGCAGGTCTACGTGACCCGGGACGTGCCGCGCTCGGTGTACCGGGCCGATCCGGTGAGCACGGTGGCGAACCCGAACTACCTGATCGTCCGCGCCGACCTGCCCGCCGCGCTGGTGCGGGAGGTGACCCGGCTGCTGATGGACCGCCGGGAGGAACTGGCCGCCGCGCACCCGGCGGCGGGACGGATGAGTCCCCGGTCGGCGATCGTCACCACCCCGCTGCCGCTGCATCCGGGCGCGGCGCAGTGGTATCGCGCCGCGAAGCCGTGACGCCCGGTACGCCGGCGGGCGCCGGGAACCACAGCTCGGCGACCAGGCCCCGGGGCTCGCCCTGGCGCATGGTGAGCCGGCCGTCGGAGGCGTCCACGAGCACCGCCGCGATGGTCAGGCCGAGGCCCACGCCGTCCACGTTCTGCGCGTCCGGGGCCCGCCAGAACCGCTCGGTGGCCTGGTCGAGCTGACTCGCCGTCATGCCCGGGCCGGTGTCGCCGACGGTCAGCACCGTCCCGCCGTCGGCGGCGCGTACGGTCACCGTCACCTCTCCCCCGGCGCCGCTGAACTTCACCGCGTTGTCGATCAGGGCGTCGAGTGCCTGGTCGATGGCGGTCGGCACGGTCCGGGCGTACACCGGCGCGTCCCCCGCGTCGAGGCGGAGCGTGACCTCGCGGTGCCGGGCCAGCGGCAGCCAGGCCGACACCCGGGACGCGGCGGTGGCGGTGGCGTCCACCGTCACCCGCTGGTTCTCCTCCCGCTCGGCGCGCGCCAGGGTGAGCAGCGCGTCGAGCACCGTGGCGAGCCGGTCGGTCTCCTCCAGCGCCAACCGGTGCTCGGCGCGCCAGTCCGGGTCGGTGAGGCTGGGGCCCAGTTCCTCCACCCGCAGCCGCAGCGCGGTGAGCGGGTTGCGGAGCTGGTGGCTGGCGTGCGCGACGAAGGCGCGTTGCCGGTCCATCACGTCGGAGACCGCGTCGGCCATGTCGTTGAAGCTGGTCGCCAACCGGCGCAGCTCGGGCGGGCCCAGCCCGGCGCGGACCCGCGCGGCGCGGCGGCCCTCGGCGATCTCGTGGGTCACCGCGTCCAGCTCGGTCACCGGGCGCAGCACCCAGCCGGCCAGCCCGAACGCGGTCGAGACGCAGGCCAGCACCGCCAGCAGGCCGATGCCGGCGAGCAGCAGCCACCACACCGTGACGGTGCGGCGGACCCCGTCCGCCGGACTGGTCGTGACCACGGCGCCGAGCACCTCGCCGCCGTCGTTGATCGGCACGGCCGTCACCACCGGCCCGCTGCCCCAGGGCCACACCGACTCCGGGCCGCTGAACTGCTGCCCGGACAGCGCGGTGTCGAGCGCCGCGCCGGTGCCCGCGCCCGGCTCCCAGCCGGACGAGGCCACCACGGTACGGCGGTCCCGGTCCACCACCGCCGCGCCGATGCCGTAGAGCGCGTCGTAGGCGGCCAGTTCCCCGTCCAGCGGCCCCGGACTGCCGCCCCGCAACGCCGGCCCGGCCAGCGAGGCGAAGCGGGTGGCGTCGGCGAGGCGGTCGGCGCGTACCCGGTCGGTCTCCCGGGTCGCGAGCGTGGCCGCCAGCGGCGTCTCCAGGGCGAGCAGGACCAGCACCATCAGCAGCAGGTAGCTGATCACCAGCCGGCGGCGCACGGGCCCCTCCTCACGCGTCGCGGAGCCGGTAGCCGACCCCGCGCACGGTCTCCACGAGCGTCGGGTCGCCGAGCTTGCCGCGCAGCGAGCCGACGTGCACCTCAACGGTGTGCCGGTCGGCCCAGGTGGTGCCCCACACGTCGAGCAGGATCCGCTCGCGCGGCACCGCCACCCCCGGCTGGCGGGCCAGGGACAGCAGGATGTCGAACTCCTTGCGGGTGAGCGTGACGTCCCGGCCGGCCACGCTCACCGTCCGGCCGCCCACGTCGATGCGGACCGCGCCGGCCTCGATCAGGTTGCGCTGCGGCGCGGTGTGCGCGGCCCGGCGCAGCACCGCCTCGATCCGCGCCTGCAACTCCACCATCGAGAACGGCTTCACCACGTAGTCGTCGGCGCCCAGCCGCAGCCCCAGCACCCGGTCGCGTTCCTCGCCGCGCGCGGTCACCGCGATGATGCCGAGCCGGCTGCTGCGCCGCCGCAGCTCGCGGCACAGGTCGGTGCCGTCGCCGTCGGGCAGCCCCAGGTCGAGCAGCACCAGGTCGCAGGGGGCGGCGGAGAGCGCGGCGGCCACAGTCGCGGCGTGTTCCACCTGGTAACCGCGCCGGGTCAGCGCGGACGACAACGCCGCGGCGACCCGGCGGTCGTCCTCGACCAGGAGGATCCGCACCCCGTGCCTCCCTCCGCTCGACGTGTTGCCCTGCGAATGGTGGCAGACGCGCCGCGCGGACGCGAGGCCGCTCTAGGCTGCTGCCGTGATCTACAAGATTCTCTCCGACGACGAGTGGGCGCAGGCGCGGGCGGACGGGCGGTTCGCCGGCACCGCGATGGACCGGCAGGACGGCTACGTCCACCTCTCCGCCGCCGACCAGGTCGTGGAGACCGCCCGGCGCTTCTTCGCCGGGGTCACCGGCCTGACGCTGCTCGCGGTGGACGAGGCCCGGCTCGGCGACGCGCTGCGCTGGGAGGCGTCCCGCGGCGGCGCGCTGTTCCCGCACCTGTACGCCGCGCTGCCGGTGGACGCGGTGGTCGCCGCGCACCCGCTGCCGGCCGACCGGCCCGCCGCCGACGCGGTGGCCGAACTGCTCGCGTGAGCGCTCGTTATGCTGCGTCGAGCCCGCCCGACGGCGCGACGCGCCCTGGCATGATGCGAGTTGAGATGACTGACAGCAACGACCGGTCCGCCTCCGTCTTCGTCCACCCGACGGCCGACGTGGAGTCCGGCGCCCAGGTCGGCGACGGCACCAAGGTCTGGCACCTGGCGCACATCCGGTCCAGCGCCCAGGTCGGCGCCGGCTGCGTGATCGGCCGCAACGTCTACGTCGACGCGGGCGTCACGGTCGGCGACCTGGTGAAGATCCAGAACAACGTCTCGGTCTACCAGGGCGTGACCATCGAGGACGAGGTGTTCGTGGGCCCGTGCGCGGTGTTCACCAACGACTTCCGCCCGCGCGCCCAGAATCCGGACTGGACGATCACCCCGACGCTCGTCCGCCGGGGCGCGTCGATCGGCGCGAACGCCACGCTCGTGTGCGGCATCGAGGTCGGCGAGTACGCGATGATCGCCGCCGGCTCGGTGGTGACCCGCGACGTCAAGCCGTACCAGCTGGTGGCCGGCAACCCGGCCCGCCCGAAGGGCTGGGTCGACGCCAAGGGCGAGGTCATCTCGCGCGACGTCGACAACCCGCCGCACCAGGGCTGACCAGACGGGACGGGGGCGACGACCGCGCCGGTCGTCGCCCCCGCCCCGGTACGCCTCACCCGCAGAGCCGGCCGATCTCGTCCCGGAAACGGTCCATCGGGTTCGACCCGGCCGGGCCGAGCAGGTACTCCTTCAGCTCCCGCCGCGCCCCGGTCATCGGGTCGTCCCCGGGCCGGGTCACGTCGAGGATCTTCGTCAGCTCGCCGCAGTCCGCCGAGAGCAGGTACGCCGCCCGCGCCGTCGGGAACTGCCGCCGGAACTCGTCCTCGGGCAGGCCGGCCGGGTTGGCCACCACGTACGGCCGCTCGCTCTGCACGAAGTCGGAGACCACGCTGGACACGTCGCTGACCAGCAGGTCGGTGACGTTGAAGCAGTCGAACAGTCCCGGCGTACGGCCGGTGACCACCAGGTGCGCGGCGCCGTCCAGCGAGGACGGATCGGTCTCGCCGCCGGCGGCCCTGATCCGGGACACGATCCGCTCGTGCACGGCGCGGGCCTTGGGCGAGCGCGTCCCGGTCAGCGGGTGCGGCTTGTAGATCACCCGCACGTCCCCGGCGGCCAGCAGGCCGGACACGATCCGCTCCCCCATCAGCACGAGCGACGTGTGGTACGGGTCGTCGTCGAGCCAGCCCTCCCAGGTCGGCGCGTACAGCACCGTGAAACGGTGGTCGGCGGCGCCGGAGCCGAACGTGTGCACCCCGGCCAGCTGCGGCCGGCCGACCTCCACGATGTCGCGGTCCAGCACGCCGACGTCGGCCCGGGCGTACCGTTCCCGCCCGGCCGGCCCGGCCACCCAGACCTCGTCGTACACCTTGCTGTACGGGTTCACGCTCGCCTGCTTGTCGCTGTCGCCGTGGCCGACGAAGACGTGCTTCACGCCCGGCTCCCGCAGCAGGTGGATGTTGGCGCCGACGTTCGCCGCGTACAGCGCCACGCGCAGCGAGCCCAGGTCCAGGTTCATGAAGTCCACGCCGGCCGGCACGCAGATCACCGGCAGCCGGGTGTCGGCGAGCTGCTCGAACGCGTCCGCGGCGCGCAGCAGCACGACCGCGCGGCGGCCGGTCGCCTCCACCGGCGCGAGCCACATGTTGGCCTGGTAGACGTCCTTGGCCGGGCCGGCGAAGTAGAGCGCCACCTCGGGCCGTTCCCGGGCCATCCAGTCGTGCACGGCGGGCAGCACACCCGGCGCCTTGCCCCGGCCGCGCAGCGCGGTGAGCGCCAGCACCGCGGCGGTGACCAGGCCGGCGGCGAGCGTGACCAGGCCGGTGACCACCACCGGGGCGACCCGGTCGAGCGCGGCGGCCACCACGGCCGCCGGCACCAGCAGCACGTTCAGCAGCGGCATGCGCAGCCCGGCCAGCCGCCGCGCCCAGGCCGGCGGCACCGGAACCCGCCGCAGCGCACCGAGGTCGATGTTGCGGGTGTACGCCGGGGGGTCGACCCGGCCGTCGATCACCTTGGTCACCGCGTTGGTGGCCACGGCCACCGTCCACAGCGCGGCGGGCAGCAGCAGGACGGCGACGGTGCCGGCCACCCCCGGGCGCACCGCGGCGATCACCAGCAGGGCCACCGACAGGTCCCGCACCAGCCGCCGGAAGGTCTCGCCGAGACCGGCCTTGTCGAGCAGCGTGGCGGTCCCGGTGTGCCGCCCGGCCAGGGCCAGCTCACCGGCGAAGGCGACCACCGCGGCCACCGCGTACGGGACCACCAGGCCGAGCACTCCGGCGAGGACCATGACCGCGTAGCCGAGGAGCGTCGCGCCGACCGCGGCGAGACCCTGCTGGCTGCGTACTCTGCTGAACAACGACACGCTCCCTGTCTGCCCGGCCGATGTCGGTCCGAGTCGATCTCCGACGGCTGCGACCCTAAACGGGCCACATCACACAAGTATTGCCGGGGTGTCCGGCAGGTGAACTCCGCACGGCGTCATCCCGGCCGCGGCACGCGACGGGCCCCGGCCGTCCGAGACGGCCGGGGCCCGTGGAGCCGGTGGGATCAGCCCCCGATGACCACCCGGCGCACGCCGGTCCAGCGCGCCGGGTCGGTGACGCGGCGGCCGTCGACGAGCACCGTCACGCCCGGCAGGTCGGCCGGGGCGAGGGTGCGGTACTCCGCGTGGTCGGCCTGGATGACCGCGGCGCCGACCGGCTCGCCGTCGTACCCGGGCAGGCCGTGCGCGACCAGCTCCTCGTTGGTGTACATCGGGTCCGAGACGTACGGCACCGCGCCCCGGCGGCGCAGCGCCTCCACGGTCGGGAAGACGCCGGAGAACGCGGTCTCCTTGACGCCACCCCGGTAGGCGGCGCCCAGCACCAGCACGCCCACCCCGGTCAGGTCGCCGTACGCGGCGGCGAGCAGGTCGACCGCGTACTCCGGCATGGCCGCGTTCGCCTCGCGGGCCGAACGGACCACGGTGGCGGCCGGGTCGTTCCACAGGTACATCCGCGGGTAGATCGGGATGCAGTGGCCGCCGACCGCGATGCCCGGCGAGTGGATGTGGCTGTACGGCTGCGTGTTGCACGCCTCGATGACCTTGGTGACGTCCACGCCGACGGTGTCGGCGAAGCGGGCGAACTGGTTCGCCAGGCCGATGTTCACGTCCCGGTAGGTCGTCTCGGCGAGCTTGGCCAGCTCGGACGCCTCGGCCGAGCCGAGGTCCCACACGCCGTTGGGGCGGTCCAGGTCGGGCCGCTCGTCGAAGTCGAGCACCGCCTCGTAGAACCGCACGCCGTGCGCGGCCGACGCCTCGTCGACGCCGCCGACCAGCTTCGGGTAGCGGCGCAGGTCGGCGAAGACCCGGCCGGTGAGCACCCGCTCGGGGCTGAACACCAGGTGGAAGTCGGTGCCGGCGGTCAGGCCGGAGCCCTCGGCGAGCATCGACGCCCACCGGTTACGGGTGGTGCCGACCGGCAGCGTGGTCTCGTAGCTGACCAGCGTGCCCGGCTTCAGCCCACGGGCGATGGCCCGGGTGGCGTCGTCCATCCAGCCGAAGTCCGGCACGCCGTCGGCGTCCACGAACAGCGGCACGACCACGACGACCGCCTCCGACTCGGCGACCGCGGCGGCGGTGTCGGTGGTGGCCGACAGCAGGCCGGCGGCCACCGTCTCCTTGAGCTTGACGTCCAGGTCGGCCTCGCCCGGGAAGGGCACGGCACCGTCGTTGACCAGCTGGACGACCCGCTCGGAGACGTCGGCGCCGATCACCCGGTGCCCCTTGGACGCGAACTGCACGGCCAGCGGCAGACCGATCTTGCCGAGCGCGACGACGCAGATGTTCATGAACTACTTTCCTCCAGAGGGCCAGATTCGGCGCAGGCGGGCAAGGAACCGACCGGGGGTCACCGGCGTGATCGCGACGATCACCTGGCCCTTGTGGTTCGTGGTGGGTGTGACGAGGTGCCAGCGGACACCGCGCCGGGCCACCAGCCGGGGTGCGGCGACGGGACGGTCGGTGCGCAACGGCGCCGAGCCCGTCCCGCCCAGGGCGGAGACCTCGGCGCGTACGATACGACGCTCGCCCGTCCCCGCGACGACCGCCAGCAGCCGGTCCACCGCGAAGTCCGTTCGTACGACGGTACCGGGGCCGGCGGACTCGACCGACGTGACACCCGTCAAATCGCCCACGCTGACCCGCAGCGCCTCCGCGCTCAGCTCGGCCAGCTCGGCCCAGCGGCTGCGCGCGGTGACCACCAGGGCCCGCGCCCCGGCGGCGTCGCGTCCCCAGGCCAGCCCGGTCGCGGTCAGCTTGGCCAGTATCGCGGCGGCCCGCTCGGTGACGTCGTACCAGTCGTCCGGGTAGCCGAACGCCGGGTCGCGGAAGCCGACCTGGTCGGCGTACCAGCGGTCACCCTCGACGACCACCTCGGGCAGCGACCGGTCCGACTGCTGGCCGATCAGCGTGCGCAGCGCGTCCAGGTCGCCGTCGCGCGCCACCGCCACCCGAAGCCGCTCCTCGGACGCCATCCGGGCGGTCACCCCGTCGGTCAGGTACGCCTCGGCGAGCTTGCGGACCCGGTCGTGGACGTGCCGCTGCACGTCCGGGGCGAGGGCGAGGAACTCCGCGCGGAGCAGCTTCGCCACCTCCCAGGTGAAGTGGCGCACCAGCACCGCGTCCCGCCGCCGGCCGGGCTCGATCAGCCCGGCGACGAACCCGACCAGCTCCTCCGCGCAGCGCAGCCGCTCGGAGAACCGGCTGGCGTACGTGATGTTCTGGGCGTTGTCCCGCTTGACCGCGTAGTAGTACTCGTAGTCGCCGAGGACCGACACCTTCTTCGCCCGGAAGCACGCCTCCAGCGTGAACGGCTGGTCGCTGCCCATCGGCATGTCCGTGCGGAACCGCAGCCCGTACCGCTCGATCAGATCCCGGCGGAACAGCTTGGTGTTCGACAACGACCAGGGCAGGTCGCTGTCGAACAGGTCGAGCCGCTCCTGGGTGGTGGCGTAGACGGCCTGGTGCACGTAGCGCTTGTTGGTGCCGACCATCCGGCCCAGCACCACGTCGGAGTCCCACCGGTCGGCGGCGTCGACGAGGCGCTCCAGCGCCTCCGGGCCGAGGTGGTCGTCCGAGCCGATGAAGAAGACGTACCGGCCGCGGGCGTGGTCCAGCGCCAGGTTGCTCGGCGCCGCCGGGCCGCCGGAGTTGGCCTGGTGCAGCACCCGGACCGTGTCCGGGTAACGCTCGGCGTAGCGGTCCAGTTCCGCGCCACTGCCGTCGGTGGAGCCGTCGTCGACCGCGACGACCTCCAGCCGGTCCAGGCCGATGGTCTGCCCGACGAGCGAGTCGAGGCAGGCGGTCAGGTACGGCATGGTGTTGTAGACGGCGACCACCACCGTCACGTCCGGCCCGTTCACGCGCCCACCTCCACCTGTGCCGGCTCCACCGGGGCGTGCGCCGCCGGCGCCGGCCGGGGCGGCGCGTCGGGCAGCAGCCGGGCGTAGACCTCGTCGAGCACCCGCGCCTGCGCCTCCCAGGTCCAGCCGGCCAGCAGGCCCGGCCGGTCGTACGCGGCACGGTACCGCTGCGGGTCGGCCAGCACCGCGGTGACCGCGCGGACGAAGTCGGCCACGTCCTCGGCGCGGAACACCTCGCCCTGGCCGGTCTCCCGGACAGTCTCGGCCATGGTGCGCACGTCGGAGACGACCAGCGGCAGACGGGCGTGTGAATACTCGAAGAACTTGGTGATCAGCGCGATCTCGTGGTTCGGCCAGTGCTGGATCGGGATGACGCCGACCTGCGCGCCGCTGAGGAACCGGACCACCTGGTGGTGCGGCACGTACGGCAGCACGTGCACCCGGTCCGCCACGCCCAGCTCGCCGGCCCGGGTGACCAGGCCCCGGACGTACGCCGAGTCGGGCTTGTTGACCACGAACGCGACGTGCGCGCCGGGCAGCCGGGGCAGCGCCTCGACCATCACCCCGAGACCGCGCTTGGCGGCGGACACCCCGCTGTAGACCAGCAGCGGGGTGTCCGGTCCGAGCCCGCACCGGGCGCGGATGTCCGGCGCCGGCTCGGCCGGGTCCGCCGGCAGCTCGTCCACCGCCGGGGCGTTGAGCACGACCGCGGGCCGCTCGGCCAGCCCGTGCTCGGTGCGCAGCAGGTCGGCCAGGCCGCCGGAGACGGTCATGGTGGCGTCGGCGTAGGGCACGTACTCCCGCTCGTGCGCCACGTTGCCGGGCAGCCAGCGGGCGTTGTCGCGCCACGGCTGCACGCCGGGCAGGTACTCGTGGGCGTCCCAGAGCAGCGCGATCCGCCGCCCCTTCGCGGCGGCGCGGACCTTCGCGCGGGCGCCGACGCCGAGCATCCGGAAGTCGTTGGCGTGGATCAGGTCCGGCGCCAGCTCGTCGACCACCGGGCCGTAGGCCAGCTCGTAGTCCCACAGGCCCGGTTCCAGGCGCCGCCACGCGCCGTCGCCGCGCAGCCTGCGCCAGAACAGCGTGTACGCGCGGTCCCAGGGGCCGTCCAGCTTGCGGCCCTTGCGGGCCCGGGTGAGCTGCCGGTTGCGGAACCCGACCCACTTGCGGGTCAGGCCGGACAGCTTCTCCTCGGCGCGCAGCGCCGCCCAGGGCAGCCCGCCCGGCCGGCCCGCGCCGGACTCCCGGGCCGCGACGGTCAGCGCCGCGCGGCGTACCGCCAGGTCCGCGCGCCAGGCCTTCACCGCCTGGGTACGGTGCGCCGCGATGCCGCTGGGCGGGTAGGCGAGCGGGTGCCGCAGCCAGGCCCGGCGGAACTCGTGCCGGCGGCGGCCCAGCGGCTCGGGCATCGGCACGAGGCGTACCTCGGCGGCGCCGAGGCGCCAGCTCTGCGGGCTGCCGGCCGGGGCCCGGCCGAGCAGCACGACGTCCCAGCCGGCGTCGCCGGCCGAGCGGGCCGCCTTCTGCACCCGGGAGTCCCCGATGACCCCGTTGTCCACCAGCATCACGACCCGTCCCCGGGTGCCCGCCGCTGCGGTCGTGCCGTCAGATCCCATTCCTGCCCGTTTCGTCGTCGCCAGCACCGCGCCCGCGGACCCGAGCGAGTCTACGACAGCGGATCGGGCCCGGACGCCCGCCGCCGCCGGTGCCCCACGACCTGGTGTGACTGTTGCTACCCTCCATCCTGTTCAACGACCGGCGCCCGCTCCGGATCGTTCGCCGGGTCGCCGGCCGCGCCACGCGGGCCTTCCGGACAATCGCAGCTCAGCGCGAACGGGACCGCACAATGGACGTGGTGACCACCGAGGAACCCAGCCGGCCCGCACCAGCCCCGCCGACCGGGCCGGCCACAGCCGACCGCGCCCGGCCCGGCCCCGTCCGGCGGCTGCGCGACGCCGCCCGGGACGCGGCGCCCGCGCTCGCGGTGTTCGCGGCGATCCGGCTGGTCGGCGTGCTCGTCGTCTACCTGTGGGCGCGCAGCCTGGACCTGTCGCCGGTCGAGCGGCTCACCCGGGCCGACGGCTACTGGTATCTCGGCATCGTCCAGCACGGCTACGACGGGTACGAGAAGACGCAGAGCAACATGGCGTTCTTCCCGCTCTACCCGGGCCTGACCGCGGCCGTGGAGCGGCTCTCCCCGTTCAGCCCGCGCGAGTCGGCCCTGGTCGTGGCGTGGCTAGCCGCGCTGGCCGCCGCCTGGGGCCTGTTCGCGATCGGCAGGCACCTGCACGACCGGCGCACCGGCGTCCTGCTCGCCGCGCTGTGGGCCGTGGTGCCGCACGCCGTGGTGGAGTCGATGGGCTACAGCGAGAGCCTGTTCACCGCCCTGGCCGCCTGGACGCTGTACGCGCTGCTGCGCCGGCACTGGGTCACCGCGGGGGTGGTGTGCCTGTTCGCCGGGCTGACCCGGCCCACCGCCTCGTCCCTGATCCCGGTGGTGGGGCTGGCCGCGCTGCTGGCGGTCGTCCGCCGGCGGGACGGTTGGCGGCCCTGGGCGGCGCTGCTGCTCGCCCCGGCCGGTTGGCTGGGCTACCTGGCCTGGGTGGGCAACCGGACCGGGCGGCTGGACGGCTGGTTCCACATCCAGTCCGCGGGCTGGGGCACCACCTTCGACTTCGGGGTCTACACGGTCGGCCGGGGACAGCAGGCCCTGGTCCAGGTGGCGGCGTTGCCGCTGTTGGTGGTCACCGTCGTGGCGCTGCTGTCGATCATGTTCTTCGTGTTGAGCGTGATCGACCGGCAGCCGTGGCAACTGTTGCTCTACAGCGGCCTGCTGCTGGTCACCACGCTCGGCGCAGCCGGCTACTACCACTCCAAGGCCCGGTTCCTGCTGCCGGCGTTCCCGCTGCTGCTGCCCGCCGCCGTGGGCCTGGCCCGGGCCGGATGGGCCCGGGCCGTCACGGTGCTGGTGACGCTGGTCGCCTTCTCCGCCTACTTCGGCGGCTACCTGCTGCTGGTCTGGACGAAGTCGCCGTAACCGGTCAGCGGGTGAACGGCCGGACGTCCCACACCCAGACGTCCTCGACCCGCTCCCCCGGGCCGTACAGCGCGTCCAGCACGGTCTTCAGGTCGTCGTGGCGGCGGGCGCCGCGGTCGGGCAGCACCACCGCGTCGGCCTTCCAGTGGCGGACGTCGGCCCGCGCCTGGTCGACGTCGGCCTCGCCGACGGTGGTGTCCCGCTCCCCGAGCGAGACGGCGGTGAGCAGCTTCGCCGTGGGCTGCGGGTCGACGCCCCAGCGGCCGGTGTTGTCGGTGGCGGAGACCGGCGCGAGGAAGTAGCCCTCGGGGACGGCGAAGCCGGCCACCGCGGCGGAACTCCAGTACAGCGACGTCATGCCGTTCACCGGCACCGGCACCAGCGTGCGGCCGGGGGCCACGTGGTCCCGCCAGGCGCCCGCGGTGACGAAGTCCGGCACCGGGGTGCGGCCCCTCGCGTCCAGCGGCATCGGCAGGATCGGCAGCAGCGCGGCGGCCACGGCCACGGCCCCGAGGCGGGCGGCCAGCCGGCCGGCGGGTTCCGTCCGGCGGGCGGCGAGCCGATCACCGGCGACGGCGAGCAGCACACCGAGCGCCACGGTGGTGATCAGCGCGAACCGGGACACCACCACGGAGTCGAACACCGGCAGGCTCTGCACCAGCGCGAACGGCGCCGGGATGTCGGTGCGACGGGTGCCGACGGTCCAGGTGGTGCCGATGGAGAACAGCGCCGACACCAGGCCGACCGCCCCGAGCACCCGGACCGTGGTCTCCCGGCGCAGCCACCAGAGCGCTGCGGCCGCGAGCACCACCAGGGACCAGCCGTAGAAGCTGGCCTGTTCGGTGGTGTTCGGCGCCCATCCGACCGCGCTGGTCGGGCCGCCGGCGACCGACTTGGTGGCGAACTCGACGAACGAGCCGAGCTTGAGGGCGTAGACGTCCGGGGCGCCCGGATGACCGACCCGGTGCTGCGGCCCGGCGAACTGCATCCAGAGCGGGTACGCCGCCGCGGCCGACACGAGCACGGCGGTGATCGCCAGGCCGGACAGCAGGGGCCGCAGCCGGCGCACCGCGTCGCGGGGCCGGAAGACGAGATAGGCCAGGGCGAGCATCAGGCAGCCGAGCGCCGTCAGGAAGAGGATCTCCAGGCTGACGAAGAACTGGGCCACCACCAGAGCGCCCAGCACCAGGCCGTCGCGCACCACGCGCCCGCCCCGGGACAGCGCGACCACCCGCCACACGATGAACGGCACCAGCCACTGCGCGGTGATGTGCGGATGGCCGTTGCTGTGCGAGATCAGCGCGGGAGCGAAGGCACAGAACAGGCCGCCGACGAAGGCCGCCGCCCGGGAGTCGACCACGTGCCGGGAGAACACGTGGTACCAGGCGTAGCCGGTGCCGACCAGGTTCAGCGTGATGAACAGCAGGTAGGAGAAGGACGCGCCGAAGATCAGGGTGACCGGGGTGAGCACCAGGCCGGGAAGCTGCATCCCGACGTTGGTCATCAGGTTCACCCCGGCCGGGGCGTTCTGCAGCGTGGTGAAGAACGGGTTCTCCAGGTGGGTGACCGCGTGCGCCGCGTACGCCAGCATCCACTCGTTGAAGCCCTGGTCGTTGGGGCGGCTGCCGAGCAGTCGCCCGTCGAAGTCCCGCCAGCCCCGGGCGGTGACCCAGAACGCGCCGGCCAGGTAGATCAGCGCGACCAGCGCGTCGGCGCGGCGCCACCGGCGGGCGCGACCGCCCTCGACGGCCGGCTCCGGACCCGGCTCCGCCACCTCCCCGGCCGCCGGCCGGCCGTCCGGGTCCTCCGGTCCCGTCCCGCGTGCCGGGGCGGCGGCGGCCGAGGGGTCGGGCGTGGTGCCGTCGGTCGCCTCGGCGTCCCCGGCGGGAACGGGCTCACGGTCGCGGGTGTCGGGCGCGGGCGCGGTCATGGCGTAGGAGTCTACGGAAGCCGTGGCCCGCGGAAGAGGACCGGTCGATCGGGGATCACCGGGTGTCGCGCCGAGCGGCCGTGAGCTGGGACACCGTGACCCGGGGCACGGCGATGCCCGGGCCCGCCGGGCGGCGGCACGTCGGTGGCGCGCGACGACGTTATTGTAGGGTCCGCACGCTGTCCGAGGGCCGTCCCGCTCTCCCCACCTTCCCAGGATCGGAATCGATGAACAACGGGCGATCTCTCTGGGGCTCGTTGAAGCTCCCCCGGCCCCGACGGGCCGGGTCCCGACCGCACATGGTCTACCTCGCGATCGGCTTCCCGCCGGCGGCCAAGAGCTGCGCCTACCGGATGCGGGAGACGGCGAACCAGTTCGCCGCCGCGGGTTGGGACGTGACCGCGGTCACCATCGCCGACGAGGCCTGGGAGCGGGAGCACGGCGTCGACCTCAGCCTCTCCCAGGGGGTGGACCCCAGTGTCCGGGTGGTGAAGCTGCCGCTGTTCCGGGACGACCTGGAGACCGACATCCGCTCGTTCACCGAGCAGCGTGCCCTGGCTCACAAGGAATACCTTGCCGAACTGCGCAAGCAGGATCTCAAGGTCTTCCCCGAGCCGGTCTTCGGCGGATGGCGTCCCGCGCTGGAGAAGGCCCTGCTCCAGATCCACCGGCAGCGGCACGTCGACCTGCTGGTGACCACCTGCGCCCCCTACGTCAACCTGGCGGCGACCTGGAAGCTGTGGGAGACCCACCGGGTGCCGTACGTGGTGGACTTCCGCGACGGCTGGTCCGTCGACGTGATCAACAACGGTGAGGCGTTCTCCCGGGAGTCGGTCTCCGGGCAGTGGGAGACCAAGCTGCTCACCGCCGCCGTGGCCATCTGGAACGTGAACGAGCCGATCTCCCGCTGGTACCGGGAGCGCTACCCCGAACTGGCGCACAAGATGCGAGTCGTGCGCAACGGCTACGACGCGGCCAGCATCCCGGCCCAGGTGCGTCCCGCCCCACCGGACCGGCCGCTGACCTTCGGCTATCTCGGCGCGCTGACCCTGCCTGTGCCGCTGCTGGACGCCGTCCTTCAGGGCTGGCGGACCGCACGCGCCCAGGACCCGGCGCTGGCCGACGCCCGCTTCGAGGTGCGCGGCCACATCGGCACCGCGTGGGCGCGCGGTGACAACGCGCACGCCGAACTGCTCAGGGCCGCCGCCGTCGACGGCGTGCTGGTCGGCGGCTCGGTGCCCAAGGCCGAGGTGGTCGACCTCTACTCCCGCTGGGACGCGGTGGTGCTGATGGTGACCGGCGGCCGCTACATGACCTCCGGGAAGGTCTACGAGTACATGGCGACCGGCCTGCCGGTGGTCTCCGCCCACGAGGCCGACCACGACGCCTCCACTATGCTCTCCACGTACCCGCTCTGGACCGGCGCGGTCGGGCTGGACCCGGCCGAGTTGGCGAGCGCCTTCCGGCGGGCGGCCGCGATGGCCCGTGCCGCCGACGAGGCGGAGCGGGAGAAGGCCCGCGCCGCGGCGCGGCAGTACGCCCGCGAGGAGCAGCTCATCCCCGCCGTTCGTGAGGTCACCGAGCTGGTGCTGGGCACCGGCGGACCGACCGCCCCGCAATCCTCCCCCGCCGGCGCACGCGTCCTGGCCCGAGAAGGTAGGTCATGATCGAGATCCTGATGGTTATGGGCGCCGTCCCCGGACGGGTGGCGGTCCTGACCGACGCGCTCGAGCAGTTCCGCGCCAAGGGCGTCACCGTTCGGGTGGCCACGACCTTCGACCCGGTGGAGAAGATCCCGGCGGCCACCGAATTGGCCGAGGTGCACCTGCTGCCCACCTCGGCGGAGCTGGGTCCGCGATTCGGCCGGATGGTCAAGCGGGCGAACCCGCCCCGGCGCGCATGGCTGCGCGCGCAGCGCGACCCGTGGGTCCGCCGGCACGCCAAGCGGGCCGACGTCCTGGTCGCCCTGGACGCGCAAGCGCTGCACACCGTCTGGCAGCTCGCCGGCCGCTACCGACGGGCTGACGCCGTCTACGGCATCGCCCCGGCGCTGCGGGCCGTGGAAAAGCGGTCCGCCGACCCGGCGCGTTACCGCCGTGCCCGGCTCAGCACCGCCGGCCCCGCCCCGGCCGTGCTGGCAAGCGCCACCCGCAGCCAGACCGTCGACCTGGCGAAGCGGGTGTTCGAGATGAGCACCGGGAAGAGGGCCATGAAGCTGGGCCCGGTGCGCTGGTTCTGGCAGGGCGCCGTCACGGCGCCCGGTCTGCCGGAACGGCACCGGGGCAAGATCGCCCGGCGAGTCACCGGCACCATGCTCAAGTCCGGGCACGACGCCAGCGCGAAGCGGCTGGCATTGGCGGCCCAGGGCCGTCTGAAGAGCCCGACGACCAGGGGGCAACTCCTCGGCCCGATCGTCGACGCGGAGCTGAGCCAGGGCAAGGTGCCCGAGCACCTGATGACCGTGGTGCGGGGCCAGCTCAAGCTCGCGGACGGCTTCCTCAAGAAGCGGAACCCGGGCAAGGCCACGCCGCACGTGCTGCGCGCCTTCAACCTGATGTTCCACCGGATCGTGCAGTTCGACGGCACCAGCTCTCCACTGGCCGAGGACCCGGCGAAGTTCCTCGCCCCGCTGCACAACAGCGAGGCCGGCCGAGCGATGGCGACTCCGCGCGGCCGGCAGAGCCCGGCGGCGTTCCCGCCGGCCGGCCGGCCGCACCGGATGCTCTTCTTCACCGGGCTGAACGACAACTTCCTCGGGCCGATCCTCGAACGCTACGAGGCGATGCCCGGGGTGGAGGTCCGCCGGCTCAACCTGATGGAGGAGTCGATCCTCCCGGTGCTCAGCAACGGCCGCACGAACGTGACGCTGCACATGCTCGCCGGCACGTCCAAGCGGGCCGGGGAGGTCCAGGAGGCGTGGGGGCCCCACCTCGAGTGGGCGGACACCGTCTTCGTGGACTGGTGCAACCTGGGGGCCGCGATGCTGACGATGATCGACCCGGGCACCACCCGGGTGATCGTCCGCCTGCACAGCTTCGAGGCGTTCAGCTGGTGGCCGCACCTGACCGACTGGTCCCGGGTGGACGACGTGGTCTTCGTCTCCGAGCATCTCCGCGACCTGGCGCTGGCCGCGGTGCCGCGGCTGGGCGCCCCGCAGGGCCCCCGGACCCACATGATCAACAATGCGATGGAGCTGCACCGGTACGTGACGCCCAAGGTCTCTGCCGACAGCCGGTTCACTCTCGGGCTGGTCGGTTTGAGTTCGCTGGCCAAGGACCCGCGCTGGGCCCTGGCGGTGCTACGGGAGCTGCGCCGACGGGACGAGCGGTACCGCCTCAAGCTGATCGGCGACGCCCTCGACCCGGAGCTCAGCCCGGCGATCAAGGCGTACGTCCGGGAACTCGACGCCGAACTGGCCGAGCTGGAGTCGTCCGGCGCCGTCGTGCGGACCGGCCGCACCGACGACGTCCCCGGCGCGCTCACCGACGTCGGGGTCATCCTCAGCACCTCGCTGCGGGAGAGCTTCCACTGCGCGCTCGTCGAGGGCGCGGCCAGCGGCGCCGTGCCGGTGGTACGCGACTGGCCGTTCTTCGCCGGCCGCCGGCACAGCGCCCGGACCCTCTTCCCCAGCGACTGGGTGGTCGGTACGCCGCAGGAGGCGGCCGAGCGGATCCTGGCCCTCACCGCGTCCGAGGAGGTCTGGCGCGAGGCGGGCCGGGCGGCCTCGGCGCACGTGCTGAGCACCTGGGACTGGTCGGTCACGCAGAAGGACTTCGACCGGCTGCTGCTGGAGCCGCCGGCCACGGCCGACTGACCGGCGGGCCAGCAAGAATGATCCGGCCGTCTCCCCCGGCGGGGAGCCGTTTGAACGCCGCCAACCCGCGCCTCGGGTGGCACCCTCCGTTCGTCGTTACCGTCGCAGACCCTCGAGGAGTCAGGTAGTGAAGGTCGTCAGCATCGTCGGCGCCCGTCCGCAGTTGGTGAAGCTGGCACCGATCGCCGCGGCGTTCGCGGCGGAGGGCTGTGAGCACGTGATCGTGCACACCGGCCAGCACTACGACGCGGATCTGTCCGACGTGTTCTTCTCCGGCCTCGGCATCCCCGACCCGGACGTGCACCTGGGCATCGGCTCCGGCAGCCACGGCGTGCAGACGGGCCGGACGCTGGCCGCGCTCGACCCGGTGCTGGCCGCCGAGCGGCCGGACTGGGTCCTGGTCTACGGCGATACCAACTCGACCCTGGCCGGCACCCTGTCGGCGGTCAAGCAGCACCTACCGGTCGCCCACCTCGAGGCCGGACTGCGCTCGTTCAACCGCCGGATGCCCGAGGAACACAACCGGGTACTCACCGACCACGCCGCGGACCTGCTGCTCGCCCCCACCGAGGAGGCGATGCGGCACCTGGCGTCGGAGGGCCTGGCGTCCCGTGCCGTCCTGGTCGGCGACGTGATGGTGGACGTCTGCCTGCGGGTCCGGGACGACATCACGCGCGCGAGCCAGCCCCGGCCGCCGTTGCCCGAGGGGATCGACCCGGAGCAGCCGTACCTGCTGGCCACCCTGCACCGCGCCGAGAACACCAACGACCCGCAGCGGCTCGCCGCACTGCTCGACGCGCTGGCCGACCTTCCGGTGCCGGTGGCGCTGCTCGCCCACCCGCGGCTGGTGGCCCGCGCCGAGGAGTACGGCCTGAAGCTCTCCCGGGGCTCCCTGCACGCCGGCCGGCCACTGCCGTACGGCGCCATGGTCGCCGCGGTGCTCGGCTCCGTCGGGGTGGTCACCGACTCGGGCGGTCTGCAGAAGGAGGCCTACCTGCTGGGCCGCCCCTGCACGACGCTGCGCACCGAGACGGAGTGGGTGGAGACCCTCGAAGGCGGCTGGAACGCGCTGGTCCCCGACCCGCGCGAACTGGGTGCGCAGTGGGCGACCACCGCGACCCGCCCGGCCCCGCAAGCCCGGCGGGGAACCCCGTACGGCGACGGCCGGGCCGCCCACCGGGTCGCCGAGACGCTGCGGCGCCACCTGGCATGATGGCGCATCTCCTCCTCACGATCGGGTACCAGCGATGAGCAATCGAGTTGCACCCCTTCCCCGGTCCGGCGGCGGGCAGCGACCGCACGCCATCTACCTGGCGATCGGGTTCCCGCCCGCGGCGAAGAGCAGCGCATACCGACTGCGCGAGACGGCGAACCAGTTCGTCGCCATGGGCTGGGACATCACCGTCATCACCATCTGCCAGGAAGCCTGGGAACGCGAGTACGGCCTGGACCACACCCTTTCCGAGAAGGTCGATCCCCGGGTCAAGGTGATCGAGCTGCCGCTGATGCGGAAGGACCTGGAGACCGACATCCGCGCCTTCTCCGAAGAACGGTCGATCGACCCGGTGGGGTGGGTCAGCCGGCTCCGCAAGCGCGAGCAGAAGATCTTCCCTGAGCGGGACTTCGGCGGCTGGCGCTACGAGTTGGAGAAGGCGGTGGTCCAGCAGCACCGCAAGCACACCGCGGACCTGCTCATCTCCTCCTGCGCCCCGTACGTGAACCTCGCGGCGACGTGGAAGCTGTGGGAGGAGTACCGGGTTCCCTACGCTGTCGACTTCCGCGACGGCTGGTCGCTGGACGTGATCGGTGGCGGCGAGGCCTTCACTCGCGACTCGGTCTCCGGGCGTTGGGAGTCCAAGGTCCTCGAGCACGCCCTCGCGGTCTGGTGCGTGAACGACCCCATCGCCGGCTTCTACCGTGAGCGTTACCCGCAGCTGGCCGACCGGGTGCACGTCGTGCGCAACGGCTACGACGAGGACAGCCTCCCCGATGTCAGCGGCCGGTCACCGGATCCGAACGCGGGGCTGACCTTCGGCTACCTCGGCTCGGTCAACTTCACCCCGGCCTTTCTGGAGTCGGTGCTCGACGGGTGGCGGATCGCCCGGCGCAACGATCCGATCCTGGCCCGCTCCCGATTCGAGGTGCGCGGCCACATCGGCGCCGGCCCGATACGCGAGGCCAACCGGCACATGGACCTGCTCAAAGAGGCTGCCGTCGACAATGTCAGCTTCGGCGGCCCGGTACCGAAGTCGGACCTGGCAGCGACGTACGGCTCCTGGGACGCGCTGGTGCTGATGCTGGTCGGTGGGCGCTTCGTCACCTCCGGCAAGGTGTACGAGTTCATGGCCACCGGGCTGCCGGTGCTCTCCGCCCACGACGTCGACCACGACGCGACGAACATCCTGGCCGGACATCCACTCTGGACGGGCGCGGTGGGTCTGGACCCACACCGGCTGGCGGACCTGTTCTCGGAGGCGGCGCGAATGGCCCTGAAGGCCACTGACGAGGATCGGGCCGCGGCACGCCAGCTCGCTCGCCGGTTCGCCCGGCCCGCCGTGCTCGCTCCGGCCGTGCGACACCTCACCGAACTCGTCCGGCCGACACCGGCCGGCGTTCGCGTTCCCACCCCGGCCGCGACCGCTTCGACCGGAGATGTCCAACCGTGACCGCCGTGCTCATCGTGGCCACCGCCGCGCCGATGCAGCCGGCCGTCCTGGTCGAGGCGCTGGAGCGCTTCCGGAGCAAGGGTGCCACCGTCACGGTGGCGTGCTTCTTCGACGGCGCGGAGTTGGGGATCAACCCGACGCTGGCGGAGGTCCGCACGTTCGTCGTAGCGGCCGAGAAGTGGGACGTCCGGTTCCGCAAGGCCCTCGGGCGGGCACCGGCCAACCGGAAGATCTGGCTGCACGCTCGACGCAGCACCTGGCTGCGGCAGCAATACCGCCGAGCCGACCTGCTGGTCGCTCTCGACGCCCGCGCGGTGCACACGGTCTGGCAGATGGCGCAGCGCAACACCCGTGCCGGCGCCTACCACGGGCTCGTGCCCGCGCAGAAGGCCCTCGCCGCCAACCGCAGCGAGCCGGTCGGGAAGCGGCTGGAGCGCCGTGTCTCCGCCGCTGCCGGCATCGGTGCGCGCGGGGCCCGCAGCGCCGCGGAGCAGACCATCCGGACCGCCCTCAACAAGGCCACCGGTCGGCGGGTGATGAGCAACCCGGCAGGGGCCTGGCTCTGGACCCGGGCCGTGGCGGCGCCCCGCATCCCGGACCGGCTCCGCAGCAAGCTCGCCGTCCGCCTGCACGACAGCGCGGTCCAGGCCGGTCGCCCGGCCGCCGGCGGCCGGGCCGCGTCGGCAGCCGTACAGCGGATCAGCAGCCTCGCCACCCGCGCGGACGTGCTGACCAAGGCAGCGAAGGCGTAGCTGGCGCTCGGCCACCAACCGAGCGGCCTGCACGACGCGATCCGGGCCCAGCTCGCGTTGGCGGACGACCTGCTGCCGCGCGACACCAAGCGGGCCGCAGCGTCCATCTC
The DNA here is from genome assembly GCF_040215685.1 of Micromonospora sp. HUAS YX12. Taxonomy (NCBI): domain Bacteria; kingdom Bacillati; phylum Actinomycetota; class Actinomycetes; order Micromonosporales; family Micromonosporaceae; genus Micromonospora; species Micromonospora sp. HUAS YX12. The sequence goes on from NZ_CP157974.1 coordinate 6,040,556, forward strand.
CATGGCCTGGAGCCTGTCGTCCAACCGGGTGCTGCACTTCGATCGACTCACCTCACCGATGAGCACGGACCCGGGAGCCTTCGTGGCAACCTTTCGGGCCAGCACCGCAGCGCGAAAGCTGTCCCAACCGCGCGGCCGACGCACCCCGGCCGCCCCGGCGCCGACCGACCGCCCACTGCGCCTGCTCGTGACGAGGTTGATCAACGACAACTTCCTGTCGGAGATTCTGGAGCGCTACCGGGCCATGCCGAACGTCGAGGTCCGATTCCTGGACCTCCACGAGGATGAGGTGACCCGCCCGCTCGCGCTCAGCGGCAGCACCGTCATGGAACACCTGCTGGCCGGTGACTCGTCCTATGGCGCCAAGATCGAGGAGTGGCTCCGGCCGCACCTCGACTGGGCGGACACCGTCTTCGTCGACTGGTGCCAAGCCGCCGCGGTGCTCTTCACCCTGCACGACCCGGGCAGCACCCGGATCATCGTCCGGCTGCACAGCTTCGAGGCGTTCAGCTTCTGGCCACACCTGGTGGACTTCTCCCGGGTCGACGACGTCGTCTTCGTCTCCGACCACCTGCGCGACCTCGCCACCGCCGTGCTGCCGCAGCTCACCGATGGGCCCCGCCTCCGGGTCATCGACAATGCGATGGACCTGCAGCGCTACCCACGGTCGAAGCCGGCCGACGCCCGGTTCAACCTCGGCATGGTCGGGTTCAGCTCGGTGGCCAAGGACCCGCGGTGGACGATCGAGGTGCTGCGGAAGCTGCGCGAGCGGGATGAGCGGTACCGGCTGACGCTGATCGGCAGCAACTTCAACGACCGGACCAGCAAGCCCGCCAAGGACTACGGCAAGCTGCTCAACCAGGACCTGGCGGAGTTGGAGCCGCTGGGGGCCGTGCGGCGCTACGGGCAGACCGACGACGTCCCGGCCGCACTGCAGGAAGTCGGCGTCATCGTGAGTTCCTCGGTGCGCGAGAGTTTCCACTGCGGCCTGGTGGAGGGCGCCGCGAGCGGGGCGGTGCCGGTGGTGCGTGACTGGCCGTTCTTCGCCGGCAAGCCACACGGCGCCCGAACCCTCTTTCCGGCCGACTGGGTGGCCGAGAGCCCGGCTGAGGCGGCGGAACGGATATTCGCCGCCACCGCCACCGAGGAGCAGTGGCGGGAGATCGGCCAGGCCGCGGCGGAACACGCGCTGAAGATTTGGGACTGGAGCGTCACCCAGTCCGGCTTCGACCGGCTGCTGCTCGACGACTGAGCCGCCGGCGAGGCGGAACAACAGGTACCGAAAGGGGGGCTTGGCTGACTGGCCAAGCCCCCCTTTCGGTCAACTCACGGGCAGTGAGGAGCGCTGCGCCACGGTCGACGGGGTGGTCGTGCGCTGCGCCGGGGCCTTCGGGCGGTCCGGCAGCAGACGGGTGTAGACCTCGTCCATCACCCGCGCCTGGGCCTCCCAGGTCCACTGGTCGAGCACGCCCGGCCGGTCGTACGCCGCTCGGTACCGCTGCGGGTCGGCCAGCACCTCCCGCACAGCACGCAGGTAGTCGTCCAGATCCTCGGCCCGGAAGACCTCGCCCTGGCCGATGGCCCGCGTCGCCTCGGCCATGGCCTTGACGTCGCTGATAACCATCGGTATCCGGCCGTGCGCGTACTCGAAGAACTTGGTGATCAGCGCCAACTCGTGGTTGGGCTTGTGGTGGATCGGGATGACGCCGAGGTCGGCCGGGGCCACGAACGCGGAGACCTGCCAGTGCGGCACGTACGGCAGCAGATGCACCCGGTCGGCCACCCCCAACTCGGCGGCGAGTTCCTCCAACTCGTACATGATCGGGTGCTTGCCGTTGAGGGGCACCGACACGAGCGCGACGTGCGCGTCGGGCATCCGGGTCAGGCCTCGGATCATGATGTCGACCCCGCGGGACGGGTTGATGCCACCGCAGTAGACCAACAGGGGCGTACCCGCGTCGATCCCGCACAGCGCCCGGATGTCGGGAACCGGCGACGCCCGCTGCTCCGGGGTGAGCTCGGCGGGCGGAGCGTTCAGCACAACCGCCGGCTGCTCGGGCAGGTCGTGCGTCTCCCGAAGCAGATCGGCCAGGGTCGAGGAGACGGTCATGACGCTGTCGGCGTACGGGGCGTGCTCGCGGACGTAGGCGATCTGAGCCGGCAGCCAGCGAAGGTTCGTGGGCCGACCGATGATGCCGGGCACGAACTCGTGCGCGTCCCAGACCAGCTTGACGTCCCGCCCAGCGGCGCGGGCGCGCATCGTCGCGCGCGCGCCCACGCCGAGCATCCGGAAGTCGTGCGCGTGGATCAGATCGGGCTGCAGCTTGTCCACAACCGGCCCGAAGGCCAGTTCGAAGTCCCACAGCTCCGGGTCCAGGCGGCGCCACGCCCGGTCACCGTGCAGGCGTTGCCAGAGCCGCAGCGCGGTCCGGTCCAGCAGGGCGTTCGGGTCCTGCTGGCGCTCCTGGAGGCGCTGCGACTCGCGGGTCCGAAGCTTGATCCACCGGAACTTCGCCTTGTTGAGGAAGTACGGCACGGCCAGGCGGGCCTTGCCGGCCAGCTCCACCCAGCGCGGCCCGCCCGCACGACGGGCGACCTTGATCTCGGCCAGCCGGAAGGTGAGGTCGTTGCGGCGTGCCTTGAGCACGTTCAGGTGCCGCTTCGCGGTAGGTCCCGGCTTGTACGCCAGCGGGCGGCGCAACAGCGCGCGGCGGTGGGTGATCGGGTGTGGAATCCGCCGCGCCACCCGGATCAGCCGGACCTCGGCGTCACCGATCCGCCACGTGTCCTCGGCGTTGCTGCCCTTGAGGATGCCGACGAGGATCACCTCCCAGCCGGCCTCGGCGGCCGACCGGGCGGCCTTCTGCACGCGGGAGTCACCGTGGACTCCGTTGTCGACAAGCATCACCACCCGCCCTCGGGTCGGCCGGGCGTCGGTATCCGGGACAGCTTGCATCGGGTGCCTTCTCCTTGTTCAAAGTCCTGCTCGGGCGCGAATCAGCGTCCGCCGGCACCGGTCGCCGGTCGCCGCGCGACGACCGGTGCCGATCACCGGAGGAAAGAGTCGAAGACCTGCGCGGTGCGCCGGCCGTCGTGGTGTTCACGGACATAACGGGGACCCTCCGCGGCGAGGGCTGTCGCCCCGGCACGGTCGTCGAGCAACGACTCGATCGTCTTGACGAGCGTGGTGGGCGTGGCGTTGGCGATCGGCGGCTGGATGCAGGCCGCGCGGTGCGCGCTCTCGCTGAGATACGCCACCACCACCTTACCGGCGGCCATCCCCTCGCAGGAGAACGTGCCGTAGCTTCCCATCACCAACTGGTCGACCACGATGTCGCAGTCCTGCACCAGGCGGCGCATCTCGTGGTGCGGCAGACCTTCCACCAGGCGCAGTTCGATGATCCGTCGCTCGTCCAACTCCTGTAACCGCGGCAGGAGCCGGTCGGTGCCCTTGGTCCACCGCTTCGACGGCGCGTGCAGCACCACCGGCCGGGCGCGCTCCAGCACCGGGCGGTCGCAGGCCCAGTCGTCCACGTCGACGATCAGCGGCGCCCAGGTGGCGAACGGCACGTCGTCCAGCAGGTCGGGGGTGGTCACGAAGAAGGGCAGGCCGCTCTCCTCGGCGGTGCGCCGGTTCCGCTCGGCCACCGTGGTGAGCCGCTCGCGCAGGTCCTCGTCCGCGTCCCGGAACGCGGACTCGGCGTGCCGCTCCAGGTGCGCGCCCGGATGGCGGATCTCGCTGCCGTGCGCCAGCAGCGCGACCTTGATCCGGGCCCGGCGCAGCGCGGGCAGGTCGGCGGAGATGTCGTCGCCGTTGCCCCGGCCGAGCACCGGGCGGAACGCGTCCACGATCAGGTGCGTGTACCAGCCGAGCACCCGGCGGGCCTGCTCCACCTGCACGTCGAGGCGGTGCTCGCCGGGGTAGTTCAGGTAGCGGTCGGCCGGGTAGCGGTAGGTGGCCGGCGGCTTGGCCATCACCAGTTCGACGCCGACGTCGGCCCGGGCGGCGGTGAGGGCCACCGCCAGGGCGGAGAGCTGCCCGGCGTAGTTCGCGGTGCCCAGCCCCAACCGGATCGGCCCGGCGCCGAGCGCCCGCCAGGGACCCGGCGTGCCGGCCTCGATCGGCGCGACCGGGGGCTCCTCCGGCGCGGGCGGCTCGTCGCCGCGCTGCCGGGCCCGCTCCACCGCCCTGGTGAAGGAGGGCAGCGAGCCGGGCGCGAAGAGGTCACCGCCGCCGTGCCGGGCCAGGTGTTCGCGCACCACCCGGCTGTCGGCGGCGACCACCCGCAGCCCGGCGGCGAGGAACGTGTCCAGCAGGTCGAGACCGGCGTCCGGGTCGAACCCGAACACCGCCACGTCCGCCGGGGCGAGGAACGCCGCGGTCACCGTACGCGGGCGCGGCACCTCGTGGATCCGCCGCCGGGCGTTGCCGGCCTCGCGGATCAGGTCCTGGGTGGCCGCCCGCTCCGCCTCGTCGCGGACCAGCGCGAGGTGGAACTCGGGCAGCCGGGCCAGGGCGCGGATAACGCCGGCCAACGCCCGGTCGCCGGTGACCCCGCCGGCGTGCACCAGCAGGGGTGTGCCGGCGGGGAGCTCGCACAGCTCACGTACCGAAGGGGTCTGGAAGGGCCGGGCGCCGGCGGCGGCCCGGCGGAGCGCGATGCGCCACCGCCGGGGAATTCGCCGCCGCACCGCCGAGACCGTCCGCCGCACCGGCGCCGGGCTCATCGCAGTGCCGGCTCCGCGTCGCTGCCGCTGGCCGCGACAGACACGACCTTGCCGTCGGCGGACGACTCCAGCAGGGCGGCCGCGACCTGCACGGTACGCAGACCCTGCCGCAGCGTGACGATGTCGCTCTGCTTGCCCTCCACCGCGTCGCGGAAGCGCTCGTGCTCGACCAGCAGCGGCTCCCGCTTCGGGATGGCGTAGCGGACCATGTCGCCCTCGGCCACGCCGCGGAACGCGCGCAGCGCCTCCCACTCGGTGTCGATGGCGGCGTTGGCGTAGAACGTCAGGTCGGCGGTGAGCGTGTCGGCCACGAAGCAGCCCTTGTCACCGGTGACCACTGTCGACCGCTCCTTGAGCGGGCTGAGCCAGTTCACCAGGTGGTTGACCATCGTGCCGTCGGCGAGCTGGCCGACCACGGCGACCATGTCCTCGTGCAGCCGGCCGCTGCGCGAGACGGTGCGGGCGGCGACCGAGCTGTACTGCTGGCCGGTCACCCAGGCGGTCAGGTCGATGTCGTGGGTGGCCAGGTCCATCACCACGCCGACGTCGGCGATCCGGTGCGGGAACGGGCCCTGGCGCCGGGTCACGACCTGGAACACCTCGCCCAGCTCACCCGCCTCCAGGCGGGTACGCAGGCTCTGCAGCGCCGGGTTGTAGCGCTCGATGTGCCCGACGCCGGCGACCAGGCCGGCGTTCTCGAACGCCTCGACCAGACGGGTGGCGGCGTCGACGGACTGGGCGAGCGGCTTCTCGATGAGCGCGCAGACGCCGTTGGCGGCCAGCTCCATGCCGATCGGCTCGTGCAGCGCCGTCGGGCAGGCCACCACCGCGTAGTCGACGCCGAGGGCGAGCAGGTCGCTCAGCTCGGGCACGACGGGCGCGCGCAGCGTGCCGGTCACGTCGCCGGCCGGGTCGACCACACCGACCAGCTCGACGCCGTCCAGGTTGGACAGCACGCGGGCGTGGTTGCGGCCCATCGCGCCGAGGCCGATCAGGCCGGCCCGCAGCTTCCGTCCGCCGTCGCTCATCGGGCACCCCCGGCCAGGTTCGCGCCCTCGGCGATCCGCTCCAGCTCGGCCTGGCTCAGCGACGGGTGCACCGGCAGCGAGACCACCTCGGCGGCGGCCCGCTCGGTCTCCGGCAGATCCCACGGGCCCGGCTTGCCGTCGGCGGTGAGGTACGGCTTGAGCCGGTGGATCGGGGTCGGGTAGTAGACCGCGTTGCCGATGCCCAGCTCGGTGAGGCGGGCCTGGGCGGCGTCGCGGTCGCCCCGCACCCGCACGGTGTACTGGTGGTAGACGTGCTTGGCGCCGTCGGCGACCGGCGGGGTGACCATGCCGGTGATCGCCGAGTCGAGGTACTTGGCGTTGGCGCGGCGCTGCTCGGTCCACTCGCCGAGCTGGGTGAGCTGCACCCGGCCGATCGCGGCGGCCACGTCCGTCATGCGCATGTTGGCGCCGACGATCTCGTTGGCGTACCGCTGCTCCATGCCCTGGTTGCGCAGCAGCCGCAGGGTGCGGGCGAGGTCCGCGTCGGCGGTGGTGATCATGCCGCCCTCGAGGGAGTGCATGTTCTTGGTCGGGTAGAAGCTGAAGCACCCGGCGGTGCCGAACGCGCCGACCGGGGTGCCGTTCAGCTCGGCGCCGTGCGCCTGGGCGGCGTCCTCGACCACGGCCAGGCCGTGCTGCTGCGCGATCGCCATGATCCGGTCCATCGCGGCCGGGTGGCCGTAGAGGTGCACCGGCATGATCGCGACGGTCTTCGGCGTGATCGCGGCGGCGATCGCCTCCGGGTCGACGCAGAAGCTGCCCGGCTCGATGTCCACGAAGACCGGCTCGGCGCCGACCAGCCGGACCGCGTTGCCGCTGGCGGCGAAGGAGAACGACGGGACGATGACCTCGTCGCCCGGGCCGAAGCCGAGCGCCATCAGCGTCAGCTGGAGCGCGGAGGTGCCGGAGTTGACGGCGACGCAGTGCCGGCCGCCGACCAGGTCGCCGAACTCCTCCTCGAACGCGGCGACCTCGGGGCCCTGCACGACCCGGCCGCTCCGCAGCACCCGGACGGCCGCCTCGATCTCGGCCTCGCCGATGATCGGCCGTGCGGGGGGAATGAACTCTGGATGCGGCCCGACCATGGGGCTTCCTCCTGTCGACGCGTGGTTCATGAGGGACATTTCGGGGGATGGTACCGGTCTGTCGGGAAAACCAACGGGTTGCACTGATTGTCCGACCGGATGTGACCTTCTGTTCATGATCGACGACGGCCCTCCGGGGGCGGCCCGGGGTTCAGACTTCCACCTCGTCGCGTACAGGCCCCACGCATGCTACCCGCAGCGCGGCGACGATCGCGGCCGCCATCCGGGGCACCTCGGTGGGCTCCAGCGCGGCCCGGGAGATCGCCATCCGCCAGTAGACCGGGCCCACGATGAGATCGACGGCGGCGCGCCGGTCCGTGTCCGGGGACAGCTCACCGCGCTCGACCGCCCGGCCGATCAGGATCCGCCCCACGGCCTGCTGGTAGTCGTCCAGCGCGGCCTGCAACTTCTCCGCGATCTGCGGGTTGCGGGCCGCCTCGGCCAGCAGGTCCGGGATGATCTGCGCGGCCAGCCGGTGACGCAGCGCGCGCGCCATCACGTGCAGCAGGATCTCCAGGTCACCGAGGAGGCTGCCGGTGTCCAGCAGCGGGATGTTCCGCCCGGCCACCGCCGAGACCATGTCCAGCACCAGGTCGAGCTTGGAACGCCAGCGGCGGTAGATGGCGGTCTTGCTCACACCGGCCCGGCGGGCGACCGCCTCGATGGAGAGGCGACCGTAGCCCACCTCGGCCAGTTCCTGCATCACGGCGGCGCGGATGGCACTGGTGATCTCCCCGCGCAGCACCGCCGCGCCGGCCGGGGCACGCCTCTTCTCGGTCGTCACGTGGAACAATGTAGCGCAACGACGGTACGGTTGCGTCCCGACGTTCGGTGGACTACCTTCCATGCAGCAGCGAGGCGGCTCCTCCCCGCCCGGCCACGCTGGATCTCATTCACCGCACTGCTCCCCATCAGCACGAAAGATCGGAGCGCCTGAACATGGCCAACACCGCGGTGGCCGACCCCGAATCCGGACTGACCCGGGCCCAGCTGGCCCAGCGGTACGGGCTACGGGTGGCCGGGGAACGACCGGCTCTGGGTGAGTACGCCCGCAGGTTGTGGGCGTACCGGCACTTCATGACCGCGTACTCGCGGGCGAAGGTCGCCTCCTCGCTGAGCAACACCCAGCTCGGTCAGCTCTGGCAGGTGCTGACACCGCTCACCAACGCGGCGGTCTACTTCCTGATCTTCGGCGTGATCCTGGGCCAGCACCGGAACGTGCCGAACTTCATCGCGTACCTGTGCACCGGTGTGTTCATCTTCATCTTCACGCAGACGGCGGCGACGAACGGCGTCAGCGCGATCACCGGCAACCTGGGCCTGATCCGGGCGCTCCAGTTCCCCCGGGCCGCGCTGCCGATCACCGTCACGCTCGTGCAGCTCCAGCAGCTGCTCATGTCGATGGTGGTGCTGGCCGGCATCGTGCTCGTCACCGGCGAGCCGATCACCTTCCGCTGGATCCTGATCGTCCCGATGCTGCTGCTGCAGACGATCTTCAACGTCGGGCTCAGCATGGTGATGGCCCGTCTCGGCTCCAAGGCCACCGACCTCAAGCAGATCATGCCGTTCGTGATGCGCACCTGGCTGTACGCCTCCGGCGTGCTCTACCCGGTGGCGCTCATCCGCGAGCACCTGCCGTCGTGGGCGGCCAACATCCTGGAGTGGAACCCACCGCTGGTCTTCATCGAGCTGGCCCGCTACGCGCTGCTCGACTCGCACCAGGCGAACCTGGTGAGCTCCCCGCTGAAGCTGTGGGCGCTCGGCCTGTTCTGGGCGGTCGTGATGGGCATCGGCGGGTTCGTCTACTTCTGGCGCGGAGAGAAGGAGTACGGCCGTGGCTGAGCAGACCCTGCCGCTGAACGCCGGCCCGGTGACCGACTCGGGTCGCGTCCCCACAGTCGTGGTGGACGACGTGCACGTGATCTACCGGATCCACAAGGGCGCGACCGGCGGCACCACCCCGGTCTCCGCGCTCAAGCGGATCGTCTCCCGCAGCAAGGCGCCCAACATCCGCGAGGTGCACGCGGTCAAGGGCGTGAGCTTCACCGCGTACGAGGGTGAGGCGATCGGCCTGATCGGCAGCAACGGCTCCGGCAAGTCCACACTGCTGCGCGCCATCGCCGGCCTGCTGCCGCCGGCCCGCGGGGCCGTCTACACCAAGGGCCAGCCGTCGCTGCTCGGCGTGAACGCCGCACTGCTGAACGACCTGTCCGGCGAGCGCAACGTGGTGCTCGGCTGCCTGGCCATGGGCATGCCGCCGGAGGAGGTCAAGCGGATCGCCCCGGAGATCATCGAGTTCTCCGGGATCAACGAGCGCGGCGACTTCGCCTCGCTGCCGATGCGCACCTACTCCTCCGGCATGGGCGCGCGGCTGCGCTTCGCGATCTCCTCGGCGAAGAAGCACGACGTGCTGCTCATCGACGAGGCGCTGGCCACCGGCGACCGCAAGTTCCGCGTCCGCAGCGAGCAGCGGGTCCGCGAGCTGCGCGACAGCGCCGGCACCGTCTTCCTGGTCAGCCACTCGATCGGCTCGATCCGGGACACCTGCGAGCGGACCATCTGGCTGGAGAGCGGCGTCCTGAAGATGGACGGCCCCACCAAGGAGGTCTGCGACGCGTACGAGAACCAGAAGTAGCGCCCTGGAGCGCACCGCACCGGGTTCCGCCCGGAGCGGTGCGCTCCGGCGTACGCGTTAATGTTTTCGGATCCATCCCCTTTCACCCAGAGTGAGGTACGGCAATGACGCAGGACCACACCACCGCACCGGACGCCGCGCCGGCGAACCCGGCACCCTGGCGCCCCGCGCGTACGGTGGCCGTGATCCTCGCCGGGGGGACCGGCACGCGCCTCGGGCTGGGCATCCCGAAGCAGCTCCTCAAGATCGCCGGTAAGCCGATCATCGAGCACACCCTCGCCGTCTTCGAGGCCGCGCCGGAGATCGACGAGATCATCGTGCTGATGGCCACCGGTCACGTCGACGACGCCCGGCGCATCGTCGCCGACGCCGGCTTCCGCAAGGTCACCAAGGTGATCGAGGGCGGCGAGACCCGCAACGACACCACCCGGATCGCGCTCGACGCGGTCGGCGAGGGCGACGTCAACATCCTCTTCCACGACGCGGTCCGCCCGCTGGTCAGCGCCCGGATCGTGCGCGAGTGCGTGAACGCGCTCTGGACGTACTCGGCGGTGGACGTGGCCATCCCGTCCGCCGACACGATCATCCAGGTGGACGCGGACGACTGCATCACCGACATCCCGGTCCGCTCCCGGCTGCGCCGCGGCCAGACCCCGCAGGCGTTCCGCTCCGGCACCATCCGGGAGGCGTACCGCCGCGCCGAGGGCGACCCCGACTTCGCCGCCACCGACGACTGCGGTGTGGTGCTGCGCTACCTGCCCGGCACGCCGATCAAGGTGATCGACGGCTCGGACGAGAACATCAAGGTCACCCACCCGGTCGACGTGCACCTGGCCGACAAGCTGTTCCAGCTCGCCGCCGCCCAGGCGCCCCGCCTGACCGACCACCGCAGCTACGCCGAGGAGCTGACCGGCCGGACCATCGTGGTCTTCGGCGGCAGCTACGGCATCGGCCACGACCTGGCCGAGCTGGCCCGTGGCTACGGCGCCCAGGTCTTCCCGTTCAGCCGCTCCACCACCGGCACGCACGTCGAGCGCGCCGAGGACGTGGCCGCCGCGCTGAAGACCGCGTTCGAGGCGACCGGCCGGATCGACCACGTGGTGGTCACCGCCGGCATCCTGGAGAAGGGCGCGCTCGCCGAGATGGACTCGGAGACGATGGACCGTCTCCTGCACGTCAACTTCGTCGGCCCGGTCACCATCGCGCGCCAGTCCCTGCCGTACCTCCAGCAGACCAAGGGCCAGCTGCTGCTCTACACGTCCAGCTCGTACACCCGGGGCCGGGCCCGCTACGCGCTGTACTCGGCCACCAAGGCCGCGCTGGTCAACCTGACCCAGGCGCTCGCCGACGAGTGGGCCGAGTTCGGCGTACGGGTCAACTGCGTCAACCCGGAACGCACCGCCACCCCGATGCGGACGCGGGCGTTCGGCGAGGAGCCGGAACACACGCTGCTCTCCTCCGAGGCGGTCGCGCAGGCGTCCCTGGACGTGCTGATCTCCGAACTGACCGGCCAGGTGGTCGACGTACGCCGGTCCCCCGGCGAGCAGGTCGCCGCCGTACCGGCCCAGCCGGGCCCGCACCGGTCCGAGCTGTCCGCCGACGCCTGAACCCGACGGGACGTACCAGATGCGTGGTGACCTGGTCCGCAAGCTGCTCGCCCGAGTGCTGACCACCGGGCTGGCGGTGCTGGCCTTCCTCGTCGTGGCGCTCACCGGCGCCACCGGCTGGGGCCTGGCCCTGGCCGTCGCGGCGCTCGCCGCCACCGCCTGGGAGCGCCGGGTCCGGCCGTCCGCCGACGGCCTCGCCGAGACGGTGCTCGTCGCCGCCGGCATCCTGGTCGGCTACGCGCGGCGCCTCGACGGCGGCTTCGACCCGGCGCTGGCCGCCACCGCGCTGGTCCTGCTCGGGCTGGTGCTGCTGGTCGGGCCGCTGCGGCAGGCCGGCGCGCTGGAGATCCGGGCGGCGCACCTCCCGGTCCGCACGTGGACACCGGTCGTCGCCGCCCGGCTCGGCGACGCGCTGCTGGTGCTGCTCGCCGTGGTGGCGCTCGCCGCCGCCCTGGCGCTACCCGCCTGGTCGGCGCTCGCCGCCGCGCTGCTCGTCGGCGCCGGGTGCGGGGCGGTCGCGCTGGATCTCGCCCGGCGCCGGTTCCGCCCGCCCGCCGGAGGTGGCCCGGTCGGCCGGGCGCTGCGCCGCCATCAGCCCGAGTTCCTGCTGCACTTCTCCGCGCCGCCCGGCTCGGAGTACCAGGTCACCATGTGGCTGCCGTACCTGGAGCGGATCGGCCGCCCGTTCGTGGTGGTGCTGCGCGAGCCGGAGTTCCTGTCGACGGTGGCCGCCGCCACCCGCGCCCCGGTGGTCCTCTGCCCCACGCTGAAGGCGCTCGACGAGGCGCTGGTGCCGAGCCTGCGGGTGGCGTTCTACGTCAACCACGGCGCGAAGAACGCCCACGTGATCCGGTTCAACCAGCTCACCCACGTGCAGTTGCACCACGGCGACAGCGACAAGGCCCCCAGCGCCAACCCGGTCTCGGCCATCTTCGACAGGATCTTCGTGGCCGGTCAGGCCGCGATCGACAGGTACGCCCGCGCCGGCGTGGAGATCCCCGCCGACAAGTTCGTCGTGGTCGGCCGGCCCCAGGTCGAGGCCATCGAGGTACGCCGGGAGCCGGTCACCGCACCGGCGCACCCCACGGTCCTCTACACCCCGACCTGGACCGGGCACCACGCCGACGCGAACTACTGCTCGCTGCCGGTGGCCGAGACGCTGATCCGCCGGCTGATCGACCGGGGCGCCGCGGTGATCCTGCGCGCCCACCCGTACACCGGCAAGAACCCGGCCTCGGCCCGTCAGCTCGCCCGGCTCACCGAACTGCTCGCCGCCGACCGGGCGAAGACCGGCCGGCCGCACCTGTGGGGCGCCGCCGCGAGCCGCGAGCTGACGCTCACCGAGTGCGTCAACCGCGCCGACGCGCTGGTCTCCGACGTGTCCGGGGTCATCTCCGACTGGCTCTACTCCGGCAAGCCGTACGCGGTCACCGACACCGGCGCCGACGGCGAGCACTTCGTCGAGCGGTTCCCGCTCGCGGCGTCCGGCTACGTGCTGCGGCGTGACATGTCCAACGTGGACGAGGTGCTCACCGACCTGCTCGACGCCGACCCGAAGGCGGCGCAGCGCTGGGCGGCGCGGACCCGGTACCTGGGCGACTTCCCCGCCGACGGGTACGCCGAGGCGTTCCTCACCGCCGCCCGCCGGGAGCTGGAACCCAACTGGGCGGTCCCGGCGCCGCGCGCCGGGGTGTAGGCCCGCTCAGAGGTACGGGTCGAGCAGGGCGAGCACCGCCTCCGGATCCTCGACGTGCGCGTTGTGGCCCAGCCCGGGCAGCGTCGCCACCGGCGCGCCCAGCTCCTTGAGCTGCGCGTCGGTCACCATCGGGTCCAGCTCGCCCCGGGCCAGCAGCACGGGCACACCGGTGGCGGCCAGCAGGGCCGGCAGCCGGGGCTCCCCGACCGCGAACGCGGCCGGGTCCATCGCGAGCCGCCAGCGGCCGTCCACCCGGCGCAGCCCCGCCTCCACCACCGGATGGTCCGGTGCGAACAGCCCGGCGAGCCCGGAGACCCGCAGGTAGCGGCGGGCCGCCTCGTCACGGGTGGCGAACCAGGTGACCGGCCGGGCGGCCAGTTCCGCCGACTTGGCCAGTTCGGCCGGGGACCAGACCGCCTTGATGCCGAGCCCCACCACCGCGTCGACCGGAAGCCCTCGCTGCCGGGCCGCGAGCGCCAGCGCCACCACGCCGCCGAGCGAGTGCCCGAGCAGCACCAGCCGGTCGTCCGGGCTGAGCCGGACCGGGCCGAGCCCGTCCACCACGCGCTGGGCCAGGGCCTCGAACGAGTAGCCGTCGAGCGAGGGCGACCAGCCGTGTCCCGCGAGGTCGGGGGCGAGCCAGCGGCCGGGCCAGCGGCGTTCCAGCAGCGGCGCCCAGGGCAGCCACACCTCGCCGGTGGCACCCATGCCGTGCAGGAGAATCAGGTGCCGCTTCCCCGTCACATCGCCCATTGGCGCAGTCTGCCACCGCCCGCACACGACACGCGAGACCGAACCCACCAAGCCGGCGCCCACCAGCCCGTCGACCTTGCGGTTCCGGCCCGCGGGATGCCCGGCTTGCGCGCTTTGACGGGGCCACAAGTGCAAGATCAGCGGGGCGGGGCGGGACGGGGAAGGCCGGCACCCCGGGGAGCGGGGTGCCGGCCTTCGGGCCGTGCGGGAGTCAGGCGGAGTAGCCGCGCGTGGAGACCCAGTGCGCCAGGTCGATCGTGGTGACCCAGTACGACGGCAGCGACGGGTCGGCCGAGTCGGCGATGCGTACGGTCCGGCCGTCGTCCTTGTAGCCGACCACAGCGACGTAGTGGCCGCCCGGGAACGAGTGCCAGCCGCCGTTGGTGTCGGTGGCGGTACCGGCGACGTTCGCGACGACCGCGCGGCCGTTGCTGATCGCCTCGACCACGTCGGCCTGGAGCCGGTCCATCTGGGCCGGGGTGGCGGTGCCGGGAATCATGCGGGTCCGGTACGGGTTGCCCTTGACCTGCTGGTTGAGCACCCGGGTGGTGTCCTCGGCCGAGTTGGTGCCCATCTCGGTGGTGCCGAGGGGCCCGGCGAGCGCGTCCTGGCTGCGCTCGATGCCCGCGGCGCTGAGCGCGTTGCGCACGGCGGCCGGACCGCAGTAGAAGTAGTTGATCTGCGCCTGGTAGTCGTAGTCGAGCGTCTTGCTCGACGGCGGCTTCGGCTTGGCCTTCGCCGTGGTGTCCGGGTCGGCCGTGGCCTTCTTCGACGGGGAGGCGCTCGGCGACGCGCCGGGTGCGGCGGAGGCGCTGGGCGACGTCTGCGGTACGGCGATGCGGGCCTCGCTGCGGCCGGCGGCCTGCTCGCCGAGGCGGGCGGCGCCGAGATCGGCGACCGCTGCGGTGTTCTCCTGGACCGGGGCGTCGTCACCGGCGGTGGCGACGGTGCCGGCGCCGGCGCCGGCGGCCAGCACGAGCGCGACGGCCGATCCGGCGACGATCTGGTACGGGCGTTCGGTGACGATCCGTCGCAGCTGACGCTTCAGGTGGTGCTTCACGAAATCCTCCACGGGCGTGAACGGCGCACGCCGGCCCGGCACGCGGAGGAACTCGCACGTGCTCGCGGGGCCGGATGGCCGGGGGATCGGGAACGCCCGTGATGCCGGGCGCCCAGGGGGCGGTTGCCGGTCGCGCGTCAGGCGAGCGCGGGCACCGCGGTGCCGTGGAGGCGGGGGGACGATCGAGGGGTGGGCACGAGGGGTACTCCTTCCGTGGCCGCCGACCGGGTTAGCTGACGGATTCGGGCGGGAAGTACGCCCTACCGCGGGCCGTCGGCCCGCGGATTCACCCCGATGCTGCTCATGGGTCCCCGGTTCGTGAGACACGATTAGGCGGGTCGGTGCGGTGTCGCCGTCGGCGATCGGTTACCGCATCGGACGCGCCGACACTACCGGTGGGTATGTTCCATGCCAAGCGCTCTCACCTGCGCAAACGTGCTCGGCGGTAACGGATTTCGGCACACCCGGTTACTGACTTCCCTCAATGGGACAAGCCGTTTCGACAGCACCCGGCGGCGGAAAGCGGACAGACGGCGAGCAGCGACCCGGCAATTGCGCGACTCGATGACCTGTTCTGCGCCCGGCGCCCGTTTCGGCGGCCCGGGTGACCGGGCTCACCACATTCCGGGTAACGATTCGGTCGAGACGACGCCTCAGCCGACCCGGGCCGGGCGCCACCGGGCGTTCCGCACGGTTGCGGGGACCGGCAGGCCGCTCGTCGTCGCGCTGCGGTTCGCCGGTACGGGCCGCAGCGCCGCCGTGGCCGCGTACGCCTCGGCGGCGAGCGTCCGGGCGGCCTCGGCGGCGAGTTCCGCGTCCCGCCAGGCCGCCCGTTCCCGCTCGGCGGCGCTCTCCCATCCGGCCCGGCGCCCGTCCCGGACGGTGCGGGCCAGCACGATCTCCTGCTCGGCCGGGTGCCGGCGCGGATCCCACCCGTTGCGGCGCGCCAGCACGTCGGCGAGCTGACGGGCGGTCAGGTCACCCCGCCAGTGCGCCGTCATGGCGGCGTGGTGCAGCCAGCGCTCCCGGGCCGCGTACTCGGCCGGGGTTCGCGGTGTGCGCGGGGCGGCCAGCGCGGCGGCGCCGGCCAGGCGGCGGGCGGCGGCGTCCGCCTCGTCGTACGCGGTCCAGGCCCGTTCCGCCTCGTCCTGCGCGGCCAGCCACCGCTCCCGGCGGCGACGGGCCGTCTGGGCGGCCCCGGCGGCGGCCACCGCCACCTCCTCGGCGTACCGGATCAGGTCGTCGCGACGGGCGGCGTCGGCGTCGGCCGGCTCGGGGGCGGCCTCCTCCGTGGCGTCGCGTTCGGGCCGGGCGACGAGCGCGGCGAGCAGGCCCAGCGCGAGCAGCAGCAGGAAGGACCAGATGGCGGCGGCCTCGGGCACGGCGGTGAGGAAGTGGTACAGAGCGGTCTGCGACATGGTCGGCACCTCACGGGAAGGACCTGGCGGGAGGGCCCGCACGACCTCGCCGGGGCGGCCGGTGGAACGGGCGCCGAGGGCGGGTGCGGGGATGACGTTCGGTGGGTGCGAGGAACGGGCGCGGCCCGTGGGCGGATCAGCGGGCGGGCGGGGCCCGCGGGCCGGCCGGCGCGGCGGCCCGTCCGGCCGGGACCGGCTCCGGGACGGCCGGGACGGTCGCCCGGGGCGCGGGCGCCGGGACACCGGCGGGAGAGGCCGGCCGCTCGGCCACGCGGTCGGCCTCCGGCCGCGCGGCGGTCGAGGTGCCCGTGACCGTGTACGCCGAGGCGGCGACCGCCGGAGCAGGGGCGGCAGCGGCGACACCGGCCGGCAGCGTGGCGGCGCCGAACGAGCAGGCGACGACCACGGCGAGACTGGCGAGCATCCGGGCGGTCCAGCGCGCGACCCACCACACGGGGCAGGTGAGCGCGATCGGAAGCACGGGTACAAATTACCGCCGAACCCCCACGAACGCACCGCCGCACGGCGTGTCGCGGACCGACCGGCAGGCGACGGCGCGTGTCAGTCCGGGTGACGCCGCCCGGCGTACTCGATGCCCTCGGCCCGGCCGGTGACGGACGTCGCGCCGCCGTCGGCGGCCGGGGTGGCGGCGTCCTCGGCGGGCCGGCGCGGAGCCGGCACCGCCGACGCGGCGGCCGGTACGCGCGACGCCGCGCGGGCCCGGCGGGACGGGCCGAGCAGGCGCATCATCGGCACCTCCACCCAGCGGTGCAGCGCGGCGGCCAGCGCGAGCGTGACCACCAGGAAGCCGAGCACCGCGACGGGGCCGCGCCAGCCGGGCAGCCCGGTCCCCCAGTGCCCGGTCAGCCGCAGCACGGTGACCATGACCAGCACGTGGACCAGGTAGAAGGCGAACGAGACCTCACCGAGCCAGACCATCGCGCGGGACCGCCAGGGGGTGGGCCGGCCGCGCACGTCGGCGTCCGCCGCGGCGGCGATGACCAGCAGGTACGCGACCGCGAGCAGCGCCGCCCAGAACTCGGCCGGGATCCACAGCGCGGCGACCACCCAGGTGGTGACGAAGATCCCGGTGGCGACGCCGAGGTTCGGTCCCCGCCAGCGGTGCCGGCGCATCAGCTCGGCGGCGGCCACCCCCATCCAGAACTCCAGCGACCGGGTCACCGGGAAGATCTGGGTGAACCACCACCGCTGCTCCTCCGGCACCAGGTGCTGGCCGGGCCACAGCGCCAGGATGAGCAGCGGCGCCGCGATCAGGACGGTGCGCAGCACGCCGGTACGGGCCCGGCGCAGCCACGGCACCACGAGCGGCAGGCACAGGTAGAAGGCCAGCTCGCAGGAGAGCGACCAGCTCACGTTGTTGACGCTGTAGAAGTAGCCGCCGAGCGGGATCCACGCCTGGACCAGGAAGAAGTTGGCGATCGCGGCCCACGGCACGATCGGGTCGGCGAACCAGGCGGCGATCGCCACCGCCGCGACGAACGTCACCACGTGGTTCGGGTAGATCTTGGCGAGCCGGCGGCGCAGGAACGTCCACGCGCGCTCCCCGTCCCGGTACGACCAGACCAGCACGAACCCGCTGAGGATGAAGAAGAACTCGACGCCGGACAGGCCGAGGCTGAAGGCCTTGTCGATCAGGGGCTTCAGGTGCGGCTCGGCGACGATCCCCATGGTGCCGGCGTGGAAGGCGAAGACCAGCAGCGCGGCGACCCACCGCAATCCGGTCAGCGACGGCAGTCGTGGGGCACGGGTGACGGTGGGCGCGCTGGTCATTCCGGGCACCCTACCCCGGGGAACCGGGACGTTCCCGGCGAGCCGCCGCCCGCTCGGCTCCACAGCGGCGGCGGATACGATTTCCGTTCCTGCACGCGCGGGCGCCCACCCGGCTCCCGCCGCACGCCGTGCCGTACGGAAGGTGAGCGAACCGGATGCACCAGCGGATCCTGCTCCGCGCCCGCAAGGGCCCGTTCGACGTCCTCACGCCCGAGGAGACGTTCGCCGGAAACTGGATCGGGGACAACAGCGGCAACCTGGTCTTCAGCCACGCCGCGCACAAGCTGCTCGCCACCTCCACGGCCGAGATCACACCGACCCGCACCCCGGCCGACCCGCGCCTCGCCGACGAGATCAACGAGCGGCACGACGTGTTCGTCGTACCGCTCGCCAACGCGTTCCGCCGCAGCTTCGTGCACCGCCTGGCGCCGCTGACCCGGCTGATCGAGCGGCTGAAGATCCCGGTGGTGGTGCTCGGCGTCGGCGTGCAGACGAACGTCGACGGCGATCGCGAGTACCTGCGGCCGATCGACGAGCCGGTCCGCGCGTTCTGCAAGGCAGTGCTGGACCGGTCGCACAGCATCGGCGTACGCGGCGAGGTGACCGAGAGCTACCTCAACGCGCTGGGCTTCTCCGCCGTGGAGCAGATCGGCTGCCCGTCGATGTTCCTGCACGGCGACACGTTCCACCTGGAGAAGACCCGCCCGAAGCTGACCGCCGAGTCGAAGGTCGCGCTCACCATCTCCCCGTACGTCCGCTCGATGGCCTCGGTGGTCCGCCACCACCAGGAGCGCTACCCGAACCTCTGCTACGTGCCGCAGGACCTGCGGACGCTCGGCACCCTGCTCTACGGCGACGCGCCCGAGCACCGGGGCCAGAGCAGCGACATCCCGCTGCACACCTCGCACCCGCTGTTCGCCGAGGACAAGGTGCGCATGTTCGTCGACCCGTGGACCTGGATGTCGCACCTGTCCGGGTACGACTTCGCGTTCGGCACCCGCATCCACGGCACCATCACGGCGCTCGTCGCCGGCACGCCCGGCTACCTGTTCGCCCACGACTCACGCACGCTGGAACTGGCCCGCTACTTCGGCATCCCGCACCGGATCATGCGGGACGTGCCGGCCGACGTCGACGCCGCCGACCTCTACGCCGAGGCCGACTACACCGCGCTCAACGACGGCCACAAGGCCCGCTTCGAGACCATCACCGCGTTCCTGGCCAAGCACGACCTCGGCACCTCGTTCGCCGACGGCGACAGCGCCGCGCGCTTCGACCGGCGCGTGGCCGACACGGTGTTCCCGCCGGCCGTCCGGCCCGCCGCCGCCACCGCGCCGGCCGAGCTGCTGACCCGCATCGAGCGGCTGCGCGACGAGAACGCCAAGCTCACCGCCACCATCGACGGGCTGCGCTCGCAGCAGCTCCGGGAGCGGATCAAGCAGGCCGTCCCGGGCAAGGTCCGCCGGATGCTGCGGCGCTGACCGTCGTACGCCTGTTCGAGTGCACGGTACGATCGGCGGCGTGTCCGACGCGTACCAGCCCTCGATGCTCGACCTGGCCGAGCAGGGCCCGGCCCTGGGCCCGCTCGCCGGTCGGCTGCGCCGGCACGAGCTGAGCCGGGGCGCCTGGGTCGACCACCTGCCCGGCTGGGTGCGCGGCTCCGACGAGGTGCTCGGCACGCTGCGCCACGAGGTGCCCTGGCGGGCCGAGCGCCGCACCATGTACGACACCGAGGTCGACGTGCCCCGGCTGCTCTGCTGGTACGCCGCCGGCCGGCCGCTGCCGCACCCGGTGCTCACCGCGGCCCGGGACGCGCTCACCCGGCACTACGCGCCCGAGCTGGGCGAACCGTTCGTCACCGCCGGCCTGTGCCTCTACCGCGACGGGCGCGACAGCGTGGCCTGGCACGGCGACACCCACGGCCGCTCCGCGCACACCGACACCATGGTGGCGATCGTCTCGTTCGGTTCCCCGCGCGCGCTGCTGCTGCGCCCCCGCGGCGGAGGCGGCGGCAGCCTGCGGTTCCCGCTCGGCCACGGCGACCTCGTGGTCATGGGCGGCTCCTGCCAGCGCACCTGGGAGCACGCGGTGCCGAAGACCACGCGCCCGGTCGGCCCCCGGGTCAGCGTCCAGTTCCGTCCCACCGGCGTCGCCTGAGGCCGGACCGGGCCCACATCCGGGCAGCGCACGTGCTAGAAACAACTCCCAGGGTCGATCACGCCCCCGTCACCCGATGACGCGAAGGGCGACCGATGACCCAGTCCCCCACCTCCCGCTGGTCCCCGTGGACCCTGCACGGCGACGGCCGCCAGGTACGCCCCGGCGACGTGGTCCGGCCCGACGAACGACTCTCCTGGCCGCGCACCATCGGCGTGGGCGTGCAGCACGTGGTCGCCATGTTCGGCGCCACCTTCACCGTCCCGCTGATCACCGGCTTCCCGCCCGCCACCACGCTGTTGTTCTCCGGGCTCGGCACGCTGCTGTTCCTGCTGATCACCGGCAACCGGCTGCCCTCGTACCTCGGTTCGTCGTTCGCCTTCATCGCGCCGGTGCTGGCCGCGAAGACCGACGGCGGCATCGGCGCGGCCCTCGGCGGCATCGTCGTCGCGGGCGTCGCGCTCGCGATCGTCGGCGTGGTGGTGCAGGTGGCCGGTTCCCGCTGGATCGACGCCCTCATGCCGCCGGTGGTCACCGGCGCGATCGTCATGCTGATCGGCCTCAACCTCGCGCCGGTCGCCTGGGACGGCGGCGGCTCCGGCACCGGCGTGAAGGCGCAGCCGCTGATCGCCGTGATCACCCTCGTCGCGATCCTGCTCACCACCGTGCTGTTCCGCGGCTTCGTGGCGCGCCTGTCGATCCTGATCGGCGTGGTGGTCGGCTGGGTGCTCGCCGCGCTCACCGGCAACCTCGACCAGCAGGCGGTCAGGGGCCTGCGCCAGGCGGCGTGGGTCGGCTTCCCCGAGTTCCACACGCCGAGCTTCGACGCGCGCGCCGTCGTGCTGGTCATCCCGGTGATCCTCGTGCTGATCGCGGAGAACGCCGGGCACGTCAAGGCGGTCGCCGCGATGACCGGCCGCAACCTGGACCGCGACATGGGCCGGGCGCTGCTCGGCGACGGCGTCGCCACCGTGCTGGCCGGGTCCGGCGGCGGTTCCGGCACCACCACGTACGCGGAGAACATCGGCGTGATGGCGGCGACCCGCGTCTACTCCACCGCCGCGTACTGGGTGGCCGGCGGCACGGCAATCCTGCTGGGGCTCTGCCCGAAGTTCGGCGCGCTGATCCTCACCGTCCCGGCCGGTGTGCTCGGTGGCGCCACCACCGCCCTGTACGGCCTGATCGCCATCCTGGGCGCCCGGATCTGGATCGAGAGCCGGGTCGACTTCCACGACCCGATCAACCTGTTCACCGCCGCGGTGGCGGTGATCGTCGGCGCCGCCAACTACACGCTGACCGCCGGCGACCTGTCGTTCAACGGCATCGCCCTGGGCACGGCTGCCGCCCTGGCGATCTACCACGGCATGCGCCTGATCGCCCGCCTGCGCGGCACCACCCCCGAGTCCCGCCAGTCCCCCGAACCCGAACTCTGACCCCACCCGCCCCGGGCCCCGCCCTGCCCCTGCCCCCACCCCCGCCCTGCCCCGGCTGCGTCGATCATGAGGTTGGCCGCATTCGGTGTCCGTTTTGTCGCCGCTAACCTCATGATCGACCGTGCGGGGCAGGGTGGGAATGTCCAGACACCCGGAATTCGCCGGGCGCCCAGTTCGCCAGGGGCGCCCGCTGCGGTGATCAAGGAGTTTAGGGTCGGCAGACGGCTCGAAGCGGCCACTAACTCCTTGGTCAACACGCGATGGGGGTGCGACCGCACACCCCAGCGCCAAGCAGCCGCCAGCCAGCCCCAGGTGCCCTGGTCCGCCGCACCACCCGCCGCGGTGATCAAGGAGTTTGCGGCCGGCGGGAGGCGTGAAGAGGCCGCAAACTCCTTGATCAACCGGGTCGATCCGGGGCCGAAAGGGGCGGGCACGAGACGGTAGGTCGGGCGGCCGGACGGCTGGGCCGCCGGCCGGGCCAGGTGACGCCGCCGCGCCCGGTGAGGCTGTCCCGTCCGGTGAGCTGCCGGGTCGGTGAGGGCGAAGGTAGGAGACGAGCGGAGCGACCGACCGGTCGGGGCGGGTGGCACACGCCGCCCGCCCCTGCCTCGTCAGTCGCGGTCGATGTGGTGGCCTACGACGGTGGGGCCGAGCATCACGGCGAAACCGGAGCCGTCGCGGCGCGGATCGGCCGGGGGCAGCTCCACCGGGTCGCCGGTGGCCGTCGCGCCCACCGGTCGCGGGCCGATCCAGGCCACCGACAGCTCCAGCTCACCCTTGAGGAACCGCTGCGCGCGCACGCCGCCGGTCGCCCTCCCCTTCGCCGGGTACGCCTTGAACGGCGTCACCTTCACCGTGGCTCCGGTCGAGGTGACCACCATCGGCTCACCGTGCTTCGCGTCGTCGGTGCGGATCGCGCCGAAGAAGACCACCCGGGCGTCGCCCGGCAGGTTGATGCCGGCCATGCCGCCGCCCTTGAGCCCCTGCGGGCGTACCACCGATGCGGCGAAGCGCAGCAGCGACGCCTCCGAGGAGACGAACGCCAGCGTCTCGGCGCCGTCGGTCAGCCAGGTCGCGCCGACCACCTCGTCACCGTCGCGCAGCGAGATCACCTCGAACTCGTCGGAACGGACCGGCCAGTCCGGGGCGCACACCTTCACCACGCCCGCCCGGGTACCGAGCGCCAGGCCGGGCGACCCCTGCGCGGACGGTCCCAGCGGAGCGAGCCCGACCACCGTCTCGCCCGGCTCCAGCGGCACCAGTTCCGCCGCCGACATGCCGCCGCGCAGCGACACCGTGCCGGACTGCTCCGGCAGCACCGGCAACGGCAACACGTCGATCTTGAACGCGCGGCCGGCGCTGGTCACCAGCAGCACCCGGCCGCGGGCGGTGGAGTGCACGATCGCGCGTACCGCGTCGTGCTTGACCCGGCCGCTGCGCCGGCGCGCCTCGGCGGCCTCCTCCGACTCGGCCGCGGTCCGCGCCACCAGCCCGGTGGCGGAGAGGATCACCTGGCACGGGTCGTCGGCGACCTCCAGCGGACCGGCGGGCACCGAAGCGGCGAGCACCTCCTTGAGGTCGCCGTCGACGAGCGTGGTACGCCGCGGCGCGCCGAACTGCTTGACCACTGCGGCCAGCTCGTCGGAGACCACCTTCCGCAGCACCTTGTCATCGTCCAGGATCTTCGACAGCTCGGCGATCTCGCCGCGCAGCTTCTCCTGCTCGGCCTCCAGCTCCAGCCGGTCGTACTTGGTCAGCCGGCGCAGCGGGGTGTCCAGGATGTAGCTCGCCTGGATCTCGGAGAGCTTGAACTTCTGCATCAGGCCGTCCTTGGCGGCCTGGGCGTCCTCGCTGGCGCGGATCAGCTTGACCACCCGGTCGATGTCGAGCAGGGCGATCAGCAGGCCGTCGACCAGGTGCAGGCGCTCCTCCCGCTTGCGCTTGCGGTACGCGCTGCGCCGGGTCACCACCTCGTAGCGGTGCGCCAGGAACACGTCGAGCAGTTCCTTGAGCCCCAGCGTGCGTGGCTGGCCGTCGACGAGCACCAGGTTGTTCACGCCGAAGGACTGCTCCAGCGGGGTGAGCCGGTAGAGGTCGGCCAGCAGCGCCTGCGGGTTCACGCCGACCTTGCACTCCACCACCAGGCGGGTGCCGTTCTCCCGGTCGGTGAGGTCCTTGACGTCGGCGATGCCGGTCAGCCGCTTGGTCTTGTTGACCTCGTTGGTGATGGCCGCGATGACCTTCTCGGCGCCGACGCCGTACGGCAGCTCGGTGACGGTGATGGCCTGCCGGCCGCGGCTGCCCTCCAGCGGGCCGATCTCCACCCGGCCGCGCATGCGCACCACGCCGCGCCCGGTCTCGTACGCGCGGCGCACCTCGTCCAGGCCGAGCAGCAGCCCGCCGGTCGGCAGGTCGGGGCCGGGCACGAACTCCATGAGCTTGTCGAGTGTGGCGTCCGGGTGGTTGATCAGCCACCGGGCGGCCTGGACCACCTCGCCGAGGTTGTGCGGGATCATGTTGGTGGCCATGCCGACCGCGATCCCGGACGCGCCGTTGACGAGCAGGTTCGGGAACGCCGCCGGCAGCACTGTGGGCTGGGTCAGGGAGCCGTCGTAGTTCGGTTCGACGTCGACGGTGTCCTCACCCAGCTCGCCGGTGAGCAGCATCGCCTCCCGGGACATCCGGGCCTCGGTGTTGTGGTTGACGAATCCACCGGCCAGGAAGGAGTGGTCAGCGGATTCCACTCGAACGGAATAGACCTCCGCCGGCTCGTCGGGAGAGACGGCGACGACCTTCTCGTACCGATAGCCCGCATCCATGACGGGCAGGATGGTGGCAAGGATTTCGGTGTCCTTGATGCGGTCGATGATGCGGAGTCGTTCGGTCTCCCACCGCTCGACACGATCGAAGTTGTGGCTGGTGAGCCACTTGCGTCCGCTGCCCCGACGATCGAAGTCGATGCTGCTGCGCACGTAGTCGGCCACAAAGGGGACGTGGTCCTGACTGAGCCGACGCGGGCGCAGCGGCGCGTGCCGCAGCATCTTGGCCAGCACCGCCTGCTTGGTGCGGAGGAAGCCGACACGAGTTGCGAAGGCCCTGATGTTTCGCGTCCCCGAGATCACCAAGCGGTGCTCCACCGAGCCACTGGGCCGGGTGTAGTGGCGTCGACAGGCGATCACGCCGAACTCCGCGAGCAGTTCTTGCACCTCCCGAGTCAGACGCTCGCTGTAGCTGGTGTACTGGATGGTGAAGCTGCTATTGGCGACGCGGACTCCGCCGTCGCCTTCGAAGAGGGCCATCAGGAAGGCCCGCTTGATGCCCCACCCTCCTGCCCAGACAAACTCGGGCACGAACTTGTCCCTCGCCTGGTGACCGATGAGCTCGGCGAGTGGACTCGCCCGGAAGGCATCCATCCCGCCTGCGACGTCCTGGACGTCGAGTTCGTGTATGCGGCGACGGTCTCGGCGCGTGTGCCGGTCGTTGACGTAGCGTCGTCCACCCACGACCTGGTCGTAGGCATGCAGAACCTCGCCGAAGAAATGCTCATCGGTATTGCTGAATCCTGCCCGCGACTCGCTCGCGAAGCCTTCGGAGACCCAGGCACCACCGAGCACCCCGAGCGTGTATTCGCGAGCGGTGGGGACGACCTGGTTCCAGGCGTTCCGAGCGATACAGACCACCGAGCCCGGCGTCACCTCGTCGAGCCGGCGCCACTGGAAGACAGGGACGCCCATCGGAGCTTCGAGGCAGAGAACCAGATGATTCTCAGTACCACGCAGGGAGAATCCGGTCTCAGTCGTGATCCGGAGCGTCGGGTGGACGCCCGAGTTGAAGACCTTGTTGACGCGAACCGCTTTGCCGTCCTTGTCGAGGACTTCGAAATCGGCCTCCGCCTCGCTGTTCGGCGGCAGGTCGACCACATCACCGATCCGTGGGCTGCTGCCACCGGCCAGGCGGATCCGGGTGTCACCCACGACGCAGTAGCGGGCCGCGGCCGGGCCGTCGTCCGGGCTGCCGAAGTTGCCGTGCCCGTCGATCAGCGGGACATTGAGCGAGAAGTCCTGCGCCAGCCGCACCATAGCGTCGTAAATCGCAGTATCACCGTGCGGATGGTACTTGCCCATCACATCACCGACAATTCGGGCGCTCTTGACGTGGCCGCGGTCCGGGCGGTGGCCCTGCTCGTGCATCGACCAGAGGATGCGCCGGTGCACCGGCTTGAGCCCGTCGCGCGCGTCGGGCAGGGCGCGGGAGTGGATGACCGAGAACGCGTACTCCAGGTAGGAGTCCGAGACCTCGGTGACCAGCGGGTTGTCGAAGACGCGAGCGCCGGCCTGGTCGAAGGCGGCCAGGTCCGCCTTCGCGCGGTCGTCCTTGCGGCGTGCCATGGTGCGGTTTCCTTCCGAGACGAACCCGTTGGTCAGGCGTCGATGGCGTCGCGGTCGACCCGGTCGGCCGAGTCGATCAGCCAGTTGCGGCGGGGCTCGACCTTCTCCCCCATGAGCAGTTCGAGGATCCGCTCGGCGGCTTCGACGTCGTCGAGTGTGATCCGGCGGACCGCCCGGGTGGCCGGGTTCATGGTGGTCTCCCACAGTTCGTCGGCGTCCATCTCACCGAGGCCCTTGAAGCGCGGGATCGGCGTGACGATCTGCTTGCCGGCCTTCTCCAGCTTGCGCACAGTCGCTTCCATCTCCGCCTGCGTGTAGGTGTAGACGGTCTGCGGGTTGCGCCCCTTGGTCGTGATCTTGTGCAGGGGCGGCATCGCCGCGTAGAGCCGCCCGGCCTCGATCAGCGGCCGCATGTAGCGGGCGAACAGCGTGATCAGCAGGGTACGGATGTGCGCGCCGTCGACGTCCGCGTCGGCCATGATGAGCACCCGGCCGTACCGCAGGGTGGACAGGTCGAACGTCCGCCCGGAGCCGGCGCCGAGCACCTGCACGATCGCGGCGCACTCGGCGTTGTCCAGCACCTGCTGGAGGCTGGCCTTCTGCACGTTGAGGATCTTGCCGCGGATCGGCAGCAGCGCCTGGTATTCGGAGGACCGCGCGAGGCGCCCCGTCCCGAGGGCGCTGTCCCCCTCCACGATGAACAGTTCACTTCTCTCGATGCCCGCGGCCCGGCAGTCGACGAGCTTGGCCGGCATGGCCGCGCCCTCCAGCGCGGTCTTGCGGCGGGCGGCGTCCTTCTGCTGCTTCTGGGTCAGCCGGACCCGGGCCGCGTCGACGATCTTCTGGAGCACCGTGCGGGCCTCGGCCTTGGTCCGGCGGTCGTCCAGCCAGCTCTTGAGGTGCGCCTCGACCAGGCCCTGGAGCACCTTGGTGATGCCGGCGGTGGACAGTTCGTCCTTGGTCTGCGAGGTGAACTGCGGCTCCGGGATGCGCACGTGCACCACGGCGGTCATGCCCTCCAGGACGTCGTCCAGGGTGGGCGCGTCCTCCTTGGGCTTGAGCAGGCCGCGGGCGTTGCGGGCGGCCTCGGCGAGGGTACGGGCCAGCGCCCGCTCGAAGCCCTTGCGGTGGGTGCCGCCGTGGGCGTTGCGGATGGTGTTGGTGAAGCACTCGACGGTGCGCTCGTAGCCGGTGCCCCAGCGGAACGCCACCTCGACCTCGGCGCGGCGCTGCACGTTGGACTGCATGACGCCGTTGGCGTCGGCGGCGTTCTCCCGGTAGGTGCCCTCGCCGGTGACCAGCAGGGTGCCGGAGACCGGCCGGTCGCCGGCCGGGGCGAGGAACTCCACCATGTCGGTGAGGCCGTCGGGGAAGTGGAAGCTCTCCTCGACGCGCTGCTCGCCGGTCTCGTCGCGCAGCCGGTAGGCCACGCCGGGGACGAGGAACGCGGTGTTGCGCAGCTTGAGCCGGACCGCCTCGGCGTCGAGGGCGGCGCCGGTCTCGAAGTAGCGCGGGTCGTGCCACCAGCGGATCGAGGTGCCGGTGCGCTGGCCGCGCTTCATCGCGCCGACGATCTGGAGGCCGGGGCCCGGGGTGAACGGCGCGTCCGGGCCGTCGCCGTCGAAGACGCCCGGCACGCCGTGGCGGAACGACATGGCGTGGACCTTGCCGCCGCGCCGGACGGTGACGTCGAAGCGGCGGGACAGCGCGTTGACCGCTGACGCGCCGACACCGTGCAGGCCGCCGGAGGTCTTGTAGCCGGAGCCGCCGAACTTACCGCCCGCGTGCAGGCGGGTCAGCACCAGCTCGACGCCGGAGATGCCGGACTTGGCGTGCACGTCGGTGGGGATGCCCCGGCCGTCGTCGTCGACCTGGACCGAGCCGTCGGCGTGCAGGATCACGTCGACAGTGGTGGCGTGACCGGCGACACCCTCGTCGGTCGAGTTGTCGAGGATCTCGTTGACGAGGTGACCCACGCCACGGCTGTCGGTCGAGCCGATGTACATGCCCGGGCGCTTGCGGACGGCGTCGAGGCCCTCCAGATGCGTCAGGTCGTCGGCCCCGTAGAGGGTGTCAGGCTGTGCGGTCAACTGGTCGTACTCCCAGGTCTCGGCGGTGTGGTGCCGTTCACCGTGTGATCCCCCCACGATGATCGCCGGGCGCGGCGCGCCGGAGCGAGCCTAGCCGGGTGCCCCGACAGGTCGGCGGCACCGGGGCGGTGCGTTGCGCGATCGACTGCCGCCCGGGTCCGCGCCGTGGCCGTGTACGGCGGTCCGGCGGACGAGCGGGGGGTCCAGGCGGCACAACGCCCCGGGCGCCGGATGTCTTCCCCGGTGCGGGGCCGCGGATGTCGAACCATTGACGTCCGTCACACGCGCGTGATCTGATCGCCCCCCTGAAGAATCTTTCACATTTCGATGTCTGGGAGGTCGGGCATGTCCGTGTTCCGTCGTTCCGTGCTCGCGGCGGCGCTGGCGCTCGCCACGGTGGCGTTACCCGCCGCCGCGGCGCCCGCCCGGCCGGCCGCAGCCGCGCTGCCCACCGCCGCGGTGGCGCTGGGCGACAGCTTCATCAGCGGTGAGGGCGCCGGGGCGTACGCGCCGGTGGTCGACGTCAATGGGGTGGCCCAGGGCTTCCCCGGCTGGTCCGCCGCCAACGCCAACGCCTACTTCTGCCACCGCTCGCCGAACGCCTCGCTGTTCCAGGCCGACCTGCCCGGCATCTCCGCGCGGTTCAACCTGGCCTGCTCGGGCGGCCAGCCGTACGACATCGCGAACGCCTCGTCGACGCGGGCCAAGGGGCGGCAGGTGGCCGCCCAGCTCGACCAGCTCCGGACGGTGGCCCGGACCCACGACATCGACCTGGTCCTCGTCGGCCTCGGCTCGAACAACAGCTCGTTCACCTTCGGCAGCGTGGCGGAGAAGTGCGCCAACCGGTTCATCGCCGACGCGTGGACCGGCTGGTGGGAGTTCTGGGCGTACCTGGGCGGGCCGGTGGAGCAGAAGCCGTGCACCGACGCCGACCTGGGCACGGCCGCGCAGTTCACCGCCGCCACCGCGGAGACCACCACGGCGCTGCGGCAACTGCTGGCCACGCTGGACCAGATCGACGCCGACGGGCAGCACCGGGTGGTGTTCCAGGACTACACCAACCCGCTGCCGTTCGAGCTGGACCAGAGCTACTGGACCGAGGACAGCCGCGACGACACCCGGGACAAGTTCCGCGCGCTGGGCGCCGAGCGGTACGCGGCCGGCTGCCCGATCCACCGGGCCAGCCTGGCGCCCGGCCACCGCTTCTCGCAGGGGCTCGGCACGCTCGTCAGCTCGGTACGCGGCACGCTGGCCGCCGAGTTCCCGCAGGACGACCTGGTCTACCTGAACGTGCAGCGCGCGTTCGACGGCGCCCGGCTCTGCGAGTCGACCGGCAGCCCGGGCAACGCCCTGGCCACGCCGATCCGGCTGATGGACGGCCCGACCGGCACGTTCGTCACCAGCCTCTCCGGGTACGACAAGCTCGACATCCAGCGGATCGCCAACGCCTGTGGCACGTACTTCCAGACCTGCCAGGAGTCGTGGCACCCGAACGCCGCCGGGCACAAGGTGCTCGGCCGGTGCCTCGCCGGGGCGGCGGCCACCGGCGCCCGTACCGTCTCCTGCGTCCGCGCCCCGGACGGCACGGTGAATGTGAGCTGAGCACGCCGGGACCGGGCCGGGCATCCGGCCCGGTCCGGCGTCAGGCCCGGATCGCGGTGCCGAGCACGTGCGGCGAGGCCGGGGCCGGCAGCCCGGTCGGCGGGAAACGGAAGTGGTCCAGTTCGGTCACCTCGAAACCGGCGGCCCGGATCGCGGCCACCGTGTCCCGGGCGGTGTGGCAGCCGGCGCAGAACAGCGGCCAGAGCGTGGCGTCGGCGATGCGCTGGGCCCGGCGCAGGCCGGGCGTGGCGGCCACCACGTGTTCGTAGAAGCGCAGTTCCCCGCCGGGCCGCAGCACCCGCCGCGCCTCGCGCAGCGCGACCGCCTGGTCCGGCACCGAGCAGAGCACGAGCGACAGCACCACCGCGTCGGCGGCGCCGTCGGCGACCGGCAGCGCCTCGGCCAGTCCGGCGGCGACCGTCACCGGGACCGGGGCGCCGGGCGCGGCGGCGCGGGCCAGGGCACGCAGGCGTGGTTCCGGCTCGACGGCGACCACCCGGCTCACCCCCGGCGGGTAGTGCGCGAGGTTGCGCCCGTTGCCGGCGCCGACCTCGACCACCCGGCCGCGCAGCCCGTCGACCAGGCGGCGGCGGTGCTCGGCCATGCCGGCCTGGTCCATCGCGACGCTGGCGCGGGCGAACAGCCGGGAGAAGATCGGATGGGAGACGGCCATCAGCGACCGGCCGGTGGCACGCCGAGGCTGAGCAGGAGCGGGCCGGCGGATCCGTCGACCAGGTCGCCGAGGCGTACCCCGTCGAGCACGGCGAGGAACGCGGCCTGCGCGCGCCGCAGCTCACCGCGCAGCCGGCACTCCGCGATCAGCGGGCAGACCGGCTGCGCGCAGTCGACCACCTCGCCGTCGCCCTCGAAGGCGCGGACCACCCGGCCGACGGTGATGTCCGCGGCGTGCTCGGCGAAGGCCACGCCGCCGGAGCGGCCCCGGATGGTCACCAGGACTCCGATGCGTTGCAGCCGCTGCACCACCTTGGCGACGTGGCTGCGGGGCAGCGCGAGCCGGGTGGCGAGTTCGTCGACTGTGGCCCGCACCGGGGACGCGGCGGTCAGCATGGCGATCCGCAGCGCCATGTCGGTCGACCGGTTGAGCCTCACGCACCGACCCTAGCCACTCGGCGCCCTCCAGGACACCAGCAGATTCACGGTGACCCATGCCACCCCGGCACCGGGACCTTCGGCCCTAAAACGGGAATAACCAATTCCTGTTTCGTGGGGATCGACCTGTTCGAGCCCCGGAAGGAGATTCGGTCGTGCTCTCGGAATCCTCAGCAGCGGTCGTGACCGCCACCCTGCCCGTCGTGCGGGCGCACGGCGAGGCCATCACCGGCCGCTTCTACCAGCGGATGTTCGACGCCCACCCGGACCTGCTGGACCTGTTCAACCGGGGCAACCAGGCCACCGGGGCGCAGAAGGCCGCGCTCGCCTCCGCCGTGGTCGCGTACGCGGCGCACCTGACCGGCGACACCGGCATGCCGTGGGGCCCGGTCCTGGACCGGATCGCGCACAAGCACGCCTCGCTCGGCATCACCGCCACCCAGTACCCGATCGTCGGGCGGCACCTGCTCGCCGCGGTCGGCGAGGTGCTCGGCGACGCGGTCACCCCGGAGGTGGCCGCCGCCTGGGACGAGGTCTACTGGCTGCTGGCCTGCGAGCTGATCGCCCGCGAGGCGCGGCTCTACGCCGGCGCCGGCGTGCCCGAGGGCGGCCCGGTGTGGCGGGACTGGCGGGTCACCGGCCGCACCAGGGAGAGCGCCGACGTCGTCTCGCTCACCCTCGCGCCGGCCGGCGGCGGCGCCGCGCCCGGCTTCACCCCCGGCGAGTACGTCTCGGTCGCCGTCGACCTGGACGGCGGCCGGGGGCAGCAGATCCGCCAGTACAGCCTCTCCGGCCGGCCCGGCGCCGACCAGTGGCGGATCACCGTGAAGCGGGTACGCGGGGAGGGCGGCGCGCCCGACGGGATGGTCTCCGGTCACCTGCACGACCGGGTGACCGTCGGCGACACGCTGCGGCTCAGCCCGGCGTTCGGCGACGTGGACGCCACCGGCGGCGACGGGCCGCTGCTGCTGGTCAGTGCCGGCATCGGGCTCACCCCGGCGATGGCGACGCTGGCGCACCTGGCCGACCGCGACCCCGGACGCCGGGTGACGCTGGCGCACGCCGACCGGGACGCCGAGGCGCACGCGCTGCGTGCGGAACTTCCCGCGCTCCAGCAGCGGCTGCCGAACCTGGCCGTCCAGCTCTGGTATCTCGACGCCGCCGGGGCCGACCTGCCCGGCCTGAAGGCGGAGGTGTCCGCCGGACTGATCGACCCGGACCGGCTCCCGCTGCCCGCCGGGGCGGCCGTGCACCTGTGCGGCCCGATCGCGTTCATGAACCTGGTGCGGGGCAACCTGCTGCGCCGGGGTGTGCCGGCCGAGCGGATCGCCTACGAGGTGTTCGGCCCCGGGATGCTGCCGGGCTGACGCCGCGCCGCGAAACAGGACTCCGCAGACCCGTTTTTCGGTCCGGGGACGCGTGTCGATGCCCTGGCCAGGGTCCGGAGCCTCCACAGCGGAGGAGACGGGCCCGCAGAGAAGTCGATGATCTACTGGTTAGGGGCGGAACCCGAGGGTACGGGTCCACCCATGCGCGTCCCCGGCATCAACGCGATCTTCCGGCCACCACGGAAGCGGTGGCCGCCGCCCCACCGGACGCCGGGGCGCCGGCCACCCGCGTCGGCATGCTCGTGGAGCCGGCGCGCGGGCTGACCGGCGACGCCGACGCCGCGTACCGACTCGGCGCACGGGCACGCGAGGTGGCGAAGGAGCGGTCCGGTCCGGACCGCTTCCTCGCCGACTGGGACCGGATCCTGGAGGACGAGAACATGCGCATCGCGATGATTTCCCAGCACGCCAGCCCGCTCGCCGCCCCCGGCGAGGAGGACGCGGGCGGCCAGAACACGCACGTGGCAGAACTCGCGTCCGCGCTCACCGTTGCCGGCCACGACGTCCGCGTCTACACCCGCCGTGACTCCCCCGCGCTGCCCGAGGCGGTCGACGCGCCGGACGGCTACCAGGTGTGCCATGTGGCGGCCGGTCCCGCGCGGCGGGTGCCGAAGGACGACCTGCTGCCGTACACGGGCGAGTTCGGGAGCCGGCTGGCCGACACCTGGCGGCGCGGCGGCTGGACCCCGGACGTGGCGCACGCGCACTTCTGGATGAGCGGACTGGCCACCGTGCACGCAAGCCGCCGCACCGGCGTGCCGACCGTGTTGACGTACCACGCGCTCGGCACCGTCAAGCGCCGCCACCAGGATGCCCGGGACACCAGTCCACCAGGGCGCGCCGGCTACGAGCGGGCGCTCGGCCGGGCCGTGGACCGGGTCGTCGTGCAGTGCTCGGACGAGGTCGCCGAGCTGGTCCGGATGGGCGTGCCCCGGTCCCGGATGGCGCTGGTCCCGTCCGGCGTCAACGAGGCGGTGTTCCGCCCGGACGGCCCGGTCGCGCCGCGCGACCCGGCCCGCCCGCGCATCCTCACCGTCGGGCGGATGGTCGAGCGCAAGGGCTTCCTGGACGTGGTCCGGGCGCTACCGGCGGTGCCGGACGCGGAGTGCGTCGTGGTCGGCGGCCCGCCCGCCCACCTGCTACCCGCCGACACGTTCGCCCGCCGGCTGTCCGCGCTCGCCGACTCGTGCGGCGTGGCCGACCGGGTACGGCTGCTCGGCGGTGTGCCGCGCGAGGAGATGGCCGCCTGGTACCGGTCGGCGGACGTGCTCGTGGCCGCTCCCTGGTACGAGCCGTTCGGGCTCACCCCGCTGGAGGGCATGGCCTGCGGCGTGCCGGTGATCGGCACGAACGTGGGCGGCATCGCCGACAGCGTGGTGGACGGGCTCACCGGCGACCTGGTGCCGCCGCGTGACCCCCGCGCGCTCGGCACCGCGCTGCGCCGGCTGCTCGGCGACAACGTGCGCCGGTTCGCGTACGCCACCGCCGCGCTCGACCGCGTCCGCAGCCGGTACTCCTGGAGGCGCTGCGCGGACCAGCTCGTCGCCGTCTACGGGGCGCTGACGAACGCGGCCCGGCCCGCACCGGCGGTGGCGTGAGGCGGATCCGGCCACCCCTTGCTACCCACCGGTAAGGTTCGGGCCGTACGCTGATCCGGGTGAGCGGGGACTACACCCAGGATTTCGTGGACGTCGACGGCGCGCGCATCGGTGTGCAGGTCTACCCGGAGCCGGCCGGTCCGCCCGGCGCGCCGGTGGTGCTGATCTGGCCGGCCATGGGCGTGCGCGCCCGCTACTACCGGCCGTTCGCCGCCGCGCTGCGCGACGCCGGGCTCGCGGTGATCGTGGCGGACCTGCGCGGCACCGGCGAGAGCACCCCCGCGCCGTCGCGCGCCTGCCGCTACGGCTACCAGGAGATGGCCACCGACATCGGCGCCGTGCTCGACGCGCTCAAGCCGCGGCTGGACGGCCGCACCCGGCTGCTGCTCGGGCACTCCCTCGGCGGTCAGGTGGCGGTGCTGCACCAGGCGCTGCACGACGACGGCCGGGTGGACGGGCTGGTCCTGGTGGCGGTGGGGCTGCCGTGGTGGCGGCGGTACCCGGGCCTGCGCGGGTGGGGCGTGCTGCCGTACACCCAGGCGATCGCGGCGACGGCCCGGCTGCTCGGCGTGTGGCCGGGCTGGGGTTTCGGCGGCCGGCAGGCACGCGGCGTGATCCGGGACTGGGCGCACACCGCCCGCACCGGCCGGTTCCCGGCGCTGGACGGGGTGGACGCGGAGGCCGCCGTGCGGCGGATCCGGACACCCGTGCTCGCGGTGAGCGTCGACGACGACCAGTACACGCCGCACGAGACGCTCGACCACCTCTGCCAGAAGCTGACCGCGGCGCCGGTGACGCGGCACCGCTACACGGTCGCCGAGGCGGGCGCGCCGCTCGACCACTTCACCTGGGTACGCGCGTCGGCTCCACTGGCCGCCCGGATCGCCGCGTTCGCCGGCACGCTCCCCCGGCGCTGAGCCACGCCGGCACGCTCCCCCGGCGCTGAACCCTCCTCCGCCCCGCCACGCCGGGCGTGAGTCGCCCGATCGTGGGTATGCCGCACCGCCCGAACACGGCGGAGGGGGATCTGATGTCAGAACGGCACACCACGCTGCGCTCGATGCACGACCTGGGCCTGGCGGCCTGGTTCGGCGGTTCCCTGATGGGGGCGCTCGGCGTCAACGGCGCGGCGGCGCGGATCAACGACACGACGGAGCGGCTGCCGGTGGCCTCGGCCGGGTGGGCGCGGTGGACGCCCGTCAACGCGGCGGCGATCGGCGCGCACCTGGCCGGCGCGGTCGGTGAACTGGTCACCGAGAGCCCGCGGATGGCCCGCCAGGCGGGTGTGGGGAAGATGAGCGCGGTGAAGACCGCGCTCACTGTCGGCGCGCTGGCGGTGACCGGCTACAGCCGGCTGGTCGGCATGCGGCTGGAGAAGGCCGGCGGGCCGCCGGTCGAGGGGACCACCGAGCCCAGCCACCACACCCCGGCGAACGTCGCCTCCAGCCAGCGGCAGATGAAGCTGCTCCAGTGGGCGGTCCCGGCACTGACCGGCGCGCTGGTCGTGGTGTCGGCGTACATGGGCGAGCAGCAGAAACCGGGCCAGGTGTTCCGGGGCATGCTGGACCGCGCGGGCGGGCTGATGTCCGCGCCGAAGAACATCGGCAAGGTGGCGGCCGTGGGCGCGGCCGGACGTCATCTGGTCGGGGCGGCCCGTTGACCGCCGCGTGGCCGGCGACCCACATCGGGGTGGGTCACCGGCCGCGCGGTGCCCCGGCGCGGACAGGCCGCCCGTCAGTGGGCGGCACGGACATCAGCAGCCAGGCGAGGTGACCATGAGCAGCAGGGACCGGCCGGGTAGGGGTGACGGGCGCGGGCCGGAGTCGGCCGCGCCGTGGGGCACCACCGACGGCTTCGACGCCGACCCGCCGTGGGGCGCTGGCGAAAGCGACCCGATGGACGAGGGCAGCGAGGAGACCGCCGTACCCGAGGGGCGGCTCGGTGAGCGCCGGGCGGCCGGCGCCGGACCGGGCGGGCCGAAGGCGGGCCGGCACGGGTTCGGATCCGTGGAACCGACCCGGACGCCCGAGGCCGGGCCGGGCGCGCCGCCGGATCCGGCCCCGTCGCGGCGGACGTTCCCGGACGACAGCGCGGACGGCGACCTCGGCGACAACGCGCTGGAGGAGGCGACCGGGATGCACCCGGAGACGCGTCCCTGAGAACTCAGGAGCCGGTGCCGTCCTCACCCGGCCGGCCCGGCGCCGACGGCTCGTTGTCCGGCACCGGTGACTCGGCCACCGGGTGCCCGGTGTCGTCGACCAGGCCCGGCGCCATGCTGCCGCCGTGCGCCTCCTCGGCCTCCCGGGTCGCTCGCGGGTCTCGCTCGTCCTCGCCGCACCGCTTCTCCACCGATCCCCCTTCGCGGTCGTCCATGCACCCGGCGGTACCCGGACGACGGCTGAGGAAACGTCAGGCGCGCGCGGCGGCGGGCGCGACGCCGAGCAGGCCGGCCAGGCGGGCGGCGTCGCGCTGGGCCTGGTCGCCGCAGCAGTTGTTCATCAGCACGTGCAGCTCGGCGCACTGGTCGGCCAGCTCGCGCAGCAGCACCGACCAGTGCCGCAGCTCCCGCTCGCCGTAGGCGTAGCGGAACCGCTCCTGCTTGTCCCCGCTCTCCCAGGCCGTGCTGTGCCCGTGGAACCGGATCACGGCCAGGTCGGTGGTGGCGACCAGGATCGGCGGCACCGAGGAGACGTGCCCCTGCGGCATGTCCACACAGGCGTACCCGAGGTCGTGCTCACGCAGGAACGTGACGGTGTCGGCCATCGCGTCCCCGGCGAACCAGGACGAGTGCCGCAGCTCGACGGTGACCGGCCAGGGGCGGCAGCGCCGCGCCGCGTCCAGGATCCGCCGCCGGGCCGCATCGCCGCGGGCCAGCCACGGCGGGAACTGCAACAGCACGGCGCCGAGCCGGTCGGCCGCCACGAGCGGCGCGAGCGCCGCGTGGAACCGGTCCCACAACTCGTCGTACGCCCCGGCGGGCAGGTCGCGCCAGCGGATCCGGCTCGGGCCGCCGGCCGGACGCAGGTCGCGGGGCAGCGCGTCGACCGGCGTGTGGTGGCCGGTGAACAGCCGGAACGCCTTGACGTCGAAGGTGAACCCGGCCGGGGTCGCGGCCGCCCAGCCCGCCGTGGTCTCCGGCGCCGGCACGGCGTAGTACGAGGTGTCCACCTCGACCAGTCCGAACCGCTCGGCGTACCAGCCGAGCCGCCCGGCGGGGGTGTTGACCCCGCGCGGATACCAGCCGGAGCGGACCAGCATCTGGTCGGCCCACGAGGACGTGCCCACCTTGATGACACCCATGTAATTCAGTTCACCGCGACCGCCGGACATCGGCAACCGGAGATGCCCGTCCGGGCCGTGACCGGCACCGGGTGACCGGCCTCACCGGCTCTGCACCGTGCCGGAGTGTGACGCCCGGCCGGGTGGCGGCGCTGAGGGTCACGAGATGGACGCATCCGGCCTGGACCAGGAAACCGTCGAGCGGCTGCTCGCCGGCCGCTCCGGCGACATGCCGGCCGCTCCGCCGGGACTGGCCGCCGTGCTGGACGCGGTCCGCGCCGCGCCCGGCACGGGCGAACTCGACGGCGAGGCGGCAGCGGTCGCGGCGTTCCGGGCCGCACGGTGGATGCGCCGTCGCCGTCGTGCCCGCATCGGCGGACGGGCGGCCGTGGCCGCACTGGCCGTGTCCCTCACCGGCGGCGTCGCGCTCGCCGCGACCGGGAACCTGCCGCGGCCCGCGCGTCCGGCGGCACCGCCGCTCGTCACCGCACCCCCTGCGCCGTCGGCCCGGCCGAGCCCGCCGGCCGGCTCACCGGCGCCCCGGACACCGCACCCGTCCTCACCGCCCGGCCTGTGCGTCGCGTACCGGGCCGTCGCCGAGCCGGAGCGGGGACGCGCCCTGGCCACGCCCGCCTTCACCGACCTCGTCGCCGCCGCCGGGGGGCACGACCGCGTGCCGGACTTCTGCGCCGGGCTGCTGGGCGACGACGATCCGCCGGGCAAGGCCGACGGCACGCGGCGCGGCGGCAGGACCGAGCACCCGGTTCACCCGGACGGCAGGTCGCCGGGCGTGGACGGCCAAGCGCCCGGGCACGCCGGGCCGCCGTCCGGCACCCCGCCCGGGCGGCGTCCCGGCTGACGACCGGCTGGTAACTTGCCCCCGTGACCCCCCGGCGTCGCCTACCGGCGATCCTCCTCCGCCTCGCAGTGGTGCTCGCCGTGCTGGCCGGCATCGTGCTCACCGCGCTCGGCCCGGCCACCGTGACCGGCCTGCTGCCGTACTTCACCATCCAGAGCAACGTGGCGGTCGGCGTCCTCGCCGGGTACGCCGGCTGGTGCGCCCTGCGTGACCGGCCGGAGCCGCCGAGCGTCCTCAAGGGCGCGGTGACCCTCTACATCACCATCACCGGCACCGTCTACCACCTGGTGCTGGCCAACCCGGCCAGCCCGTTCGCCATGGCCCAGCCGGACCGGCAACCGGGTGAGTGGTGGGGCAACCAGTTCCTGCACACGGTGGTGCCGCTGCTGGCGGTCGCCGACTGGGCGCTGTTCGACCGGCGCGGCCGGCTGCGCCCCCGGTACGCCGCCTGGTGGCTGGCGTTCCCGGTCGGCTACCTCGGTTTCGCGCTGGTACGCGGCTTGATCGTGGACAGCTACCCGTACCCGTTCATCGACGCGGGCGAACTCGGCTACGACGGGGTTGCGGTCAGCGCGGTCGGGTTCGCCACCGTGTTCTGGCTGCTGGGCCTGCTGTTCGTGGGCGTGGACCGGCTGCTCGCCCGGGCCGGCCGCACCGAAGCGGCGGAGCCGCCACCCGTGGCCGGGCCGGCGGATCCGCCACCCCCGGCCGAGACGGTGGAGCCCTCGGTGGCCCAGCGGGAGACCACCGGTTCGGGCTGAGCGGCGGACCGGTCAGGCGGCCCGGCGGGGCGGCTCGCCCGCGCGCATCGACCGGACAGCCCCGCGTTCCCGGCCGTACGAGTCGGCCCTTCCCCACCGGCCCGGCACGTCGAGCAGCTCGATCCGCCCGAAGCCGGCCGGGATCGCCGGGTTCACCAGCAGGTTCTCTCCACACGGGCGCAACCCCAGCATGGTCGCCAGCAGCATCAGCAGCCCGCCCGAAGCCCACGACTGCGGTCGCCCGGCCTCCGGCAACTGGACCGGGTACTTGGTCAGCGCGCGGGGGTAGCCGGCGATCACCTCCGGGACCGAGCCGCCGAGTGTCTCCGCCATCGCGAACATGCCCGCGGCGATGGCGGCCGCCTCCTCGTCGAAGCCGTACCGCCGCAGGCCCGCCGCGACGATCGCGTTGTCCGACGGCCAGACCGCGCCGAGGTGCGCGCCGACCGGGTTGTACGGCCGCTGCCCCTGCGCGTAGGTGCGCACGCCCCAGCCGGAGAACAGGTCCGGCCCGCGCAGGTGCCCGGCCAGCGCGGCGGCCCGGTCCGGCTCCACGATGCCGCTCCACAGCAGGTGCCCCAGGTGCGAGGTGAGCGCGTCGACCGGCTCGCCGTCCGGGGTGAGCGCCAGCGCGTAGTAGCCCTGCTGCGGCAGCCAGAAGTCGCTGTTGAACCGTTCCCGCAGTCGCGCCGCCTCGGCCTCCAGGCGCTCGGCGTAGCCCGGGTCGCCCCAGAACTCCCGGGCCAGGCGGGCGCCCCGGATCCGCGCGTCGTACGCGTAGCCCTGAAGCTCGCACGTGGCGCGCGGGTACGGCGGCACCGCGCCGTACCGGTCGGCGACGGCCTCCGGGGAGTTGCGCCAGGTCTGGTTGGCGACCCCGCTGTCGGTGTTGCGCGGCCGGTAGCGCAGGTAGCCGTCGCCGCACTGGTCGCCGTAGCGGGTCAGCCAGTCCAGCGCCATCCGGGCCGGGTGCCGCAGCTCGTGGACCAGGCCGGCGTCACCGGTCCAGCGCTCGTACTCGTAGAGCAGGATCACGAACAGCGGCGTGGTGTCGGCGGCGCCGTAGTAGAGCGCGGTGGGCTGCTCGTCGAACGCGGCCGCCTCGCCGTACCGCATCTCGGCGACGATCTTGCCGGGTTCCTCCTCGTGCCGGTCGTCGAGCCGGCCGCCCTGCAGCATCGCCAGCATGTGCAGGGTGGCCGGGGTCAGCTCGGGCGTGAACGGCAGCGTCTGGAGGCAGGTGAACAGCGCGTCGCGCCCGTACAGCGTCATCGCCCAGGGCATCCCGCCGACCGGCACCCGGTCGGTGTAGGCCAGCGGCATGTAGCGCAGGGCGGCCAGGTCGGTCAGGGCCTGCCGGTACACGGCGGTGAGCCCGGGCCGGTCGGAGACCAGGTGCGGCGCCCGGTTGAACCACCGTTCGAGGCCGTCCCGCATGTCCTGGCGGACGTGCTGCCGGTGGGACTCGATGTCGGCCCGCAGGTCCCGCCCTCCCGCGCCCTGAATGATCATGGCGACGTGCAGGTCGACGTGCCACTCGCCCTGCGGCTCGACGCGGATCCGGAAGGTCATCCCGCGCGCGTCCACCTCGGCCGGGGCGGTGCTGGAGACGCACGTCTCCCGGGCGAACCGCCCGCGCTCGTACCGGATCCGCAACCGCCGCCCCTCCGGATCGGGGACGACAGTCGGGCGGCGCGGGCCGGGATGCAGGATCTCGGAGGTGTCGGCGAAGTCGCCGGCCATCTCCATCCGCACCGTGTACTCGGCGGGTTCGGCCGAGTGGTTCAGCACCGTGACGCTCTCGTGGTACGCCTCGTCGATCGAGCGATGCCGGATCACCGAGACGTCGGCGTCCACGTAGTGACTGGCCGCGCCCGGCACCAGCACGAAGCGGGTCTTGAAGTAGGTCAGGTCGTCGCGGGACAGCGCGTGCAGCCGCTCGCCGTCGATCGTGAGCACCCAGTGGGACAGGAACCGGGTGTCGAAGGAGAACAGGCCGATCGGTGCGGACGGGTCGCGTTCCATGTCGCCCTGCGCGTCGCTCAACGCGAACGCGTTGCCGGCGAGGACGTGGACCAGTTCCTGCCTCACCGGGCCGCCGCCCGCTCGCAGGCCACCTCGCGGGGATCCCGGGCGTCCGGCGGGCCGGGGAAGATCCGGCGCAGCGTCATCAGCAGCTTCAGTTCGCCCCGCGCGGCGAGGTCGTTGCGCAGCAGCGCGGCGGCCGGGTGCAGGCGCCCCGCCGCGATCCGGTCGAACACCTCCCGGTCCGCGCCGACCACCAGGTCCGCCTCCTCGGCCAGGCGGTCCACCCGGACGTCCTGCCGGTCGATGGTCAGGTACCAGTGCTCGGTGCAGCCGTCGTCGCGCAGATCCAGGCGGATGGTGCCGGAGGTGGTCTCGGGCAGATCCGGGTGCCGGCCGGCGGTCCCCCGGGTCAGGTGTTCCACGGCCGAGACGCTCATCGGGCCCTCCTCGTCGGTGGTCGCGGCCGGCGCCGCTCGTTCCGCAGCGTCCCCGCCGGGCGGGTGAGGCGAACTCACCCGGTCCGGGTGAGGCGCGGCGGCGCGGCGGGTATCCCTGCGGCCATGCCGACGACCGGGGACGCCACCGCCGACCGGGTGCTGCTCGCGCTGCTGACCATGCAGCGCGAGTCCTGGGAGCAGGGGATCCTCGGTCAGGCGCTGCTCGACCTGGGCCTGGACGAGGCAGCCGTGCTGGTCGCCGACGCCGCGGTGACCCGGCAGCGGCCGGACGGGCGGCTCGGGGAGGCGGCCGGCTCGGTGGGCGCGGTCAACGGCGCCGCGTGCGGCGAGGTGGTCCGGCACGCCGCGCGCCGCACCGGCGACCGGCGGTACGCGGTGGCACTGGACGCCCAGCTCGACTGGCTGACCCGCCGGGCGCCCCGGGCCGCCGACGGCACGCTGTTCCACCTGCTCGACGGCCGCCAGGTCTGGGCGGACACGGTCTACATGGTGGTGCCGCTGCTGGCGCTCACCGGACGGACCGGGGCGGCCGCAGCGCAGGTCGCGGGGCACCGGCGACGGCTGTACGACACGCGCACCGGCCTGTACGCCGCCCGCTGGGACGAGGACCGGGGTGAACTGGACCGGCCCGGCCCGTGGGGCACCGGCAACGGCTGGGTGGTCGCCGGGATCGCCCGCGCGCTGCGGCTCGCGCCGGACTGGCCGGGTGACGTCCGTGCCGAGCTGGCCGGGCACGTCGAGGAGGTGCTGACCGCCTGCCTCGCGTACCGGGGCGCGGACGGGCTCTTCCCCGACGTGCTGGACGAGCCGGACGCGTTCCGCGAGGCCAACACCGCCCAGCTGCTCGGGTACGCGGCCCTCACCGGAGTGGCCGGCGGATGGCTGTCCCGGTCCTGGTTCGACGTGGGAGCGGACCTGCTCGCAGCCGCCGCCCGGCGGATCGACGCGTACGGCCGGGTGACCGGCGTCAGCGGGGCGCCGGACTTCGAGCGCCCCGGCACCTCGCCCGAGGCGCAGGCGTGTCACCTGCTCGGGCACGCCGCGCTGCGCCGGGCCCGTGCGGCGCTCAGCGCAGGATGAGCCCTCGCACGTACGCGGCCTGACCGACGTGCTGGAAGTCGTCGTCGAGCACGCTCACCAGCCGCACCCCGAGCGTGACCGGCGGATCCCAGTTCTCGTCGACCACCCGGTCCAGGTCGGCCGGGCGCAGCCCGCGCAGGTACGCGAGGCTCCGGTCCACCACCGCCCGGTGGTAGTCCAGCAGCACACCGCCGTCCTCCGGGCGTACCGCGGCGATCTGCTCCGGGCCGTGCCCGAAGCCGGTGTCGGCGGGGTCGGGCCGCAGGCCGCACCGCGCCGCCCAGTCGCCGGTGGCCCAGAGCTGCGGCTCCCCCATCACGTCGGCGACGTGGTCGTCCTGGATCCGGGTGAGGTGCCAGACCAGCCAGCCGACCGGGTTCGCCCCGTCGGCCGGCGCCCGCCGCAGCTGGGCCGCGTCGAGCCCGTCGAGCGCCCCGGCGACCAGATCGGGCAACCGCCCGTACGCCTCGGCCAGCACGTCCGTCGCGTCCACGCGCACCTCACTCCCCTGCCGTTCGCTGCCGTCCCCTCGGGCAGTACCGCCCAGCGTGCCCGGCAAACCTCGGCGCGGGCACCGGTCCTAGGGTGATCACGTGGTCGCGGCGCTGGAGCTGTATCTGGACACCGACGCCACCCGGCGGATCCGGGTGCTGTGGGACCTGCTGGAGTCCGACGGGGTGCCGAGCATGCGGTCCCTGCTGGCGCAGCGGCACCGCCCGCACGTCTCGCTGGCGGTCGCGCCCCGCCTGGACCCGCACCGCGTCGCCGAGGCGCTCGCCGGAACCGTGGTGGCCGCGCCGCTGCGGCTGGAGTTCCAGCACGCCGGGCAGTTCCTCGGGCGGGTGCTCTGGCTCGGGCCGGCGCCGACGCCCGAGCTGCTGGCGCACCACGCCGCGGTGTACGAGCGGCTGGCGCGGGCCGGCGTCGAGGTGGTGGAGCACTACCGGCCGGGCCGCTGGGTGCCGCACTGCACGCTGTCCATGCGGGTGCCGAACCCGCTGATGGGCGCGGCGGTGCGCCGGTGCCTGGAGGTGCTGCCGCTGACCGCGACGGTGGTCGGCGCGGCGGTGGCCGACCACGCCCGCGACATCTCCCACCCCCTGCCCTGACAGTCCCCCGGTCATCCCGCGGCCAGGTCGAGCAGGAAGGTCGGGTGGTCCGGCTGCGGGCACGGGTCACCCCGATGGCCGAGCCGCTCGTAGAACGGCGCCGCCCGCTCGTGGTGGGCCTGCCATTCCAGGTGCCGGGCCCGCCCGCCGGCCCAGCGGCGGACCGCGGTGAACAACGAACCGCCGACCCCGTCCCGGCGGCGGTCCGCCCGGACGTACAGGTCGTGCAGGCGTACGGTGCGGTGCGCGTCGCCGGAACGCAGGTGCGGACCCTGGTCCTGGGCGGCGGCGTACCCGATCAGCCCGCCCGCGTCGGTGGCGCCGAGCAGCGCCCAGCGGGGGTCGGCCAGCAGCGCGGCGAACCGGAGCCGGTGGGCCTCCGGCGGATCGTCGCTCACGCCCATGTCCCGCAGCATCGGCCACAGCTGCGGCCAGTCCGGTACGCGCAGGTCCCGCACGGTGATCGGCATCGGTCCAGGATGCGGGGCGGGACAGCGGGGCGGCGACCCGGTTTCGCGCCATCTGCGGCTGCCCTGACGATCGGGGCCGAGCCGAAGCAAGCTGGTAAAAGCGCAGGTCAGAGCCATTCTGGCCACCCGAAGACGTGCGGCCGGAGCGGCAGCCGAGCATGTCGAAGGAGATCCCCATGGCCGCACCCGTCGTCCGTTCCGTGACCGCCGACCAGACCGTCCTGCTGCCCGGGCAGTCGACCACCGTACGGGTCGACGCCTTCCACCCCGACTCGCGGCTGCTGACGCTCGCCGGCCGGGTCAGCGACCCCACCGGCGTCACCTGGGACAGCCCGGTCCGGGTGGATCTGAGCGTCCCGCTGACGGTCCAGCTCGCCAGCGCCTCGCCGGGGGTGACCATCGCACCGAGCGGCGCCGATCCGGGCCGCTTCACAGTCACCGTGCTGGCCGGCCGGGGCACGGTGACGCTGACCGCGACGGCGCGTGACGGCGCCGGCCGCACCGGCACGGGCACCACCACGCTGACCGTGCCGCTGCTGGTCGGGATGAGCGCCGAGAAGGGCGCCCGGACGCAGCGCGCGGTGGCCGACTACCCGGGCATCCGCTACATGCGCGACTTCGGCACGGACGGCCCGGACGCGGACGCGCTGCCGGAGCTGCCCGCGCTGAACGCCGGCAAGTTCGCCGACGCGCCCTCGGCCGTCATGCACGTCAGCTGGAAGGACGACGTCGAGCAGCTGGCCGGCTGGCTCGACGGCGTGAACCGCCCGATCTACCTGACCTGGTACCACGAGCCGATGGGCGACGTGACCCCGGCCACGTACCGGGCGACGGCGAGCCGGGTGACGCAGATCCTGGCGGCGCACCGCAACCGGCGGTGGGTGCTCGGGCACGGGCCGATCGTGACCCGCTACTGGCTCGACGAGGGGCGCGGCAACCCGGCCGACTGGGGTTACCCGGGCATG
The DNA here is from genome assembly GCF_040215685.1 of Micromonospora sp. HUAS YX12. Taxonomy (NCBI): domain Bacteria; kingdom Bacillati; phylum Actinomycetota; class Actinomycetes; order Micromonosporales; family Micromonosporaceae; genus Micromonospora; species Micromonospora sp. HUAS YX12. The sequence continues at coordinate 6,085,153 of NZ_CP157974.1, forward strand.
ACCCACTACGGCGTGGACTGCTACTCCCGGGACACCGCCGCGTACTGGCCCGCGTCCCGGATGTTCGGCGTGGCCTTCGGCAAGGTGCGCGCCGCGTACCCGGGCATCCGGCTGCTGGTGCCCGAGTACGGGCTGAGCCGTACCGCCGCGGACACCACCGGCGCGGGCCGGGCGCGGACCATCCGCGAGCACGTCACCTGGCTGCGCCAGCAGAACGACGTGGACGCGATCGCGTACTGGAACAACTGGGCCGAGTTCGAGCTGGGCGACCCGCCGCCCGAGGCCACGGCCTGGCGCGATCTCCAGGTGGGCCCGGCATAGACTGGGCTCATGAGGTGGAGCCGGTGACCAGCGGGAGCGTGTCGCACCCGGGCTACACCCATGGCTGTCTCGCCTACGACGACCCGGCCGCGCTGCGCGCGCTGGCGGTCGAGCAGGTAAGCGCCGGTATCGCCGCCGGTGAGCAGGTCTGGGTGATCTGTCCGGAGGATCGCGCCACCGTCACCGGCTGGCTCGCCTCGGTCCCGGGGGTCGCCGCCGCGCGCCGGCGGGACGCGCTACGGCTTGTTCCCGTCGGCGAGGCGTACCGCCACGACGAGGTCGTCGACCCGGAGCGGCAGGTCCGGGCGTACGTGCGGGCCACCACCGAGGCGCTGACCGCCGGACACACCGGCCTGCGGGTGCTGGCCGAGGCGACCAGCCTGGTCCGCACCCCGGCCCAGCGGGACGCCTTCGCCCGCTACGAGCACCGGATCGACCACTGGATGCGGCACCGCCCGATGTCGGCGGTCTGCGCCTACGACCGCCGGCAACTGGGCGACGCGGCGATCGCCGAGCTGGCCTGCCTGCACCCGGAGACCAACGCCGGCGTGCTGTTCCGGCTGCACGCCGGCGGCGGCGACTCGGTGGTGGCGCTGGCCGGCGAGCTGGACCCGTCCAACCACCGGGACTTCGCCGCCGCGCTGGAGCGGGCCGACCCGCGGCCGGTGGCGGGCCGGCTCGTGTTCGACGCCGCCGAGCTGCGTTTCGTCGACCACCGCAGCCTGCTGCACCTGCGGGACCACGCCCGCCGGCACGACGCCGTCGCGGTGCTGCGCACGCCGAACCGCGCCCCGGCCTGGCTGGCCGGCCTGCTCGGTCTGTCCGAGGTACGGGTGGAGGTCGTCCGATGAGGAGCGGCGCGGCCTCCGGCCACGTGGGCTACTTCCACGAGGCGTTCGTCTACGACTCCGACGAGGAGTTGCTGGCGGTGGCGCTGCCGTTCCTGCTGGACGGGATCGCGGCCGGCGAGCCGACGGCGGTGAACCTGGACGAGCGCAACGCCGAGCTGGTGCGCCGGGCGCTGCCGCCGGGTGCCGAGGTCACGTTCCTGCCGGTCGGCGGCGCCAACGCCCGGCCCAGCGTCGCGCTGCGCTCCTACCGGGAGCTGCTCGCGTCGTACGTGGCGGCGGGGGCGGCGCAGATCCGGCTGGTCGGCGAACTGCCGCCGGTGCTGCTCGGCGCGACCTGGGACTGGTGGGCGCGTTACGAGTCGGCGATCAACCACGCCTACGACGAATTCCCGCTCTGGGGCATCTGCGCCTACGACCGCCGGGGCACGCCCGCGCACGTGCTCGCCGACGTGGCGCGCACCCATCCGCTGGTGGCGCGGCCGGACGGCGGGCACGAGGCGGCGGGTCTCTACACCGAGCCGACGAGCTACCTGACCGAGTTCCGGCCGGCGCCCGCCGACCCGGTGCAGCGGACCGCGCCGCTCGTCGAGCTGATCGACCCGACGCCGGCTCGCGCCCGCGCCGAGGTGCGCGCCGCCGACCGTGGCCTGTTGCCGCCCGACGGCCTCGACGGCCTGGTCATCGCCGTCAGCGAGGTGGTGAGCAACGCGCTGCGCCACGGTGAGCCGCCGGTGTGCCTGCGGTTGTGGCGCGCGCCGGACCGGATCGTGGTGACCGTCCACGATCGGGGCACCGGCCCCAAGGATCCGTACGCCGGGCTGCTGCCGGTGGGCGACGGTTCCGACGGCGGGCTGGGCCTGTGGATCAGCCACCAGAGTTGCGACCACGTGACGTACCACCGGGACGCCGGCGGCTTCACCATCCGCCTGACGGCGGGGAACCCGCACTTCCCGGTCTGACCGCGCCGCCGGTCGGCGGGCAGGGGGCGGGGCGGGGCGAGCCCCGCGCCCGGACGCGGTACCGTAGCGCCTCATCGTGCCCTGCGGGGCGGTCATCCGCCGGCCTGGCGCTGGCGAACCGACGGAGGATGGCGCATGTCCAACGGTGCCGAGCCGTTCGCATCCCACGACGACCTGTCCGCGCGACCGCGGTTCGATCCCGCGTTGCGCGGCTACGACAAACGTCAGGTGGACCGGTACGTCGAGCAGATCGACGCCGAGGTCAGCGCGCTGACCGCCGCGCGGGACCGGGCGTACGCGCAGGTGCGTGACCTGACCGCGCAGGTGCAGCGGGCGCAGGCCGAGACGGTGGAGCTGCGCGACCGTCCGGCGGCGGTGGACCGGGCGTCCTTCCGCGACCTCGGCCCGATGGTCGACCAGATCCTGGACCTGGCCGAGAAGCAGGCCGGCCAGATCACCGACGTGGCCACCCGGCGCGCGGAGGAGCTCCATGGGCAGGCGGAGAAGCTGCTCGCCGCGGCGCAGGAGCAGGCCGCGCGGGAGCGGCGGGAGCTGGACGAGGAGCTGTCCGCCCGCCGGGCCGAGCAGGAGCGGGTGGACGAGGAGCGGCGGGCCGCCGCGCAGGCGGAGCTGACCGCCGTGCGGGAGCTGGCGGAGAAGCTGCGCGTCGAGGGCCAGGCCGCGCACGACCGGGCCCAGCAGGAGGCGAAGCGGATCAGCGAGCAGAGCACGCAGCAGGTCGAGCAGGCGCGCTCGGCGTCCGAGGCGCTGGTGAAGGCCGCCCGGACGCAGATCCAGCAGGAGGTCCAGGCCAACCGCAGCAAGGCCCAGCAGGAGCTGGCCCAGTGGCAGGCCACGATGGCCAAGGAACTGGACGAGCGGCGGGCCGCCGCCGAGCAGGAGCTGGCCGACCGGGCCGCCGCCGCGGAGAAGGACATCGCCGCGCTGGTCGCCGAGGCGCAGCAGTACGCCACCGAGGTCCGGGAGCGGGCCGACGAGGAGACGGCGGCGCACCAGGAGCAGCTCGCCGGCGTGCAGCGGGAGATCCAGCAGCGGCAGGAGACGCTGACCCAGCTCAAGGCGGAGCTGGAGACGGTCGGCCGGCAGCTGGAGGACACCCGCCGGGAGATCGCCACCATCGAGCGGACCGGCGCGGATCTGGAGGAGCGGCTGGTCGACGTACGCCGGGAGCTGACCACGGAGAGCAAGCGGCTCGACGAGGCGCGGCGCGCGGCGGACCTGGCCGAGCAGCACGCCAAGGAGACCCGGGCCCGGGTACAGCGGGAGGCCAAGCGGGTCGCCGACCTGGCCGCGGCGGCGGTCATGGCGGCCGCGGCGGGCGGCGGGGAGACCGCCGAGTACCCGCAGGTGGCGGCGCGCCCGCCGATCACCGTGCCGGCCGAGGTGACGCCCCGGGCCGTGGACGGGCGGACCGAGCCGGACGCGATCGAGCCGGACCGGTCGGAGCCGCCCGCGGTGGAGCCGATCGTCGAGCGGCTGGACGGGCCGAGCTTCGACGCGTTCGCGGTCCGCACGCCGGCTCCGCGCGGTGTGCCCGAGGCGGAGACCACGGGTACCGACAACGGCGTACCGGCCACCGCCTGAGACTTCGGCGCCGCCGGTCCGGGCCGGGCCGGCGGCGCCGCACCTTGCTCATCGACCTTGCTCTATGCAAATATTTGGATCGATCTGCTGGTGCATCTCGATCTTCATTCGGGGGTTGACGGGTATGCGGAAGATTTCTTCGATCGGCGCCGCCGTCGTCCTGACCGTCGCCTCGGCGGGCGCCGTGGTGGCCGGTACGGCCGGACCGGCGAGCGCCGGGTGCAGCCACTCGCACTCCAACGTGGACAGCAAGTTCGGTCAGCTGTTCAACGCCACGAACGTCAACATCCGTACCGGCCCGCACACCACCTGCGCCTCCCTGGGCTACGGGCAGCTCAGTCACACGGTCGACTTCCACTGCTTCGCCAGCGGCGACCGGGTCAGCGCGAACGGCCACACCACCTACACGTGGACGTACCTGCGGGACGTCACCACCGGTGTCTCCGGCTGGGTCGCCGACGCGCTGCTGGACAACCTCGGCGGCAACGTCGCCTGCTGACCGGGACCACCGGGAGGCCCTCCGGCGGGCAGAATGACCGGGCATGACCGGCCTGCACCCGCCCGTCGAGCCGTACGCCACCCACCGCGTCCCGGTCGGTGACGGCCACGTCCTGTACGTCGAGGAGGTCGGCCGGCCGGACGGCGTGCCGGTGGTGTTCCTGCACGGCGGGCCCGGCGGCGGCCTGGTGCCGGCGGCCCGCCGGTTCTTCGACCCCGCGCGCCACCGGGCCGTGCTGTTCGACCAGCGCGGCGCCGGCCGCAGCGCCCCGCACGGCGAGGTGCGCGCCAACACCACCTGGCATCTGGTCGCCGACCTGGAGACGATCCGACAGCGGCTGGGCATCGGCTCCTGGCTGGTGTTCGGCGGCTCGTGGGGCACCACGCTCGGCCTGGCGTACGCCCAGACGCACCCGGAGCGGGTGACCGGCCTGGTCCTGCGCGGCGTGCTGCTGCTGCGGCGCGCCGAGCGGGACTGGTTCTACCAGGGCGGGCTGCGCCATCTCCAGCCCGAGGAGTGGGAGCGGTTCGTCGCGCCGATCCCGCCCGGCGAGCGCGACGACGTGCTGGCCGCGTACCACAGGCGGCTGCACGGCCCGGACGAGGCGCGGGCCCGGGAGTACGCGCGGGCCTGGGGGCGGTGGGAGGCGGTCAACTCGTCGCTGCGGCCCGACCCGGAACTGCTCGCCCACTTCACCGCCGACGAGCACGCGCTGCCGGTCGCCCGGATCCTGTCGCACTACGCGGTGCACGGCGGCTTCCTCGCCGAGGGCCAGTTGCTCGACGGCGTGGACCGGATCCGGCATCTGCCCGCCGTGATCGTCAACGGCCGCTACGACCTGTGCTGCCCGCCGGTGTCCGCGTACGACCTGGCCCGCCGGTGGCCGGAGGCGACGCTGCGGATCGTGCCGGACGCCGGGCACTCCGCCGCCGAGCCGGGCGTGACCCGGGAGGTGCTGCGCGCCCTGGACGAGATGACCGCGAGGGCCAGCTGACCGGCGCCGGCCACCACCGGTCCGCGGCTGGTCATCAACGACCGCCGCTGGCAGGATCGGCCGGGTGACGGGTGCGCTGTACGCGGTCAGTGACCTCCACGTGTCGTACGCGGAGAACCGCGCGGTGGTGGACGGCCTGCGGCCGGAGACGGCGGACGACTGGCTGATCGTGGCCGGCGACGTCGGCGAGGTCTTCGCCGACGTGGAACGGACGCTGCGGCTGCTGCGCGACCGGTTCGCGCGGGTGGTGTGGGCGCCGGGCAACCACGAGTTGTGGACCCACCCCAACGACCCGGTGACGCTGCGCGGGGCGGCCCGGTACGACGCGCTGGTGGCGATGTGCCGCGAGCTGGGCGTGCTGACCCCGGAGGACGACTACCCGGTCTGGCGGGGCGCGGGCGGGCCGGTCACCGTGGCGCCGCTGTTCCTGCTCTACGACTACTCGTTCCGCGCCCCCGGCACCACGACCAAGGAGGAGTCGCTGCGCGCGGCGTACGACGCCGGCGTGGTGTGCACCGACGAGATGCTGCTGCACCCCGACCCGTACCCGGACCGGGAGTCCTGGTGCGCGGCCCGGCTGGCCGAGACGCGGCGGCGGCTGGAGGCCACCGACCCGGCGCTGCCCACAGTGCTGGTCAGCCACTGGCCGCTGGTGCGCCGGCCCACCGAGGTGCTCTGGTTCCCGGAGTTCGCGCAGTGGTGCGGCACCGACCGCACCGCCGACTGGCACGTGCGCCACCGCGCCGCCGTCGCCGTCTACGGCCACCTGCACATCCCGCGCACCACGCACTACGACGGGGTGCGGTTCGAGGAGGTGTCGCTGGGCTACCCGCGCGAGTGGCGGCGCCGCGGCGGTGAGCCGGCGCCGATGAGGCGGATCCTCGGATGATCGGGGCGCTGCTGCCGGCCGGGGCGCTGGCCGTCGAGGCGTTCGCCGACGTGCCGGACGAGGCGCCGTACCCGGGCGAGGAGGACCTGGTGTCGCGGGCGGTGGCCGGCCGCCGCCAGGAGTTCGTCACGGCCCGCCGCTGCGCGCGGGAGGCGCTGGCCCGCCTCGGGTACGCCCCTGCGCCGATCCGCCCCGGTCCCCGGCGGGAGCCGGTCTGGCCGGCCGGCGTGGTGGGCAGCATCACCCACTGCACCGGCTACCGGGCGGCGGCGGTGGCCCCGGCCGGGGCGCTGGCCGGGCTGGGCATCGACGCGGAGCCGCACGAGCCGCTGCCCGACGGGGTGGCCGGGGTGGTCCTCACCGCGGGCGAGGCGGAGCGGCTGGCCGGGCTGCGTGACGCCGACCCCGGGACGCACTGGGACCGGCTGCTGTTCAGCGCCAAGGAGTCGGTCTACAAGGCGTGGTACCCGCTGACCGGGCGCTGGCTCGGGTTCGAGGAGGCGGAGCTGACGTTCGACCGGTCCGGCCGGTTCACCGCCCGGATCCTGGTCGACGGCACCCGCACCGACGGCGGCCCGCCGCTTCACGTCCTGGACGGCCGCTGGCTGGTCGCCGGCGGGCTGCTGCTCACCGCCGTGGCCGTGCCGCACCGGCCCTGACCAGAGATACCGCGATTGTTCCGGTTTGCCCGCCCCGACCGGGGGTAGGGCCGAAGGGGCCTGGACATTTCGCTGTAGGAGGACAGGTCCTGATGGAATCCAGCAAGCCCACCCAGATCGTCAAGGGTGTCGTCGAAGCCGCCGTCGAGAAGGTCGGCGACGCGCTGACTCCGGACGTGCCGGGCGCTCCCGGCAGCGCGCCACCGTCACTGGAGGAGCCGACCACGCCGCACGGGCCGCTGCCGCCCAAGGACGAACAGGGCGCGCCGGACACCCGGACCCCGACCGGTGCCGAGACCGGCGTGCCGAAGATCGCCAAGGGGCAGCAGGGCGCGTACCTCACCACCGCCAACGGAGCCCGGCTGCGCGACACCGACCACTCGCTGAAGGCCGGCCCGCGCGGCCCGGTCCTGCTCCAGGACCACCACCTGCGGGAGAAGATCACCCACTTCGACCACGAGCGGATCCCGGAGCGGGTGGTGCACGCCCGGGGCGCGGGCGCGCACGGCACGTTCGTCGCGTACGGCACCGCGGAGGAGGTGACCCGGGCCGGGTTCCTGAAGAAGGGCCGCGAGACGCCGGTCTTCGTCCGCTTCTCCACCGTGCTGGGCTCGCGCGGGTCGGCGGACACGGTCCGCGACACCCGCGGCTTCGCCACCAAGTTCTACACCGACGAGGGCACGTTCGACCTGGTCGCCAACAACATCCCGGTCTTCTTCATCCAGGACGCGATCAAGTTCCCGGACGTCATCCACGCCGGCAAGCCGCACCCGGACCGGGAGATCCCGCAGGCGCAGAGCGCGCACGACACGTTCTGGGACTTCGTCTCCCTGCACACCGAGGCGCAGCACCACACCATCTGGAACATGTCCGACCGGGGCATCCCGCGGTCCTACCGGACCATGGAGGGCTTCGGCGTGCACACGTTCCGCATGGTCGACGAGGCGGGCGCGACGGTGCTGGTCAAGTTCCACTGGAAGCCGAAGCTGGGCGTGCACTCCCTGACCTGGGAGGAGGCTCAGCTCATCGGCGGCATCGACCCGGACTACCACCGCCGCGACCTGTACGACGCGATCGAGGCCGGCGCGTACCCGGAGTGGGAGCTGGGCATCCAGGTCTTCCCGGACACGCCGGAGGAGACGTTCGCCGGGATCGACCTGCTCGACCCGACGAAGATCGTGCCGGAGGAGCTGGCGCCGGTGCAGCCGATCGGCAAGCTCACCCTGAACAAGACGCCGCGCAACTTCTTCGCCGAGACCGAGCAGGTGGCGTTCCACGTCGGGCACCTGCCGCCGGGCATCGACGTGACGAACGACCCGCTGTTGCAGGGCCGCCTCTTCTCGTACGTGGACACGCAGCTCACCCGCCTCGGCGGGCCGAACTTCACCCAGATCCCGATCAACCGGCCGCACGCCGACGTCAACGACATGCTGCGCGACGGCTTCCACCAGCACGCGGTGCACGCGGGCGTGGCGCCGTACCGGCCGAACTCGCTCGACGGCGGCAACCCGTTCCCGGCCGGTGACCGGGAGCACGCGTTCGTGGACACGCCGGTGACGGTGGCGGAGGCGCCGAAGGTGCGCGCGGCGCCGGCCTCCTTCGACGACCACTACAGCCAGGTACGCCTGTTCTGGCAGAGCATGTCGCCGGTGGAGAAGGAGCACATCATCCGGGCGTACACGTTCGAGCTGGGCAAGTGCTACCACCAGGCGATCAAGGAGCGGCAGCTCCAGTGCCTGGCGAACGTCGACGCGGTGCTGTGCGAGCAGGTCGCGATCGGCCTGGGCCTGCCCGTGCCGCAGCCCACCGTGCTGCTCGCGGAGGTGCAGCCCAGCCCGGCGCTGTCCCAGGTGGGCCGGGAGTGGCCGGCCGACGGCCGGATGGTCGGCATCGTGGTCGACGCCCAGGGCGACCTGGGCGACGTGCACGAGGTGAGCCGGGCGGTGTTCGCCGCCGGCATGGTGCCGCTGCTGATCGCCGCGCACGGCGGCACCGTCGACGGGCTGCCGGTGCAGCGCACGTTCGCCACCGGCCGGTCGGTCGAGTTCGACGCGGTGCTGCTGGCCGGCGCGCCGGCACCGGCGCCGGACGCGCTGCCGGCCCGCGATGCCAAGGCCGGCGCGCCGGGCTCCTCCACCGTCGACCCGCGGGTGCTGCTGCTGGTCGAGGAGGCGTGGCGGCACGCCAAGGTGATCGGCGCCTGGGGCGCGGGCGCCGAGGTGCTGCACCAGGCCGGTGTCACCGGCACCCCGGGCGTGGTGACCGGTGGTTCCGGGGCCGAGGTGCTCACGGAGGTGCAGCGGCTGATGGCGGCGCACCGGGTCTGAGAGAGGTTCCCGGCCTCGGTCGCCTGATCTCGTCCCGTGCGTGGGGCGGTCCCGGATCCGGGGCCGCCCCACGCCGTGCGTACGCCGCCGCTCACCGCCCGCAACCCATCGACGGTTGTCGTTGACGCCTTAGTTAATACTCTTTAATATTTGGGCCACCTCGAGGAAGACCCCCCATCCACCCCCGTCCCCCGGGAAGGCCCTCGATGCCCAGACCTCACCTCCGGCGGCGCCTGGCCGCCGGTGCGCTCGCGCTGGCCACCACCGCCGCGACGCTCACCCTCGCCCCGACCGCCGCCGAGGCGGCGGTGCTGCCGAACAACTTCAAGAGCGTCGGCTACATGCCGTCCTGGAGCGGCAACGTCAACACCATCCAGTACGGCAAGCTCACCCACATCAACTACGCGTTCGTGCTGCCCAACGGCGACGGCAGCCTGCGCCCGGTGGAGAACCCGGCCAAGCTCTCCTCGCTCGTGTCGCTCGGGCACGCCAACAACGTCAAGGTCTCCATCGCCGTCGGCGGCTGGAACGACGGCGACGACTCCGCGTTCGAGGCGCTCGCCGCCAACTCCGGCTCGCGCAGCGCGTTCGTCAACAACCTGATCGCCTTCGTCAACCAGTACAACCTCGACGGCGTCGACATGGACTGGGAGTACCCCGACCCGGGCGCCTCGGCGAACAACTACACGCTGCTCATGCAGCAGCTCGGCAGCGCCCTGCACAGCCGGGGCAAGCTGCTCACCGCCGCCGTGGTCTCCGAGGGCTACTACGTCGACGGGGTACCCACCGCCGTCTTCGGCTCGGTGGACTGGCTGAACATCATGGCGTACGACGGCGGCAGCCCGCACGCCAACTACGACTGGTCGATCGCCAGCGTCAACAGGTGGAAGTCGCGCGGCCTGCCCGCCGCCAAGGCGGTGCTGGGGGTGCCCTTCTACAGCCGGCCCGGCTACTACACCTACTCGGCGCTGGTCGGCATGGACCCGGCGAACGCCAACCGGGACTGCACCACAGCCGGCGGCGCGCAGCAGTGCTACAACGGCGTACCGACCGTCAAGCGCAAGACGCAGTGGGCCATGGCGAACGCCGGCGGGATGATGAACTGGGAACTGTCGCAGGACACCACCGGTTCGACCTCGCTGGTCAGCGCGATCTACGACACCGTCACCGGCGGGGGCGACCCGCCGCCGTCCGGGCGTACCGGGCCGATCACCGGCATCGGCGGCGCCTGCGTGGACGTGGCGGCCGCGGGCACCGCGAACGGCACCGCGATCCAGCTCTACGGCTGCAACGGCACCGCCGCGCAGAGCTGGACCGTCGGCGGCGACGGCACGCTGCGGGCCCTGGGCAAGTGCCTGGACGTGACGAGCGCCGGCACCGCGAACGGCACCAGAATCCAGCTCTGGGACTGCAACGGCACCGGCGCTCAGGTCTGGCAGGCGCAGAGCAACGGCACGCTGCGCAACCCGGCATCGGGCCGGTGCCTGGACGCCACCGGCAACAGCTCCGCCAACGGCACCCGGTTGCAGATCTGGGACTGCTTCGGCGGCGCCAACCAGGTCTGGCGGCTGCCGGCCTGATCGAGGCTTCCCCGCCGGGCCGCCCGGCCCGGCGGGGACCGATCTCACCAGCGGTTGCGGGCCTCCTCGGCCCAGCCGACCAGGCCGTCCAGATCCACGCGCTCACCGTCGTCGGTCGCCGCCCAGCCGGTGAAGTGCCCGAAGCACTGGTGCGTCTCCCCGGCCAGCACGAGCAGGTTGGTCCGCGCCACCCGCTCGTGGAACGGGTGGAAGGTGACGTCCACCCGGTCGCCGGTGATCCGCCACGGCCGCAGCCAGTCGGCGCGGTCGTACTCCCAGGTCAGGTCCGCGCCGATCTTGTGCAGCCGCCCGTCGGCGAACACCGCGTTCTCGGTCGAGCCGGTGCCGTCGGTCCACTTGCCGCCGAGCTGGATCGCCCGGCCCGGTCCGCTGCCGGCCGCCCAGTTCCACCGCACCGCGTACCGCCACTTGCCCCGGCCGTGGTCGAGCGCCGCGTACGACCCCTCCCCCACCGGGTACGCCGTGCCGTCCACAGTGAGCGTGCCGTGCACCGGGCGGCCGATGTCCTTGACCGTGTACTGGAACCGGCGGGTGCTCCACGGCACCACGACCCCGAGCGACTCGTGCCCCGGCGGCAGCGGCACGGTCAGGTCCACCTCGACGCCGGGCGCGGTGGCCCGCAGCGTACTGCCGTCCGGGTCCTGATCCACCGCGATGGTCAGGTTCCCGCCCCGGGCCCGGACCGGACCGGCGCCGCTGACCGGCGGCAGCACCGTGCCCCGGGCGAACGGCACCACCGCCTCCGCCGTCGTCTCCCGGCCGGTACGCCGGTCGAGCAGGTAGAGGCTCTGCACCCCGGCGTAGTCCAGCGACGACGCGACCAAGCCGAGGATGTGCGTCGGCGTGACCACACCCCAGTGCTCCCACCGCTTGGCCCGGCCCCAGCCGCGCAGGTTCGCCCGGTGCAGCGGCCGGCGGCTCCAGCCGACCGCGTCCGGGTTCAGCCGCCCGTCCGGCCGGCACAGGTCCACCGGCTCGGTGATCTCCCGCTCATGCGTCATCGCCGCAGGCTACCGACGACGGCGCGGGCCCGGCGGGCGGCCTGGGCGGCCGTTCCCGCCGGGCCGTCGCGTCAGCGTCCCTGCTTGGCGCGGCAGATCTCCACCGGCACCGCCGGGGCGCCGTCGACCGGAGCCGGATCCTCCGGGGTGGGCGCGATGCCGCCGGCCGAGATCCGGTCCAGCGTGGCCAGCCCGGCCGCGTCGACCTGGCCGAACACCGTGTAGTTCGGGCGCAGCGCCGAGTCGGCCTGGACCAGGAAGAACTGGCTGCCGTTGGTGTCCGGGCCGGCGTTGGCCATGGCGAGCGTGCCACGCGCGTACAGGCGGCGTACGCCCGTCGGGTCGGTCGGCGCGGGCGGCAGGTCGGTGGGCAGCTCGTCGCGGTAGCGGTAGCCCGGGCCGCCCTCGCCGGTGCCGGACGGGTCTCCGCACTGGAGGACAGTCAGCGTCGGGTACGCGGTGAGCCGGTGGCAGTGCGTCCGGTCGTAGAAGCGCTTCCGGACCAGGTGCAGGAAGCTCTGCACGGTGCACGGCGCCTGCTCGCGGTCCAGCGTCAGCCCGATCGGTCCCTGGTTGGTGCGCAGCGTGACCCGCACGGTGCCCCGGTCCGGCGTCCGGCGCGGGTCCGGCGGCAGCGGCACCGGACGGGCGGCCGGCTCGTCCGGCGTGGGCGTGTACGCGCACGGCCCCTTGGTCGGCGCGGGATCGGCGGCCGGCGCCGCGGTCGCGGCGACACCTGCGGCGGCGACGATCGTCGCGGCGGCCACGCTCACCCCGGCGAGGCGGGCCAGCAGGGGTAAGGCGGCGCGCGTTCGGGTTTCGCTCGACACGGTGGTCCTCCCTGGACTCGTGGTACCAGAACGACCGGAGTCTATGGATCGGGTGGGACGATGTCGACGCGCACGCGTCACGGGTCGAAAGTCGGTTGCCGCCCGGGGCCGCCTCCGGGAGGGTGAGCGGATGACGTTCTGACGGATCGCACCCCAGCCCGCAGGCTCTCCTCTCCGCCTGCCGTTCCCCGCCTCTCTTTCCGCAGAAACGAGCGTCTGTGTCCGCGTACCCCTCCGGGCGGGCCGTCGTGCCCGCCACCGTCTCCGTCTTCTCCTCCCCCGGCAGCTGGATCGAGTCCGCCGCGCTCGACCAGTGCCGCCAGGTCGCCGCCCTGGACGGCATGACGCACGTCGCCGCCATGCCGGACCTGCACCCCGGCAAGGGCGCACCGATCGGCGCCGCGATGTCCTCGACGGTGCTCTACCCGTTCCTGGTCGGCTCCGACATCGGCTGCGGCATCGCGGTCTTCCCGATCGCGCTGCGCCGGGTCGTACCCGAACGGCTCGCGGCCCGGTTCCCCGACCTGGACCGGGCGCTCGACCCGGACGCCGACGACCCGGCGTGGTCGGTGCTGGACGGCGAGATCCCGGCCGGTCACCTCGACGGGCTCGGCACGGTCGGGCGCGGCAACCACTTCGTCGAGCTGGCCCGCGTCGGGCCGGTCCTCGCGGCGGAGCACGCCGCGCGGCTCGGGCTGGACGCCGGCGACCTGGTGCTCGTGGTGCACTCCGGGTCGCGCGGGCTGGGCGAACGGATCCTGCGCGAGCACACCGAGACGCACGGCGCCGGACCCGCGCCCGACCCGGACGCCTACCTGGCCCGGCACGACGCCGCGGTGCGGTGGGGTTCGCTCAACCGGCGGCTGCTGGCCGCGCGGGTCGCGTACGCACTCGGCGCCGAACCCACCGAGCCGGTCGTCGACCAGTGCCACAACCTGGTCGAGATCCGCGACGGGCGCTACCTGCACCGCAAGGGCGCGGCGCCGGGCGACGGCCGGGACGTGCTGATCGCCGGCACCCGTGGTACGCCCTCCTACCTGGTGGCGGCGCACGCCGGGCCGGAGGCCGGCTACTCGGTGGCGCACGGCGCCGGGCGCAAGATGTCCCGCGCCGACGCGCTGCGCCGGGGCCGGGCCAAGCACACCGTCGAGGAGCTGCGCCGTACGCCGGTCGGCTCGATCGTGGTGTGCGGTGACCGGCAGTTGCTGTTCGAGGAGGCGCCCACGGCGTACAAGCGCATCGAGCAGGTGATCGGCGACCTGGTGGCGCACGACCTCGCCACGCCGGTCACCACAACGGTTCCGCTGGTCACCTACAAGACGCCCGACGCAGGCCGCCGCGACGAGCGCCGGAAGGGCCGCCGGTGACCGAGCTGCTGCTGTCCGCCGGGCGCGGACCGGCCGAGTGCGCGTGGGCGCTGGCCCGGCTGCTGTCCCGCCTGGAGGGCGAGGCGGCCCGGCGGGGCCTGCGTACCGACCGGGCCGAGACGGTGCCCGGCGACCGGGCGGGCACCTACCGGTCGGTGCTGGTCCGGATCACCGGCGCCGGGGCGGAGGCGTTCGCGGCCGGGTGGACCGGCACGCTCTGCTGGCAGGCGCCCAGCCCGTACCGCACCGGCCACGGACGGAAGAACTGGTACGTCACCGCGCGGACGTGCCGGACCGGCGTGGTGGTCACGCCGTTCGACGAGGCCGACGTCGAGTTCGTGCCGTGCCGCACCGGCGGGCCGGGCGGCCAGCACCGCAACAAGGCCAGCACCGCCGTCCGCGCCACGCACCGCCCGTCGGGCCGGACCGTGGTGGTCGACACCGAACGGCACCTGCACCTCAACCGCCGTATCGCGGTCGAGCTGCTGCGGCAGCGGATCGCCGCCGACGACGAGGCGGCCCGGCGCGCGGGTGTCGACGCCCGCTGGCGGGTCCACGACGAGCTGGTCCGCGGCGACCCGGTACGGGTGGAGCGGCCGTAGGGCGGGCCGGGCCGTGACCCGTGCCCGCCCGGGCTCAGCCGACGAAGACGCAGAACGGGTGGCCGGCCGGGTCGGCGTACACCCGTAGCGGCTCGTCCGGGTCGTCGGCCCGGTCGAGTAGCAGCCGCCCGCCGAGCGCGAGCACCCGGTCGTGCTGCCGGTCCAGCTCGCCCACGGACGGCACGGTCAGGTCGAGGTGCAGTTGCTGCGGCACCTCCCCCTCCGGCCAGTTCGCCTCCGGCAGCCGGTCGACCTGCTGGAAGGCCAGTTGCGGTACGTCCTGCGCGGTGCGCAGCACCAGCCAGTCCCGCCCGCGCTCGTCCGGTTCCCCGGCCGCCGGGGGCTCGTCGCCGGGCCGGTAGACCAGGCCCAGCAGTACGCGGTAGAACTCGGCCAGGGTGCGCGCGTCGGTGCAGTCCAGCACCACCTGGCACAGCCGTAGACCCGGTCCGTCGGTCACCATGACGTTCTCCTGCCCGCGCGGGGCCCGGCCCAATCCGGTGCGTCAGCGGCCCCGGCTACGGTGGGGCGCGGCGCGGGCGGCCGGCGCCCGGCGCAGTGAGGGAGGCAACGGATGCGCCTGCACGTCGGGTGTGCGATGTGGACGCACAAGTCCTGGTCCGGCCGCTTCCTGCCGCACCCGCTGCCCGCGCACGAGCGGCTGCGCGCGTACGCCGGGTGGTGCGACGCCGTGGAGGGCAACACCACGTTCTACGCGACCCCGGCCTGGGAGACGGTGGCGTCCTGGGCCGAGCAGACCGATCCGGGCTTCCGTTTCCTGCCGAAGCTGCCGAAGGTGGTCACGCACGAGCGCCGGCTCACCGGCGGTGAGGCGGAACTGCGGGCGTTCCTGCACGCGATGGAGCCGCTCGGTCCCCGGGCGGACGCGCTCTGGATCCAGTTGCCCGGCTCGTTCGGCCCCGGTGACGTGCCCGACCTCGACCGGTTCCTGCGCGCGCTGCCCACCACCCACAGGTACGCCGTCGAGGTCCGGCACCCCGCCTTCTTCACCGAGGCCGGTGCGGTACGCGCGCTGGAGGCCACGCTCCACCGGGCCGGCGCCGAGTGGATCCCGTTCGACACCACAGCGTTCTTCCGGGCGCCGCCGACGAGCGACGCGGAGCGGGAGGCGTGGACGCGCAAGCCGCGCCTGCCGCTGCGTACCGGGGCACTGACCGACCGGCCGATCGTGCGCTACCTGGGCCGCGACGACCCGGCCCGCACCGTCGAGGGCTGGCAGCCGTGGCTGGACGTGGTCACCGGCTGGCTGCGGGAGGGCCGGTCGCCGACGGTGTTCGTGCACACGCCGGACAACGCGGACGCGCCCGAGCTGGCCCGCCGCTTCCACGACCAGGTCCGCGAGCGGATGCCCGGGCTCGCGCCGCTGCCGGAGCCGGAGCCGGTCGGCCCGGCCACGCTGTTCTGAGCGCCGGGCGGGATCGCCGGCTCCGGACGCCCCCCTCCCCCTCTCCCCCCGGGTGATCAAGGAGTTTGCGGACGGACGCCCGCCGCAGCCGGAAACAATCTCCTCGATCACCGGCGTCCCGAGGCCAGCCGTCAGAGCCGATACCCCCCGTGGCCGCCCGTAGACCTTGGTACGGAACGGCCCCTATGGGGGCACTTTCGTTCCAAGATCTACAGGCACGGGGCGCTCGTCGGCGATCTTGCGCTTTCTGCCCGGTCAGACGGGACATTCACGACATCGACAGGGCCGCAAGTGCAAGATCGCGGAGAGCGGAGAGCGGAGAGCGGAGAGCGGGGAGGCGGGGAGGGCGGTTCGGCGGGCGGGCGGGGTGGGTGTGAGGATCAGGGGCATGCGTGCGGTGGTGTTCGAGCAGTTCGGGGTACGGCCGGAGGTCCGGGAGGTGGACGACCCGGCACCCGCGCCGGACGGCGTGGTCGTCCGGGTGGGCGCGACCGGCCTGTGCCGCAGCGACTGGCACGGCTGGCAGGGCCACGACCCGGACATCCGCCTGCCACACGTACCGGGGCACGAGTTCGCCGGTGTCGTCGTGGCGGCCGGCGCGGACGTACGCGGGTGGCGGCCCGGCGACCGGGTGACCGCGCCGTTCGTCTGCGCGTGCGGGCGGTGCCCGTCCTGCCTGGCCGGCGACCAGCAGGTCTGCGAGCGGCAGACCCAGCCGGGCTTCACCGGATGGGGCTCGTTCGCCGAGCTGGTCGCGGTGCGGCACGCCGACGTCAACCTGGTCCGGCTGCCGGACGAGCTGGACGAGGCGGCCGCCGCCGCGCTCGGCTGCCGGTTCGCCACCGCGTTCCGGGCCGTCGTCGCGCAGGGCCGGGTGGCGGCGGGCGAGTGGGTGGCCGTGCACGGCTGCGGCGGCGTCGGCCTGTCCGCGGTCATGGTCGCGGCGGCGAGCGGGGCGCGGGTGGTGGCGGTGGACGTCTCGCCCGGCGCGCTGGAGCTGGCCCGCCGCAGCGGCGCCGCGGTCTGCGTGGACGCGAGCGCGCTCGGCGGTCCCGGCGAGGTGGCCGCCGCGATCCGGGAGGCCACCGGCGGTGGCGCCCACCTGTCGCTGGACGCGCTCGGCAGTCACGCCACCTGTGTGGCGTCGATCGAGGGCCTGCGCCGGCGCGGCCGGCACGTGCAGGTCGGGCTGCTGCCCGCCGCGCAGGGCCGGCCCGCGCTGCCGATGGACCTGGTGATCGCGTACGAGCTGGAGCTGCGGGGCAGCCACGGCATGCCGGCCCACGCCTACCCGGAGATGCTGCGGCTGGTCACCGCCGGCGTGCTGTGCCCGGCCGATCTGGTCACCCGCACCATCGACCTGGCCGCCGCGCCGGACGCGCTGGCCACGATGGACCAGCCGGCCACCGCCGGGATGTGCCTGATCCGTCCCTGAACGGGCACGGGCCGGCCCGGCGCCGGGAGACCCGGCGCGGACCGGCCCGCGAGGCCGCCCGGTCAGTCGGTGACGGTCACCGTGACGGTACGGGGCGGCTGCTGGTACTGCCCCCGGTTGTCCATGCCGCGGATCGTCACCGTGTACGTGCCGGCCGGGATCACCGGCGACGTGTACGCGAAGTTCGACCCCGGCGAGCCCGGGCTGGTCAGGAACGTGGCGATCCACGGCCAGCTGCTCGGCGCGCCCGCCCGGCCGAACGTGCCGCCCGAGTTCATGCCCTGCCCGGCGCTGTTGCCGATCTGCACCTCGACCTTCTGCATCCCGCCGTCGTCCACCGCCCGGCCGGTGACCACGATCCGGCCACCGGTGTACGCCTGGCCCTCGACCGGCGTGATGCTCGGCTCCAGCGTCGGGTCGGTGTCACCCGGGTAGACCAGATACCGGGCGGTCGCGCCGCTGGTCGAGTTGTCCTGCTGACCCGCGGTGTCCACGGCCCACGCCTCGACGCTGTACGTGCCCCGCGTGGGCAGGTCGATCGAGAGCGTGAACGCGGTGCTGGTCGCGCCGGGCGCGGCGAGCGTCGCGTCGACTGTGGCGAACGCGGCGGCCATGGTGCCGTTGGGCTGCACGTACCGGCCGGTGTCCAGGTCGCGCAGCGCGATCCGGACCGCCCGGAGCCCCTTGTCGTCGGTGGCGGTGCCGGTCAGGTCCAGGTGCAGCTGGTCGATGTCCTGGTTGACGCCGGTGAAGCTGAGCAGCCCGTTCGGGAAGGCGTCGCCGGGCACCTGGGCGGTGACGGTGAGCCGGCCCATGTTGGTGCTGGACGTGGTCAGGCCGAGCTTGTCGGTCGCCCGTACCCGGAAGTCGTAGACGCCGGGGGTGAGCGGCACGGTGGTGAACGACCAGTCGAACGTCGCGGCGTCGAGGTTGGTCGGGGAGATCCGGTGGTAGCCGGCGACCGAGTCGGCGCCCCACGTGCCGTCGCTGGCGAGCGCCTCGCGGGTGGTGTTGTTGCGCAGGTAGATCTCGACGGACTTCAGGGCGTCGTCGTCGTTCGCCGTACCGGCGAACGTGACCGCGCCGCCGGGCGCGACGGTGAACGGCGCCGGGTTGCCCGGCGGGGTCATCGCCACCGGCGAGGTGATCGCCACGGTCGGCGGTACGCCGTTGGCCGAGACGGTCCAGTCGCGGGTGTCGCCGCGCAGGTCGCTCTGCCCGGTCGTGTCGACGGCGGTGGCGGTCATCTTCCACTGCCCCTCGATCGGCAGCGTGACCTCGTACTGCCAGGTGGCGGACGTCGCGCCGATCACGTCCGGCTCGCCGCGGAAGGTGTTGTAGACCGCGGCGACGGTGCCGTCGTCCTGGAGGTACCGGTTGTCCGGCGTGCGGAACGAGTAGATCAGCGAGTTGACGCCCTTGTCGTCGGTGGCGGTGCCGGAGGCCACGAACGTCTGCGTGGCGAGCAGGCCGGCCGACGGCGAGCTGATCCGGGTCGACGGCGGCAGGTCGTCGAAGCGGAACGCCTCGATCTTCTTGACCGCCTTGGTGGTGTCGCCGGCCCCCTTGCGGTCGAACGTCTTGGCCTGCAACTGGTAGACCCCGGCCGGCAGCGTCACCGGCAGGCTCCACGTGGTGGAGGTGGCGTTCGGCGCGGCGAGCGTCGTGTTGATCGCCTTGAACGCGCCCCAGGTGGTCAGGTCGGCCTGGAGGTACTTGCCGCTGTTGCGGTCCTGGATCTCCAGCTGGACCCGCGCCACGCCGGCCGGGGCGAGCGCCTGGCCGCTGATCGTGAACGACTCGCCGGCCGGCTTCACCGCGCCCTCGATCGGCGTGGTGATGGTGGTGTCCAGCGGCGCGGGCGCGGGCTGGCGGGAGAGGTCGAAGAAGGCCACCCGGCCGGTGGTCTTGCCGCCCTTGACGTTGCCGTCACCGCCGACGAGCAGGCCGCGCGAGGTGGCCAGCATCGCCTTCTCACCCTCGTACGAGTTGGAGCCGGGGTTCCACTCCAGCGCGGTGCCGGTGAGCGGGTCCAGCGCGCCGAGGTGGTCACGGCGGACCACCTGGTCGCCGAGGCCGTAGCCGCTGAGCCCCTGGCCGGTGCCGTAGCCGACGTTGTCCAGGCCGGGCCACGGCACGTTCGACGTGGGCGACTCCTGCCAGCTGAAGTGGCCGCCGACGTAGACGGCGGTGTCGGTGATCGCGACCGAGTAGATGCTGTCGAAGTGCCGGGAGATCCAGAGCGGCTCGACGTGGTCGTTTCCGGTCAGCGGGTACGCGATGGCGGTGTCGTTGATCGGCGGACGGTCGCCGCCGGAGCCGCTGGTGACCACGAAGTACGAGTCGTCCGGCGCGATGTCACCGGCGAAGACCCGCTGGATGCCGCCGACGAAGGAGAGGTTGTCCTCCCACAGCCGGGTACGCCAGGGCAGCAGCGCCTTGCTCGCCGTACCGATGAGGGCCACGCCGTAGCGGTCCTGGCCGGCGATCTGGCGGCCGGTGTGCACGACCAGCAGCTTGCTGCGGTCGTGGGTGAGCTTGAGCTGCTGCACGGTGAGCATGCCGCCGACGCCGATGCCGCCGGTCAGCGGCAGGTTGAAGCCGGTGTCGACGGCGCCGGTGGTGGGGTTGAGCGCGGCCAGGCCGCTGCGGCTGACCCCGTTGACGGTGGCGAACTGGCCGCCGACGTAGACGGCGTTGCCGCTCACGGCCAGCGCGGTGGCCCGCGCGTTCGCGGTGGCGGTGAACGCGGCGACCGGCGCGCCGGTGGCCGGGTTCAGCCGGGCGATCTTGCGCTTGGTGACGCCGTTGATCGTGTTGAACGAGCCGGCGATGTAGAGCGACGAGCCGTCCGGCGACGCCTCCACCGCGGCGACCGCGCCGTCGATGACCGGCTTGAAGCCGGTGTCAACCTTGCCGGTGTCCAGGTTGTACGACGCCAGGGACCGCTGCGTGATCGCGGACCCGCCGACGTTCGCAATCGAGGTGAACGTGCCGGCGATGAAGACGCGGTTGCCGATCACCTCGATGTCGGTGATCTCGCCGTTGTTGATCCGCGGCGTGTCGGTGCGGGGCGTGGTCGGCATCAGCCGGGTGTCCCCGGGGGTGACCAGCGCCCGGGTCGCGGTGGTACGCGCGGCGCCCAGCGCGGCGCTGCTTCCCGTCGCCTGTGCGCCGGTCTGGCCGGCCACGCCGGCGTCCCGCACGGTGACGGTGGCGGCGAGCGCCGGCACTCCCGCCACCACGACCGCGCCTGCGGCGACGACCGCCACCGCGCGAAGCCAAACTCGCATCGAGACAACTCTCCCTGTCCGCCGGGACGGCCTCCTCGGGTGATTCCCGGGTCCCCTCCGTCCGCGTGCCGGACGTCACCGTAGGAGGCAAAGACTTCTCGCGATACGCGCCGCACCGGTAATCGACCGGTCGCCATCAATTTCGGCCACACCGGCAGCGCGGCTCCACCGATCGGGTCACCGGCTGTCACCGTCCGGCCGTGCGCGCCGTCCGGTCCGGGACACCGCTGTCCCGGCGGGTGTCAGGGCGCCTCGCTGCCGCGCTTGTCCTCCTGCGCCAGCACCGCGTCGCGGCGCTGCGGGTCGTCGCGCCCGGCGAGCGCCCCGGCCAGCCTCGGGTCGGCCGCGAGCCGCTCCCGGTTGCGGTGCCAGAACGCATCGAAACCCCCTGTGTACGGGCACGCCGTGTCGCCGAGCGCCACGTCGGGCTCGTACCGGCACCCGGCACAGGGGGCGCCGATCCGGTTCAGGTGCGTGCCGTCGAACGCCCACGGCCGGGTGTCGATGCGGGACAGGTCGGCGTACTGGCTCATGCCGATGACAGTGGCGTTCATGACCCAGTCCGCGCCGTCGACGAAGCTGCGGCGGAACCAGTCGGCCAGCTCGGCGGGACGCCAGCCGCGCTGCAGGCCGTAGTTGGCGAGCACCGTCAGCCGCGCGGTGTGGTGTGCCCAGGCGGTGTCCCGGACGCCCGCGAGCACGCCGGCGAGGCAGCGGGCCTCCACCGCGTCGGCGTCGAGCCGGTCGAACCACTCCGGCAGCGGCTGCGCGGCGCCGAGCCAGCCGGCGCCCCGGAACCGCGGCCCGAAGTACCAGTAGAGCTGCCACAGGAACTCGCGCCAGCCGAGCAGGCCGCGCACGAACCGGTGCACCGCGGCGGGCGGCGCGGCGCCGTCCCGGCCGGCCCGCTCGGCGGCCCGGATCGCCGGTTCCGGGTCGAGCAGGCCGAGGTTGAACGAGGACGACAACGCGCTGTACGCGAGCAGTCCGTCGCCGTCGCGGAGCAGGTCGTGGGTGCCGGCGTACGCGGGCAGCCGGTGGGTCAGGAAGTGCGTGAGCCGGTCCTGCGCCTCGGCGTGCGTGGCGGGGTGGCGGCGCGGCCCGTCCCGGCCGGTGAACCGGATCCCCTCGTCCGCCCAGCGGTCCAGGTCGCGGCGGACCTGCGCGTCGATGTCGTCCTCGACGACCGGCGGGGGCGGCGGCACGCCGACCGGTGGCCGGGCGCGGGGGCGGCGGGCCGGGGCGGGCAGGTCGCGCAGCACGTCGTGGCGCTCGCGGGCGTACCGGTAGAAGTCGTCGACGCGCAGCCGGCCGCGCCGCCGGTCGGCCCAGGCGGCGAAGTCGGCGCGGTCGGTGACGAATCCGCGTGGCGGCAGTACGGTCAGCCCGTCCACGGTACGGGCGAACGCCAGCGCCGCCCGGGACGCCGGGTGCACCAGCTCGACCGGCTCGCCCAGCCCGGTGAGCGCCTCGCGGAACGTGCCGGCCCGTACGAGCCGAGCCCGGTCGCCGAGTCCGGCGGCGCGATGCCGCAGTGCGGACAGGATCAGGTGCGCCTTCTGCCGGTGCATCGGGCGGTCGGCGAACAGCGACCGGGCCTCCACCAGCAGGACGGGCTGCGTGTCGTCGTCGAGGAAGTGGGGTCCGACCTGATCCGCCAGGAGCCAGCGCCAGGGTGCCAATGCCATCCCTTCACAGTGGACGTGTGGTCAGTCTCCCCGTACCCGGGGGTGGCGGTGGTCGGTGAGCCGCAGGCCGACGCCGCGTACCGCCGCGATGGTGACGCCGGTGCCCAGCTCGTCGAGCTTACGGCGCAACCGCTTGACCAGGGACTGCACGTCGGCCCGGCCGTGCGTAGGCGCGTCGTGCCAGACGGCGTGGTGCAGCTCGGCGTAGCTCCACACCCGTACCGGCTCGGCGGTCAGGCAGGTCAGCAGGTCACGCTCCAGCCGGGTCAGCGCGGTCTCCCGGTTGCCCCACCGGGCGGTCGACCGGGCACCGTCGATCACCAGCGCGCCGTCCGGCGCGGGCTTGTCCCGGGGTACGGGCCGGGCCGGCGCGTCGGCCGGGGCCGGCGCGTCCGTGATCAACTCGCGCAGCTCGTCCAGATCGGCGACCATCAGAAGGGGCGCGACGCCGTCCAGCAGCTCGGTCAGCCGCAGCCGCTCGGCCGGGGACGACGTCACCCCGATGACGAGCGAGAAGGGGCGCTCCGACGGGTCGGTGCCGGAGTTCGCCGCGTTCGTGCCGTCAGTCGTCACCGCGCCCCACCGTGACAAAAACTGTCAACAGGCCGCCCGCTCCGGGGGCCTGTTGGTGACATGTTGCTCACGTACGGTTATTGATCGTTCCGTACTGTCGATCATAGTGTCCACTCAGGCGTCCGGCGCAGACCCGCACGGCGCCTAGGGGGCCTGGGGGGTTCTTTTCACACCGGTGTAGCAGTCGGGAGAGCACGTCTCCTGGCCCTTCTGCCATGGCTCGATCATCCGCGGGTCATCGGAACAGGAGGCAGCACCGATGCTGAGACGTCCACACAGATGGGGCCCGGCCCGGCGGCTGGTGAGCGCGGGCGCCGCCCTGGTGCTCGCCGCCACCGCGCTGGCCGCGACCGGTACGGCGGCACAGGCCGAGACGGGCGCGGGCGCGTCGGCCGGCGACAAGATCCGTCCCGAACTCACCCGTCAGCTCCAGGGCAAGAGCGAGGGCGACTTCTGGATCCACTTCGCCGCCAAGGCGGACCTGAGCAAGGCCGCCGCGATCAAGGACTGGAACGAGCGCGGCGCCGCCGTCGCGGCGGCGCTGAAGAAGACCGCCGCCGACAGCCAGTCGAAGATCCGCGCCGAGCTGGACCGCTCGGGCACGAAGTACCAGACCTTCTGGGCGACGAACGCCATCAAGGTCACCGACGGCTCGCTGACCATGGCCCAGAACTTCGCCGCCCACTCCGAGGTGGACGGTCTGTACGCGCCGGTGGAGTACAAGCTGCCGGAGACCACCCCGGGCACCGACGAGAAGTCGGCGAACGCCCTGGAGTGGGGCATCGCCAACATCAACGCCGACGACGTCTGGTCCCAGTACGGCGTCAAGGGCGCCGGGATCACCGTGGCGAGCATCGACAGCGGCGTCCAGTTCAACCACCCGGCGCTGGTGAACGCCTACCGGGGCAACAACGGTGACGGCACCTTCGACCACGACTACAACTGGTTCGACGCGGCCGGCGACTGCGCCACCGCGCCGTGCGACTCCGACGGCCACGGCACGCACACCATGGGCACCATGGTCGGCGCCGACGGGGCCAACCAGATCGGCGTCGCCCCCGAGGTCAAGTGGATCGCCGCGAACGGGTGCTGCCCGTCCGACGCCGCGCTGATCTCCTCCGGGCAGTGGATGCTGGAGCCCACCGACCTCAACGGGCAGAACCCGGACGCGAGCAAGCGGCCCAACATCATCAACAACTCGTGGGGCACCACGGCGCCGTCCAACGAGCCGTTCATGGAGGACGTCACCGACGCCTGGACCGCCTCCGGCATCTTCGGCGTCTGGTCCAACGGCAACAACGGCCCGTCCTGCCAGACCAGCGGCTCACCGGGCAGCCTGGCGAACAACTACTCGGCCGGCGCGTACGACGTCAACAACAACATCGCCAGCTTCTCGTCCCGGGGCACCGGGCAGAACGGCGAGATCAAGCCGAACATCTCGGCGCCGGGCGTGAACGTGCGCTCCAGCGTGCCGACCAACTCGTACGCCAGCATCAGCGGCACCTCGATGGCGGCGCCGCACCTGGCCGGCGCGATCGCGCTGCTCTGGTCGGCGGCGCCCACCCTGGTCGGCGACGTCACGGCGACCCGCGCGCTGCTCAACGACACGGCGATCGACAAGGGCGACTCGCAGTGCGGCGGCACCACCGACGACAACAACGTCTACGGTGAGGGCCGCCTGGACGCGCTCGCGCTGCTCGCCGCCGCCCCGATCGGGGACAACGGCACCCTGGCCGGCAAGGTCACCGACGCCGCCACCGGCGCCGGGATCGCCGGCGCGACGGTCACCCTGACCGGCG
This sequence comes from Micromonospora sp. HUAS YX12, assembly GCF_040215685.1. NCBI lineage: Bacteria > Bacillati > Actinomycetota > Actinomycetes > Micromonosporales > Micromonosporaceae > Micromonospora > Micromonospora sp. HUAS YX12. The sequence goes on from NZ_CP157974.1 coordinate 6,109,872, forward strand.
CGGCGGACCGCACGCTGACCACCGGCGCGGACGGGACGTACTCCTCGCTCCTGCCGGCCGGCGACTACCAGGTGGCCGTCTCGGCGTTCGGGTACGCGAGCCGCACCCTGTCGGCGACGATCACCGCGAACACGACGACCACGCTCGACGTCGCGCTCACCGCGGTCGCGAGCGTCACGGTCAGCGGGCAGGTCACCGACGGTTCCGGGCACGGCTGGCCGCTGTACGCGAAGGTGAGCGTCGAGGGCACGCCGATCTCCGACTACACCACGCCGTCGACCGGCCGCTACAGCCTGTCGCTGCCGTCCGGGGCGACGTACCGGCTCAAGGTCGAGCCGCAGTACGCCGGCTACCTGACCACCACCAAGGAGGTCACCGTCGGCACGGGCAACGTGACCGCCAACGTGGCGGTGCAGGCGAACCCGGAGGCGTGCACCACCGCCCCCGGCTACACCGTCAGCTCCGACGGCGAGTACGAGACGTTCGACGGCACCGGTGTCCCGGACGGCTGGACCGTGGTGGACAACGCCGGCACCGGCCAGGTCTGGGAGTTCACCGACGCCGGTGAGCGCGGCAACCTGACCGGCGGCAGCGGCAACTTCGCCATCATCGACAGCGACAACTACGGCAGCGGCGGGCGGCAGGACACGTCGCTGGTCAGCCCGGTGGTCGACCTGACCGGCGTGACCGCGCCGGTGATCCGGTTCAACCAGGACTACAACTGGCTCAACAGCGACCGCGCGGACGTCGACCTGAGCCTGGACGGCGGCACCACGTGGAGCAACGTGCTCCGGCAGGCCGCCGACGTCCGCGGCCCGCGGGTGACCGAGGTGCCGATCCCGCAGGCGGCCGGCCAGTCGCAGGTACGGGTGCGCTTCCACTACTACGAGGCGAGCTGGGAATGGTGGTGGCAGGTCGACAACGTCCTCATCGGCAGCAAGCTCGTCTGCAAGCCGGTCAAGGGCGGCCTGGTCCTCGGCCACGTCCGCGACAAGAACGACAACGGCTACGTCAACGGCGCCACGGTGACCAGCTCGGACCGCCCGGCGGAGAAGGCCACCACCGTCGCCACGCCGGACGACACCGAGCTGCCCGACGGCTTCTACTGGATGTTCTCGTCGCTGACCGGGACGCACCCGTTCACCGCCAGTGCGGGCAACTACGTGAGCCAGACCAAGCAGGTGGCGGTCGAGGAGGACTGGGCCACGGCGGCCAACTTCCAGCTCGCCGCCGGCCGGCTGTCGGTGAAGCCGACCTCGATCACCGGCACCGTCCGGATGCCGAGCGGGAAGGTCAGCAAGACCTTCACGGTGACCAACACCGGCGGGGCCCCGGTCACCGCCGAGTTCGGTGAGCGCGACGGCGGGTTCGTGCTGCAACGGGCCGACGGCTCCCGGCTGTCCGAGCAGGCGCTGCTCGGCTCCACCGGCGCGCCGGTCCAGCGGCTGACCGCCGCCACGTCGTTCGCGGCCCGCTCGTCCGGCAAGTCGTCGAACGCGATCGCCGCCGCCGCACCCCAGGCGGACCCCTGGACCACGATCCCGGGCTACCCGGCGAACGTGATGGACAACCGGGTCGTCAACGTCGACGGCACCGTCTACTCCATCGCCGGTGGCGACGGCACCGCGTCGAGCGCCAAGAACTACAGGTACGACCCGATCACCCAGACGTGGACCGGCACCGCCGACCTGCCCGGCGCGCGTAACGCCATGACGGTCGGCGTGATCGACGGCAAGATCATCGCCACCGGTGGCTGGGGTGCCGCCGGTCCGGACGCCGCCACCTTCTCGTACGACCCGGCGGCGAACACCTGGACCCGCAAGGCCGACAACCCGGCGCCGCGCGCGGCGGCCGGCCAGGCGGTCGCGGGCGGCAAGCTGTACGCGATCGGCGGCTGCACCACCGCGAGCTGCACGCCGATGGCAAACTCGGTGGTCCGGTACGACCCGGGCGCCGACGCCTGGGAGACGCTGCCGGCGTACCCGAAGTCGGTGGCGTTCCTGTCCTGCGGCGGGATCGACGGCACCGTCTACTGCACCGGCGGCAACGACGGGACGGCCTCGCAGAAGGTCGGTTACGCCTTCGACCCGGGCGCCAATGCCTGGACCGCCATCCCGGACGCGCCGGCCGACAGCTGGGCGTCCTCGTACGCGGTCGCCAACGGCAAGCTCCTGGTCGTCGGCGGGTCGCAGGGCGGCGCCATCACCAACGCCGGCTTCGCCTTCGACCCGGCGACCAACTCGTGGGCCAACCTGCCCAACGCCAACGCCCCCCGCTACCGGGGTGGCGCGGCCTGCGGGTTCTACAAGATCGGTGGTTCGTCGGGCGGCTTCACGGCCACCAAGGACAGCGAGGTCCTGCCCGGCTTCGGCGAGTGCGCCGAGGGCGCGGCCGACGTGAGCTGGCTGACCGTCGACAAGTCGAAGGTCACGCTGGCGCCGGGTGAGAAGGTCACCGTCACGGTCGGCATGACCGCGAACGTCGACCAGCCCGGCACGTACTCCGCCTCCGTGGTGATCAAGGAGAACACCCCGTACACGGTGGAGCCGGTGGCGGTGACCATGATCGCGCAACCGCCGACCACCTGGGGCAAGCTGTCCGGCACGGTCTCCGGCAAGAGCTGCCAGGGCGCCACCGCGCCGCTGGCGGGCGTGACCGTACAGGTCGACTCCTGGGCGAACTCCTACACGTTCACCACCGACGCCCAGGGCCGGTACGCCTACTGGATGGACCGGCGCAACAACCCGCTGACGCTGATCGTCGCGAAGGACGGCTGGAAGCCCCAGACGCGCCAGACGAAGATCAACAGCAGCACGCCCACCGTTGAGGACTTCACCCTCTCCCCCACCCGCTGCTGACCCAGCACCCGAAGGACGGCCCGCCCGGCGCACAAACGCCGGGCGGGCCGCCCCACGTTCCCGGCGATCTTGCACTTACCGCCCCGGCAAGGCACACAAATACCCCACCCCGAGGGACGCAAGTGCAAGATCGACGGCGAGAAGGGGGGCGTCAGGGAGTGAGGCGGAAACCTACGCCTCTCACCGCGTGGATCGTGGCGGGGGCGTCCAGGCGGCCCAGCTTGCGGCGGAGGCGGCGTACCACGGAGTGCATGTCCGAGCCCCGCCCGAGGTGGTCGTTGCCCCAGACGGCGCGGTGCAGCCGGGCGTACGTCCACACCTGGCCGGGCGTATCGGTGAGGCAGACGAGCAGGTCGTGCTCCAGCGGCGTCAACCCGATCTCCCGCTCCCGCCAGCGCAGCACCCGCCGGTCGGAGTCGACGGCCAGCTCCCGCCGGGGCGGATCGGCCGGCGCCTCGTCGCTCGCGGGGTGCGACGCCGGTGCGAGCGCGGGCCGGCGTACCAGGTCGAGGAAGCGGCGGGCCTGATGGGCGCTGGAGACGATCAGGAACGACTCGGTGCCGCCGAGCAGTTGGGCGAGCTGCCGGCGCTCGGCCGACGAGGACGCGATGCCGATGACCAAGGACGGGAGCCCTGTCATCCGTTCCCACCTTTCCGGCAGGCCGAACCACGACGCCGGGCGGTCGCCAGGCACGACGATGCGGAGGAACCTGGCTTGCGGAGTTCGACCCGAGGGGGTGCGGGAGCTGCGGTTTCGTGAGGCTTCGGGGTGAACTACCGGGATCATATAGCCGAGCACCGATGATTGGTATAGCAGTTAACGTCGATGTAACTACCTGCAACAACGTGTTCGAGACGAATTGCGCGGGGCGGCACGCGTACCGATGAGAGCCGGGACGTACGGCGGTCCAACGCGTGTGATCACCCACATGCTCTGCCTGGCCGACGGGACGCCGACCCGCGCGGACATCGCGGCCCGCTGCGCCGAACTGGCCGAGGCGCTGCGCGGCCGCGACCGGGGCGTGGTGGTGTGCGACGTGTCCGCGGTGACCGCGCCCGACCTCGTCACGGTCGAGGTGCTGGCGCGGATGCGCCTGACCGCCCGCCGGTTCGGCTGGCGGCTGGAGGTACGCGGCGCGGGCGACGACCTACGCGAGCTGGCCGGCCTGCTCGGGCTGGCCGGCGCCCTCCTCCAGCCGGGCGGGCAGCCCGAACAGCGGGAACAGGCGGTCGACGTCGAGGAAGTTGTTGAGCGACGTGATCCGGCCGCCGGAGACGCCGATCACGATCAACGCCCAGGGCACGTGGCCTGAGCCGTCGGGGTCGCGCCGGTAGTGCCCGAACGCCGGCATCCCGTTGGCTGCGGTCGGCACCAGGCGGGAGCCGCGGCAGCCGCTGCCGGTGCCGGCCATCCACGCCGCGATGTGCTCGGGGCCGCGCAGCCACAGCGGCAGCGGCGGCATCGACAGCGTCGCGTCCTCGTGCAGCAGCGCGGTGAGCGCCGCCAGGTCGTACGCCTCGAAGGCGCGCACGTAACGGGCGAGCAGCGCCTGCTGCTCGGCGTCCAGCGGCCGGCGCACGTCGGTCTCGGTGTCGGCCGAGGCGAGCGTGGCGCGCGCCCGTTGCAGCGCGCTGTTGACGCTCGCCACCGACGTGTCGAGCAGGTCGGCGACCTCCTGGGCCGACCAGGCCAGCACCTCGCGCAGGATCAGCACGGCCCGCTGCTTCGGCGGCAGGTGCTGCAACGCCGCGACGAACGCCAGCCGGACCGACTCCCGGCCGGCGACCACCTCGGCCGGGTCGGCGACCTCCGGCAGCACCCGGTCGTCGGGCGCCGGGCCGAGCCAGATCTGCTCCGGGCGCGGCTCACCGGGGTGGGTCGCGGTGCCGCTGCCCGCCGGGCCGAGGTCCATCGGCCGGACGCGGCGCTGCGCGCTGGTGGACATGGTGAGGCAGACGTTCGTCGCGATCCGGTAGAGCCAGGTCCGCAGCGCGGACCGCCCCTCGAACTTGTCGAAGTTGCGCCAGGCCCGGACGAACGTGTCCTGCACCGCGTCCTCGGCCTCGAAGGCCGAACCCAGCATCCGGTAGCAGTAGCCGGTCAGCTCCGACCGGTACGCCTCGAGTTGCGCCTCGACGGGGACGCTCGCCACCTCGCTCACCGGCTGAAACTAGCCCACATGCTGCGTGAACGCGAGCACGCCGGGCCCGCTCCGATGAATCCGCCCCGCCCGCCCGGTCCAACAGTCGTCAGGTCACCACGTACGAGGAGCACCGATGACCACAGCGCAGCGCGACGAGACCCACGCCCCGGGGCGGTACGCCGACGTCAACGGCGTCCACCTCTACTACGAGACGCACGGCGAGGGCCGGCCGATGATCCTGCTGCACGGCGGCCTCACCTCGGGTGAGATGTTCGCGCCGATCCTGCCCGCGCTGACCGCGAAGCACCAGGTGATCCTGGTGGACCTGCAGGGACACGGCCGCACCGCCGACGTGGACCGGCCGCTCGACATGGCGCTGATGGCCGACGACGTCGCCGCGCTGATCGACCACCTCGGGCTGGACCGGCCGGACGTGGTCGGTTTCTCGCTCGGCGGCGGCGTCGCCCTGCACACCGGGTTCCGGCACCCGGAGAAGGTCGGCCGGCTGGTCGCCGCGTCCGCGCACATCCGCCGCGACGCCGTCTACCCGGAGATGCTGGCGCAGCAGGGCCAGGTCGGCGCCGCGGCGGCCGAATACATGAAGGACACCCCGATGTACGAGCTGTACCAGCGCGTCGCGCCCCGCCCGGAGGACTTCCCCCGGCTGCTGGACAAGATCGGCGAGGCGATGCGGACGGACTTCGACCTCACCGAGCAGGTCCGCGCCCTGCGAGTGCCGACGCTCGTCGTCGCCGCCGACTCCGACATGGCCCCGCCGAGCCACTTCGTCGAGGTGTTCGGGCTGCTCGACGGCGGGCGGCGCGACGGCGGCTGGGCGGGTGAGGGCCGGCCGGCGGGCGGCCACGCGCTGGCGATCCTGCCCGGCCTGACCCACTACGACCTCGACCAGTCGCCGCTGTTCGCCGCGGTCACCCTGGCCTTCCTCGACCGCTGACGACGCGGCTGCCGACGCCGCCCGGGCCGGCGCCGACGTGGACCTGTCCCGGGCCGACCGGGACAGCGACGGCATCCGCGCGACGGTGGCGGGGCGGAGCCGTCCTCAGCCGTCGACCGGCAGCTCCACCTCGGGCAGGTGCCCGAGCGCCCGGATCGCGGTCACCGCGGCGTACCCGTCGGCCAGCCAGGCGATGTCGGTGCCGGGGACCGCACGGACCGCGTTCGCCTCCACCGCCGTACGCACGAAGCCCTCACCGCGCTCGGCGACCGACACCTGCACCTGGCCGAACGGGGCCAGCGTCGCCTGGCGCAGCCCGGCCACCTGCTCGGCCGGCAGGTCGGGCACGTTCAGGTTGAGCACGGTGCCCGGGTCCGCGCCGGACAGCCAGGGCAGCAGCGTCGCGGCCAGCTCGGCGGCGGTCGACCAGTGGCGGGACTCGTCGTCCACGCTGTCGAGCACCGCGATCGCCGCGCCGCCGCTGCCGGCGCTCGCCGCCGCCGGGGTGAGCACGTCGAGCGACACGGCGAGCGCGCGTAAGCCGTTGTTGCCGGCGGTCAGCGCCGCGCCGACGGTGCCGGAGTGCAGGACCGCGTGGCCCGCGTTCGCGCCCCGGTTGATGCCGGACAGCAGCAGGTCCGGTTCCGGCCCGAACACCCCGAGACCGGCCAGCACCGCGATGTACGCCGGGGAGGCGGCCACCGCGTACGCGGGCACGCCGGGCAGCCCGTCCAGCTCGGTCTCGCGGAACACCAGCCGCCCGTCGTCGGTCACCGCGGACAGCGCCGCGCTCATCCCGCTCGCCTCGGCCTCCGGCGCGGCGACCACCACGTCCAGCCCACGCTCGTACGCGGCCCGGGCCAGCGCGCGGATTCCGGGGGCGTGCACGCCGTCGTCGTTGGTCACCAGCACCCGGGGTGGCCGGTCAGCCGTCATGGTCGCCACCGTCCAGCGAGGTCAGCCGCACCCGGCCGGCCAGTTCGCGTACCGCCTCGGCCCGGCCGGTGCCGAGCCCGTGCCGGGTCACGTTCAGCGCGCCGGCGGCGGCGCCGATGTGCAGCGCCTCCCGCATGTCCCCGCCCCGGGCCAGCACCGCGGCGACCCCGGCGGTCATCGAGTCACCAGCGCCCCGGTGGTCGGCCAGCTCCAGGGGCGGGGCGTGCACCAGCAACGGCTCGCCGTCCTCCGGCAGCGCCAGCGCGGGTTTCCCGGCGCGGCTGATCAGCACCGTCCGCGCGCCGCGCTCCTGGCACCGGCGGCCGGCGTCGCGCAGCGCCTCGATGCTGTCGTCCTTGGCCAGGCCGTCGTCGAGCAGTTCCTCGTGGCTGACCTTCAGCACGCTCACGCCGCCGTCGAGCACCGCTTCCAGGTACGGCCCGGACAGGTCGGCCACCACCGTTACGCCGTTGGCGCTCAGGTCGGCGGCGAGCCGGCGGTAGATGTCCGGGTCCACCACGCACGGGTCGGCCGGTCCGCTGAGCACGCTGACCGGGGCGCGCAGCCCTTCGGTCAGCGTCACCGTGTACAGCTCGTCGATGTCGTGCCGCACCATGGGCGCGCCCGGGTGCTCGGCGATCTCGGTCCGCTCGCCGTCGCGCCGGTCGTGCACGTACCAACCGGTGCCGGACTCCCGCCGCACCATTCGTACCGTGACGTCCTCGCCGCGATCATCCGGGTCTGCCACACCCCCTGCCCGCCCGGGTGCAGATGCAGCTCGGTCGCCTCCCCCTGCTGCTCGATCGTCACTGTCAACAGCGGGGCCGGGGCGAACACCATCACCTTCTGGTCCATCCGCCAGTGTTGCCCGCTGACCGGCCCCGGTAATCCTCCAGGTCAGCGCGTACGTGCGGCCGCGCGGCGACGCCGCAGGTACGGCAGCGCGAACAGGTAGAGGCCGCTGATCAGGAGCAGGGCGAGCGGGAGCAGCGGCACGTAGGAGATCCACACGATCGGGTCCTTCTGGGCCAGCGCGACGAAGGTGATCACGACGGTCACGGTGAAGGCGACGGAGAACCAGCGGTGCAGCTGACGGATGCGGATGTCCACGGCGGTGGCCTTTCCCCCGACGGCCTCCCCCAGCGGGAGGCCCGTGCCGGAAACGCTAGGTCCACCCGTCCGCGCGACGCTTCTCGATTCCTGACCGGTCCGAAGCAGCGGACGGGTCGCCGTTCTTCGGCGGCACCCGGTTGCTGCTCTCGCCCCCGGCGCCGGGCACGTGCCGGCGATCGTACGCGGGCTCTTCGAGCTGCACGGATACCGTCCTCGCGCCGCCGAATGGCTCACGGTGCTGGAGCGGTGAACACGGCGTTCAGTCAGCGGCCAGCTCCGGCCGGTGCTTCCTGATCCACTCCTGGACGTCGGACTTCAACCAGACCTTGCCCTGCACGAGGTCGGCCACCGGCTCCGGGAAGTTGCGGTTACTGGTGATCACGTAGACGCGCTGCTTGCTGATGCCGCCCAGCATCACGCGGATCTCGGCTGCACCCACCAGCTCCATACGCCGGACGCTAGACAGAGACACTCCTGAGCGGACAGCTCACTCCCGTCCCGCCGGGTCCGCGGACCAGTCGTCCACCCGCATCCGCCGCGACGCAGGGCTCGCCGTGTCGGAGCGCCGGACGACCCGGGCGACGGCGAGCGCGCTGATCGTGGTGGCCACGGCGGCGGCCAGCACCAGGAGGGTGGTCTCCACCTGCACCGTACGCATGTATTCGCCGCCGTTCGCGGTGGCGGACGCGTACCGCACGGCCGCGAGCGGGTTGAGCAGCACCGCGGCGATACCGGCCGTCCACGCCGCCCTCGGTAGCCGCTCGTCGTCGGGACGGGCGGTCCGCCGGGCGGCCCAGCAGCCGAGGGCCGCGAACGTGACGAGCAGCGTGACCGGCAGCAGCCAGAGCACGGCGGGCAGCAGCTCACGGAGCGGCACCACGGCGTCGAGCAGCTCCACCGGGAAACTGGCGCCGTCGTGGGTCACCACGCCGATCCGGTGGCTGTAGGCCGCGAGCGCGACCAGGGTACAGCCGATGTGGACGGCGATCAGGGCGACGAGGGCGGACAGGGCGGCGCGGCGGGCGGACACCGGGCCGAGGCTACCGCCCGCGCGCTCCGGCCGGGGGGCCGCCGGCCCTCCCGCGCCGCGGCGGTCAGACACTCAGAGCGAGATCGGCGACCTCGGCCGCGCAGCCCCAGGACAGCGTCACCCCGGCGCCGCCGTGCCCGTACGCGTGCACCAGCCGCCCGTCCGCCGGATCCACCTCGACGCGGGGGCCGCCGTGCCGGGCCGGCCGCAGCCCGATCCGCTCCCCCAGCACCGGCGCGTCCGCGAGCTGCGGCACCAGCGCCACACACCGGCGCCGGATCGCCGCGGCCTCCTCCGGGTCGGGGCGGGTGTTTCCCACCCCCGCCTCGTAGGTGCCGCCGAGCACCACGTCGTGCCGGCGCGGGTGCACGTACGTGATGCCGGCCGGGTCGTTCTCGTCGCGTATCGAGACGGTCAGGCCGGGGTTCGCCACCAGCAGGACGTGCCCGCGCGCCGGGTAAACGGCCGGGTCGGCGGCGAGCCGGCCGGCGGCCAGGCCGGTCGCGTTCACCACGACCGGCGCGCACTCGTACGCCTCGGCGAGCGTGCCCAGCGCGCGGCGGACGATCCGGCCCCCGCCCGCCTCCAGGCGCTGCCGCAGCCAGGTGAGGTAGCGGGTCATCTCCACCGACGGGGCGGTGAACCGCAGCAGCGCGGTGTACGGCGGCTCCGCCGGCTCGGCCACCAGGTCGCCGCAGGCGTCGGCCCACCAGGGCGGCCCGGCGTAGCGGTGGCGCAACCACATCCGGGTGGGCCGGTCGACCACCCCCGGCACGCCGTCGGCCGCCTGGCGGCGCAGCTCGGCGTGGGTGTCCCGGGCCCAGCGCAGCACCCGGGGATCCTCCTCGGTGTGGCTGGGGTACCAGACCGCGGCGGCCACCGTCGACACCGTGTCCGCCGGGTCGTGGGCGGTCACGACTGTGACGTGTGCGCCCCTCCGCTGGAGCGTGAGCGCGATCGTCATCCCGATCACCCCGCCGCCGACCACCACCACGTCCGCCTTCGTCATGGCCCGCTCCCGTCGCCCGTACCGTCGTCGTTTCGCCGATGGTGGCCGTCGCTCGCGGCCGGTGTCCAAGACCGATCGCGGCAGCAGGCGATAAGCGGCGCTTATGATGACTGGGTGGACACCCCCGGCGCCTGGTCAGACCTGCGCCGTCTGCGCTACTTCGTGGTGCTCGCCGACGAACTGCACTTCACCCGCGCGGCGGCCCGGCTCCGCATCGCCCAGCCCGCGCTCAGCCAGCAGATCCGCGCGCTGGAACGGCAACTCGGCGTGCCGCTGGTGCACCGGACCAGCCGGGGCTGCGCGCTGACCGAGGTGGGCGCCCGGGTCGCCGACGAGGCCACCCGGCTGCTCAGCGACGTGGACGCCGCCACCGCCCGCATCCGGGATCTGGTACGCGGGCGGGGCGGCCGGCTGGGGCTGGCGTACACCCGATCGGCGCGCGGCGGCCGGGTGGACGCGCTCATCGCCCGGTTCCGGGCCGTCCACCCGGATATCGAGGTGGTCTCCGAGACGGCCTGGACCGCGCCGAACGTGGCCGGGTTGCTCGCCGGCCGGCTGGACGCGGCGTTCGTGCGCCCGCCGGTGTACGAGCCGGCGCTCGCCTGCCGCACCGTCGACACCGAGGAGCTGCTGCTGGCACTGCCGGCCGCCCACCCGCTGGCCGCCGGGCGCCGCCGCGTCGGCCGGGCCGAGGTGGCCGGCCTGCCCGCGGTGATGTGGCCGCGGGAGAACGGGCCGGGCATGTTCGACCGGACCATCGCCCAGGTGTGGCCGGACGGCGGCTTCCGGCTGGTCCGGCAGGAGCCGGACGACGAGCAGTTGCTGCGCGCGGTGGCCCAGGGTGACGTGGTCGCGGCCGTGCCGGCCGGGCGGGCGAGGGCGTTGCGGCTGCCCGGTGTACGGCTGCGCCGGTTCACCGCACCGACACCCACTGTGGACGTCGGGCTGGCCTGGCCGGCCGAGAGCACGAACCCGGCGCTGCTGGCGTTGCTGGCGTTGCTCGACTGAGCGGGGACGGCACCGGGCGGGCCGCCGCAAGGCGACCCGCCCGGCGGGCGTCAGCCCTTCTGGCCGACCCGGTCCACGACGGCGACGGACAGCACCGCCGACGTGCCCGCCTCCCCGCCCACGCCGAGGAACGCGTGCGTCCGCGGGTCGAACACCAGAACCATCAGGGCCGGGCCGCGCCCCTGGGAGGGCCAGCGGACGCCGACGCCGGAGCGGCCCGCGCCGTCGGTGGCCTTCTCCACCACCTCCAGGCCCGGCGTCGCGGCGGCGGCCTCGAAGAGCGCGGCCCGCGACCGCGGCCGCAGGTACGAGTCGCCGAGCAGGGACAGCACGTCCTTGGCGGCGGCGTTGACGTCACCGGGCTCGCCGCTGCGGTGCTTGTCCAGGTAGGCGCGCATCGCGGTGGCGTCGGCCGGCACGGCGGGGTCGTAGGCGGGCCTCGGGACGCACGGTTCGGTGCCCGGCAGGGCCTGCCCGCCCTTGTACGTCTTCGCGCGGCCGTCCCGGCAGCCGGGGAGCACGTACTCCTGGCGGCCGCCCGCCGGGAACTCGACGACCAGGCCGTCCCTCGTCCCGTCCACCGACGCCCAGCTCTCCCGCAGTTGCGGGCCGTCCTGCATCCGGGTGTAGACGAACTGGTCGGGCCGGGGTTCGACGTCCGGCAGCCGCAGCGCCGCCGCCGCCGCGTCGCGCAGCACCTGGCCGGCGTCGGCCCGGGCGGCCGGCGCGCTGCCGCCGATCCGGTCCGGCGCCAGCACCAGCACCGCGGCCAGCGACGCCGCCACCGACGCCGTCGCGACGCCGGTGAGGACCAGCCGCCAGGCGGGTCGTCGCGCACGCCGAACCGGCGCGGCCTCCGTCGTGGCCATCGCGCCCACCAGCCGGGTACGCGCGGCGTCGAGCCGTTCGCCGGCCGGCAGGTCGGTCTCGTCGCCGAGCCGCTGGAGCAGTCTCATCTCATCCATTGCTCAGTACCTCCTCGATGGTGTCGGCCGGTTCGCCGGCGAGCCGTTCCCGCAGCAGCCGGCGCGCCCGGTTCAGGCGGGACCGCACGGTGCCGACCGGGATGGCCAGCGCGGCGGCGACCTCCTCGTACGTCAGGTCCTCCCAGGCGACGAGCAGCAGCACGTCGCGGTCGCCGTCGGCGAGCCCGGCCAGCGCGTCGAGCAGGTGGCGGCGCAGCGACCGTGCGGTCACCTCGGCGGCGACCCGGTCGGCGGGAGACGTCTCGGACGTCGCCGGGTGGTACGCCTGCCGCAGCCGGTACTCCCGTTCCTCGGTCCGCCGCTGCTGGGCGACCAGGTTGGTGGCGATCCCGTACAACCACGGGCGGGCGTTCGGGCAGCCGGTGTCGTACCGGTCCCGGCGCCGGAACGCGGCGAGGAACGTCTCCGCGACCAGGTCGTCCGCGGCCGCGGAGCCGAGGCGGCGCGCCAGGTAGCGGTGGATGTGCGGCGCGTGCCGGTCGAAGATCGCGGCGAAGGTCTCCGGTTCCCGCACCGACCGGTCGACGACCTCGGCGTCGGTGAGCGCGCCGACGTCGACATCCTTCGCCCGTCTCAGTCTTCTCATGCTCGGCCTTTCGGCGAGTGGGGACGTGTCACCTGTTGTCCGCTCCTCGCGTCCGGAGGGTTCACGCCCGCGACGGTAGGCCGGTCGGGCGGTCCGTCGTGGACCGTACGGCCGTACGGGGCGGAATCGCTTTGTCCGTCTCGGTTACGCTCGTGGCGTTTGGCCTTGGGGAGGGCTCATGAGTGCGGATCCTTCGATCAGCGGCGACTTCACCCGCATGCTCGACGCGACGATGGCGGCACTTCGGACGGTGGGTCCGCCGCCGGAGGGCGAGGCGGAGACGCCGGCGGTCGGCGAGGCCGCCGACGGGCAGGTACGCGCCGAGATGGGGCGCGACGGCAAGCTCCAGTCGCTGCACGTCGAGCCGCGGCTGATGCGGCTCGGCTCCGAGGAGCTGACCGCGCACATCGTCACCGCCGTCAACGCGGCGATCGACGGGCTGCGGAGCGGCCCGGCGCCGCAGGTCGCGGACATGTCGCAGTTGCGGGAGCAGTTGCAGGAGGTACGGGACACCGCCGTGCCCCGGCTCGGGTCGTTCCTCGACGCGCTCACCGAGGCGCAGGAGCGGCTGGCGCGCGGCGGGCAGCGATGAGCGGCGGCGGCTTCGAGGTGCACCCGCCACTGATCCGGGCCGCCGGGCGCGGCGTCACCGACCTGGCCAAGCGGTTCAACGGCGAGCTGGAGGCGTTCGAGGCGCGGATGCAGGGCTACGGCGAACCGTGGGGCACCGACGACATCGGGTCACTGATCGGCATCGCCTACACCGAGGTGGCGAACTACATCTTCGACTGCGTCGGCATGGCGGCCGACGAGTTCACGTCAGCGGGCGCCGACATCACCGGGATGGCCGAAGCGTACGAGCGGGTCGACGAGGACGGCGCGGGCACCATGCGCTCGCTCGCCGGCGGGCTGGGGTGAGCGGTGGGACTGCAACTACCGGGTGAGCTGGTCACAGCGCTCGGCTGGATCGGCTACACCTGGCCGCAGGCCGACGAGGAGAAGCTCTTCGAGATGGGCCAGGCGTGGCTCGAGTTCGGCGGCCGGGTCGGGGCGGCGGCCGGTGAGGCGGACGCGGTGGCCGCGCAGGTCTGGACGCAGAACGTCGGTCCGGCGATCGCGTCGTTCCAGAAGTGGTGGGGCGGCGAGCAGAACGGGCCGCTCGTGCTGCACGACAGCATGCCCGCGGCCATGCTGCTCGGCACCGGTCTGATCATCTGCGCGGCGATCGTCCTGGCGCTGAAGATCGCGGTGATCGTGCAACTCGCCATCCTCGCGTTCCAGGTCGCCCAGGCGATCGCCACCGCCGTGGTCACGTTCGGCGCCTCGCTGGCCGAGATCCCCATCTTCCAGCTCATCACCCGGGAGATCGTCGGCGCGCTCATCGACCAGGTCATCGGAAGACTGCTCGATGCCTAGCCCCAGGCGCGGCCGGGGCGCCGCCGCGAAACCGGCGGCCGGCAAGATCGTCCGCAAGGCGGTCGAGAAGCTGGAGAAGCCGATCGTCCGGGTCACCGGGCCCGACCACCGCCTCCCCACCCAGGTGGTCCGGGTCGAGCGGCGGGACTTCCACGCCACCGCCCAGTTCCGGCGCAAGATGGCCGCGCTGAAGAAGCTCAGCGACGAGGGCAAGCTCTACAAGGCCACCAACCCGGTGGAACGCGACAAGAGCATCACCGACGGGTACAAGGACCGGATCCGGCAGAAGATCTGGGACAAGTACTGGCCGCACGACAAGGACTTCGCCAACCGGCTCAGTCAACGGCTCAGCGACTACCATCCCGACCACGTGTGGGAACTCCAGCTCGGCGGGCCGGACACCGTCGACAACCTCAAGCTGCTGCATGGTAGAACCAACACGGACATCGGCTCCCAGATCTGGGGGCAGATCCAGAATCTGCCGGACGGAACCCCGATCCGAATAGAGGTAGTGGATTGACTTCCGATCTCGCGCAGCTTCTCGGCGAACTCCGCGCCGACCTGGCCGCCGACGAGCCGGCCAGTCTCGCGTACGCGCAGATCGGCGACCCGGCCGACGCCGGTGACGTACCGGCGGAGCTGCCGGCGGGCCTGCGCGACCTGCTGCTCGCCGCCGACGGCCTGCGGGCCGGCGCGTTCGAGCTGGCCTCGGCCGGCCGGCTCGCGGGCATCCAGTACTTCCTCGACTACGCGCCCGGCTTCTCCCCCATTCCTCAGGACAAGAGCGGCTGGCTCGTCGTCGGCACCCGCAGCGACGAGCCGATCTTCCTGGAGCGGGCGACCGGCGCGGTCTGGTACTTCCCGCCGACCGGCACCGAGTGGTTCATGGGCGACGCGTTCGAGGAGCTGGCGCCCGACCTCGACTCGTTCGTGGACTACTACGTGCTCGGCCCCGGCTACGCCGAGCTGGTCACCGACGACGACGGGTGGTACGCGTTCCTGGACCGGCAGGGCCTGCTCGACGAGGCGGACGACGTGGACGAGGACGAGGCGCAGCCGTGACCGTCACCCGGGAGCAGCTCACCGCGCTGTGGGGTGAGCGGGGCGTCATCTACTTCCCCGCCCGGCGCTTCGACGCGATCCTCGGGCCGCTCGGGCCGGAGGTGTTCCCGCCCGACGGGGCGCTGCCGGTCGAGGTGCCGATCCTGTTCACGGTGGACGTCTCGGTCCCCGACGTCGAGCTGTTCTCCACGCTCTCGATCGAGCTGGGCGACCAGGGCCCCCGCCCGTACATCGTGCTGGGCGCCTCGCCGGAGGACCCGGCACTGCTGTTCTGCCTGGACGCCGGCACCGGCGCCGTGATCCTGCTGGACCTGGAGACACCGAACCTGGAGACGGTGAACAGCACGTTCGCCGCGTTCGTGGAGTTCCTCTACCGGCTCGGGCAGCTCATCGCCACCGACCCGGGCGGGCGGGAGCGGGCCGCACGCGCGGCGGCGATCCGCGACGACCTGCGACCGGTCGACCCGGTCGCGTTCGCGGATCCGGAGTCGTGGTGGAACATGGCCTTCGACGAGCTGATCTCGACCGCCTGACGTCATCCGGCCTCCGCCGGGGCGAGCGCCGCCGCGCGGTCCGGCCCGGTCAGCCCGGTGACGAGCAGCAGGTACGCGGTCAGCTCCACCGCCGCCGTCAGCGCCGCCATCGGTTGGGGCACGGCCACCGTGGGCGGGATCGCGTACCAGGCGAACAAGGCGGCGCCGTCGGCCGAGTAGGACAGCGGCACGGCCTCGACGCCCGCGTCGAGCAGCGGCAACGCGAGCACCGCCAGCAGTACCGCGCCGGCCGCGGCGAGACGTCGGCCCCGCCCGGCCAGCAGCACGGCGAGCACCAGCGCGGCGAGTGCGAGCGCCAGCGGCGGCAGCACCGCGAGGACGAGCGCGGGCACGACATCGGCCTGGTCGTGTCCCGGGCCGCCCACCCGGGTCAGCGTGGTACCGGCGCGGATCTCCACGACCCGGGTGCTCGCGGCGACCGCGGCGCCGACGTCGGCGACCCGGACGGCCGCGTACCCGACCACGGGCGTGGCGGCGGCCGCCGCGGCGATCAGGGGCCGGCGCCGTCCACGGCCCCGGAACGCGACCAGCAGCACCGCCACCGCGACCAGCGCCGCCCAGCTTCCGGCGAACGCCGCGTCGAAGCCGGCCGTACGGTCGAAGCCGCTGTCGCCGCCGCCGTACACCGTCCAGCCGAAGTTCCCGGCGCCCGGCTCGGCCGGCATGGTGCGGACCGCGTCCACGATCAGCGGTACGAGCGCCGCCGGCACCGCCCAGCGCGGGGCCCGCAGTCCGGCGGCGACGGCGTACGCGAGCAGCAGCGCCAGGCTCAGCACCTCTGCGCCGCGCCAGAGCGGGGCGGCCACCAGGACGCCGACGACGTGGGCGACGGCGCACACCGCCGCGAGGATCAGCAGCAGCGGAACGCGACGCACCGGCTGATCCTTTCACGACACACCGGCCCGCCGCGGCCCCGTGACCGTCAGCTTCCGGCCGGCACCTGGTCCTTGACGTCGTCGTAGGCGACCGCGCCCGGCGCCGGCGCCGGGGTGTAGATCACCCGGATCACGCCGGTCGGGTACGCCTCGGTCGCGGCCACCCGCAGGTGGTACGGCGCGTCGCCCTCGTCGAACAGCCGGCGGCCCTTGCGGGCGGCGACCGGGTGCACCAGCAGCCGCAGTTCGTCCACCAGGCCCGCGGCGAGCAGTTGCTGCACCACCGAGATCGACCCGGGGATGAGGATGCCCTTGATGCCGCTGTCGGCCTTGAGCGCGCGCACGGCGTCCACCAGGTCGCCCTGGATCAGCTCGGAGTTGCGCCAGGAGAACTCCAGCGGCTGGCGGGAGACGACCACCTTGCGCATGTCGCCGAGCTGCTTGGCGAACGGCGCGTCCTCGCCGCCGGCGGCCTCCCGGTCCGGCCAGGCGCCGGCGAAGCTGTCGTACGTCTCCCGGCCGATCAGCAGCACGTCGGACGTGTCGTAGTCCTCGCCGACGGCGCGGCCCATGTTCTCGTCGAAGTACGGGAAGTGCCAGTCGGGGTCGATCTCGGCGACACCGTCGGCCGAGATGAACAGCGTGGAGATGACAGTGGCCATCGCGGTGCTCCTTCTCAGGTGGGTTCGACGGTTCGACCGCCGCACCGGGTCGAACTCATCGGCCCGCGACGAGCTCACCGGGATCAGAACGTGAAATCCGGTGGCGCGCCCTCGCCCACCCGCCCGTCGACCGCCTCGCGGAGGAGGTCCGCGTGGCCGGTGTGCCGGGCGTACTCCTCGATCACGTCGAGAAGCATCTTGCGAACGGTGGGGACGCGCCCGTCCGGCCAGGTGAACGACGACGGCCCGGCCAGTCCACGTTCGGCGACGACGGCCTCCATCAGCCGACGCGACCGCTGTACCGCGGCCCGCCACAGCGCGTACACGTCGTCCGGTGCTGCCTGCGCGCCGAAACGCCACTCCCAGTCGGGCTCGGCGTCGAAGTCGACGCCCTCCCACGGCGGTCCGTACTCCTGGCCGGCCGTCTTCACGGCCAGCCAGTCCGCCTCGACCAGGGCCATGTGCGCGATCAGACCGCCGAGTGTCATGGTGCTGGCGGCGGTTACGGCGCGCAGGCCGGTCTCGTCGAGCCCGTCGGTCTTCCAGGCGAAGGTCCGCCGGTTGCGCTCCAGGACGGCCAGCAGCGCCTCGGCCTCGGTCTCGGTGCTCGCGTCGTCCATCGCCGAAGCATAGGCAGCCGACGACATCCGTGGGGGGCGGCGACGGTCCGCCCGGTAGACGTGACGCGCCCGGCGCCGCGGTCCGCGGGTCAGCCCGGGGTGAGGACGCAGAACTCGTTGCCCTCCGGGTCGACCAGCACCCGCCACGGGGTCTCGGCCCCGCCCAGGTCGGCGTCGGTGGCGCCGAGGGCCCGCAGGCGGGCGGTCTCGGCGTCCAGGTCGTCCGACGGATACGGACGGACGTCGAGGTGGACGCGGTTCCATCCGGTCTTCGCATCGGCCGTGCGGGCGAACCGCAGGTACGGCCCGACACCCTGAGCGGAGCGCAGCACCGCCTGCTGGCCGGTCACCTCGTGCACGGTCCAGTCGGTGGCCCGGCCCCAGAAGCCGGCCATGCCGCGCGGGTCGGCGCAGTCGACCACCACCTCGGCGATCGGTCCGGTGTCCGCGTGCCGCGGGTTCGGCTCCCGTACGCAGAACTCGTTGCCCTCCGGGTCCGCGAGGACCGTCCACGGCACGTCGCCCTGGCCCACGTCGGCGGGGGTGGCGCCGAGCGCGGTCAGGCGCGCGACCACCTCCGCGTGGTGCGCGGCCGAGGTGGTCGCGAGGTCGACGTGTACGCGGTTCTTCGCCGCCTTCGGAACGGAGGAGACGACGAGGTCGATGCAGACCGCGCTGGGGTCCGGGTAGCTGAAGCCCTCGGGTTCGAGGTTCGTCACGCCGGGGGCCTCGCTGGAGATCTCCCAGCCGAGCACCTTCGCCCAGAAGTCACCGAGCGCGACCTCGTCGTGCGCCTTCATGTTGATTTGTACGAGCCGGGTTGCCATGGCCGCGATGCTAGAACCCTGGCCGCGTCGCTGTGGTCCCGGCAGGTAATCAGGAATCGAGAAGCGCTCCGTCACCGCCGCGCCATAGCGTTGTCCTCAGGCGGTCGGCACCACGCGGACCGCGAGCCACGAGGGGGAATCGAGATGTCCGACGGGTTCAGCGCCGAGGAACGCGCCGCGATGAAGGAGCGCGCCGCCGAGCTGCGCGCCGAGGGGCGCAAGGGCGCGAAGAAGGCCGACGACCTCCAGGCGGTGCTCGACCGGATCGCGCAGATGGCGCCGGAGGACCGCGAGCTGGCCGAGCGCGTGCACATGACGATCACCGCCACCGCGCCGGAGCTGTCGCCGAAGACCTGGTACGGCATGCCCGCGTACGCCAACGCGGCCGGCAAGATCGTCGTCTTCTTCCAGGACGCGGGGAAGTTCAAGTACCGCTACTCGACGCTGGGCTTCCAGGACGCGGCCAACCTCGACGACGGCGACATGTGGCCGGCGTCGTTCGCGCTGGTGAAGTGGAGCCCAGAGGTGGAGAAGAGGATCACCGAGCTGGTGCGGGCCGCCGTGTCCTGACCTCGCGCCGTCAGGCGGCGTCGTCAGGCGGTCGGCACCGCGCCGAGAGCGAGCGCCGCGGCGTCGCGGGCGCAGCCCCAAGAGAGCATCACGCCGTTGCCCGCGTGGCCGTAGTTGTGCACGACGAGCGCGTCGCCACGCCGCTCGGCCTCCACGCGGGGCGTCGCCCGGCCGGGACGCAACCCGACCGTGTGTTCGAGGACCTCGACGCCGGCCAGGGCCGGTTCGACAGCGGCGCACCGGGCGACGATGTCGGCCGCCTCGGCCGGGTCGGGGGTCGCGTCGTCGCTGTGCCGCTGGCCACCGCCGAGCACCACGTGGTCGCCGTGCGGGAAGATCGACGCCCAGGTCGGCGCCATCGGCGCCTCCATGAAGAACCGGTCCAGGCCGGGGTTGCGCACCACGACCCGAGGGCCGCGAACCGGGTGGAGTTCGCCGTCCCCGGTCAGCGTCCGTGCCCCCAGCCCGGCGCAGTTGATCACGACCGGGGCCACCGTCGCCGCCTCGTCGAGCGAGCCCACCGGCGCCACCCGCACCTCACCCCCGGCGTCCCGCAAGCGCTCCAGGAGGTACGCGAGGTAGACCGGCATGTCGACCAGCGGCAGGCGGACGGCGAACGCGGTGCCGAAGCCGGCCGGCCGCTCGTCCTCGCCCAGCGGCCGGAAGCCCGGCGTCTGCTCGGCGAACGGGGGCGTCGCCCCGGCCGGCCGGGCGGCGAGCGTGCCGTCGCGCCACGCCACGCCCGGCATCGGCTCGTCACCGAACACCCGCAGCGACTCGTCGGTCCAGGCGCGCTGCGGATCGCCGGGTGGGGACAGATTCGGCCCGATCATCGCCCCGGCCAGCGCCGAGGTCGTGTGCGCGGGCGGCGCCGCGGTGCGGACGAGCACCCGGGCGCCGCTCTCGGCCAGCCGGATGCCGGTGCTGAGGCCACTGACCCCGGCTCCGAGGACGACGAGGTCCGGACGTGCGGTCATGGTGGGCTCCCATCGCGCCGCGGCTGTGGTCGTCCGCCCATTCTGCCCGGTGATCCCGCTTTCGTTTGCCCTAGCGCTGCCAGGAGTCGAGGCCGCGGACCGCGGACCGGGCGACGTCGTCGGCCAGGCCGGGGTCGTTGCTGCTGCCCTCCCAGCCCTGGTCGTGCACGACCGTGACGGCGTCGGCGACCCGGATCACGAGGATCTGGCTGGTGGTCCGGCCCTCGGCCGGGCTGCCGTCCAGGTTGGTCGCAGGTCGGCTCACCGTCACCAGCAGGGCCTCGTCACCGGTCCCGGCCATCGGCTCGGACCGGACGGTGACGGTGCCGCCCGAGGCCTGGAACGACCGGCAGTCCGCCACCGCGCCGCTCACCCGGCGCAGGTAGTCGGCGGCGCCGGTGCCCTCGAAGGCGAAGACGGTCTGGTGCAGCGTTCCGTAGGGGACGTTCTCCGGCGGGTCCTTGGGCTGCTTGTAGGCGCTCATCATGGCGGCGCTCGCGGTGACCGACCGACCGCCGCTACGGAACTCCTGGTCGCACAACCCCGGCAGCGCGTCGGTGACCTCCATCGGCTGCGCGTCGGTCTTGCGCAACTCCGGCGGCAGGTCGGCGAAGGCTGACGTCGGAATCGTCACGCGCCCGCCGGACGAGGCCGACGCCGACGGCGTCGCGGTCGTCGAGCCGGCGGCCGGCGGCGAGGTGGTCCCCGCGGCGCCCCCGTCGTTCTCACCGCCGCCGCCACACGCGCCGGCCAGCAGCGCGGTGACGAGCAGGGGTACGCCAAGCATCCGCCTTGTGCTCACGTCGACCTCCGTCCCGTGCCCGTCCCGACGACGTTCCCGATGCCACGTCCCGCGAAACGGCGCCTGCCTTCCCAACGCCCGCACCCCCTGCCACGCTCCGGGGCAGAGACTCCCCCGTGAATCAGCAAAGGGTTATTTGCGCAAGCAGGTGTTTGCGATAGCGTGGGAGACATGCGTTCAGCCGATGCGGATCTCGACCTCGCCTTCGCGGCGCTCGGCGACCCGGTCCGTCGCGCCCTGGTGACCCGTCTCGCCCAGGGTGAGGCCACAGTCGGCGAGCTGGGTGAGCCGTTCGACCTGACGCCGCAGGCCATCTCCCACCACGTCGGCGTGCTGCGCCGGTGCGGCCTGGTCGAGCAGCGACGGGAGGGCACGCGGCGGCCGTGCCGGCTGCGCGTCGACCGGCTCGCCCGGCTGAGTACGTGGATCGACGAGCAGCGCCGCGCCTGGGACGACCGTCTCGACGCGCTGGAGACGCACCTCGCCGATCCGGAGGCGGCCCGGTGAGGGCCCGCACCGAACGGCACGGCGACGAGCTGATCGCCCGGCGCCACCTGCCCGCCGGGCCGGACCGGGTGTGGACCGCCTTCACCTCACCGGCGGGCATCGCGGCGTTCTGGGGCGGCTCGCACGCCACCGTGCCGCAGTCGTCGGTGACTGTCGACCTGCGACCCGGCGGCGAGTTCGCGCTCGACACCCGCGCCCCGGACGGCCGGACCGGACGGCTGCGGTTCGTCTACGTACGCGTCGAACCGCCGCGTGAGCTGGTGTTCGACGAGCCCGTCACCGGGCTGCGCACGACCGTCACGCTGCGGCCCGCCGGGAACGGCACCGACCTCACCGTGCATCAGCGCAAGCTCCCGCCCGAGCTGCGCACCGACCAGGCGGCCGACGGGCTCGCCTCGATCCTCGACGCCCTCGCCGCCCACCTCCGACACCACGACGATGGAGACAGCAGTGAGCCGAGCAACCCAGCGTGACCTGGTCGCCGAATACTTCGCCGGCTTCCGGGCGAGCGACCACGAGCGCATCCTCGCCACGCTCACCGACGACGTGGAGTGGGTCATCCACGGCCACCGGACCACCCGGGGCCGGGCGGAGTTCGACGGCGAGATCGAGAACCCGGCGTTCACCGGCAGCCCGCGCCTCGACGTCGAGCGCGTGCACGAGGACGGGCCGGTCGTCGTGGTGACCGGCGAGGGCCGGGGCGTCAGCGTCGAGCACGGGCCGTTCCGGTTCGCCTTCAACGACCTGTTCACGTTCCGGGACGGGCTCATCGCCCGCGTCGACTCCTACGTCGTACCGCTGGGGTCCGCCGGGTCGTGAGCGCGGTGCCCGCCTCGTGCGGCTGCTGAGGCGTGTCGGTTCCGTACAAGACGGCAGGTGACGGCCGTTCCTAGCATGGCCGCATGCGTGATCTTGTGTACACCGGATTCATGTCGCTCGACGGCGTCGTGGACTCCCCGGGCGGCGGTCCGGGCGAGGAACACCGCAGCGGCGGCTGGGTCGTCAAGGACGTCGAGTTCCTCCCGGAGGCGTTCTCGCTCAAGGGCGAGGAACTGGAACAGACCACGGCGCTGATGTTCGGCCGGCGCAGCTACGAGGCGTTCGCGCCGACCTGGCGCGACTCCGAGGACCACGCCGCCTACCGGGACCTGCCGAAGTACGTGGTGTCGTCCAGCCTGCCCGAGGACGCGCTGATCGACGGCTGGGGGCCGGTGACGATCCTGCGAAGCAGCGCCGACGTCGCCGCGCTCAAGCAGGGCGACGGCGGCGACATCTTCATCCACGGCAGCGCCGAACTCGCCCGCCGCCTCGCCGAGGCGGACCTGATCGACAGGTACCACCTGCTCGTCTTCCCGGTGCTGCTCGGCGCCGGGAAGAGCCTGTTCAGCCAGGCGGACCGGGACCGGCAGACGCTGCGTCTGCGCGACTCGGCCGCCTACCCCAACGGCGTCGTCAAGCTGATCTACGACGTGACCCGCTGATCCGGGTCCAGCGCGATCGCACCACCGGCGCCCGCGCGCAGCTCACCGGCCGTCCGCCCGACGTACCGGCGCAGCGCGCGGGCCAGGTGCGGTTCGTCCACGTACCCGAAGGTGGTGACCGCGTCGGCGGGTGGGCCGCCGGCGGCCAGCAGCACGGCGGCGCGGCGTGCGCGGTCGATCTGCCGCACCGCGCCCCGGGTCAGGCCGGTCGCGGCGCGGAACCGGCGTTCGAGGGTACGCGGCGAGGCCGGTGGGCGGCCGCCGCGCAGGGTCTCGGTGACGAGCGGGTCGCGGACCACCACGCCGGCCCGGACCAGCCGGTCGACCAGGGCCTCGGCGTCGTCCGGGCCGGGCGTGGCCCACCGGCCACCGTCGAGCCGGAAGGTCCTCCGGCTCACGTCGGGCAGCTCGGCGCCGCTGTCCACCAGCGCGGGCGTGGGTACGAGCCGCAGCGAGGTGCCCACCGCGAACTCGATGCCGACGAATGTCGCTCCCTCGGGCACTGGCGCGGTGCCGGTGGCTGTCTCCGGCCCGGAGACGGCCGCGTACGAACGCCCGTCGCGCTGCCAGAACACGAGTCCCCAGCACGGCGTCGCCACCGAGGTCATCTCGTCGACCCGATCGCTGGTGCAGGTCCACACGGTGTCGATCCAGGCCGAGTCGGACGCCCGCGTCGTGAACCGCAGCTCCACGGCAGGAGCATACGGCGGCCATGGGGGGATCATTCACTCACCGCCTCGCAGGATCCTTCGCATTCCTGAAAGGACGGTCGAAATACGGAGGTGGAATGGACCGGTTGGGTGAGCGTTGCGCGCAGTGCCCCGAATCGCTACCGTCGCGGGATGACCGACGAGCCACCGGTACGGGTCGCGCTGCGGGTCAATGACGTAACGGCGGCCTCGAGGTTGTATCAGAGTTTTGGTTTCGCCCCGGTGGGCACGGTGCCTGGCGCTGATGGTGGTCTCGCCATGGCAATCCTCCGGCGGGGTCCGTTGCAGTTGCTGGTCGACGCGCTGGTTGGCATCCCGTTCCCGGACAGCGCCCGGGAACGTCAGACGAAGACCGGCCCGCGCGGGCTCGGCGTTGTCATCGGGCTCAAGGTAGACGACATCGACGAAGCCGCCCTGCGGTGTGAAGCTGCCGGCTGCGTCATCAGTGCCGGTCCGGCGAACGCACCGTGGGGAGAGAGGTACGTCGAGTTCGAGGACCCCTTCGGCTATGCGTGGAAGTTCTTCCGAGTGACCGACTCGACGCACGACGGCTTGCAGTCTGTCCACGATCTGTGGTTCGGGCAGGCAGGCTCGTGATGCGCCCCCTTCCGAGTGGGACGGACACCGCACCGCCGTCACCGCTCTACCGTGCGGCGGACTCCTGCCCGTTCCGCTCGTCGTCCCGGGCGGGGTAGCCGAGGATCTCCGCGAGGTCACCGGCCGCCTTCGTGTACGCGGCGTAGATGTCGTCGTCGAAGTGGTTGCGCCAGTCGCCGGACGCGCCCTTGCGGTAGTGGGAGATCCGCCCGGGCGTCTCCTTCGACTTCTTCATCTTGGTGAAGCTGTAGCGGGCCAGCAGGGCCTCCAGCTCGGCCGGCGGCAGCGTGATCCCGCAGTGCCGCAGGAGCTGGTCGACCTCGTCGGCCTGCCGCTCGCCGGTCAGGTCCTCGTAGCGGAACAGCCGGAACGTCTCGTCGCTCGGCGCGACCGCCCAGGAGCGCATCTGCCCGAACTGCTTCTTGTCACGCAGGCGGTCGATGACGTAGAGCATGCCCTCCTTCTTCGGCAGTTCCTGGAGGGCCTTGCGCGCCTGCGGGATGTCGCCCATCGGGGCGTGCGAGTTGCGCAGCGAGAAGTAGCTCGACACGACCACATCACGCGGATCGCGGATCACGAAGAACGCGCGGTAGCTACCGGCCTTGGGCACTGCTTCGAACCGCTTGTGGGAGAGGAAGATCGCCAGGCCGATGCGGCCGGCCGGCACCGGGGCGGTCGCCCCGCCGGAGTAGAAGCGCGGGTCGTAGGGCAGCAGCCCGCAGTGGCGGTAGACGGCCGGGTCGCTGAACAACGCCTTGATCCACTGGCTGCCGGTCTTGCGGACGGTGCAGTGGAAGATGTTGTCGAACTCGCTGCGGGCCACCACCGGAACGGTGAGTCGCATGCGGGTGTTGCGCGCTTCCATCTGCGCCCGCCGGGCCGTTACGCGCAGAGAATTCGGCGAATTGTGCTTGGCGAATTCGACGGCCCGATTAATCATTTCCCAACCTCATCCGGACCCCGCGGAGCAGGGGCAGCACGATCAGCTTCCGCACGTCACGCAGGTGAAATCCGCAGACTCCGCCTGCTCCGCCCCGCGCCCCGACGCGCCGCTAGGAATATCCCCGACGGTCCGATTAATGTCAATCCCGGGCGGCTGGGAGAAAGCTGAAAATCTACAATTTCCATAGGAATTGCAGAATAAGCGCGACGGGCACCCGCGGCGACTCGCGCACCGGCACAATGAGCGCCGTGCTCACCGCCGACGTGCGGGAGGCCGCCTACACGCTCGACATGAGCTGACCACGCCCGGCATCGCGGCCCGGCGGGCGTCATCGTGGCGCCGGCCGAGCAGCCCGGCTGACGGCTACCCGGCGTCCACGGCGGCCAGCACCGTCATCGCCTCGCGTTCGCGGACGGCCAGGTCGGTGAGGACCGCCGAGGCGCGGGTCAGGTGGGTGGCGTCGCCGGTCCGCCCGGCGGTGGCGAGGTGGTCGGCGACGGCGGTCCACAGCGGCGCGATGTCGGCGTACATCCGCTGCGCCCGCCGCACCCGCGCGTCGCCGGTGACGGTGGCGGCCTCGGCGAGGAAGTCGCGGTACACGGCGCGGAACAACGCGCCGCCGGTGCCGCCGCGTTCCATGAGCGTCGCGGCGAGCGGCAGGTCGCGTGCCGGGCCGGCGGCGCGGTCCAGCCAGCGGGTCACCCGGGCGGCGGCGGTGGCGATCCCCCGGTGGCCGAGGTTGGCGATCGGCGGGTCGAGGAACGCCCCGGCGTTGGCGCGTACCGCCGCGCGGACGGCGGCGTTGAGGTCCGGCGTGCCGCCGGGCGCGGTGAGCGTGTACGACAGGTGGCGCGCGGTCATCGGTCCACGCGCGGCACGCGCCCGCGCCAGGCTCTCCAGCGTGGTGGTCACCGCGCCGCCCTGCTGGGCGGTGTCGACCAGGTGGGCGTGGGTGTCGTCGTAGCCGTACATCGCGACGGTGTGCCCACCGAAGTGGACCCTGGTGGTGAAGTAGTCCAGGTGGTACGAGTCGAGTTGCAGGCCGACCGGGTGCCCGGCGTCCAGCGCGTCGGTGACGTTCCGCCACGCCCTGGCCGCCGACGTCGTCTCCCGGACGCGCAGGTCCAGGCCGAGGCGGCCGGCGGCGGCCCGGGTCACGCACAGCGGTTTGGTGCGCCCGCCGAGGAACGGCACGTCCATGCTCTTGGCGTCCCAGTAGACGAAGCCGAGCCCCTCACCGAGGCCGAACAGCATCGGCTCGGACAGGTCCAGACCGGCGTGCCGCGCCAGCACGCCGAGCGTGGTGGTCTCGCAGTGCACCCCGCCGGTCGGCGTCACGTCGTCGAGGATCACGTCGGCTCCTGTTCGCCGGGCATCCGGCGGGCCACCCCGGCGAGCAGGTCGGCGGCCTGGACGCGCGGGTCGTCGCGCGAATCGGTCATCACCAGCCCGGCCAGCGGTGACGGGCCGGCCGGATCGCCCGCGGCCAGTGCCGCCTGGAGGCGGCGCAACCGGTCCTCGGTGAGCGCGCTCTGCTCGTCGTGGATCACCAGCACCCGCCGCCGGCCGGCGCTCCAGTGCAGGACGGTCTCGGCCAGCGCCGGCAGCAGCGGCTCCAGCGGCGGCGGGATCGTCCGGTCGCCCGCGTACAACCGGGCCTGCACGGCTGCCACCCGGGCCGGGTCGAGCGCGTCGAGAACCGCGCCGGCCTGTGCGTCACCGATGTGACGCCGCAGCGCGTCACGCGCGGTGAAGAACCGTGCCACGCTGCGGTCGTCCGCCCGGTCCCGCCGCTTGGTGCGCAGCATCTCGACCAGAGCGGCGAGGAAGACCGCCCAGCCGGGCCCGGCCGCCCGCCCGGCCCGGTGCAGTGCCGCCGCGGCCGGACGCCGGTCACCGGACAGGCGGGTGCCCGCCGCGTACGACGGTTGCGCCAGCAGCAGGTCGACGACCCGGGTGGCGAGGAAGAACTCCTTGTCGACCAGGTGCACGTGCGCCCGGCCGCGCAACGCGGACAGGAACCACTCCACCACCTCGGCGGCTTCCCGGCGGCGCAGGAACTGCCGGGACTTGACCTCGTCGGGCGAGAACCGGAACCCGGACCGCAGCGTACGGATCAGTTCGGCCGCCTCGTCACGGCTCAGGTCGACGCCGGCGTGGACGATCACCGGGGTGGCCGGGTCGAGCAGATTGGTGCCGGAGAAACCCGACTCGTCGCAGGCGATCTCCACCACCGGCCCGGTCACCGCGCCGGACGGCGGAAGCCCGCCCTGAAGCGGCAACCTGGTGGTGGACGTTCCCCCGGCCATGCCGCCATGCTCGCCGACCGGGCGCGCCGGGGCCAGCCGATTCGGCCACGCCGGCCTCATTCCCGCGGCCGGTGAATCGCCGCCAGGCGTGGCAGGCGGGCGTGCATCTGCTCGTCGTCGTCGAAGTCGAAGTCCTCACCGGCCGGGTCGGCCGGCGCCGGGCCGGGGGGAGCAGCGCGGTCGGCGGCGTCGAGCGCCCCCCAGAACGCGTCGGTGCCGGCGCCGGTCGCCACGGCGTACGCGTCGCCCGCCGCGCTCAGCACCGCCTCGCACTCGACCGCGTCGTCGTCCGGGTCGACGCCGGCCTCGGCGAGTGAGTCGGGATCGGCGACGGCCCGATCCCAGACCGCCCTCCCCTGCGCCACCAGCCAGCCGCGGAAGTAGTCGAAGCCGTCGTCCGAGCAGCCGCCGCGCATCAGGTAGGCGGCCGCCCACAGGTCCCAGCGCCACCCCTCCTCGGTCACGTCGTCGTACGCCTGCTCGAAGCTCACGATCGCCGCCGGACTCAGCACCGACAGCTCCGCGACCAGATGCCGGGCCACGGCGTCGGCTCCCTCGGCGGTGACCGTCTCGCGGCCCGCGGCACGGCGCGCCCGTTCCACGATCGCCCAGAACGTCTCCCGATCCACGGCGGGACCGTACGCCCACCCACCGACAAGCTGTCAGCGGCCGTGTCAGCGCCGTGTCAGGGCGGTGGCGGTGCGGCCGCCCATGGTGGTCGCATGACGAGCTCAGCGATCGCGGTCTCCGGACTGCGCAAGGCGTACAAGGACCGGGTGGTGCTCGACGGCATCGACCTGGACGTCCCCGCCGGGACGATCTTCTCCCTGCTCGGCCCGAACGGCGCCGGCAAGACGACAACCGTCAACATCCTGACCACCCTGATCCGCGCCGACGCCGGGTCGGTGCGGGTGGCCGGGCACGACGTGGCCACCGAGGCCAAGGCGGTCCGCGCGGCGATCGGCGTGACCGGGCAGTTCGCGGCGGTGGACGAACTGCTGACCGGGCGGGAGAACCTGCAACTGATGGTCGACCTCGGCCCGCGCGACCGCGTGCCCGGCAAGCGGGTCGTCGCCGAGCTGCTGGAACGGTTCGACCTGGTCGAGGCCGCCGACAAGCTGGCGTCGACGTACTCCGGTGGCATGCGCCGCAAGCTCGACCTGGCGATGACGCTCGTCGGCGAGCCGCGGATCATCTTCCTGGACGAGCCGACGACCGGGCTGGACCCGCGCAGCCGGCGCACCATGTGGTCGATCATCAGAGAGCTGGTCGCCGGCGGCGTGACTGTCTTCCTCACCACCCAGTACCTCGACGAGGCCGACCGCCTCGCCGACCGGATCGCGGTGCTCGACCAGGGCCGGCTGGTCGCCCAGGGCACGCCGGAGGAGCTGAAGCGCCGGATCCCCGGCACGCACGTGCGGTTGCGGTTCGGCACCGTCGCCGAACTCGACGCGGCGGCGCTGGTGCTGCCCGACGCGGTACGCGACGAGGAGGCGCTGGCGCTGCGGGTGCCGGCCGACGGCGGGACCGCCTCGCTGCGCGCCCTGCTCGACCGTCTCGACGCGCACGCGATCAGCGCCGACGACCTGTCCGTACAGACCCCCGACCTCGATGACGTCTTTTTGGCCCTGACGGGCCGTGCCCCGGAGGTGGCCGCGAAATGAGCAGGAACCACTCGGTCGTCATGCTGCGCCGCAACCTGACGCACCTGCGCCGTAACCCGACCTCGGTGTTCAACGCGGTGCTGATGCCGATCATCGTCATGCTGATGTTCGTGTACATGCTCGGCGACGCGTTCTCCGTCGGCGTCGACTACGTCGACTACGCGACGCCGGGCCTGATGCTGCTGGCGGTCTGCTACGGCCTCGGCGGCACCGCGACGTCGGTCAGTTCCGACATGACCAAGGGCATCATCAACCGGTTCAAGGTCATGCACGTCTCCCGGGGCGCGGTGCTGACCGGCCACGTCGTCGCCACCGTGCTGACGAACGTCCTCGCGGTCGCGGCCCTGGTCGGGGTGGCGTTCCTGCTCGGCTTCCGCCCGGCCGCCGAGCCTCTGCACTGGCTCGGTGCGGCCGGCATGGTGGTGCTGCTCAGCGTCGCCGTCAGCTGGTTCACCGTCGCGCTGGGCCTGTTCGCGAAGTCGCCGGAGTCGGCCGGCATGGCCGCCGTGCCGCTGGTCCTGCTGCCGTTCTTCAGCAGCGCGATCGTGCCGGCGGACAAGATGGGGCCGGGACTGCGGCAGTTCGCCGAGTACCAGCCGTTCACGCCGATCATCGAGACGCTGCGCGGCCTGCTGGGCGGCGCGCCGTCGGGCGGCGACGTGATCCCCGCGATCGCCTGGTGCGCGGGCATCGCGCTGGTCGGCTACCTGTGGGCGCGGTCCACGTTCACGAAGCGAGCGTGATCTCGACCAGCCGCTCCCAGCCGGTCTCCCGGCCCTGTGCGACCGCCTCGGCGAACCCCGCGTCGCCGAGGCGGTCGCGCGCCGCCGCCTCGATCCGGGGCACGTCGGGGTGGGCGCGGTCGGGCAGCCCGCGTACCGTGTCGCCGGCCGCGAGCAGCCGCGCCGCCTGGTCGGGCCGGTCCAGGCGCAACGCCAGGTCCGCGACGCCGACGAGCACCTGCGCGGTCAGCGGCGCGTAGCCGCCCTCGCGCGCCGCCAGGCACGCCGCCGCCCGGTGGGTACGGGACTGCTCGACGTCCTCGGCCAGGTAGCCCAGCAGATCCTGGGTGCCCGCCCGGATGCCGGCCAGGTCCGCCTGGTCGCCGAGCAGCGCCGACAAGGCCCGCAGTTGCGCGTACGCCTCGTCCGCGTCGCCGTCGCAGCGGGCCAGGTACGCCTTCGACAGCGCCAGCTCGGCCAGGGCGCCCGGCCACGCGACCCGGGCGGCGAGCCGTTGCGCCTCAGCCACGGCTGCTGCGCTCGCCTCGTGGTCGCCGCGCAGCCGGTGCAGCCACGCCAGCCGCGCCCGGATCCGGATCACGTCCTCGACGGCGCCGACCTCGGTGACGGCGGTGATCGCCTCCTCGTAGTACGCGCAGGCGGCGGCGACGTCACCGCGTACGGCGATCAGCTCGGCCAGCTCGCTGAGCGCGAACGAGATCCCGAACCGTTCGCCCACCTCCCGGAACTCGGCGAGCGCCTGCCGCAGGCACGCCTCCGCCTCCGCCGCCTCGATGCCGAGGATGACCCGCAGCTTGCCCAGGTGCAGCCGGGCCAGCGCGCGTACCCACGGGTCCTCGTGGTCGAGCAGCGACTCCCAGGCGGGCAGCAGCCCGTCCGGTTCCCGCAGCATGCGCTCCAACGGGACGACGAGCGCCATCTCCGGGTGCGTGTCCCGGTGGTCCCGGCCCAGGCGGTACGCCTTGTGGATCCACTGGGCCGCGTGCTGCGCGTCGCCCGGTCCGGAGGTGAGGAACAGCACCACCAGCCCGTACACCACGGCGCGGACGTCGTCGGACACGTCGCCGGGTGTGCCGGTGGCCGCGGTGAGCAGTTCCATGCCCTCGGTCCGGTGACCGCCGAGCCACCAGTACCAGCCGGCTGCGGCCACCAGCCGCATCGCCTCGGGGGCCTCGCCTGCCGCGAGCGCCCCGCGCATCGCGGCGGTGATGTTGTCGTGCTCGGCTTCCAGCCGCGCAAGCCAGGTGAGCTGGTCGGCGCGGCGCAGCCGCGGCTCGGCGGTCTCGGCCAGCTCGGTGAAGTACGCCAGGTGCGCGTGGCGCGCGACGTCCGCCTCCCCCGCCTCGGCGAGCCGCTGCGCGGCGTACTCCTTGATCGTGCCGAGCATGCGGTAGCGCGGCGCGACGTCGCCGGCGGCGACCAGCAGCGACTTCTCGGTCAGCGCGGTGAGCAGGTCGAGCACGTCGCCCGGCTCGACGGCGCCGCCGGCGCAGACCCGCTCGGCCGCGTCCAGGCTCGCCCCGCCGGAGAACACCGACAGCCGGCGCAGCACCGCGCGTTCGGCGTCGGTGAGCAGTTCCCAGCTCCAGCCGACCATCGCGCGCAGCGTCCGGTGCCGGGGCAGGGCGGTCCGGCTGCCGCCGGTGAGCAGGCGGAACCGGTCGTCGAGCCGGGTGGCGAGCTGGTCGACGGACATGGTGCGCAGCCGCGCCGCGGCCAGTTCGATCGCCAGCGGCATGCCGTCGAGCGCGCGGCAGATCCGCGCCATCGTCATCGCCGTGCGGGCGTCGGACGCGAGGTCCCGGCGGACCGCCGCGGCCCGGTCCCGCAGCAGGCGGACGGCGGGCGACGACTCCACCTCGGCGACCGCGGCGTCGCCGTCCGGCAGGTCCAGCGGCGCGACCGGCCACAGCACCTCCCCGGTGATGCCGAGCGGTTCCCGGCTGGTGGCCAGGATCCGCAGCCGCCGGCACTCGCCGAGCAGCCGGTGGGCCAGCGCCGCCGCCTGCTCCACGACGTGTTCGCAGTTGTCCAGGATCAGCAGCATCTCCCGGTCCCGGATCGCCGCGACGAGCCGGTCGGCCGGCTCCGCGCTGCCCGCGTCGGCGAGCAGCGCGTCGCGCAGGCCGAGCCCGGAGATCGTCGCCTGTGCCACGTCCCCGTCGGCGCTGACGGCGGCGAACTCCACCAGCCACACACCGTCGGGCAGGTCGCCCGTCAGACGGCGCCCGGTCTCGGTGGCCAGCCTGGTCTTCCCGGAGCCACCCGGACCGGTGAGCGTGGTGAGCCGGTGCTCGGCCACCAGCGCGCCGACCGCGGCGAGGTCGGCGTCCCGGCCGACGAAGCTGGTCAGCTCGGCGCGCAGGTTGGTCCGGCGGGTGTCCTCCCGGCGTACCGTCTCGCCCCGCAGCAGGGCGACGTGCAGCGCCGACAGCTCGGGCGACGGGTCGGCGCCCAGCGCGTCGGCGAGCGCGTCGGCGGTGCGCTGGTAGACGAGCAGCGCCTCGGTGTCCCGGCCGGCCGAGACGAGCGCGCGCATCAGTGCCGCGGCGAGCCGCTCGCGCACCGGATGGGCGGCCACCAGGTCGGTCAGCTCCGGGATCAGGTCCGCTTCCCGGCCGAGCCCGGTCTCGGCGTCGTACCGGTCCTCCGTCGCGGTCAGGCGCAGCCGTTCCAGCCGGGTCGCCGCCGCGTCGAGCGCCGGGCTGTCGGGCAGGCCGACGTCGCGCAGCGCGTCGCCGCGCCACAGGCCCAGCGCCTCGCGCAGCAGCCGTACCCGCTGCGGCCCGTCGCCGTCGCGGGCCCGGCGGACGAGACGTTCGAACCGTACGGCGTCGACGGCGTCGGGCTCGACGGCGAGGCGGTAGCCGTCCGGCACCCCGTCGACGGCGCCTGCCGGCAGCGCCTTGCGCAGCCGCGACACCAGCCGTTGCAGCGCGTTCGCCGCGTCGGCGGGGGGCTGCTCGCCCCAGATCCAGTCGACGAGCGTCGCCTTCGGGACCACACGGCCGGGCTGGAGCGCGAGGGCGGCCAGCAGCCCGCGCAGCCGCGCGCCCGGCATGTCGGCCGGTACGCCGCCGTCCGTGGTGACCTGGAACGGCCCGAGCAACCCGATCTGCACGCGCCGATCCTGCCACGCCCGGCGCCCCGGTCCGGTCCGCCGCCCCCGCCGGTCAGGTGGCCAGGCGCAGGTGCCGGCGCTGTCGCAGCCGCACCGCGGCGGCCACCACGACCAGCACCGTGAGCACCACCGCGAAGACCAGCCCGTGGGTCAGGCCCCGAATGAAATAGCCGCCGTCGGTGTGGTCCACGGCGTACGTGGCGAGCTCGCGGCTGAACCAGAACGGCAGCGCCCGGGTGGCGTTGCCCGCCGGGTTCATCACCATCTGGAGACCGGCCACTGTCAGCAGCACCAGCGTGCCCTCCAGCTCGCGCGGCAGCACGGCGCTCAGCAACAGGCCGAACGGCACCGATACGAACACGGTCAACGCCATGATCAGCGCGATCGCGCCGTACCGCACGTCGCGCTGGTCGGCCAAGACGAGCAGGAAGTACGGAGTGGAGAGCAGCACGCCGACCGTCCAGAGCGCGAGCAGCCGGCCGAGCACCAGGTGCCGGCTCCCGTAGCCGGAGAGTCGCAGGCGGGGTTCCATGCCCCGCGCCGCGCTGCCCGCGAACAGCGCGGCGGTGCTGAGCGCCCAGGCCAGGCCGAGACAGACGAAGCGGATCGACTGCCCGAGAAAGTCGCCGCGGCGGCTCAGGTAGAAGGCCAGCGGCATCAGCAGCAGGATGACCAGCACGGTACGGCGGCGCAGCAGCTCGCGCAGGGCGGCCTCGGCCACCACGAGGGTCCGGCTCATGCGTCGCGCTCCCCGGCCAGGTCGAGCACGACGTCGACGCGGTCGAGCTGGTTGAGCAGGTGGGTGACGACCACGACGGCCTTGCCGGCGTCGCGCCACCGCCACACCTCGTGCCAGAAGTCGAGGTAGGTGCCCCGGTCGAACCCCTGGTAGGGCTCGTCGAGGAGCAGCACGTCCGGCTCGCCGAGCCGGGCCAGCACCAGGTTGAGCTTCTGCCGCGTGCCGCCGGAGAGGTGCCGGGCCTGGGTGCGCCGCGGCGGCGTCCACTCCAGCCCGGCCGCCTCCGCGCGCCCGGCCCGGCGGGCCGCCGTCCGGCCCAGCCCTCGGCCGGCGCCGATCAGCACGAAGTGCTCGTCCGGGCTGAGGAACTCGGCGGTGCCGCCGTCCTGCGGGCAGTAGCCGAGCGTGCCGTGCACCTCGACGGTGCCCGCCTCCGGGCTCAGCAGGCCGGCGCAGATCCGCAGGAACGTGCTCTTGCCGGCGCCGTTGGCGCCGACCACCGCCGCGATCTGGCCCGCCCGGACGGTGAGGTCGACCCGGTCCAGGACGGTCCGTCCCCGGTAGCGCTTGGTGACGCCGCGGGCGGCGAGCCGCACCGGTCCGGACGGGCGGCGCGGCGGCCGCACGTCGGGGCCGCCGAGGCTGTCGACCACCGCCCGGGCGTACGTCTCCGGCGCGCCGAAGACCCGCAGCGGCGATTCCCCGCTGTCGAGCAGGTGGGTGGCCGCCTCGGCGACGACGTGACCGGTCAGATCGGGCCCCACCCCGTGCCGGCGCAGCTCGCCGGTCAGGGCGGCGAGCCAGGGTTCATGGTTCACCGCTTCGGCTCCTCGCGCAGTATCGTGCCCACGCTCGACGCGAAGGCGCTCCAGTCGATCGCGGCGGCCCGCAACGCCGCGCTGCCGGCCGGGCTGATCCGGTAGTACTTCCTCGCGGGCCCGGTCCCGCCCTCCCGCCAGTGGGCGGTGAGCAGGCCGGAGCGCTGCAACCGCAGCAGCACCGGGTAGAGGGTGCCGCCCTGCACGGCGCCCAGCCCGTGGGCCCGCAGCGCCTGGGACAGCTCGTAGCCGTAGGACTCGCCCCGGCTCAGCAGTGCGAGCACGCAGAGGTCGAGCACCCCGCGCAGCCACTGCGCCCGCCGTTCCTGGTTCATCCCGCTCCGCACTGTCCCGATCGGACGACATCCGGCGACGACGGTAGCGCCGCTACCTAGATAGCGCAACCACCTAGTACGGCTCCTCCGGCCCGCCGATCCTGATACGTTGCGCGGGCTCGCCGAGGCCGACCGCCCCCTGAGCAGGCGGCGACGCCGCTCCTGTGAGCGCTCACCCAGCGGCCCACCCGGCATTCCTGCGGACCCGGCCGGTTGAACATGCTATCGATAACCTGCTATGTTCCGGCACGGGAGCGAAGGGCACGCTCCCCGTCACCCCCGCAATCGGCAAGGCGACCGAGGCACCTCCCTCGCCGCCCCGCCGGTCGGTGACCAGTCCGGGCCGCTCCGCCGATGCACGCCGACGCAGGCGGCCAACGGACGACTTCGGCCCCGGCCGCACGCGCGGCTCCGCGCCCTCTTCGCAGGCGACGTCGGCATCGACGGACGGTCCGGCCTGCACCGCCACCCAGGGCAAGGAGTCCAGCAATGGCGAAACGAACATCCCTCCTCTCATCCATCGCCGCCGCGGCCGTGCTCCTCGCGGCGGCGGCCGGCGGCGCGATCAGCGCCGGCCTCGGCGAGACGGCACAGGCGTCGACGATCGGCACGCTCGCGGCGACGGCCGGCTGCGGCAAGGCGCCGACGCTGTCCAGCGGGACGCGCACCATCTCCAGCGGCGGCCAGAACCGCAGCTACATCCTGCGCATCCCGGACGGGTACGACCGCAACCGCCCGTACCGGCTGATCTTCGGGTTCCACTGGCTGAACGGCTCGGCGAACAACGTCGCCTCGGCCGGCTACTACGGCCTGCTGCCGCTGTCGAACAACAGCACGATCTTCGTCGCGCCGCAGGGCATCGACAACGGCTGGGCCAACACCAACGGCCGCGACCTGACGCTGTTCGACGACATCTCCCGGCAGGTCGAGAACGACCTCTGCGTCGACACCAGCCAGCGGTTCGCGCTCGGCTGGAGCTACGGCGGGGCGATGAGCTACGCGGTGGCCTGCGCCCGGCCCACGATCGTCCGCGCGGTCACCGTCATCTCCGGCGCCAACCTCAGCGGCTGCAACGGCGGCACCCAGCCGGTCGCCTACTTCGGCATCCACGGCACCTACGACAGCGTGCTGAACATCTCCATGGGCCGGTCGCTGCGCGACACGTTCGTCCGCAACAACGGCTGCGCCGCGCAGAGCCCGCGCGAGCCGAGCCGGGGCAGCCTCACCCACATCACCACCACGTACTCCGGCTGCCGCGAGGGCTACCCGGTGCAGTGGGCCGCGTTCGACGGCGACCACACCCCCAGCCCGGTCGACGGGTCGTCCAGCCCGAACGACTCCCGGACCTGGACGTCGGGGGAGATCTGGCGGTTCTTCAGCCAGTTCGCGTCCACCACGCCGCCGCCCACCACCGCGCCGCCGACCACCGCGCCGCCCACGACCCCGCCGCCGCCGACCACCCCGCCGCCCACGACCCCGCCGCCGACCGGTGAGCCGGGCGCGTGCACCGCGACCTACCGGACCGTGAACACCTGGCCCGGTGGCTTCCAGGCCGAGGTCACGGTGGCCAACAACGGCGCGACCACGCTCAACGGCTGGACCGTACGCCTGACCCTGGCCTCCGGCCAGGCGATCAGCAGCCTCTGGAACGGCGTCAACACGGGCACCACCGGCTCGGTGTCGGTCCGCAACGCCGCGTACAACGGCACGCTGGGCGCGAACGCCTCGACGACGTTCGGGTTCACCGCCACCGGAAACGGGGCCACCGCACCCAGCGGTGTCAGCTGCACCAGCCCCTGACCCCCGGCGGACCGCCGATCCGCGCACGGGGAGCCGGGCCGTGGGTGGCACGCCGCCGCCCCGGCCCGGCACCGGCCGGAACGACAGAGGTCCGGGCTGTGCCTGAGCCCGACGGCGGCGGTACCGGCAACCGCACCCCGATCGTCCTGTCCGCCTGCACCGGCGGAAGCAGCCAGAAATGGAGCCGGGCGTGACGGCCCGGCCTTCGCCGACCGTACCCATCCGCCGCGGCGCGGCCTACCGGGGAGATGACCTGTGACGTCAACGCTATGGAGAACCGACCGCCGGACCAGACGATGGCTGGCGCTGGCCGTGACCATGCTCGCCCTGCTGGGGCTGGCCCCGGTCATCGCCGGCGGGCTGACCCCGACCGTCGCCCGGGCGGACAACCCGATCGTGCAGACGATCTACACGGCCGACCCGGCCCCGCTGGTCCACAACGGCCGCGTCTACCTGTACACCGGCCACGACGAGGACAACTCGACCTGGTTCACGATGAACGACTGGCGGGTCTTCTCGTCCGACGACATGGTGAACTGGACCGACCACGGGTCGCCGCTGAGCATCGCCACCTTCAGCTGGGCCAAGTCCGACGCGTGGGCAGGCCAGGCGGTCCACCGCAACGGCAAGTTCTACTGGTACGTGCCGATGACGGTCCGGGCGACCGGCCAGATGGGCATCGGCGTGGCGGTGTCGGACAGCCCGACCGGTCCGTTCCGGGACGCCATCGGGCGTCCCCTGGTGAGCAACGGCGAGATCGACCCGACCGTGTTCATCGACGACGACGGCCAGGCGTACCTGTACTGGGGCAACCCGCGCCTGTGGTACGTGAAGCTGAACGCGGACATGATCTCGTACTCGGGCAGCCCCACCCAGATCCCGCTGACCACGGCGGGCTTCGGGGCGCGGACCGGGGACGCGAACCGGCCGACCCTCTACGAGGAGGGGCCGTGGGTGTACAAGCGCAACGGCCTCTACTACATGGCGTTCGCGGCCAGGTGCTGCTCGGAGTTCGTCGCGTACTCGACCGCACCCGGGCCGCTGGGCCCGTGGACGTACCGCGGGACGATCATGCCGACCCAGGGCAGCAGCTTCACCAACCACCCCGGGATCATCGACTTCAAGGGCAACTCGTACTTCTTCTACCACAACGGGGCGTTGCCCGGCGGCGGCGGTTTCACCAGGTCGGTGGCGGTGGAGAAGTTCTCCTACGGCGCGGACGGGTCGATCCCCACGATCAACATGACGACCACCGGCGCCCCGCAGGTCGGTACCGTCGACCCGTACTCCCGGCAGGAGGCCGAGACGATGGCCTGGGGGCAGGGGGTCGAGACCGAGGCGTCCTCCCTCGGCGGGAGAAACGTCGGTTACATCGACAACGGGGACTACATCAAGGTCAAGGGTGTGGCCTTCGGTGCAGGCGCGACCAAGTTCACCGCCATGGTGGCCTCGGCCGGTAGCGGGGGGTCCATCGAGCTGCGCCTGGACAGCGTGACCGGCCCGCTGGTGGGCACCTGCCAGGTGACCCCCACCGGCGGCTGGCAGACATGGACCAACCCGAGCTGCCCGGTCAGCGGCGCCACCGGCACGCACGACCTCTACCTGCGGTTCACCGGCGGCAGCGGCTCACTGTTCAACATCGACCACTGGTGGTTCACCTCCAGCCTCAGCGGCACCCCGTCGCCGGTCCCCCCGACGACCCCGCCACCCTCCTCTCCCCCGCCGCCCACCACGCCGCCGCCGGCCGGTGACGCCTGCACCGCGACCTACCGCACCACCAACTCCTGGTCCGGCGGCTTCCAGGCCGAGGTCACAGTCACCGCGGGAGCCGCGGCGCTCAACGGCTGGTCGGTGCGGTGGAACCTCGCCGGTGGTCAGAGCATCAGCCAGGTCTGGAGCGGCACGCTGAGCACCAGCGGCTCCACGGCGACCGTCCGGAACGCGGCGTACAACGGCTCCGTCCCCGCGTCCGGCTCGACCACGTTCGGCTTCGTCGCGAACGGCTCGCCGTCCACCCCGTCCCTGACCTGCACCAGCCCGTGAGAGGAGCAGTCATGCGTACCAGAGTGAGGAGATGGCTCACGGCGGGCGCCGCGCTGGCGCTGCTGGCCGCCGGTGTGCTCACGCCCGCCGGCCCGGCGGGCGCCGAGTCCAACGGCGGCACCCGGGTGATGCCGCTCGGTGACTCCATCACCGAGGGCACCCAGGTGCCGGGCGGCTACCGGGTCGGCCTGTGGCAGCGGCTGGCCGGCGGCGGCTACCGGGTCGACCTGGTCGGCTCCCAGTTCAACGGGCCGGGCAGCCTCGGCGACCACGACCACGAGGGCCACCCCGGCTGGCGCATCGACCAGATCGACGCCAACATCACCGGCTGGCTGAACGCCTACCAGCCGCGCACCGTGCTGCTGCACATCGGCACCAACGACATCCTGCAGAACTACAACGTCTCTACCGCGCCGAACCGGCTCTCCGCACTCATCGACCGCATCACCACGACGGCGCCGAACGCGGACGTGTTCGTCGCGCAGATCATCCCGCTCGCCAACTCCGGCCAGGCGGCTGCGGTGCGCACGTTCAACGCCGCCATCCCCGGCATCGTGCAGTCGAAGGTCAACGCCGGCAGGCGGGTCCACCTGGTCGACCAGTACTCGGCGCTGACCACCGCCGACCTGATCGACGGCATCCACCCGACCGCCACCGGCTACGACAAGATGGCCGCGGTCTGGTACCGCGCGTTGCAGTCGGTGTCCGGCAGCATCGGCACCCCTGGTAGCGGCGGGGGCACGTACCAGAACGTGCAGCTCGTCGGCGCCGGCTCGGGCCGGTGCCTGGACGTGCCGAACGGCAGCACCACGAACGGCACCGCGGTGCAGCTGTACGACTGCTGGGGCGGCACCATGCAGCGCTGGACCTACACCTCGGCCAAGCAGTTGCAGGTGCTGGGCAGCAAGTGCCTGGACGCCAGCGGGCGGGGCACCGCCAACGGCACCAGCGTGATCGTCTGGGACTGCAACGGCCAGCCCAACCAGCAGTGGAACCTCAACGCCGACGGCACGATAAGCGGGGTCCAGTCCGGGCGCTGCCTGGACGCGGCCGGCTACGGCACCGCCAACGGGACCAGGATCAACCTCTGGGACTGCCACGGCGGCTCCAACCAGCAGTGGAGCGTGCGCGCCTGACCGGCACGCGACGGGCTCCCCGGCGGACGCCGCCCGGGGAGCCCGTCCGGGCGGCGCCCGCCGCATGACCAGCGGCGGGTCCGGCGGGTACGTACAGTGAGAGCCATGTCGAAGCCGCCGCTGCCCGAGCCCGCCGTCGCCATGCTGCGCAAGCCGAACCCGGCCGTCATCGCCACGCTGCGCGACGACGGCCAGCCGGTGTCCGCGGCCACCTGGTACCTCTGGGAGGACGGCCGCGTCCTGGTGAACATGGACGAGGGCCGCCGCCGGCTGGCGCACCTGCGCAAGGATCCCCGGGTCTCCCTGACCGTGCTGGACGAGCAGGGCTGGTACACCCACATCAGCCTCATCGGGCGGGTCGCCGAGCTGCGCGACGACGAGGGCCTGGCGGACATCGACCGGATCTCGCAGCACTACACCGGGCGGCCGTACCCCCGTCGGGACCGCCCCCGGGTCAGCGCGTGGATCGAGATCGAGCGCTGGCACGGGTGGGGCGCGCACAAGGACAGCAACCAGATCGGCTGACCGCCGCCCCCCACGATGTCCGACCCGTAGGGGAGAGTGTCGGGCATGAGCGAACCGAAGGATCCGAAGACCGCGTTGCACGCATACCTGCGCGGGATCCGGGAGGACCTGATCTGGAAGCTCGACGGGCTGAGCGAACGCGAGGCCCGGCTTCCCCGCACCGCGACCGGCAACAACTTCCTGGGCCTGCTCAAGCACTGCCTGAACGTCGAGGCCGGCTACTTCGGGACCACGTTCGGCCGCGAGTTCCCCACACCCGGGGAGCTGGTTCCGGACGACGCGGTCGACGCGGACCCGCAGGCGGACTGGTACGCCCGGGAAGACGAGACCAAGGACGGGCTGATCGACCTGTACCGCCGCGTGGGGGCGTTCGCGGACCAGACGATCGAGGCGCTGCCGCTCGACGCGCCGGGGCGGGTGCCGTGGTGGCAGCCCGGCCGGCAGGACGTGACGCTGCACCAGATCATCGTGCACGTCTGTGTCGACCTGGCCCGGCACGCCGGTCACGCCGACATCATGCGCGAGCAGCACGACGCGGCGATCGGGCTGGGGCGGGACAACAGGAACATCCCCGGCGACTACGACTGGCCGGCGTACGTCAGTAAGCTGTCGGCGCTCGCGGACCGGTTCGCGTAGCCGGCCCTTCCGGTACTCCGGCCGGAAGTTCCAACCATATTTCGGACAGCGGATCGACAGGATCAGCAGCATCGTGAAGCATCTATCCCATGAAGATCCGGCCCGCCGTCGCCCCGTCGACCGCTGAGGACACCGGTCCCGAGCAGCCTCCCGCCGATCGGCCCTCGGACGACCGCCCCTCCGGCGAGCGGCCTGCGGACGCCAGACGCCGGTGGCGGCCGAACCCGGAGTGGACGCTGGCGATCCTGGGCAGCCTGCTGCTGGCGGTGGTGCTGACCTGGCCGACGATGCGGCACCCGGCGACCACGATCCCCGGCGATCTCGGCGACCCGACGTTGCAGGCGTGGCAGGTCGCCTGGTCCGGCCACGCCCTGCTCAGCGACCCGGCCAACCTCTGGAACTCGAACACGTTCTATCCGGAGCGCTACACGTACGCCTACAGCGACACGCTGCTCGGGTACGCCCCGTTCGGGATGCTCGGCTCCGGCTTCGAGGCCGCGGTGATCCGCTACAACGTGCTCTACGTGCTGCTGCACGCGCTGGCGTTCCTCGGGGCGTACGCGCTGGCCCGGCAGCTCGGCGCGAACCGCTGGGGCGGGGCGGTCGCCGGTGTGGCGTGGGCGTACGCGCCCTGGCGGCTGGCGCACTCCGGCCACCTGAACATCCTGTCCAGCGGCGGGATCGCGCTGGCGCTGGCGATGCTGGCGCGCGGTCACGGCTGGTCGCTGCGCCACGGCTACCGGCCGGAACGCCGCAAGCCCGGCTGGGCGGTGGCCGGGTGGCTGGTCGCGGCCTGGCAGGTCACGCTCGGCTTCGGCATCGGGCTGCCGCTCGTCTACTTCCTGTTGGCCGCCGTGCTGGTGGCGGCCGGCTGCTACGGCTGGTCCTGGTGGCGCAAGCGGGAGCGGCCCCCGTTCGGCCGGCGGCTGCTCGTCGCGGACCTGGCCGGCGGCGCCGTGTTCGGCACCGTGACGCTGCTGCTCGGGCTGGTCTACCTGCGCGTGGTCGATCTCAACCCGCAGGCCGTCCGGTCGCTGGACTGGACCAAGATGTTCTCCCCGCCGCTGATCGGATTCGTCACCGCGCCCGGCGACTCGTGGCTGTGGGGGGAACGGCACGCCGCCGCCCGCGAGCAGTTGACCTGGCCGCCGGAGATGGCGCTGCTGCCGGGAATGACGCTGATCGGGCTGGCCGCGGCGGGGCTGTTCGTCTCGGCGTTCCCGGTGCGGCACCGCGTCGCGCTGGGGCTCGGCGTAGGCGGCACCGTGCTGCTGGGCCTGGGCGCCACGCTCGGCGGTGACGGCGATCCCGGCTACCTGACGTTGTCCACGCTCCTGCCGGGCTGGGACGCGTTGCGCACCCCGGGCCGGATGATGCACTGGACCAGCCTGCTGCTGGCCGTGCTGGCGGCCGGGCTGGTGACCGCGCTGGCCGAGTCGTGGCGCCGGCCCGCGGCCGCGCGCGCGTCCCGGGCCGTGGCGGCGCTGGTCCTGCTGGTGCCGCTCGCCCTGGTGACGCTGGAGGGCGTCAACCGTACGCCGCACCCGGTCGTGCCGACGCCACCGGCCGCGATGCGGACCGCGCCGGAACCGATGCTGGTGCTGCCCGCCGGTGGGGTGGGCGACCTGAACTACATGCTGTGGTCGACCGACGGG
Organism: Micromonospora sp. HUAS YX12; assembly: GCF_040215685.1. NCBI lineage: Bacteria > Bacillati > Actinomycetota > Actinomycetes > Micromonosporales > Micromonosporaceae > Micromonospora > Micromonospora sp. HUAS YX12. The sequence continues at coordinate 6,152,624 of NZ_CP157974.1, forward strand.
TTCCCCCGGATCACCAACGGGCTCGGCGGTTTCGAGCCGGTCACCCAGGCCCAGACGCGGGTCGCCGTGGCGACGTTCCCCGACGCGGGCAGCGTGGCCTACCTGCGCGGGATCGGCGTGCGGTCGGTCGTCGCGGTGCCGAGCCGCGCGGCGGGGACGCCGTGGGAGGGCATCGAGACCCGGCCGGTCGACGGGCTGGGCATCACCCGGGAGGATGTCGATGGCACGCTCGTCTACCGCCTCTGACAGCGCGGGCGCCGGGTGCGAGTGGCCGGGCCGGGCGGGGTGAGCACCGTGCGGTTGTCGGTGGTGGTGCCCTGCTTCAACGAGGAAGCGTCGGTGGAGCGGCTGCACGAGATGCTCAGCGCCGCGCTCGCCGAGCTGTCCGACGTGGACGTCGAGGTGGTGTACGTCGACGACGGCAGCGAGGACGGGACGCTGGCGGCGCTGCGCCGGCTCGCCGCGTCCGATCCGGCCGTCTGCTACACGTCGCTGAGCCGTAACTTCGGCAAGGAGGCGGCCATGCTCGCCGGCCTGCGTAGGGCCACCGGCGACGCGGTGGTCATCATGGACGCCGACCTGCAACACCCGCCGCGGCTGCTGCCCGAGATGGTGATGCTCTACCGCCAGGGCTTCGACCAGGTGATCGCCCGCCGGGACCGGCGTGGTGACCGGTTCGTCCGGATGGTCGCCTCGCGCTCCTTCTACCGGCTGGTCAACTGGTGGATAGACGTCCGCCTGCTCGACGGCGCCGGTGACTTCCGGCTGCTGTCCCGGCTCGCGGTGAACGCGATCCTGGCGATGCCGGAGTACAACCGCTTCTCCAAGGGCCTGTTCTCGTGGATCGGTTTCCGCACCGCCGTGGTGGCACACCGCAACGAGACCCGGCAGGCCGGGCGCAGCCGCTGGACGTTCGGGAAACTGTTCAACTACGCGTTCGACGGCCTGCTGTCGTTCAACAACCGGCCGTTGCGCCTGGCCATCTACGGTGGCCTGTTCCTCACGCTCATCGCGGTGGGTTACATGGCCTGGGTGGTCGCGGACGCCGTGGAGAAGGGCATCGACGTGCCCGGCTACACCACGATCATCGTCAGCGTGATCGGGCTCGGCGGCATCCAGATGATGATCCTCGGGGTGATCGGCGAGTACATCGGCCGGATCTACTACGAGACCAAGCGCCGTCCGCACTATCTGGTGCAGGAGACCGAGCGCGCCGTCGACACCCCCGGCCGGGCGTCCCCGATTCCGGAGCAGCGTACGGCCACAGGCGAGTCGATGTCCGGCGAAACCGGCTGAGCGGCCCTGACCGATGGCCCGTGTGCATCGCGCGGGGTGACTGTCCGAGCGGCCGATGCGCCGCCGCGCCGGTCCACAGGAGAGTGAGGGCACGACCACCATCGGCCGGGCGGCGACGGAGGAGGCCCCGATGGACCCACTGCGGAAGATCTCGCTGGTCGCGGGCGGCGCCTATCTGCTCACCTTCGTCTCGATCCCCACCCTCTCCCTGTACGCCCCGATCCGCGAGTCGGACTACATCCTCGGCACCACGTCGCAGGCCCCGGTCGTCCTCGGCGGCGTCCTGGAGGTGATCGTCGCCCTCGCCTGCATCGGCACCGCCGTCGCGCTGTACCCGGCGCTCAAGCACCAGGGCCCGGCCCGGGCGCTGGGTCTCGTCGGCGCCCGGGTGCTCGAGGCCGCCGGCATCCTCGTCGGCGTCGCGAGCATCCTGACGCTCGTCGCGCTGCGGGAGTCCGACGCCGGGCCGGACGCGCTCGTCACCGGCCGGATGCTCGTCGCGTTCTACGACTCGGTCTTCCTGCTCAGCCAGGGCTTCCTGCCGGCCGTGAACGCGCTGCTGCTGGGCACCCTGCTGTACCAGTCGCGCCTCGTGCCGCGTGTTTTGCCGGTGCTCGGGCTCGTCGGCGCGCCGCTGCTCGTCGCCTCCGACCTCGGCACGCTGTTCGGCGCCTGGGACCGGCTGTCCCCGGTGGCGGCGGTCGCCGCGCTCCCCATCGCGGTGTGGGAGTTCTCGCTCGGCGTCTACCTGGTCGTCAAGGGCTTCAAGTCCTCCCCCGTCACGGCCGGCACGGCCGAGCCCCGGCCGGTCCAGGACGCCACCGTCTGAGGGTGCAGGCGCTGCACGGCGGCGGCGCGCCGCCGGGTCAGGCCCGCCCGGCCGAAGGCGGGAAGATCTTGGTACGAAAGCGCCCTCACCGGGGCGGTTTCGTACCAAGATCGGCAGCGGAGCTGTGCCGAGCCGCTGCGCCCGTCCGTCAGCCCGGATCGGCGCCCGCGCCGCCCAGCAGTGGCTGCCAGCCGTCGCGATAGCGCACACCGCCGGGTCGCAGCCGGATCCGGTCGTGTGGGGTGCCCGGGACCGGCTCGGTCCGGATCACCTGCGGCCGGTCCACGACGACGCAGACCTCCTCCCCGGGCCACCACCAGCCGCAGGAGCGGGCCAGGTCGGCCCAGGTGTCGAGGTGTCGGGCCTCGTCCGGCCCGTACCGGGCGAGGCCGAGCCGGCGCAGCACGTCGTAGTAGGCGATCCACGACGCGTCCTGCTGCCCGTACCAGCACACGGGCACCGGGCCGTCGCTCGCGAGCGCCGCACGCACCGGCAGGTGGAACCCGTGCGCGAGGCTGCGGTGCAGCGCCGCGCGTACCCCCTGGTGCAGCACGACGGCGAGCGGTACGCCGCTGTCCAGCGCCCGCAGCGGCGCCAGCTCGGGCCACGGCTCCTTGGCCTTGCCCGTGCGCGCGGGTGACAGCTCGGGATCGGTGTGCACGACACCCGCGCTCAGCGCGCCACGAAGCTGGGAGACGACCATGGCGATGTCGCTCGCCAGCAATGGTGTCCGGGGCGGCCGTGCCGATCGGATGCGCTCGTAAAGGTGGTCGAGTGTGGGCCAGCCGCTGACCAGAGGCATCGCCTCGTCCGGCGAGTCGACCCAGACGAAGCGGGGCCGCGGCCGTGACGCCCTCGCGTAGACGGCGGTCAGGCACCGCTCGGCGGCCGGCCTGTCGGCCGGTTGCGTGGACAGGGCGTGGTCGAGCCATTCCTGACGGACCCGGACGGCCTGCTGCCACAGGTCGCGCTGGTCACCGCTGCGAACGGTCTGCGGGGTCTTCGCGGCGCCGTCGCGCCGCGTGGGGGCGCTCATCGCGCCGGGGCGTCGCCGCCCTTCCGGTTGGAGATCATGGAACGACTCTGACTCACGTCGCGGCATCGCTCAAGCGAATTCCGGTCCTCCTCGATGATCCGCCCGGCCCGGCCTGGTCCTTCCGGGCCATATAGTGACCCTCGTGGACAGTGACCGTCTGACCCGGCCCCCTGTCATCACCGCGCAGATGCTCATCCGCCGGCCCGCCGCCGAGGTCTTCCAGGCGTTCGCCGACCCGGCGGTGACCACGAGGTTCTGGTTCACCAGGAGCAGCGGCCGGCTGGAACGCGGCGCCACTGTGACCTGGGACTGGGAGATGTACGGCGTCTCCACCGTGGTGACCGTCAAGGACGTGGAGGAGAACCGCCGCATCCTGGCCGAGTGGGATCCGGAGTCCCCCACCCAGGTCGAGTGGCGGTTCCTGCCCGGCGAGGGCGACACCACGCTGGTCCGGATCACCGAGACCGGCTTCGCCGGCACCGCCGACCAGGCCGTGAGCAGGGCGATCGACTCGATGGGCGGGTTCACCATGGTCCTCTGCGCCTGCAAGGCGCTGCTGGAGCAGGGTGTGCTGCTGAACGCGGTCGGAGACGCCCATCCGGCCGGCTTCGAGGACTGACCGCGGCTGCGGCGGGCGGGCCGAGGCCCACCCGCCGCAGACGGCTCATCCGGCGAGCGTTGCCTTCGCCGCGTCGATGGCATCGAGCAGCCGTTCCTGGTGCTCGAAACCCTCGTCGTCGAGCACAGGGCTCGCCCCGCACTCCCGCTGCCGTGCGTGCAGCAGCGTCTCGTCCACCGGAGTCACCGGGAAGGCCAGCGGGTCGAGACCGGGAACCCGTTCCACCTCGTCGACCACGAGCCACTTGTCCGCCTCGTCGTAGCGGACCACACCGGCGGCGATTCCCCTGGTCCACTGGTCGAAGAGCACGGCCAGGCTGGGGGCGGCACGAACCGACTCCCAGGCGTCCTCCCCGACCGGGTAGCGCCAGATCTCCCCCTCGTGCTCGCCCGCGAGGACGAACGTGTAGAGCAGGAAGTCGAAGTGGAACAGGGGTAGCTGCTGCCGCCAGGGGAACGGCGTCCCGATCGACAGCCCCAGGTAGTCGAGCGCGTCCCCGCCGTCCGGCCACGGCATCCGCCATCCGCCGTTCGGGAGCAACCGCGCGTCGGGCCAGCGCTGCGACTGCAACCAGGCCAGCTGATCGGCGACGTGGTCCACGTCGAAGATCCGGCGCACCCGCTCCGGCGGCGGCCCGGCCGGTGACTCGCCCGCGTCGGGCCAGTCGAGGCCGGCAGCAGTCGCCGCGACGCGGTACTCCCGCACCGCTTCGCGCAGTACGCGCATGTCGTCGAGCATCAGGAGGCTCCTCGGCTCACGGTGCCACGGGCGTCATGCACAGGCTAGCCCCGCCGCCGCTGAGCTTGAAGGCGAAGCTCGGGCCGCCTGCGTCGACCCACGGCTTCACCGGCAGCACGACGAACTTGGTCTTGTCGCTCACCTTGCACTTGCCGTAGAACGCGTTGATGTCGTTGGCCTGCGGAAGCGACTCGGCTGTCGACACCAGCTTCAGGCTGGCGACCTGTCCGGTCAGGTCGACCGCCTGGTCGGTCGACCAGAACGGGAACTCGTCGCAGGTCTGCCCGGGAACCCGTACGTCGCACGCGTTCGGCTTGAACGCCGCGGTGCCGAACCAGCCGCGGCTGTGGCCCTTGGCGCGCGCCGCCTGCCCGCCGACGCTTCGCGCCGGGTAGAACCACACCGCCCGGGTCGGCGGCTGCGGGAATCCGCCGTCACCCATGGCGGCCACGATGTGCTTGCCGGTCTCGGTCATGTCGGCGCCCTTGTAGTTCTTGGCCCCGGGTACGTAGACGATGATGTCGTCGTCGCATCCCGCCTTGCCCTGGGTGCCGCGCTGCGCCGTACATGCCTGGTCGATGATCCGCTTGAGGCGCGCGTCCTCCGTGGAGTCCCACGCGAACGGCAGGTTGCGCTGGTTCGCCACGAGCTTCGTCGTCTTGATGACCTCGGCGTAGACCTTCAGGCTGTTGTACCACTCGCCCTCGTCCAGGCCCCAGTTGTCGAACTGCTCGAAGTCGACGTCGTGCGAGATCGGGTACTCGATGAGCCCGTTGACGCCGATGATGCCGGGGAAGAGGATGGCGAGCAGCGTGCCCAGCGCGGCCCCGAGGCCGAGGCCGCCGAGGCCGACGACCCACCACGAGATGCTGGCGGCGGCCACCGGGGCGACCGCGGCCGCCGCGGCCGTCTCCGCGACGGGAGCGATGAGCGTCGCGCAGGCGCCGCTGCTCAGACACCAGGCGACCGGCACCACAGCCGCTTGCAGCAGCAGCGCCCTGGGCTGCGTGCCGTCGATCGACGAGATGACCGGCCCGCGGCCGGAGGGGGCGATGGCGAACAGCGTGCGGGTGAGGTCGTCCGCGCAGTCGACGAGCTTCTCGCCGGACGGTGGCAGGACGGCGTCGAGGCAGCTGGTGTCGGCCGCGCGGTAACAGCCGAGGAAGATCTGCGTGGCGCCGGAGGGCACCGGCACGCTGGCACGCGAGCTGGCCGCGAGGTAGATGTCACCACCGGCGCCCGCGCACTGCGACGCCTCACTGGCGGTGGTCTGCGTGACCGCCGGCGACAGCTCGTCCACGTGGATCATCGTGGTGAAGTCGCCGGCGAGTTCCCGTACCACCGTGCCGTCGGCGCTCAGCGCCTCCACCCGGAAGGCGTACGGCGTGTACTCCTCGAGCGGCTCGATCGGGAGCTTGATGACGCTGTCCGCCGTGCACGGGCTGGCGACGTTGCCGTTGCCGTCCTCGCAGAGCTGGTCGCGCTCGAAGTGGTCGTAGATCTCACCGTCGAGGTAGGCGCGGTAGCTCGCCTCGGTGGCCGGATTCGGGTGCCAGCTCGCCATGGCGCCGCCCTCGTCCGGGTCCAGGGTCAGGCCGGCGTCCACGTCGGGCGGCGGCGGCAGGGCATCCGTCGTGAACGACGTCGTGGCGGGCGTCTTCGACCGGTTGCCGGCCAGGTCGACGGCGACCACGGAGACCGTGTGGTTGCTCGACGGCTGGAGTCCGGTGATCGAGTACGAGCGGGTGCCGACGGTGGTCCGGTGCGGGGTGCCCCCGTCGACGGTGACCTCGTAGCCGGCGAGGCCGTAGTTGTCGGTCGCCGCTCCCCAGGTCACCTTCGCGCCGGTCGCCGTGATCGTGCCGACCGCCAGGTTCGGCACGTTGCTCGGCGGGATCAGGTCCAGGACGGTGATGTCGCGCAGGATCCGTGCATAGCGGCCGGGTTCGCGCTGGGCACGGGTGCAGACCTTCACCGGACCCAGGCGCGGCGGGCGCATGCTGGTGGTCCAGGAGGCCGACCAGTCCGTGACGCCCTCCGGCGGCGGGCCGTAGGTGAAGCTGGTCGAGGTGGTCTTCTCGACCGAGACGTCCACCATCGTGGCCTGCTTGTGCACGTAGCCGTTGACGGCGATCCTGCCGTTCGCGTCGACCGCGACCTCCGACCCGGCCGCCGGTACTTCGAGACGGATGGACGCGTGGTTGACGTCGTCCGGCACGGACGGGTCGGCGCACGCCGGAAGTTGCGCCTCGGTGACGACCTGGGCGGATGCCGGCTGGCTGATCATGCTGAGCGGGAGGAGGATCGCGACGGCGAATGCCGTCATGCGTAAGGACCGACTGAAATAGCGATGACGTCTGTAGCCTGACATGCCGCCCCGTCTCAGTGAGATTGGTCGATGACGAGCGGAGCCTGTCACGGCGATCTATATTCGAGATACTTTGTGGCCTACGCTCGCCGGACGACCCGAGCGGCCGGCCGAATCGATCACCCGGACCGGGACGACAACGTGAGGAACGGGTTCCCGCGGACGAGCCGCGACCCCGGCCCGGCGGGCGCCGTCGACAATTCGGCGGCGTAGTCCCGGACCAGCGCCGGCAGCCGGTAGCGCGCCGAGTCGTCCCGGGCGACCAGGTGCGCGTCGACCAGGCCCTCCATGGCCCGCCGGATCCGCTCGGCGGACTCGCCGAGTTGCGCCGCGGCACGGTCCACCGCCGCCGGCGCCTCCGGGCAGGCGGCGAGAAGCTCGAACAGCCGGCCGGCCACCTCGTCCTCCGAGGCGACGACCGCGACGGCGGCGGCCAGGCTCGCTCGTACGGACAGGTCGTCGTAACTCAGCAGATCCAGCTTGCTCCCTCCCGCGGTGAGTTCGCCGACCAGCGCGGCCACCGACATCCCCGGCCACGTCGCCAGCCTCGAACCGGCGACGCGCAGCGCCAGCACCGACCCGGCACAGAGGCCGATCAGCTCGCTTGTCGCGCCCGGATCCGCGGCCAGCCGTTCCGCACCGGCGAGCGCGGCCAGCAGTTCCCGGGCGCTGGGCTCGGTCAACGGCGACAGGGCGACCCGCCGGACACCGTCGAGGTTGCCCAGAGAGCGCCGGGCCACGGCGATCAGGGCAGGACCGGGACTGGCGGGCAGGAGGGGCCGCACCTGGGCCGCGCTGGTGACCCCGTCGAGGACCAGCAGCAGCCGGCGTCCGGCGGTGAGCGAGCGCAGGCGCCCGGCGCGCTCGTCGGCGCTGTCGGGCATGTCGGCCGGCACGACGCCGAGCGCGCGCAGCACCCGGGCCAGCAACTCCGCCGGGGTGACCGAGGCCCGGTACGCGACGTCGACGAAGATCTGCCCGTCGGGGAACTCGCCGGCCACCGCGTGGGCAGCGCGTACGGCGAGCCCGGTCTTGCCGCTTCCCGGCGGGCCCGTGACGACCACGACCGCGGGTGCGCGGCCCGTCGCTCCCGCACTGACCTCCCCCGCTTCCCTGGTGCGCCCGGCGAAGGTGACCAGATCCGGTGGCAGTTCCCGGGGCACCGCAAGCCCGGCCTCGGCAGCGGAAGCCGGATCGGCGGTCGGCGACGCCGCGGTCACCGGCGGCGGCCGGGTGTACGAGACGTCCGGCGCCCGCTCCAGGATCGCCCGGTGCAGGGCGGCCAGTTCCTCGCCCGGCTCGATGCCGAGGTGCTGGTCCAGCCGGGCGCGCGCGTCCCGGTAGGCGGCCAGCGCCGCCGGCACCTCACCGCAGCGGTACAGCGCGAGCATCAGCTGCCCCACGCCCGTTCCCGCAACGGGTGCGCGGCCAGATGCTCACGCAGCCCCGGTAGCAGCTCGGCATGCCGGCCGAGCGCCAGGCGGGCTTCGGTCAGCACCTCGAACACCTGAAGCCGCTGCTCCTCCAGGCTCGCCCAGCGGCTGTCGAGCGTGGTGCCGGGCGGTAGCCCCTCGCCCGCCGAGCCGCGCCACCACGCGAGCGCGGCGTCGAGTGCCGGAACGGCGTCGAGCGCACGCCCCCTGACCAGCGCCGTGCGGCCGTTCTCCGCCAGACGGTGGAACTCCGTGACATCCAGCTCGTCGGGCCGCATCCGCAGCTCGTACGCATTCGGACGCGTCACCAGTCGATCGCCCACCAGCCGGCGCAAGGCCGCCGCGTGCGAACGCAGGTTGGCCGTCGCCGAAGGCGGGGGAACATCGGCCCAGACCATGGCGGCCAGCCGATCCAGGGACACGGACCGGTTCGCCGCCAGCGCGAGCCCGGCGAGCACGGCCTGCCGCTTTCCCGGGCCCGGCGCGACGCGACGGCCGCCCACCCTCAGCTCGACAGGGCCCAGAAGCCGAATGTCCAATTGCATCCCGTCGCTCCCCCGTCGAACTCCGAGGCCGCCCAGAGTAGGCGACCCCGCAGATCAGGACAAGGTATTCCGATAGCGACTATCGTGACGAACATCAATGTAAATAGCGGTGTGTCGACGTAACGGAAACACCGCAGAAAACGCTCCGTCGCGCTGACCGAGTCGCCGGCTCGGAGAACCGGTCAGGCGCCCGCCGCCGGCGCCGGCGCGAACAGGGCCGGCGCCGGATCGGCTGCCCGGATCGCGGCCACGAGCTGCGCCAGCTGCGGGTAGTCGCCCCGGGCCGCGCGGAGGAGGTGGTCCGCGTCGGCGTGGTTGCCGAGGTACGACTCGGCGGCCGCCCGCAGAAGAAGCGCGACGGCGCAGAGGTCGGGCGGCTCGGCACCGGGGCGGACGTCGAGAAGCAGCGATCGCGCATCCTCGGGCCGCTGGTCGAGCAGATGAGCCAGGCTCATCGCGACCCGGGCGGACAACACGCGCGGCTGCGCCCGGACGGCGATCCGGGCGAGTTCCGAGATCTCCCGCACCTCCCTTCGTTGCACCGGTGAACCGGTCACCACCGCGGCGTACAGGTACCACAACCCGAACTGGACGCTCAGCATCTGCCCGATGGCCGCGGCCGTCGCGGGATCGGTGCTGCCCGCGCGAGCCAGCCCCGCAAGCCGTTCGGCCTCCTCGACCAGCTCCGCGGACTGCGTGTGTGCCGTGCTCAGTCTCTGCTGGTAGCCGGCGAGGGCCAGGAGCGGATCGCTGCCGGCGCGAGCCTGGATCCCGACCCGGTGGACGTCGCCACCCGCTCGGGCGACCGCCCGCAGCGCCCTGACCACCTCCTCCTGGTAGTAGCCCGCCCGCAGCCCGTCACGGGCGGCTGCCGGAGCCCGGAGCCAGCGGAGCAGGTTGTGGCCGTCACTGCGGGCCGAACGCCCCGGAACGAGGTTGGCCAGGCCGAGCAGCGCCCCGACGAACGCGGCGCCGAGCAACGTCAGCCGCGTCAGGGCCGTACCGGTATACGCCGACGCGACGACGAGTGCCGTCGCGGCGCACAGGTTGGTCAGCGGGCCACCGAGATAGAACAGCACCATCCGCAGCGGTAACGCCGTCATCGACGGCGACGGCCGGACCGCCACCTCGTTGCGCCAACCGTTGAAGGGCGCGATACGGACCGCGATGACCGGCAGGCCCAGCAGCTTCGCCACGACGAGGTGCCCGCACTCGTGCAGGACGAGGTGCAGCCACAACGACACGCAGGTGAGGCCGGCGGCGACGAGCGCACCCGTCACGGACTCGGTGACGAGCAGCGCGAACGCCGCCGCCTCCACCGCCAGGAGGAGTGACACGGCGACCAGCCGACGGCGGAGCTTCACCAGGAGATGGTACGGCGGGGTGACGAGCACCGCGCCCTTCGGCGTGCCGTCGCGGCGGTGCGCCGCGTCAGCGAATCCCCTCGGCTGATCGGCCCACCGGCTGGACCCCCGAAATCGGATGCGGAGCCCCGTCCATGATCAGCACAATGAAGGCGTCCACCGGCGATGGGAGGTGATCGGCATGCCAGAGAGGCGTTAGTCCCGCGCACGGTGCGCGGGCGGCCGGAAGGCGGTCGTCACATGGCCCGTACCGACATTCACCGACCCGAGCGGGTGCAGCAGCGGGATCCGCACCTGCGCCGCTGGTTCACCGACATCCACCGGCACCACTGGGGCGCCTGCGATCTGGACGAGTTCCTCGCCTCGCCCGAGCGGATCCGCACCCGCTGCCACCGCGAGGTGTCGGCGCAGGCTCCGAACCTCTGCGGCTGCCGGCTCTGCACCTTCCAGGCGTACCGCAGGCTCGGCCGCCGCCAGGAGCGCGTCGCCTGGCGTTCGATCCGCCGGCGGCTGCTCGCCGAGCACCGGGGCGGCGAGCGCGATCTCGACGTACCCCCGATCCGCGGCAAGGCCTGGTAGCCGTCCGCCGCGCCGGCCATGAGTTCGCGCGCCCTGACCGGTTTGAGCTGGTGCATCCGGCCGGAGGCGGAACCAGCCGACCGCCAGGAGCTGAGCAGGGGGTGCGCCGGCCGATCCGTCAGGGCGTCCAGCGCACCCCCGGGTTCACCCGCCCGAACCAGTCGAACACGGCCATGTTGTCCCACTGGTTCCCGGTGCCGTTGATGTTCGCCGGATCCCAGCCGTTGCCGCTGACCGCGTACCAGGTGGGTTCCCAGTAGAAGACCCCGACGGCGCCGGCGTTGCGGGCGGTGTTCTGGACCCAGTCGAACTGCTGGGCCTGCCCGGCCCAGGTCGCGCCGATGCCGTCGCAGGTCGCGTCGCCGATGGCGTTCGGCTCGCTGTCCGCGTCGTCCCGGGTGAAGGGGTACGCGGTCTCCACGATCACCACCGGCTTCCCGTAGCGATTCCGCAGGTCGACGATGTTGTTGTAGAGGTTCGCCAGGCTGCCGTGCCACATGCAGTAGTACGACAGGGCCGTCATGTCCCACTGCACGCCCTGGGCGCGGATGCCGTCGTAGAACCACCGGGCGTTGGCGTTGCTGTCGGCGTTCGCGGTGTGGATCATCACGGGGATGCCGCCGCCGCAGGCCTTCACCGCGTTGTAGCCCTGCTTCAGCAGGCCGGCCAGCGGGCCGAAGTCGTTGTTGACGACCTTCCCCTCGTTCCACAGCATCCCGACGTTGATCTCGTTGCCGATCTGCACGCTGTCCGGCAGGGTGCCCTGCCCCCGCAGGGCGGCGCAGACGTCGTACGTGAACGCGTACACGTCGTTGCGCAGCTGGCTCAGGCTGTGCCCGGACCAGGCGGCCGGCTTGTACTGCTTGCCGGGGTCGGCCCAGGTGTCGGAGTAGTGGAAGTCGATCAGTACCTTGAGGCCCTTCGCCTTGGCCGTGCGCGCCTGGGCCAGCACCCTGCTCTTGTTGTTGTAGCCGCTGGCCGGGTTGTTCCAGACGCGCAGCCGGACGTAGTTGACGCCGACGGACTTGAGGATGTCCAGCGGATCGCGAGCGACCCCGTCGGCGTCGTGGTACTTCGCGCCGAGGTCCAGGCTGCGCTGCAACGACGAGACGTCGGCGCCCCGCATGCTGAGCGTGTTCGCGGCGGCGACGGACGCGGGCGTACCCCCGAATGTGGTGGAGGCGGCGAGGACGACGGCCGTGACGGCCCCGGCCAGGGTCCGACGGCGGTGGGGTGTGGTCACGAGACTTCCTCTCAGCCGGCAGTGCAGGGGGCGCCGTTGAGCGAGAAGCCGGTCGGCGGCGCGTCGCTCGCGCTCCAGCGCCCCTGGAAGCCGAAGGTCGTGGAGCCGTTCGGCGCGATGACGCGGTTCCAGTCGGCGTTGCGGGCGGTCACGGAGGCACCGGTCTGGCCGACGGTGGCGTTCCACGCGGTGGTGACCTGCTGGTCCCCGGGGAAGCCGAAGGTGAGGATCCAGCCGTCGATCGGCGCCGTCCCGGTGTTCTGGACCGTCACGATCGCCACGAAACCGCCGGGCCACTCGGACTGGTTCCGGTAGGTCACCCGGCAGGTCGAGGGTGGCGGAGGCGGCGGCGTGGTCGTCGTGGGCAGGGTGACAGTGTTGGACGCGATCGACACGTTGCCGGCGGCGTCCCGGGCCCGCACGTAGTACAGGGTGCGCAGCGGCGTCTCCGGGGGCAGCGCGGCCGTGTACGTGGTGCCCGGCACGGTGGCCACGCGCGTCGAGGTGTACCAGCCGTCGAACCGGTAGACGTCGTACCCGAGCACGCCGGTGTCGTCGGTCGACGGCGACCAGGACAGCGTGGCGGTCGAGGCGGTCACGTCGCCGACTGTGGGGTTCTGCGGGGCGCTCGGCGGGGTCGTGTCCGGGCCGGTGTCCGTCACGGGCGTGACCACCGTCAGCGCGTCGGTGGAGGGCGAACGGCGGCCGTCGCCGTCGCGGGCCGACACCCGGAACGAGTACTGCCGGCCGGGCTGGATGTAGGTGGTGATCGTGGCGGTGGTGACGTCGCCGAGGCTGACGCCGTACACCACGTCGTCGAACGCCTGGTAGTACGTGATGTCGTACCCGACGACCGGGCAGCAGCCGCGCGTGGCGGCCGTCCAGGTGAGGGTGACCGACGTGCTCCGTACCTGGGTGGCGGTCAGGTTCGTGGGCGCGCTCGGCGGGAACGGCGTGGTGCTGGGCGTACTCGGCGTCGACGTGGGCGGCGGCGGCGCGGTCCCGGTCGGCTCCGCCGCGTAGGCCGCGGCGCCGCCGGGCGCCGGCGCGACCTGGGGGTACGCGGTGCCGGCGCCGGCCGACGGCGCGGCGGTCAGCGCGGTTGCGAGCACCGCCGTGGCCAGCACGGCTGCGGCCGGCAGACCCGGCCGCAGGCGGCGGAACAGCGAGGACGAACAGACGGCTGCCATACGTCGACGATGCGGTCAACCCATCGATGATCGCCAACGTACCTCACGCCTCGGTCGGTGCGGCGGCCCAGCCGGTCCGTCGCGACGGCGGAAGTTCCACCTCATTCGTCGTTTTGCGCCGCTTCTGCCGCTGATCGCCCACAATCGGGAAGACGGGGTGAGTCGCCGCGGAACGGCCACCCGCACGCACGAGAGGCCCAGACGGGAACGGCGATGGCCACCTTCGAGTACCGCTGCCGGCAGGACGGCAGCTTCGACGTCACGCTGCCGGTCGGCGCCGCGGGCCCGTCGACGGACTGTCCCCGGTGCGGGAACGCGGCGACGCGGGTGTTCGCCGCGCCCCGGCTGGGCCGCATACCGGCGGCGCTGCGCGAGGCCATGGACCGGACCGAGCGCAGCGCGGAACAGCCGGAGGTGGTCGGGCGGGTACCCGGTCGTCGCCCGGCACGCCGCTCGACCGACCCGGCCCACGCCCGCCTGCCGCGATGGTGACCACGAGAAGGGCTCAACGCCGTGCCTGAACTGCTGTTCCCCCTCGACTCCGCCAAGAGGTTCACCGACCAGGAGAAGGTCGGGCACAACCGCTGGCATCCCGACATCCCGCCCGTGGCGACGGTACGGCCCGGACAGTCGTTCCGCGTCCACTGCCGTGAGTGGTTCGACGGCGCGATCCACAACGACGACTCCGCCGAGGACATCCGGGACGCGCCACTGACCCGGGTCCACGCGCTCAGCGGCCCGTTCGCCGTCGAGGGCGCCGAGCCGGGCGACCTGCTCATGGTCGACATCCTCGACATGGGCCCGATCCCGCAGGAGTCCGGTCCGCTGGCCGGCCAGGGCTGGGGCTACACGGGCATCTTCCCCACCGGCAACGGCGGCGGCTTCCTCACCGAGCAGTTCCCCGACGCCTACAAGGCGGTCTGGGACTTCACCGGCCGCACGGCCACCTCCCGGCACATCCCCGGGGTCTCCTTCACCGGGATCGCCCACCCGGGGCTGATGGGCACCGCCCCGTCCGCGTCGCTGCTGGCCACCTGGAACCGGCGGGAGGGTGCGCTGATCGCCACCGCGCCCGACCGGGTGCCGCCCCTGGCCCTGCCTCCCGAGCCGCAGGACGCGATCCTCGGCGGCCTCAGCGGCGCCTACTTCGACCGGGTGGCCGCGGAGGCGGCGCGCACCGCTCCGCCCCGGGAGAACGGCGGGAACCAGGACATCAAGAACTTCACAGTCGGCAGCCGGGTCTTCTACCCGGTGTACGTGCCGGGAGCCAACCTGTCCGTCGGCGACCTGCACTTCTCCCAGGGCGACGGGGAGATCACCTTCTGCGGCGCCATCGAGATGGGCGGGTTCATCGACCTGCACGTGGACCTGATCAAGAACGGCATGCAGACGTACGGCGTCGCCGAGAACGCGATCTTCATCCCGGGCGACACCCCGCCGCAGTTCTCCCGGTGGCTGGCCTTCTCCGGCATGTCCGTCACGCTCGACGGCGAACAGCGGTACCTCGACTCGCAGCTCGCGTACCAGCGCGCCTGCCTGCACGCCATCGACTACCTGACCCGGTTCGGCTACCAGCCGGAACAGGCGTACCTGCTGCTCGGCGCCGCACCCATCGAGGGCCGGCTCTCCGGCGTGGTGGACATCCCCAACTCCTGCGCGACCGTCTACCTGCCCACCGAGATCTTCGACTTCGACATCCGCCCCTCGGCCGCCGGTCCGGCCCGGATCGACCCGGGCATGGGCGCCCCGAAGGCCACGATGAGCTGAGCAGGTGACCACCCCACCCGTTCCGGCAGGACCGGGCCGGTCAGGGGGCGGGCGGGCGCCGGAAACTCCTCGCCGCGCGGGGCGCCGGGATGTCAGCGGTACGCCGCATCGCGGCGGCGCGACCCGGCGTGTAGCCGTACTCGCGGGCGAAGGCGGAGATGAACGCGGACGGGCTGGCGTACCCGATGCGGCGGGCGACCTCGCCGACCGGCCGGGTCTCCAGCAGCGCCAGCGACGCGCGCAGGCGCAGCTTCGTGCGCCACTGCGAGTACGACATGCCGAACTCGCGGTCGAAGTCGCGTTGCAGCGTCTTGACGCTGACGTGCAGGCGGTCCGCCCACTCGGCGAGCCCCGTCGTGTCACCCGGGTCGCGGGCCAGGGCCGTGGCGACCGCCAGCGCGACGCCCGTACCGCCGGCCTGCCGGTCGTCGGAGTCGGGCCGGGGGGCGAGCCCGGCCATGACGCGGCTGCGGGCGGCGGGGGCGTCGCGTTCGTCGTAGCCGGCGGTGGCGAGCGTGAGCACGAGCCGAACGGCTTCGGCGTCGATGGTGGCGACACCGGCCCCCAGCCCGTCGAGGGCGTCGGGCACCTCGCGCAGGCAGATCCGGTAGACCGTCTGCCGGTCCGCCGCGTGCACCTCGTGGGTGACGGCCCGGTGCACCCAGAAGACCTCGTCCGGCCCGAGGAAGGTCGTGTGCCGACCGTGGCGGGCGGAGAGCAGACCGTCGGGTGACCAGTAGAACTGGTGCAGGAAGTCCTCCCGGTTCTCGGCGAACGCCAGCCGGGTCACCGACCGGTAGCGCAGGAGGAGGATGCCGTCGGGGCGGCCCAGGCCGTAGCCGAACTCCTCGCAGCTGACCGGATCCGCCGTGATCGGGCCGGTGACCATCACGCTCTGACCTCTCCCCGACATCGGTTGACCTCTCGGCGACATTCCGCCCGCAGAAGTAAGGCTAGCCTAAGCTCTGCAGCCCAGCGGGGCTGCACCTCTGTGTTGAGAACCCGAAGGAACTGGCAGATGTCCGTACGACAGCACTGGCGCGTGATCGCCGCCGCCGCGGTGACGCTCGCCGTGGTCACCGGTTGCGGATCCGACGGCGGCGACTCCGCCGCGAAGTCCGGCGACGCCGCGACCCGCGTCTTCGCCGCCGACAACGGCGAGATCACGATCCTGGTCGACCCCAAGCGGGTCGTCGCCACCGGCTACGCCGTGCCGGTCCTGATCGAGGCGGACGCCGCGCTGGTGGGGATCTCCAGCTGGAAGCGCGGCCTGGCGCTGATGACCGAGCAGGACCGGGCCACCTACGAACGGCTGCCGAAGGTCGCCGGCGAGGCTGCTGCCGAGACCAACTACGAGGCCGTCGCTGCCGCCAAGCCGGACCTCATCGTGATCGGGGTGCCGAAGCCGGCTCTCGGCAGCATCGACATGAAGCGGCTGGAGAGCATCGCGCCGGTCGTCGCGATCGGCCCCACCACGCCCGCCGCGTGGCGCGAGCTGTCCCGCCGGCAGTCCGACGCCGCCGGTCGCGGCGCGAACTTCGAGGCGGCCAAGGAGGCGTACGAGAAGAGGGCCGCGGAGCTGAAGGACAAGTACGGCGCCGCCCTCGCGGGCCTGAAGTTCGGGCACGTCGGCAGCTACGGCGAGATCGCCAAGGGCACCTTCCACCGCGAGTTCGCCGGCTCGTGGGGCACGAACATCGCCCAGGACGCGGGCGTGACCTACTACGGCGAGGTCAAGGAGAAGGGCGGCGGCGGGCTCGACGTCACCGAGTACCCGGCGATCGAGGAACTGCCCACGAGCCTCGGTGAGGCCGACGCCATCACGTACACGTTGCAGCCCGACGGCACCCCCGCCGAGGCGGTGAAGCAGGTGCTCGACTCCGCGCTGTGGAAGAACCTGCCCGCGGTCAAGGCCGGCCGGGTGTTCGGGTTGCAGTACACGGAGGCGGCGACGTACGAGTCGGCCCTCCGGACGCTCGACTCCGTCGACAGGGCATTCGCGCCGCTGCTGGCCCGATGACAGTCGACCGTCACGACCCGGCCGGCCGGGTCGCCGCCCACCACCACGCGGGCAGTGGCACGGTCCGGATCGGCTACCCGATCGACGTACGCGAGGTCCGGGTCGTCGCCCGGCGGCGGCTGACCCCGCGCATGGTGCGGCTGACGCTCGGCGGCCCGGCCCTCGCCGGTTTCCACACCTACCAGGCGGACGACCACGTCAAGCTCGTCTTCCCGGATCCGGACGGCACCCGACGCGATCCCGTCCCGGACGGCCGGGGCATGCTCGACTGGCCCCGCCCGCTGCCGACCACCCGCAAGTACACGGTGCGCCGCTACGATCTCGCCGCCTGCGAGATCGACCTGGACTTCGTGCTGCACGACGGCGGTGTCGCGTCGGCGTGGGCGGACGCGGCGGCGGTGGGCGACGGGGTGACGATCGCGGGCCCGCCCGGCGCGAAGGCGTTCCCGCACAGCTACGACCACTACGTCTTCGCCGTCGACGCCACCGCTCTGCCGGCCGTCGCCAGGTGGCTGGAGGAGTCCCCGGCCGACGTGTCGGGGCACGTGGTCGCCGAGGTCGACGACCCGGCCGAACGGGACTACCCGCTCGCGCACCGCGACGGGGTGGCGGTGACGTGGCTGGTGCGCGCGGCCACCGGGTCCACGCTCGCGCAGCAGGTGGGGTCGCTGCGTCTGCCGGCCGGGCGGGCGTTCCTCTTCGCGGCCGGGGAGGCGAACGACATCAGGCCGTTGCGCGCCTGGAGCGCCGGCCGCCTCGACTCACTGATCACCGGGTACTGGAAGCGCGGAGTCGCCGGGCTTGAAGACTGACCTGTCCCGCCGGGCGGCGTTCCTGCTCGTGTCCGCCGCGCTGCTCGTCGTCGCGGCGGGTGCGAGCATGGCCGTGGGCGCGCGGCCGGTCGCGCCGGCCGAGGTGTGGCGGGCGCTGACCGACTTCGCGGCCACGACGGACCATCTCGTCGTACGCGACATCCGGCTGCCCCGCACGATCCTCGGCGTCTGCGTCGGCGCCGCCCTCGGCGCCGCCGGGGTGCTGATCCAGACGCTCACCCGCAACCCGCTGGCCGAGCCCGGCATCCTCGGCGTGACAGCCGGGGCCGGCTTCGCCATCAACCTGGGCGTGCTGGCGGGCGTCGCCGGGTCGCAGGCCGGGCAGCTCGTACTCGCGGTGGCTGGCTCCGCGCTCGCCGCCGTCGCCGTCTACGCCGTCGGGCGGACCTCACCGCTGCGGCTGGTCCTCGCCGGAGTCGCGCTGAGCTGGGTGCTGATGGGCGTCTCGCTCGGGCTGCGGCTGGGCTTCCCGGACGTCTTCGACAGGTACCGGTTCTGGTCGGTCGGGGCGCTGGCCGGCGCCGAGCAGACGCCGCTGGTGCTGCCGGTGCTGGTGACAGTCGCCGCCCTGGCCGCCGCGATGGTCGCGACCCGGCCGTTGAACGCGCTCGCCCTCGGCGAGGACGTCGCCCACTCGCTCGGCGCGCACGTGACCCGGACCCGGGTCACCGTCCTGGTGCTCGTCACGCTGCTCACCGGCGTCGCCACCGCGGTCGCCGGCCCGATCGCGTTCGTCGGGCTGATGGTTCCGCACCTGGCGCGGCGGCTCGCAGTCGACTCGATCCCGTGGATCATGGCGTACGCGATGCTGCTCGGGCCGATCCTGCTGCTCGTCGCGGACGTCGGCTCGCGGGTCCTGCTGCCCACTGGCGAGGTCCCGGTGTCGATCGTCACCGCGTTCCTGGGCGCTCCGGTGCTGATCTGGGCGGTCCGCCGCTACGGGGCGGCGGCGCTGTGAGCACGGTGAGGCTGCGGGCGGGACGCCTCGCGGTCGAGGTCGAACGGCGCTCGGCCGTCGCCTCGGCCGGGCTGCTCACGGCCGCGGCGGCCCTCGCGCTGCTGACGCTGAGCCACGGACCGGAGTGGGCGACACCGGCGGAGGTGTTCGACGCCCTGTTCCAGGGCGGCGACTCGGCCTTCGTGATCCGGGAGTGGCGGCTCCCCCGGGTGGCCGCCGCGCTGGTCTTCGGCGCCGCGCTGGGCCTGGCCGGAGCGGTCTTCCAGAACCTGACCCGCAACGCGCTGGGCAGCCCCGACGTGATCGGCCTCGACGCGGGCGCGTACACCGGCGCGCTTGTCGCGATCACCGTGCTGAACGGCACCGCCGGGCAACTCGCGGCCGGGTCGGTGGCGGGCGGGCTGCTCGCCGCCGCGCTCATCTACCTGCTGTCGCTGGACTCCGGGCTCAGCGGCGTCCGGCTGGTCGTCATCGGCATCGCCGTCAACGCGATGCTGACCGCGCTCAACTCCTGGATCGTGCTGCGGGCCGAGATCGACGTGGCGCTCGCCGCGACCGGCTGGAACGCCGGTTCACTCAACGGCGTCGACTGGGCCGAGTTGCGGCTCCCGTTCGCCGTCATCGGCCTGTTCGTCCTCCTGCTCGCCGTGATCTCGCACGCCATGCACCAGGCGGCGCTGGGCGACGAGATCGCGCGCACCACCGGCGTACCCCTGGGCCGGCTCCGCCTGCTGCTGGTCCTGGCCGGCGTGGGCTGCACCGCGACGGTGACAGCGGTGGCCGGGCCGGTCGTGTTCATCGCGCTCGCCGCGCCCCAGATCGGCCGGCGGCTCGCGCGGGCCGCAGGCGTCCCACTGGTGCCGGCGGCGCTGACCGGCGCGGTGCTGCTGCTCGCCGCGGACCTCGTCGCGCAACTGCTGCTCGCGCCGGTCGCGCTGCCGGTCGGCGTGGTCACCACGGCGATCGGCGGCTGCTATCTCATCTGGCTGCTCGGCATGGAGGTGAAACGACGGTGACCAGCCGCCTGACCTCGGAGGACGTCACGCTCGGCTACGGCGATCGGGTGGTGTCGACGCGGGTGAGCCTGGCCGTGCCGGACGGCGCGTTCACGGCGATCGTCGGCCCCAACGCCTGCGGGAAGTCGACGCTGCTGAAGGCGTTCGTCCGGTTGCTCACACCGGCGTCGGGCACGGTACGCCTCGACGGCCGGGACGTCGCCGAGCACCGGCCGAAGCCGTTCGCCCGCCAGGTCGGCTTCCTGCCGCAGGGCCTCGTCGCGCCGGAGAACATCATCGTGCGGCGGCTCGTCGCCCGGGGCCGCTACCCGCACCAGTCCCTGCTCGGCGCGGGCTCGGCCGCCGACGAGGAGGCCGTCCGGTCGGCGATGGCGGTTGCCGGCGTCACCGACCTGGCCGAGCGGCCCGTGGAGGAACTCTCCGGCGGGCAGCGGCAACGGGTCTGGATCGCCATGGTGCTGGCGCAGGAGACGCCGTACCTGCTGCTGGACGAGCCCACCACGTTCCTGGACATCACGCACCAGTACGAGCTGCTGGCGCTGTTCGCCAAGCTGCGCGACGAGGGACGCACTGTCGTCGCGGTGCTGCACGACATCAACCAGGCGTGCCGGTTCGCCGATCACATCGTGGCGATGAAGGCCGGCCGGATCGTCGCGCAGGGGCCGCCGGCCGACGTGGTGGACGCCGACCTGATGCGGGAGGTCTTCGGTCTGCCCAGCGTGGTGATGCCGAACCCGGTCACCGGCGCCCCGATGGTGGTTCCGACCGTCTAGCCGGAAGCCCTCGTCGGTATGCCAGAGTCGACCTGAGCCGGTTGGGCGGCTCGGGAGAAGCGGTACGACGAGAGGACGGGACACCTGATGCAGAAGTCATCCCTGACCGCGCTGGCCCGCGAGCAGCTGGAGCGCGCGCACACCTCCTCCAGCGGCCGCAGCAGCTCCACCGTCTACGGCGGTCACGAGCACAGGCTCCGACAGACGCTGATCGCGCTGACCGCCGGGCAGATGCTCGGCGAACACGAGAACCCCGGCGAGGCCACCGTGCACGTCCTGCGCGGCCGGGTGCGGCTCGGCGCCGGCGAGACATCCTGGGACGGCTCAGCCGGCGACCTGCTGATCGTGCCGGACCGCCGGCACACGCTGGAGGCGCTCGAAGACTCCGCGGTGCTGCTCACCGTCGCCAAGCGCTGACGGCCCGAACCCGGCAGGGCGGCCAGGCCGACCGCGACCAACCGCCGGGCGTGCCCCGGGTCCGTCGCCGGCCACCCGAACGATTGAGCAGGTCACGGCCGGGGTAGTGGCCCTCCTCGCGAAGATCAAGCGGCGGCCGGTCCGGGTCCGCCCGGCGAGAGGGGCACCACCGGTGCGGACCTGGTTACGCGACGCCGTCGCGCGGCTGCGCGGCGACGGGATGACGGTGGTCGAGCTGACCGCCGCCGCTGTGGTCGCCTGGATCGTGGCGGCGGTGGTGATCCGTCACCCGGACCCGTTCTTCGCACCGACGGCCGCGCTCGTCGTGCTCGGCGAGTCCCGTGGTCGGCGGCTGCGGCAGACCGTCGAGATCCTGCTCGCCGTGGCAGCCGCCGTCCTCGTCGCGGAGCTGCTGGTGTACGCGCTGGGCCCGGGCACCGAGACGGTTCTGCTGGTGCTGCTGCTGACCACCACGACGCTCGTGGTGATCGGGGCCCGCCGGGCCCTGGTCGTGCAGGCCAGCGTCTCGGCCATGTACCTGGTGGTGGTCTCCGCGCCGAACGGGACGCTGATGCCGTTCCGCTTCGTCGACGCGCTCATCGGCGGCGTGGTGGCACTGGGCGCCAGTCAACTGATGGCCGCCCGTGACCCGCTGGCGCCACTGGTGGCCCAGGCCCGCCGCAGCTACACCGATCTGGCCGACCTGCTCGACCAGGTCAACGCGGCCCTGCGCGGCTGCGACGAGGACGCCGCCCGCGCCGCGCTGGACCGGGCGCGGCAGGTGGACGACTGCGTCGCCGAAATGCAGGCCGCCGTGCTCGCCACCGGGGAGACGCTGCGGCTGGGACTGCGCCGCCGGCACCTGGGCAAGCTCGTCGAGGTGGAGGCCACGCTGCGGCAGCTCGACTACGCCGCCCGCAACATCCGCGTGCTGGCCCGGGCCGGCGTGACCCTGACCCGCCGGCACACCGCCACCCCGCCGGAGCTGGCCGCCGCGATCGGCGCGCTGACCTCCGCCGTACGGTCGGCCGGTGAGGCCATGGCCCACGACCTCACCGGCGCCGACGCCGACCGGCACGCGCAGCAGGCCGACACGGCGGCCCTGGAGGCGGTACGGATCGCCGCCGGCCTGCTCCGGACCGATCCGCCGCTGCCGGTCACCATGATCGTCGGGCAGATCCGGGCGACCGCCATCGACCTGCTGCGCGGCGTCGGCCACGACGACGTGACGGTGCTGGACCGGGTGGACGAGGCGCTCGGCCTGAGCCGGGGGTGACGAGTACGCTGCCGGCCGGTCAGCGGTGGTGGATCGGGGTGTCGAGGTCCGTCAGCCGCCGGCCGGAGCCTCCCGCGGCCAGGGCGACGAACTCGGCGGCGATCGCCACGGCGGTCTCCTCCGGCGTCCGCGCCCCCAGGTCGAGCCCGATCGGCGAGGAGAGCCGGGCGAGGGCGGCCTCGTCCACGCCCGCCTCGCGCAGGCGGCGCAACCGATCGGCGTGGGTGCGGCGGCTGCCCATCGCGCCGATGTAGCGGGCCGGGGTGCGCAGGGCGACCTGGAGCAGCGGGACGTCGAACTTCGGGTCGTGGGTGAGGACGCAGAGCACCGTCCGCTCGTCGACTGTCGTCGACTCCAGGTACGTGTGCGGCCACTGGACGACGAGGGCGTCGGCGTCGGGGAAGCGCTTGCGGGTGGCGAACACCGGACGGGCGTCGCACACAGTGACGTGATAGCCGAGGAAACGGCCGATCCGGGCCACCGCGACCGCGAAGTCGATCGCGCCGAACACGATCATCCGTGGTGGCGGCAGGTACGACTGGACGAAGACGGACACCTCGTCGTGCCGCTGCTGCCCGCGCGTACCGAGTCGGACGGCTCCGGTGGTGCCGAGGGCGAGCATGCCCTCGGCCTGCTGCGCCACCGCACGGTCCAGGTCGGCGTCGCCGAGAGTGCCGGCCACCCGGTCGGGCCAGACCACCAGCTGGGCTGTCCCGGCCGACGCCGTCGCCACCGGCTCGCCCGCGCGGATCGCGGCGAGCACCGCGTCGGGCTCGGTCAGCACGACGTCCGGCTGCACCAGGACCTCGATGGTGCCACCGCAGGTCAGGCCCACCGCGAAGGCGTCGTCGTCGCCGACACCGTAGGTCTCGGTGCGTGCCTGGCCGGTGCGTATGGCCTCCTGGCAGAGCTCGTACACCGCGCCCTCGACGCACCCTCCCGAGATGCTGCCGACGACCTCGCCGTCGGCGCAGACCGCCATGGCCGCGCCCGGCGGTCTGGGCGCCGACCTCCAGGTCCGCACGACTGTCGCGACGGCGAACCGGACGCCGGCGGCACGCCACGCGGTCAACCCGTCGACGATGTCTCGCATTGCCGCACGATCCGTGAGCAGCAGCGGCACCGTCAACGCCGACCTAAGGACTTGCTTAGGTCGGCGTTGACTTCCGCGGGCACCGGCACCACATTGACGACTTCCGGAGGTGCGATATGCAGGTGCCGGCCCCGTTCGAGTACGAACGAGCAACCAGTGTGGACCACGCCATCAGCCTGATGGAACGGCTGGGCGGCACGTCCCGGCTGATCGCCGGCGGGCACAGCCTGCTGCCGATGATGAAGCTGCGGCTGGCCAGTTTCGACTATCTCATCGACATCAACGATCTCCACGACGAGCTCGGCTACATCGAGGCGGGTCCGGACGAGCTACGCATCGGTGCGCTGACCCGGCACCGGGAACTGCTCGAGTCCACCACCCTGACGGCGGCCTTCCCGATCTTCGCCGACGCCGAACGGGTGATCGCCGATCCGGTGGTGCGCAACCGGGGCACGCTGGGCGGCTCGCTGTGCCAGGCGGACCCGTCGGAGGACCTGTCCGCGGTCTGCACCGCCCTGGACGCGAGCTGCGTGATCCGTGGGCCGGGCGGCGCCGAACGGGTGGTGTCCATGGAGGAGTTCCACGTCGGGCCGTACGAGACGGCCGTCGGCGACGGGGAGATCCTGGTCGAGATCCGGCTGCCGGTGCGGCCCGGCTGCGGCAGCGCCTACGAGAAGGTGGAGCGCCGGGCCGGCGACTGGGCGGTGGTCTCGGCCGGTGCGGCGGTCTGGCTCGACGGCGACGTGATCTCCGACGCCCGGGTCGGGCTGGCCGCTGTGGGTCCGAACACCACCGGTATCCCGGAGATCTCCGCGGCGCTGCGCGGGCAGGAGCCCAGCGAGAGCCTCTTCGAGCAGGCCGGTGCGATCGCCGCGCGCAGCTGCGATCCGGTCACCGACCAGCGGGGCAGCGCGGACTACAAGCGGCACCTGGCCGACGAGCTGACCAGACGGACCCTGCGCCGGGCCGTGCAACGGGCGAGGAGCTGAGCATGCAGGTCACCATGACCGTCAACGACGTCGAGGTCACCCGGGAGATCGAGGGTCGCCTGCTGCTGGTGCACTTCCTGCGCGATGTGCTGGACCTGACCGGCACGCACGCGGGCTGCGACACCAGCAACTGCGGCACCTGCGTCGTGTGGCTCGACGGCGAACCGGTGAAGTCGTGCACCGTGCTGGCCGCGATGGCCGGCGGACACCGGGTGCGTACCGTCGAGGGTCTGGCGAGGGGCGCGGAGCTCGACCCGGTCCAGCAGGGCTTCATCCAGTGCCACGGCCTGCAGTGCGGCTTCTGCACCCCCGGCATGATGATGACTGCCCGCGCACTGCTCGACCGCAACCCGGACCCGACCGAGGCGGAGATCCGCGAAGCGATCTCCGGTCAGATCTGCCGCTGTACGGGCTACGCCACCATCGTGCGTTCGGTGCGCTGGGCCGCCGTACACGAGGCGAACGCCGCCGCCGCGGTCACCGAGACCACCGAATCACGCGAAGCCGGCGAGATCGACAACGCCGGCCGGCCCGCCGGGAGCGTCGTATGACGACTGTGCACGAGCGCGTGGACACCTTCCACGACAACGACCAGAAGCCGGTGGGATACGGCCGCATGCTGCGGAAGGAGGATCCGCGGTTCGTCCGCGGCCGGGGCCGGTTCGTCGACGACGTCCGGCTGCCCGGCATGCTGCACCTGGCCATCCTCCGCTCGCCGGTGGCCCACGCGCGGATCCTGAGCATCGACACGAGCGCCGCCGAGGCCTCACCCGGCGTCAAGGCGGTCGTGACCGGGGCGATGCTTGCCGAGCAGGGCCTGGCCTGGATGCCGACGCTCTCCAACGACGTACAGGCCGTGCTCGCCACCGACAAGGTGCGCTTCCAGGGCCAGGAGGTGGCGTTCGTCGTCGCCGAGGACAAGTACGCGGCGCGGGACGCGCTGGAGCTGATCGACGTCGAGTACGACGTCCTCGATCCGGTCGTCGACGCCCGCCGCGCGCTCGAACCGGGCGCCCCGGTGATCCGCGACGATCTCGACGGCAAGACCGACAACCACTGCTTCGACTGGGAGACCGGTGACGAGGCGGCCACCGCGGCCGTGTTCGCCCGGGCGGACGTCGTGGTGAGCCAGGACCTGGTCTATCCGCGGGTGCACCCGGCGCCGATGGAGACCTGTGGGGCGCTCGCCGACTTCGACGCCGTCGACGGCAAGCTGCGCCTCTGGTCCACCACGCAGGCGCCGCACGCGCATCGCACCCTCTACGCCCTGGTGGCGGGAATCCCCGAGCACAAGATCCAGGTGATCTCGCCGGACATCGGCGGCGGCTTCGGCAACAAGGTGCCGATCTATCCGGGATACGTCTGCGCGATCGTCGCGTCGATCGTCACCGGGAAGCCGGTGAAGTGGATGGAGGACCGCTTCGAGAACCTGATCAGCACCGGCTTCGCCCGCGACTACATCATGCGTGGTGAGATCGCGGCGACCCGTGACGGCCGGATCCTGGCCATCCGCACCAACGTCCTCGCCGACCACGGCGCCTTCAACGGCACCGCCGCGCCGGTGAAGTACCCGGCCGGCTTCTTCGGGGTCTTCACCGGCAGCTACGACATCGAGGCCGCGTACTGCAAGATGACGGCGGTCTTCACGAACAAGGCACCGGGCGGTGTGGCGTACGCCTGTTCGTTCCGCATCACCGAGGCCGTCTACCTCGTCGAGCGGATCGTCGACTGCCTCGCCGACGAGCTGGGCATGGACCCGGCCGAGCTGCGGCTGAAGAACTTCATCCGCCCGGAGCAGTTCCCGTACACGACGAAGACCGGCTGGGTGTACGACTCCGGCGACTACGAGCCGACCATGCGGCTCGCGATGGAGATGGCCGGCTACGCCGACCTGCGGCGCGAGCAGCAGGAGAAGCGGGCCCGGGGCGAGTTGATGGGCATCGGCATCGCGTTCTTCACCGAGGCCGTCGGCGCCGGCCCGCGCAAGAACATGGACATCCTCGGCCTGGGCATGGCCGACGGCTGTGAGCTGCGCGTGCACCCGACCGGCAAGGCCGTGGTCCGGCTCAGCGTGCAGTCCCAGGGCCAGGGACACGAGACGACGTTCGCGCAGATCGTCGCCGAGGAGATCGGCATCCCGCCGGACGACATCGACGTGGTGCACGGCGACACCGACAACACGCCGTTCGGTCTCGGCACATACGGCAGCCGATCCACCCCCGTCTCCGGTGCCGCGGCGGCCCTGGTCGCCCGCAAGGTCCGCGACAAGGCCCGGATCATCGCCTCCGGCATGCTGGAGGTCTCGGTCGCCGACCTGGAGTGGGACAAGGGTTCCTTCCGGGTCAAGGGCGACCCGGGCAAGAGCGTGACCATCCAGGACATCGCGATGCGGGCGCACGGCGCCGGCGACCTGCCCGAGGGCGTCGAGGGCGGGTTGGAGGCGCAGATCTGCTACAACCCGTCGAACCTGACGTATCCGCACGGGGCGTACATCTGCGTGGTGGACATCGACCCGGGCACCGCGCAGGTCAAGGTGCGTCGGTTCATCGCCGTCGACGACTGCGGCACCCGGATCAACCCGATGATCATCGAGGGTCAGGTGCACGGCGGGCTGGCCGACGGAGTCGGCATGGCCCTCATGGAGATGATCGCGTTCGACGAGGACGGCAACTGCCTCGGCGCGTCGCTCATGGACTACCTGCTGCCCACCGCGCTCGAGGTGCCCGACTGGGAGACCGGCTTCACCGTCACCCCGTCCCCGCACCACCCGATCGGCGCGAAGGGCGTGGGCGAGTCGGCCACCGTCGGCTCCCCGCCCGCGATCGTCAACGCGATCGTCGACGCCCTCGAACCCTTCGGCGTACGGCATGCCGACATGCCGTTGACGCCGTCGCGCGTCTGGGACGCGATGCGCGGCAACGCCCGCCCGCCGATCTAGGGGAGGTGGCCATGACGACGATCGCCCGCCGTACGCATGATCTGACCGTCTCGCGCGCGCCGTTCGTGCACGCCACAGTGGTCCGGGCGCAGGACCCGACGTCGGCCCGGCCCGGCGACGACGCCGTGATCCTGGCGGACGGCACCATCGAGGGTTTCGTCGGCGGGATGTGCGCCGAGAACTCGGTGCGGGCGGCCGCCCTGGACGCCCTCCGGGACGGCAAGGCGCTGCTGCTGCGGGTCCTGCCGGACGGCGCGCCCGCCTTCCCCGACACGCCGGGGGCACGGGTCGTGGTCAACCCGTGCCACTCGGGCGGGGCGCTCGAGATCTTCCTGCGCCCGGTGCTGCCCGTACCCGTGCTGGGTCTGGTGGGCGACACGCCGATCAGCGCGGCGGTGGCCACCCTGGCTGCCTTCCTCGACTTCGAGGTGGCCACGTCCGGTGACTACTCCGGTGCGACGGCGGTCGTGGTGGCCGGCCTCGGCAAGGGCGAGCAGGACGCCGTCCGCGCCGCGCTGGATGCCGGAGTGGGGCACATCGCGCTGGTCGCCAGCCGGACCCGCGGCGCGGCGGTGCTCGACGAACTGGCGCTGTCCGACGCGGAGCGCGCCCGGGTCCGGACCCCGGCCGGACTGGAGATCGGGGCGCGCTCACCGCAGGAGATCGCGCTGTCGATCATGGCCGAGGTGGTGCGGGCACTCCGGGTGGACGGCCTCGCCTCCTCCCCCGCACCACCCGCGGCGCTCCCCCAGCAGGCAGTCGATCCGGTGTGCGGGATGACCGTCCTGGTCGGGCCGGACACACCGCACGTGCGGATCGACGGCACCGACCACTGGTTCTGCTGCCCCGGCTGCCTCGACCGGCACGTGGCGGCGTAGCCGTGTTCGTGACCGGCCTGGTTCTGGCCGCCGGGGCCTCGGTGCGCCTCGGCGAGGCCAAACAACTGCTGCCGTACCGCGGGCGGACGCTGCTCGACGCCACCCTCGACCTGGCCCGCTCGTGCGCCTTCGACCAGGTGCTGGTGACCCTCGGCGGCGCCGCCGACCTGGTCCGCGAGCGGGTGGACCTGACCGGGGTCCAGGTCGTCGAGAACGCCGAGTTCAGCACGGGCTGCGGATCGTCGGTCCGCGCCGCGACGCAGGTGGTGGACCCGCGCGCCGACGGGCTCGTGCTCCTGCTCGGCGACCAGCCCGGCGTACGGGCCGCCGACGTACGCCGGGTCACGGCGGCGACCACCCCGCTCGCGGTGTGCCGGTACGCCGACGGCCTGGGGCACCCGTTCTGGTTCGCCCGTGACGTCCTGCCGGAGCTGCGTGTCCTGCGCGGCGACAAGGCGGTGTGGAAGCTGCTGCACTCCGGCCGGCACGCGGTCACGGAGGTACCGGTGGACGGGCCGGCGCCGATCGACGTGGACACCCGCGCGGACTACCGGCGGCTGCTCTCGGGCGAGGCGCGGTGAAGGATCCGCAGGCCGTGCGGCGCCGGCTCGACGCGGTCGACTACCTGGCCGACGACGGCATGGCGATGGCCGTCTTCCTCGCGCTGGAGCTGGGCAAGCCGCTGCTGCTCGAGGGCGAGCCCGGCGTCGGCAAGACCGCGGCGGCGAAGGCGCTGGCGCGGGCGCTCGACACGACACTGATCCGGCTGCAGTGCTACGAGGGCCTGACCCCCGGTGAGGCGCTGTACGAATGGAACTACCAGCGGCAGTTGCTCGCCATCCGGCTGGCCGAGGCCCGGCACGCCTCGCTCACCGACGCCGACCTGTTCGCCGCGGAGTTCCTGCAGGAACGGCCGATCCTGCGGGCGGTACGCCACCCGGGACCGGTGCCGCCGGTACTGCTGATCGACGAGATCGACCGGGCCGACGACGAGTTCGAGGCGCTGCTGTTCGAGTTCCTCGGCGAGTCCGGGATCACCATCCCCGAGCTGGGTACGTTCACCGCGGCCACGCCGCCGGTCGTGGTGCTCACCTCCAACCGCAGCCGCGACCTGCACGACGCACTGCGCCGCCGCTGCCTGTACCACTGGATCGACTTCCCGCAGACGGACCGCGCCACCGAGATCGTCCGGCGGGCGGTGCCGGGCGCCACCGAAGGGCTGATCCGCACGGCGACCGCCTTCGTCAGCGACGTACGCGCCCTCGGCCTGGACAAGGCACCCGGCATGGCCGAGGCCATCGACTGGGTCGCCGCGTTGTCCGTGCTCGGCGCCGCCGATCTCTCCGCCGACGACGTCGTCCGGACCATCGGCACCATCGCCAAGACCCCCGACGACCGCGCCGCCGTCGCCGCCGCGCTCGGCGCACACCAGGAGAGGCCGGCATGAAGATCACCAACGAGTTCACAGTCGACGTCCCGATCGCGCGGGCGTGGGCGATCCTCACCGACCTGGAGGGCATCGCACCGTGCCTGCCGGGTGCCCGGCTGACCGGCGTCGACGGCGACGTCCACCAGGGCACGGTGAAGGTCAAGGTCGGTCCGGTCGTCTCCGAGTTCGCCGGCACCGCACGTTTCGTCGAGAAGGACGACAGTCGCTATCGGGGGGTGATCGACGCGAAGGGCCGCGACCGGCGGTCGGCTGCGAACGCGTCCGCCCTGGTCACCGCCCAACTGCGGCCGGACGGTCGGCGCACCGTCGTCAGCGTGGACACCGATCTGAAGATCTCGGGGCGGTTGGCCCAGTTCGGCAGCGGCATGATCAAGGAGGTGTCGGGCAAGCTGCTCGCCCAGTTCGTCGCCAACCTCGAGGCGAGGCTGGCGGCCGAGGAGACCGGCGACAGCACGGCCGGTGACCCGCACGAGGCCACCGCGCCTGACGCATCCGGGCCCGCACCCGCAGTCGCCGCCGCGACCGGCCCCGGCGCCTCCGCGGCTCGCACCCTCGCGGCCGAGGCGGCAGCGCCGAACACCGCCTCGCCCTCGTCCGCCACATTGCCCGGGTCCGCAGTGGCCGGCACCCCGGTGGCCGCGTCGCCCTCCACGGGTCGACCGGATGCCGGCACCGCCGCCGAACCGGAGACGCTGGACCTGCTCGACGTCGCCGGTGGTGCCGTCGTCAAGCGCCTCGTGCCGGTGCTCGTCGGGATCGTCGTCGTCGGCGCGGTGATCGCCTGGTGGGTCGCACGCAGGTGAGCGACGGTCTGCTGCGCGGCGTCGACCGCGCGGCGTTCGCGACGGCGTTCGCCGGCCGGTTGCGGCGGGCCGGCGTACCCGCCGGGCTCACCGAGGCCGGCGACTTCGTCCGGGCGCTCGGCGTATGGACACCCGGGGAGACGACCGCACTCTACTGGGCCGCCCGGATCAGCTTCGTGCGGCGGCACGCCGACCTCGCCGCCTTCGACCGCGTCTTCGCCGCTGTCTTCGCCGACGCGCCGCCGCTGCCGCTCACCCGCGTCGCGGCCCCGCCGGGCGCCCGTGACGACGTGCACCTGCCGGTGCCCGCCGACACCGACGACACCGGCGACGGTGGCGGGCTGCCGTGGGCGACGTTGCCGGCGCCCGTCGCCGTGGCGGAGCCCTCCGACGCCGGGGTGCGGCTGCCCGAGCGACGGCCCAGCGCCCTCGCCGGGCTCGCCGACCGGCCGTTCGAGGACCTCGACGGCGCCCAGCTCGAACTGCTCGGCGAGGCCCTGCGCGAGGCCGTCGCCCGCTGGCCGTCCCGGCGCACCAGGCGGCACGCCGTGGGCCCGGCCGGGCGCCGGGTCGCACTGCGTCCGACGATCGCCCGCGCCCGTCGCACCGCGTGGGAGCCCGTCGAGGTCGTCCGCGAGCGACCGGTACGCCGGCCGCGCCGGGTCGTGCTGCTGTGCGACGTCAGCGAGTCGATGCGCGCCCAGGCCCACGCGTACCTGCACCTGCTGCGGGCCTTCGCGGTGGCCGCCGACGCGGAGGTGTTCGCCTTCGCCACGACGCTCACCCGGCTCACCGTCGCGCTGCGGCACACGTCGGCGTCCGCGGCGATCGCGCACGCCAGCGCCGCCGTGACCGACCGGTTCGGGGGTACGCGCATCGCGACGAACCTGCGGGCGCTGCTCGCCTCCCCGCACGGCGAGGCGGTTCGCGGTGCGGTGGTGCTGATCGGCTCGGACGGCTGGGACAGCGACCCGCCGGCCGAGCTCTCCGCCGTGATGGCGCGGCTGAGCCGCCGTGCCCACCGGGTGGTCTGGCTGAACCCCAGGGCCGGCGCCCCCGGCTTCGCTCCCCTGGTGGCGGGCATGGCCGCGGCCCTGCCCTACTGTGACCGGCTCCTGCCGGCCGCGACGTTCCGGGACCTGCTGGACGCCGCCGATCAGCTCCAGAGCGTCACGTGCACCGAGGGCCGGAAACGGTTGACCGCGACGCCCACGCCGCGCATCATCGCCTGAATCGCCCGGGGCGTCGACGCGAAGCGGCACAGCTCGGCCGCCGCGGACGGAGTGCCGGGGGTGACGAGCACCAGCGAATGCCATGTCGCCTCGGCCGTCGCGTGCGGCCCGGACAACGCCACGAGCTGGCCGCCACGGACGTCCGGCGCGACGGTGAACGACAGCGCCGGCGCGATCCCCCGGCCGCGCTGGGCCTCACCCAGCGCTGCCGCGTGGCTCTGGAAGATCTGCTGCCGCTCCTCGGGCACACCGAGCCGGCGCAGCATCGCCGGGACAGCGCCCAGGGCGTTGGTGGCCGAAGGCCCGAGCAGCCAGGTCTGGTCGCGCAACTGCCCCGGTGACGCCGGCACACCGGCCAGCGGATGATCCGGGCCGACGACCGTCACGAGCCGGTAGTTCATCATGGGCCGGCAGGAGATCGCCGGTTCGGCCACCGGCGGCAGCGGCCCCATCGCGATGTCCGCGGCCCGAGTCAGCAGCAGCGACTCGAAGGAGCCGGGGTCGCAGACGCTCAGCTCGATGTCGAGGTCGGCGGCGCGTCTGGCGAACAGCTCGATCAGTCTCGGCGCGGCGAACTCGGCGAATTCGCTGGACGCGGCGACCCGCAGCATCCGGCGGCCGTGTGCCGCCGAACTGACCTCCAGGACCGTACGGTCCTGCAGCCCCAGCATCTCGGCCGCGCGGCTGGCGAGCCGCAGCCCGCCGGGGGTGAAGGCCAGCCCCGCCGCCGTCCGCGTGAACAGCTGATCTCCGAACTCCTTGCGCAGCTGCCCGATCAACAGCGAGACCGCCGGCTCGGAGACCTCCAGTTGTGCGGCGGCCTGCTTGACCGATCCCAGCCGGACGACAGCGACGTAGGCCCGTAGCTGCGTCGGAGTCATCGGCGTCGACCGCCCTTCTGCGGCGCCGTGGACTGCTGCGGGCAGCCCGCGGTGTACCCCGATCATTCCCCGCGGATTGCCCCGCCGCCAGGGACAGCGCACCTCGGAGCGATCCGACCGGTACGCGGGGTGAGCGCCCGCGACTCGACAGCGGCTGACGGAACGCTACGTCGTGAAGTAGGCGGCACTCTCCGCGTCGGCCGGGTAGTAGGACTCGATCGCGATTTCGTCGATCGTGATGTCCATCGGGGTGCCGAATGTGGTGATGGTCGAGAACAGCCGCAACTCTCGTCCGCCGACGCGAAGGATCATCGGTATCACGACGTCCGGTTCGATCCGTTGACTCGACGTGTCCTGCGGTTCGGGCGCCAACAGTTCTTCGTAGAGCGCGGTCAGCTCGGGGTCGGGGGCAGTGGCGAGCTGGCGTGAGATCCGGGCGCGGAACACCGCGCGCACGTCGGCCAGGTTGACGACCATGCGCGCGAGCCCGCGCGGGTCCAGTCCCAGCCGTACCAGGTTGACCGGCGGCCGCAGCAGGTCAGGAGCCACCTGCGCGAAGAACGGGTCGACAGCGCGGTTGGTCGTCACGATGTTCCACCGGCGATCGAAGACCAACGCCGGGTAGGGCTCGTGGGCGCGGAGCACCCTCCGGACAGCGTCGTGGACGGCTGACAGTGCGTTGTGGTCGAGCGGACTCTCGGCGTACCGAGGTGCGAAGCCACCGGCGAGCAGCAGCCGGTTGCGATCCCGCAGCGGCACGTGGAGCTGATCCGCGAGTCGAAGGATCATGTCGGAGCTCGGCTTGGACTTACCGGTCTCGACCAGACTGACGTGACGAGCCGAGACATCCGCAGCGATCGCGAGATCCAGTTGGCTGAGTCCCCGGCGCTGCCGCCACTGCCGCAGGAGTTCCCCGACCGTGTGCACGGTCATGGAGCGTACTCATCGTCGAGCCGGACGCCATGACATCCGATTTCATCGACAATCGAAGCGGTCACGCAAACACTGCATCCATGACCACGGAGAACCAGAGCATCGTCCAACGGGCGCTGGCAGGACTGATCGAGACGGGCGACGTCGATGCGCTCGCCCCCTTCCTGAGTGACAACTTCGTCCACCACAGGCCGGGTTCAACCACATCGACCAAGGTGGAATGGCTCGCCGCCGTCCGCGCCGCGCTGGTACCGCTTGCCGGCATGCAGGTCGAGATCCATCAGGTGCTGGCCGACGGCGATCACGTCGTGATGTACTCGCGGCGCTGGCTTCCCGACGCAGGACCGGAGATCGCGGTCGTCGACATCTGGCGGATCGACGATGGGCTGATCGCCGAGGCATGGGAGATCATCGAGCCGGTGGCCCACGTGACCGCCAACCTCGCGTGGTGGAAACCAGCTCAGCACTAACCGGGTACGGGCCGGGCAGGTGGTAGGCATGCCTGCTGTGTCGCTGACGAGGCGGTGCGCGACGATCGATCGAGCAGCGTCTCGACAGTCTCGGCGGGAGAGGCACTTGAGCCGAGGCGGGTCTGACTACCTCTACCGAGCCTCAGCGTCGGCGTCGGCGAGCCGTTCGGCCCGGGCGGTGAGGCGCACTCCGTCGGGCACCGACACTGGGCGACCATCCCTCAGATGTTGGAGCCGTCCGGCGGCAGGCCGGGCGGTGGCTGGGGGGATCCGCCCCGGCCGGCAGCCGGTGGACAGGACATGCCCAGGGTGTAGGCCGTCATGGACAACGAGCCGTAGGCGTAGCCGTCGACGAGGACCTCGGTGTCGGGGGTGTCCACGGCGGCGGCCAGACCGGCGAGATACAACGCGGGGATGAAGTGATCCGGTGTCGGTACCGCACGGCGGAAGTCCCCGTGAGCGTCGAGGGTCGCGTACTCGCCCGGGTCGGTCAACATCCGGGCCTTGGCGTCCTCGTCGAAGCGTCGCGCCCAGTCGAAGCCGTCGTCGGCCAGCGCCCAGTCCATGCCGCGCAGGTTGTGCACGACATTGCCGCTCGCCACGATCAGCACTCCGCGGCGACGCAGTGGAGCGAGCCGGGCGCCGAGTTGAAGGTGGTAGTCCATCGGCTTGTCGGCGTTGATGCTGAGCTGGACGACGGGAATCGTCGCGTCCGGAAAGGCATGCATCAGCACCGACCAGGTGCCATGGTCGATGCCCCAGCTGTCGACGTCCGCCCCGACCCAGGTTGGATGGACGACGTCACTGACCTCCTCAGCCAGTTCGGGCAGCCCCGGCGCCGGGTACTGCACCTCGAACAGCTCCTGCGGAAACCCGTAGAAGTCGTGGATGGTCCTCGGCCGGGGCATCGCGGTGACGGCCGTGGCGTTGATGTACCAATGGGCACTGACCACCAGGATCGCGCGGGGACGCGGCACCGCGGCGCCGAAGGCTCTCCACGCGGAGGTGTACCGGTTGACCTCGAGGGCGTTCATCGGGTTGCCGTGGCCCAGGAACGCCGCGGGCATCAACACATCCAGGGCCGGGTGTACGTCTGAAGGCACGTGGACACGATAGTGCCGCCTCGCAGCGGTTCCGGCCTGAATCACGCTCCTCGGCGGATCGGTGATCGAGTCTGCCGGATCGTGGCTGCCGAGTGACTCCCGGCGATGGGACCATGATCCGGTGACGCCCTTCCAGATCGATGTGCCCGAAGCCGTCCTGGACGACCTGCGGGCTCGGCTCTCCCGGACGAGGTTCGCGCCGGCCGCCCCGGGAGACCCGTGGGCCGCCGGCACCGACCCTGGGTACCTGGCAGGTCTGGTGCGGTACTGGCTCGACGAATTCGACTGGCGTGCGGTCGAGCGTGCCCTCAATCGGTACCCCCAGTTCGTCACCACGGTCCGGGGCACGCCGGTCCACTTCGTTCATGTTCGCTCGGCATCGCCCGACGCCACGGCGCTGATCCTGACCCATGGCTGGCCCAGCACGTACACGGAGATGCTGCCCCTGGTGTCCCGGCTCGCAGACTTCGACCTCGTCATACCGAGCCTGCCCGGCTTCGTCTTCTCCGGACCACTCGCCGAGGGCCCGACGACCGAGGCGGCTGTCGCGGACGTGTGGGCTGAGCTGATGACCCGTCTGGGCTACGACCGCTTCGGCGCCTACGGCGGCGACATCGGGTCCGGCGTGACGACGTGGCTCGGCGCCCGCCACGCAGATCGGGTCATCGGGGTCTTCTCGCAGCACATCAAGTTCCCGCCGGCGGACCGCAGGGGCGATCTCAGCCCGGCCGAGGAGGCGTTCATCGCCATGCTCGACGCGAAGGCCCAGGACGACTGGGGCTACGGAATCATCCAGGAGACACGGCCCGACACCCTCGCGGCCGCGCTGAGCGACTCGCCGTCCGGGCTGGCCGCGTGGATCGTCGAGAAGTACCAGCGCTGGAGCGACTGCGGTGGCGACATCACCCGCCGGTTCGGCTTCGACGAGCTGCTGACCACCGTGATGCTGTACTGGGTCACCAACTGCATCGGCACGTCCTTCCGTCCCTACCGGGACGACCGCCTGGCCCCACACCTGCCGATGGTCGCCGTGCCCGCCGGTATCACGGTGAGCGTGGAGGACGCCGGCCTGCCCCGGTCGTTCGCCGAACGCACCTACGCCGACCTCACCCACTGGCGCGAGCCCACCGTCGGCGGCCACTTCCTCGCCCAGGAAGAACCCGACCTGCTCGCTGCCGACCTGCGGGCCTTCTTCAGCGTGCTGCAGTAGTCCAGGAGGTCAACCGGCGGCACCACTGCTGGTTCGGGGTGCAAGACCGAACTGATCAAGGCGAGCTGGTCGGCCTCCGGAGTGGTCAGCGGGTAGGCCGCCAGCTCCACGCGGGTGGCGCCCAGTCGCGCGTACCCGGTCGAACACCCGGCTCCGATTCGGCTGGCATGGGCGGGCCGCGCCGTCGACACCGCCGCCAGGCTGATGCACCGCCTCACGACCCGGCAGACCGGCGGCGGGTCGTCGTCACCCTGCGGCCGGAGCGGATCGCCGACCTGGAGCGACCGTAGGAGCGGTTCGCCGAGCTGGACCGCCTCCGCGACGACGGCACCGCGCGGCGGCCCGTCGGAGCCGGCGTCTCCTGTCGCTCCGCCGCTATCCCACGGCCGCGAGGAAGTCCGAGTAGAACAGGCCCAGGCCGGCCGCGACGCAGACGCCGGCCACGATCCAGAACCGGACCACGATGGTGGACTCGCTCCATCCGGCCAGCTCGAAGTGGTGGTGCAACGGCACCATCCGGAAGACGCGTCGTCCGGTGGTCCGGTACGAGACGATCTGGATCACCCAGGTCGTGGTGATGATGACGAAGAGCCCGCCGATCAGGATCGAGAGCAGCGTCGTACGGGTCACCACCGCGAGCCCGCCGATCAGGCCGCCCAGCCCGAGCGCGCCCACGTCACCCATGAAGATCCGCGCCGGGGACGTGTTCCACCACAGGAAACCCACGCAGGCACCGGCCGCCGCTGCCGCGATCATGGCGATCTCCAGGGGATCGCGGACCTGGTAGCAGTACTCGTTCACGCGGGCGTACCCGTCGTCGGCGCACCAGTGCCGGTACTGCCAGAAGCCGATCAGCGAGTACGCGCCGAGCACCAGGATCGACGCACCGGTGGCCAGGCCGTCGAGGCCGTCGGTGAGGTTCACGCCGTTCGACATCGCCGTGATCACGAAGATGAAGACCATGACCGCGCCGACCTTGCCGACGTCCAGCCAGCTGATGTCGCGGATGAGCGAGATGTGCTCGCTGGCCACGGTCTGGCCGTTGGTGCTGGGCACGTAGAGCGCGGCCACGCCGAACCCGCCGCCGACGAGCGCCTGGCCGAGCAGCTTGCCTTTGGCGGACAGCCCGTCGGAGTTGCGCCGGCGCACCTTGAGGAAGTCGTCGAAGAAGCCGACCGCGCCGCAGAAGACGAACAGCCCGAGCAGCACCAGGGCCGTCATGGTGGGCCCCTCCTGCGCGATCTGCCGTTCGGGCAGGGTGGTGAGGGCGAGATGCCCGGCCACGTACGCGAGGACCGTCGCCACGATGAAGACGACGCCGCCCATCGTGGGCGTCCCCCTCTTGCCCTCGTTGCTGGCGAGCCCGATGGACCGGATCGGCTGA
This sequence comes from Micromonospora sp. HUAS YX12, assembly GCF_040215685.1. Taxonomy (NCBI): domain Bacteria; kingdom Bacillati; phylum Actinomycetota; class Actinomycetes; order Micromonosporales; family Micromonosporaceae; genus Micromonospora; species Micromonospora sp. HUAS YX12. The sequence goes on from NZ_CP157974.1 coordinate 6,190,288, forward strand.
CCGGCCTTCAGCGCGCTGAAGACGCGAATCGCCACCGGCGTGCCGAACAGGGAGATGACGAACGCGACAGCGGCCGCGACGATGACCGCCCTCACCGGCGGACCTCCACGAGATCCGGATTCCGCACCGCGTCCCCACCGCTCTTCACGAAGTCGTCGACCACGACACGTGAGCTTGCCATCCGGCGGCGGACGGAGCAGCCCCCTGAACCTCAACCCGCCGACGCTGGCAGGCACGCCGTAGCGTCGACGGCATGAGAACGCTTGTGGTGTCGCTCGCGGTGGCCGTGGTGGTGGTACTCGCGCTCGTCGTCTTCGTCGCCCGTCGGGACCGGGCGAGGCGCTCGCCGGACGAGGACTCGGCTGCGATCCGCCGGGCCGGCGCCGACCAGCACAGGCACGATGCGCAGCGTCACGCCGCGTCCCGGCGTCAGGTAGCCACGGGAGAACGCGGCCGCGACGGCCGCCGCAGGTGCGTCTTCACCGTCGCCTCGCTGATGAACAACTGCCGCGCCGCCTCGCGGTTCGTCGAGCCCCAGGCGACCAGCTCCAGGGCCTCCAGCTCCCGAAGATCTCGAGGATGCGTCAGGTTACGCCAGGCTCAGTCAGGCGGCGTGAGCCGCTGTGGTGCCCGCTGTGGGCCGGCCGTAGCGGCGGCGCAGTCGGGCCTCGGCGCGAGGATTGCGGTTGGTGAGGTTCAGTTCGCCGCCGTAGTGCGCCAAGACCCGCGGGTTCATCACCCGGTACCACAGCGGCGGAACGAGAGCGAGCAGCACCATCGAGGCGTAGCCTCCGGGCAGTTGCGGCGAGACGTCGAAGCTGCGCAGCGTCTGGTAGCGGCGCAGTGGGTTGGCGTGGTGGTCGCTGTGGCGTTGTAGCTGGAAGAGGAACACATTGGTGACGACGCGGTCGCTGTTCCAGCTGTGCCGTGGGTCGACCTTCTCGTAGCGGCCGGTGGCCGTGCGCTGGCGGCACAGTCCGTAATGCTCGAGGTAGTTGACCGCCTCCAGCAGCGAGAACCCGACGATCGCCTGCAGGAGCAGGAAGGGTACGAGCTGCCACCCGAACACCGCGATCAGCAGGGCGAAGAGCACGACGGTCATGAGGCCGGCGTTGAGCAGGTTGTTGTGCAGCGTCCACGGGCTCTTGTGCCGCAGCCGGAAGCGGCCGATCTCCAGCTGCCACGCCGAGATGAGGCTGCCCCAGACCGTACGTGGCCAGAACGCGTAGAAGCTCTCCCCCAGCCGGGCGCTGGCCGGATCCTCCGGCGTGGCGACGCGGACGTGGTGTCCGCGGTTGTGCTCGACGTAGAAATGGCCGTATCCGGTGGGTGCGAGCGCGATCTTCGACATCCACCGCTCGACCGATTCGCGCTTGTGGCCCAGCTCGTGCGCGGTGTTGATGGCCAATCCGTTGACGACGCCGATGGTGGCGACCAGGCCGGTGGCGCCGACGACACCGAGGCCGCCGCGTGTCCACACCCACGCTCCGAGCAGCAGGGCGGCGTACTGCACCGGCAGGAACAGGTAGGTGATCCAGCGGTAGTAACGGACGTCCTGCAAGCGCCGGGCGATGTCGTCGGGCGCGTTCTCTCCGTCGTCACCGAGCAGCACGTCGATGATCGGGATGAGACCGAAGACCACCGCCGGGGTGAGCCACCAGGCAGCAGCTCCCGCGCCGGCCTCCCACAACGCGTACGCCAGCAACGGCAGCACCGGCACGAGAAGAGCCAGTGGCCACAGGTGCTTCTTGCCGTCATGCCATTTGGCGGCGGCCGCCGGGGCATGGATCGGGGTCTGCATGAACCACCTCCGGAGCATCGAGCGTTGTCTCGACTGTCACACAGGCGTCCACGGTTGACAATATGTAGGTTCGCGTCAACTTTGTGGGCGCACGATGCATGTGTGTCCAGTCGATAGACTCGGCGAACCATGGCCGGCTCCCCGCGTTATCGCCACATCGCACGCCAGCACCTGCGTGACGCAGTCATCGAGGCCGGCCGCGACCTGGCGATCGACCGGGGCTGGGACGCGGTGCGGATGGCCGACGTAGCCGCCCGCGTCGGCGTGAGCAGACAGACCCTCTACAACGAGTTCACCAACAAGGCGGGTCTGGGCGAGGCCATCGCCCACCGCGAGATCGACCGGTTCATGGACGGTGTGCGGAACGCGTTGTCCGTCCACGGCGGCGACGTGAGGGCCGCCGTCCATGCCGCGGTCACGTTCGTGTTGTCGCGTGCCGCCGCCGACCCGCTGATCAAGGCCGTCCTCAGCAGCGTCCGAGGCACCGACACCCTGCTCCCCTACCTGACCACCCGCGCCGACCTGGCCCTGGCCGCCGCCGTCACGGTGCTGAGAGAGTGGGCGGACACGTACCTGCCCTGGGTGCCCCCCGATGACGTCACTGCCGGCGCCGAATCCATCGCACGATTGGTCGTCAGCCACATCGTGCTGCCCACCGCGCCCGCCGGAGACACCGCCGACGTCCTCGCCGAACTGGCACAACGCTTCCTGGACCCGCCGCGCGTGAACGAGCGCGTCAGCCACCGCTGAAGGCCGAAGGGCAGTCACCCCTGTGGATCGCCTGCAGGTGCTTTCACGTGACGCTCACTTGCGCTTGCGGATTTCCTCGGCGGCTTGGGGGACGACCTTGAACAGGTCGCCGACCACGCCGTAGTCGGCGAGTTCGAAGATCGGCGCTTCGGCGTCCTTGTTCACCGCGACGATGGTCTTCGAGGTCTGCATGCCGGCCCGGTGCTGGATCGCGCCGGAGATACCCAGCGCGACGTAGAGCTGCGGGGAGACCGTCTTACCGGTCTGACCGACCTGGAACTGGTGCGGGTAGTAGCCGGAGTCCACGGCCGCGCGGGACGCGCCGACCGCGCCGCCGAGCAGGTCGGCCATCTCCTCGACCAGCTTGAAGTTGTCGGCGTTGCCGACACCACGACCACCGGACACGACCACCGACGCCTCGGTCAGCTCCGGGCGGGAGCCCTTCTGCTCGGCGACCCGCTCCACGACCTTGGCCAGCTTGTCCGCGTCGCCGACCTGCACGGTGAGCTGCTCCACCGCCGGAGTCGCCGCGGCCGGGGCCGGGGTCAGCGAGTTCGGCCGGACGGTGACCAGCGGCAGACCCTTGGTCACCTTCGACGTGACGATGGTGGAGCCGGCGAACGCGACCTGGGTGGCGGTGCCGTCGGCGGCCAGGCCGACCACGTCGGTCAGGATGCCGTTGTCCAGCTTCACCGCCAGACGGGCCGCGATCTCCTTGTCCTCCTGCGACGAGGCCAGCAGCACAGCGGCCGGCTGAACCCGCCGGACCAGCTCCGCGACCACGGTGGCCTTGGGGGCGACCAGGTAGCCGTCGATCTCCTCACCCTCAGCCGCGTAGATCTTGGCCGCGCCGTACTCACCCAGCTTGACGCTCAGCGCCTGCGCGGCGCCGGCGCCACCGAGCACGACAGCGCTCGGGGTGCCCAGCTCGCGGGCGAGGGTGAGCATCTCACACGTGACCTTCTTGACGCCGAACTCCCGAGTGGCTTCGACGACGACGAGAACCTCAGACATGTCCCAGACCCCTCACACGAACTTCTCGGTGGCGAGGAACTCGACCAGCTTCACGCCGCCGTCGCCCTCATCGGTGATCTTCTCCCCGCCGGAACGCGGCGGACGCTTGGAGTGCTCCACCACGGCGCTGGTCGCGCCGTCGAAACCCACCTCGGCCGGGGCCACGCCCAGGTCGCCCAGGGACAGCGTCTGCACCGGCTTCTTCTTCGCCGCCATGATCCCCTTGAACGACGGGTAACGCGGCTCGTTGATCGTGTCCCACACCGAGACCACAGCCGGGGTCGAGGCGGTGACCACCTCGTAACCCTCCTCGGTCTGCCGCTCCACCGTCAGGCTCGACCCGTCGACGGTCAGCTTGCGCGCACCCGTCAACGCCGCCACACCCAGCCGCTCGGCGATCATGTGCGGCATCACCTGCACCCGGCCGTCGGTCGACTCCGCACCACAGATCACCAGATCGGCGCCCAGCTGACCGAGAGCGGCGGCGAGCACCTTCGACGTCGCCACCGCGCAGGAACCGTGCAGCGCGTCGTCGACCACGTGGACGGCCTTGTCCGGACCCATGGACAGCGCCTTACGGATCGACTCGGTCGCCCGGTCCGGACCCATCGTCAGGACAGTCACCTCACCGCCGTGCGCCTCCTTGATCTTCAACGCCTCCTCGATGGCATACTCATCCATCTCATTGATGACGTTGTTCGCCGAACCGCGGTCGACAGTGTTGTCGTCAGAACGCAGGCTGCGGTCCGCACCCGAATCGGGCACCTGCTTGACGAGTACGACGATATTCATCGCGCTTCGACGACCTCCCTCTACCTGATTCGCCGCGCCAGGCGCGACGTAACACCATGGACACCGATTGATTGAGGCCTTGCTGGTCCTGACTACCGGTGGATCAGGCCGGCGTCGGGCGATAGATGGCAGCTCGGTCGATCACCGGAGCAAGAATGTCGTCCTCGAGGTAGTAGTCAGCTTCCCCCTCCGCCGGTGGCAGCCGGCGCGGCGCGATACCCGGGTAGCCCAGGGCAGCGCGGACGTCCGGGTTCATGAAGTAGGCGCCGGACACGGCGAATGCGAACGCGTCGAAGACGTCCCGATGGTGGAGCCGCAGCTCTGCGAGTGCCTCGTCGGGCGTTCCGTGGGTCGCCAGTGCGTGCTTGACCGCGCTGGTCAGGTCCGCGTTCGCAGCCAGCGCCCGGTTGATCCACTGGCCGGCCACGTCCGCGTCGCCGGCGGACGGGAGGCCCGATCCGCCGGGGATCAGGAGGTCGGCGAGCGCGGCGAGGCGAGCCCGCGACGCGTCGCCGAGTTCTGTGGAAAGGTCGAGGCCAGTCACGACGCCACCTCCTGTTCCCGGGCGTTGGATGCGATGTGGCCGGCGGTACGTTTCGCCAGGGCGCAGATCGTTGCGGTGGGGTTGACGCCGGTCGAGGTCGTGAACACGCTGGCATCGATGATGTAGAGGTTCGGCACGTCGTGCGTACGACCGAAGCGGTCGACGACCGAGGTGGCGGGGTCATCGCCCATCTTGGCGGTACCGGTGTTGTGCCCGGTCATGAGGTTGCGGCCGGCGACCCAGGCCTTCGTCGCGCCGGCGGCCTCGTGCGCCTCCAGAGTCCTGGCCAGGTTGAAGTCGACGATCTTGCGGGTGTTGTCGGAGACCCGGTAGTGCACCTTCGCCGCCGGCAGTCCGTCCGAGTCGGTGAGCGAGGGGTGCAAGGAGACGAGGTTCGACTCCTCCGGCAGGTCCTCCGGGACGACGTGCCACTGCAGCATGCGGACGAATGACTTCATCCTGTCGGCCGAGCCTTCGCCCCAGAGTTCCTCGCCGCTGAGGCTCCGTGGATCGGTCCACTTCTCGGCCGCTTCGAGGGGCCCGGCGATGGGCAGCAGCGCCCACTTCGCGCCGCGGACGAAGCCGCGCGAAGGGTCCGACTCGTAGAACTGCATCGAGCCGATGTGCTCGCCGGCCGGTCCCAGCCAGTTCTCCAGGTCGTCCTCGTAGACGCCGACGGATGCCGCGTACGGGTGCAGCATCAGCCGCTTACCGACCAGCCCGGAGGAGTTCGCCAGGCCGTCCGGAAAGCGGTGGGACGCGGACATCAGCAGCAGCCGGGGGGTTCCGATACCGCCGGCCGCCATGATGACCAGGGAAGCGGGTTGGAAGTGCTCGCGACCGTCCCGTAGGTAGACCGCTCCGTTGGCCCGACCGCGCTCGTCCAGCGTCACCCGGGCGACCCGGGCGCGGGTGACGACCTGTGCCCCGAGCTCCACTGCGTCCCGCAGGTGCGTCACGTCCGTCGAGGACTTGGCGCCCTCCGGGCAGCCCATCCGGCAGACGCCGTAGCGGACGCACTGGCCTTCCTTGCTGTGCGGGCGGTTGAGCGTGGGGATGGAGTTGGTGCCGGGCCACCAGTGCCATCCGAGCCGGTTCATCCCCTCGGCCATCGTCCGGCCGGTCTGGTGGATCGGTGCGGCCGGCAGCGGCGGCTCGAACCCTGGCGGGTAGGCGGGGTTGCCGGCGAGACCCGACACCCGCATCTCCCGCTCGACGGCCTGGTAGTACGGCAGGAGCTCGTCGTACGTCAGGGGCCAGTCATCGGCCACGCCATCGAGAGTGCGCACACGGAAGTCCGACGGCAGGGCACGGGCCCAGATGCCGCCGTAGAGCACGCTCGTGCCACCCACGCCGTTGTACATCCACAGGGGCAGGTCCGACTCGCTGTGGTCCACCGGGTAGTCCTCGCGGCGACCGCGAACGTTCGGGTCCGGATGCCAGTCCTTCGAGCCGGCCAGCTCGTACTCGGGCTTGTTCCCCGGCAGGTTTCCGGGATCCACCCAGTCGCCCTGCTCAAGGCAGACGACCTTGAATCCAGCATTCGCCAGATGCCGGGCCGCGACTCCCGCCGAAGTCCCCGCTCCGACGATCAGGACATCTGCGTGATCACTTTTGGAACGCACACCAACCCACTCCCGTGCGGCTTCGCGGCCTTCCCTGAGCCGAAGACCATCGAAAAGCTGCCCGCCCGGTGATCGGGCCAGCATCACTTGCGATTCGTTGGGAACTGTTGCAACTCGTTGGGGTTTCTGTCAAGCCCTCACCGTGCCATCTGACGGCGGGCCCGTCCCGGCCGGCGGCGCTCACACGGAGACCTCGCGCAGCATCCGTGCGGCGTCCTCGGGGCGTACGTCGTTGATGAACACGCCCATCGCCGCCTCCGAGCCGGCGAGGTACTTCAACCTGCCCGGCGCCCGCCGCGGGGTGAACAGCTGCAGGTGCAGGTAGGCAAGGTGGCGGTCGATCCGCACGGGCGCCTGCTGCCAGCCGGAGACGTACGGCATCGGCACACCGAACAGGCCGTCCAAGCGGCGCAGCACGTCGAGGTAGACGGGTCCGAAGGCGGCGCGTTCGGCGTCGGAGAGCGCGGCGAGGTCGGCGACCTTCCGGTGGGGGTAGAGGTGCACCTCGAACGGCCAGCGCGCGAACGCGGGCACGAACGCCGTCCAGTGCGCGTTGGCGGCGACGACACGCTCGCCGGACTGCTCTGCGGCGAGGACGGCCGCGAACAGGTCCGCGCCGTCGTTGCTCTCCGCATACGAGCGCGCCGACGCCAGCATCCGGCGGGTGCGGGGAGTGACGAACGGGTAGCCATAGATCTGACCGTGCGGGTGGTGGAGCGTCACCCCGATCTCCTCGCCCCGGTTCTCGAAGCAGAAGACCTGCTCCACACCCGGCAGGCCGGACAGTTCGGCCGTCCGGTCGGCCCACGCCTCCATCACGGTGCGTACCCGCTGCGACGTGAGCCCGGCGAACGACGTGTCGTGTGAGGAGGTGAAGCAGACGACTTCGCAGCGGCCGGTGCCGGGCCGGGACGGGACGAACTCCGGCAGCATCGTCGGCGGCACCCGTGCGCCGCGGTGGCTGAACGACGGGAACCGGTTCTCGAAGACCGCGACATCGTAGTCGGGGGCCGGGATCTCACCGAGGTGTCCCGAGCGGGACGGGCAGAGCGGACACTCCGCGGCCGGTGGCAGGTGGGTGCGCGTCTGCCGGTGCGCCGCGATCGCCACCCACTCGTCGAGCAGCGGATCGTGCCTGAGCTCCGACGCCGCCGGAGGCGGCGGCAGCACGCGGTCGTCGGATCCGGTCCGGCAGGCGTCGTCGGTCTCGTCGAAGTAGATGAGTTCCCGGCCGTCGGCCAGGGTCGTGACCGTACGCTTGATCTCGCCTGTCATGAGCGACTCCCCCAGTTCACGGTGCGCGGGCTCATGCCGTGCACGCCGACACCCGCGAGCCGGCGGATCGGCGCCTCGCTGCGCCGTCGTCAGCCCCACGACTGCTCCGTCATGGATCGGAAGGCGACCTCGAGCATGCGGTAGTGACGGGGCCGGGTGAGCGCGAAGATGATCGTCTCCGCCACGTCCTCGGGCCGCATCATGTCGTCCAGTTCCGGCATGTCCGGGGTACGCAGGCCGCGCCCCATCCCGAACTCGGTCGCCACGCCGCCCGGGCAGACGTTGCAGCAGCGGATGCCGCTCTCGCGCAACTCGTGGTCCAGCGACCGGGTGAACCCGACCGCGGCGAACTTGGTCGCCACGTAGGCGGCCTCGTCGGGCAGCCCACGCCGGCCGGCCTCGGACGCCACGGTGATGATGTCGGCGGCGCCGCGGGCGCGCAGGTGCGGCAGTGCGGCACGGACGGTGTGGAACAGGCCCCGGATGTTGACGTCGACCATCTCGTCGAGTTCGGCCAGGGGCGTCTGTTCGAAGTCGCCCCACGATCCGACGCCGGCGTTCGCGACCACGATGTCCAGGCCGCCGAAGCGCGCCACGGTCTCGGCGACCGCCGCCTCCACCTGCGCCGGATCCCGCACGTCACACGATATGTTCACGCAGTCGGCGAGCCCCGGGTCGGGCGCGCTGCGCGAGGCGAGGCCCAGCTTGACCTTCCGAGCGGCCAGCGCGTGCGCAACCGCCGCGCCGATACCGCTGCTGGCTCCCGTGACGAAGGCGACCTTTCCCGCAAGGACCGTCATTCTCCGGCTCGCTTTCCACGACTGCCGGCGGACGCGGAGCCCGCCGGACGACGGCATCTCGAACTACGGTCGGACCGCCCGGGCCCACGGCTCCGCGCCGGTGGTGACCGGTCCCCCGGTGTCGGCGGCGGCGTGGATCGCCAGCGCCAGCAGGTGGTCCTGGCACGCGTCGGCGAGCGGGTAGGGCGCCGGCTCCACGCCCCGGCGCCACTGGCCGGTCCGCTCCAGGCAGGTGCCGATCGCGATCTCCTCGTCGGAGAGCCGGGCGCCGGGGTACGGGTTGCGGTAGAGCACCCGACCCGACCAGCTCAACGTGTCGAGGTCCGCCCCCTCGAGGTTGCCGTCCAGCCCGGTGTGCCGGCGCACGATCGGGGCGCTCACCGGCGTGCCGTTCTCCGTGCTCCAGGTGACCTCGTTGCCGACCACCTCGCCGTGGCTGCCCCGCACGATCACGTGCCGGCGGCGCCAGGGGTTGAACCACTGTCCCTCGCTGAAGTCGTACACGCCGCTGCGGCCCGCCATCTCCAGCACCGCGAGTGTGTGAGCTGCCGGGCGCACCTCCGGCGTGGCCGGCCAGCCACCCCGGTCGGGGCCCTCCAGCAGCGGGCCGGTGGTGCGCACCGCGCTCACCCGCGCCGGCTCCGCCGCCACACCGAGCAGGATCCGCAACAACGCGGTGGCGTGGTAATCGTGCGACCAGGACACCTGTGCGGAGGTGACCTCGCCCAGCACGCCGTCCGCGATCAGCGTCCGCAGCGCGACAACCACCGGCAGGTACGGGTGCTGCTCGGCGACCTGGACCAGGTCACTGGCGCCGACGGCGGCCCAGAGCCGGCGCAGTCCGTCGGCGTCGGGGGCCGGCGGGGTCTCCGACAGCACCGCGGTGTCGAGCGCGACCAGCGAGGAGACCACCTCGGGGTTGGCCTCCCTCGGCACCGACGTGACGACGACCTCGGGCGCCGCGGAGGCGACCAGCTCCTCGACACTGCGGTACGTCGGGATGCCCCACTGCTGCTCCAGCCGGGCGCCGACGTCGGGGCGGCGGGTCACCGCGCCGACGCACTGGAAGCGCTCGGGAACCTGGCGGGCCAGGCGCAGGTAGAAGTCGGCGCGCCAGCCGTGGCCGACGATGCCGTAGCGGACCGGACCCCCGGCGGCGGACATGGCTGGGCTCTCCTTCACTGTCGAACTGTCAGGGGACGAGGACGGCCCGTGCCCGGATCTTCCCGGCCTTCAGCATCCCCAGCACCTCGTTCGCCTCGGCGAGCGGGAAGTCGGCGTGGACGGAGCGCAGCTTGCCGGCGGCGGCGAGGTTGAGGACCTCGCGCATCTGCTGTCGGTTGCCCAGCACGGAGCCGACAACGGTCCGCTCGTCGCCGATGTCCAGCAGGCCGACGTTCTGGGCGACGCCGAGGACGATCCGCCCGCCGGGCTTGACGATCCGCATCGCCTCTGCCACGGACGCGTCGGACGGCGCGAAGACGATGGCGGCGTCCACCGCGTTGTCGGAGAGGTTGCTGCCGCCGGAACCCTTGGGGCTGAAGGACTTGAGAGCGCCGAGCTCCTCGGCGACCGCCTGGTGCACCGCGCTGCGGGTCACCGCGTACACGTCGGCACCGGTGAGGGCGGCCATCTGGATGACCATGTGGCCCACACCCCCGACGCCGAGGACAGCGACCTTCTGCCCGGGCGTCAGGTGCGCCTTCGACACCGAGCCGTAGGCGGTGATGCCGGGGCAGAAGAGTGGCGCGGCCTCCTCGAAGGAGAGGTTGTCCGGGAGCGGGTAGGCGTATGCCGACTCCGCCAGCATGTACTCGGCGTAGCCGCCGTCGAGGGTCTCCCCGGTGATCTGCCGCTGCCGGCACAGCTGCTCGCGGCCGGACAAGCAGTACTGGCACACCCCGCAGGTCTTCCAGATCGGCTGCACACCGACCCGGTCCCCGACGGCGAGGTGCGTGACCGCCGAGCCGACCGCCGAGATCGTGCCCACGACCTCGTGGCCGGGGATGATCGGGAACGAGGCGGGCGTGTTGGGCAGCCAGTCGCCTTCGACCATGTGCAGGTTGGATCGGCAGACACCGCAGGCACCGACCTTGATGAGGATCTGGGTGGCCGACGGCGCGGGCTCGGCCACCTCGCGCAGCTGGAGCGGCTTGTTCTCGATCGGTCCGGCTTGTTCGAGCAGCGCTGCCTTCATTACCTGTTTCTTCCTGTGCGGGTGGTCATCCGGCGTTGCCCGGAGGGACGATCATCGGGTGCTGCCCGGCCCTTGAGCGGGCGCGCCGCTCAAGGGCCGGGTGGGGGTCAGAGCGAGGGGGGCGTGAGGAGGCCCCGCTCGATGAGCTTCTCGATGTTGCCGGCGCGGCGGTCGTCCTCGCGGGCGAGCCAGCCCTCCTGCGGCAGCTTCTCGACGTACTGGTTCTTCTCGTAGATCGGCTTCTCGTAGATCGCCGCGTACTGCTCGGTGCGCAGATCCTTGAACCAGTTCATGACACCGTTCGCCGCGCGGGCGCGGCGCAGCGCCTCGATGTCGATGACGTAGCTGACGAACGAGTCGCCGGGGATCAGGCCCTCCTGGCGGGCGACGACATGGCCCTTGCTGTCCACGATCATCGACCGGCCGCCGAACAGGTCGAACATGTGCCCGTCGTCGTTCATCTGCGGGCCCAGGTTCGGCGAGATCACGTAGGTCTGGTTGAACATGGCGTGGGCGCGGTTCTGCAGCTCCCACATGCCCTGGCTGACCTGCGGGTCGATCAGCGTGGCACGGATGATGATCTCCGCGCCGTTCATCGCCAGACCGCGGGAGGTCTCCGGGTAGGCGCCCTCGTGGCAGATGATGTAGCCGATGTTGCCGATCTCGGTCTTGGCGACCGGGAAGATGGCGTCCAGGGCGTTGCCGTTGCCCTTCTTGGCCACCCACTCGTCGTAGATGTCGTGCGGGTTGGTGGTGCCCAGCGCGCCACCCTCGTACGCGTCGCTGGTGGACTTGGCCCGCTTGTAGATGACCTCGCCCTCAGGGCTGATGATGAACGCCACGTTGAACAGGTGACCCGGGAAGTCCTCGTCGGTCACGAACAGCAGTTCAGCGGCGATGTAGGTGTTCAGCTCGCGGGCCTTCGCCGCCAGGACGTCGGTCTCGGGGCCGGGGACGGTCGTGGCGAAGGCCTCGTGGGCCTCCCGGTTGCCGGCCTTGAAGTTCTCCGGCATGCCCTGGATGGCCATCTCGGGCAGCACGACCAGCTTGACCGGCGCACCCTCGGTCGCCGCGGTCCGGACCGCCATCTCCATGAAGTTGCAGATGCGCTTGGCGCTCTCGACGGCGTCCTCACGCTTCTTCATCGTGACGATGCGCGGAGAGATCGCCACCACTGCATACGGGTCAACCACAGTCAAACTCCTCTTGACTCATGCGCTGGACGGGTCGCCGCCCGGCTGATCGCTTGTGCAGGTGACCGGCACCGCGATCGGAATGCGGAGCACTGGTCGGGGCCTGAGACGAGCTGTCGGTGACGCCCCTGGACGTCGTCGTCAGGTTCATCCGAGAACTAGGTAATCGATGTCACGACCACGACAACCGTAAGCAGTTCCCTTTATGACTGTCAAGCGTCGAAAAAGACCCACTTATATAGATCAGTACGGAAAAAGGGCATGCGACATCCGCCGCAAAGCCCCTGCTCACGGAGCCTCACGATCAGCCGGAAAAGTCCCTCGGTCGCGCCGGTTCGGGTTCTCGACACCGTTTCCCACCCGTGGTCGTCGACGAGTGCGGGCGCCGGGGTGGTCGGCGAATGTTCCTTCCTGCTCGATGCCGGGCGGACACGTCTCGACGAGGCCGCCGTTCATGTGGTCTGCGGTCAGCGCCTCGAATTGCCCGCACGGGGTGTCACCCGGAGGGCGAAGGGATCATCGACCGGTGGAACGACGTCCACCAGTGCCGGCTTGCTGGGCGCGACGATCTCACCCGACCCTCGGGTCACCAGACGCAGCGGAATGACGGTCTTGACCGGATCGCTGCACGTCCCGTCCAGCCGGGCGAAGAGCCGCTCCACGGCCAGTCTGCCGAGCAGCTCGGGCGAGTGCTCCAGGACGGTGATCGCCGGCGAGAGGACATCGGCCAGCGCGAAGTCCCCGAAGGACACCACCGCGATGTCGGTGCGGGCCCTGTCGTGCAGGACCTTGACCACGCCCAGGGACGTCTCGGAACGGGCGCTGAAGATCGCGGTCGGCGGCTCGTCGAGGTCGAGGAACTGGCTGGTGCGCGCCCTGGCGGCGCGTGCCTCGGCGCAGTCCGTGGCGACGATCTCCCCGACGACGGGAAGTCCGGACTCGGTGAGGGCGTCCACGTAACCGGCGTACCGGTTGCGGGAGGTCTCGATCTCCAGATCGTCACTGACGAACGCGATCCGCTCGTGGCCGTGGCCGATCAGGTGACGTACCGCGGTACGCGCGCCGCCGCGGTCGTCGAAGACGACGACATCCGCCGCGAAGTTCTTGGGATGGCGATCGACGAAGACCACGGGCGTACTGGTGGCCGCGAGGTACGACAGGTCCGCCGTGTGCGGCGTGATGATCAGTCCTGCCACGCGCCGCTGCTGGAGGGTGTCGACGATCGTCGCCTCACGGTTCGGCAGCCGCCGGTTGCTCGCGACGATCACGTTCAGACCGCGGCGTAGCGCCGCGAGCTCGATCTCGCTGATGACGGCGGCGAAGAACGGGTCAGCGATCGACTCGACGATGACGCCGATCGTGTCGTCCACACCGCGGCGCAGCGACCTGGCGAGCAGGTCGACGCGGTAGCCCAGCCGCACCACCGCCTCCTCGACGCGCTGTCGCGTCTCCACGGACACCCGCGGATCTCCGTTGATCACCCGCGAGGCCGTCTTCGCGCTGGTGCCGGCGGCCAGGGCGACGTCGCTGAGCCGCACGACCTTCTTCGTCATGACGGTCCGTCGCATTCTCGTCGCCGCGGCGATGCCGCCGGGGCCTCCCCATCGCCGGGAACAGGTCTGATCAACCGGCTCGCCGTCCTCTCGTCTTCTCGAGGCGGGATCATCGAGGTCAGGGCGCTCACCCGAGCCGGCCGGTGCGGACGGACATGGCCGCTCCTCACGAGGCTCCCGCCCTGAATCCTAGGCCGCCGTGTGGGCGTGCGGAACGCCGAACGACAACACGGTCCGGGGTTGTCACGTTCCCGCACCGCCCGTCTGCCGAAGCTGCGGAATGAGCTCCGCCCAGTCGTAGTCCCGCAGGTAGTAGTCGCGCACGCTGTACGTGCCGTCCATGGTGTCCTTGAGCGACTCGGGACCCGGGAACCCGATCACCGCCCAGCCGACCCGGCCGCGGTTGCCGCCGTAGACCGGATCACCGTAGAAGCCCTGCCGGGTGTGCGCCACCAGGGCGTCGAAGAACGACAACCCGTCGTCGAACGCGTACACCTGGATCGTGGGACTCGCGCCGCCGGCGTCGCGCACCACCGGAGCCGGCTTCGGAGCGCCGGAGATCCGCTCCAGGACGACGTCCTGCTGGTCGTCGGAGAGGGACACGAAGTCCGGCCCGAAACTCTGCCTGGCGATGGCGTCGAGCTCGCGCACGCCCCGGCGGTAGGTCTCCTGCATGTCGGCGATCCGGGCCCGCCAGGCGTCGGCCGGCTTCCCGCTCATCCGCAGGAATCCACTGCCGTCCGCGGCGGCGTACACATGATCTATGCCGGACAGAAACCGGTCGATGAACCGGACGGCGTGCGCTTCACGCGCGCCCGGATCGTGATCCGTCGGGATGATCCGTGCGGTCGCGGCCTCGATGGTCTCCCACTCGTGGTCGGTGAAGAAGAGACGGTCCGCCGCGTCGGGATCGACGGGCGCGAGGACGACAGGCCAGTCCGCCATCGATGTCATCGCCTCCTCCTCAGCTCGCCGCTACCTGCTGCGGCCCACGCCGAGCCTGCGGCAATCGCTCCTGCCGCCCCTTGGCGTGCGTCTGGGCGATGTAGTCGGCGCACCGCCACGCGTTGGCCATGATGGTCAGGGTCGGGTTCACGCCGGTCGCGGTCGGGAAGCCCGCGCCGTCGAGAACGTAGAGATTGTCGACGTCGTGCGACTGGCACCACTCGTTGAGAACGGTGTCGGCGGGATCCGTTCCCATCCGCACGGTCCCGTGCTGGTGACAGGTGTTTCCGCTGGCCCGGCCCCGCTCGAGGTACACCGGGATCGTCTTCCAGGCGCCGGCGGCCTCGAGGATCTCGACGTTCTTGTCGACCTGCCATTTCGCCAGGGCGATGTCGTTGGGGTGCGCCTTGTGGGTGATCCGGGCCGCCGGCAGGCCCCACGCGTCCTTGACGTCGGGGTCGAGGTCGACCCGGTTCGACGCGACCGGGAGGTCATGCAGGGTGTGGCCGATCTTCATCGCATGGTTGTAGAAGTCGCGGTCGGCGTCCTTGGCGGCGCTGCCCCACGCCGGCCGGCCAGGGAAGTTCCAGTTGACCGGCTGGCCGACGTGCGACGCGCCGATCAGCGCGCCGCCGATGTGCCCACGGTCGTAGTCGGTCTCGTAGAACTGGAACGAGCCGCCGCTGATGTAGTTGCCGGGGAACCCGTACAGCGGCTGCCCGTCGTTGAAGAGGCCGACCGCGAACAGGTACTCGTGGAAGGTGGCGTTGCGCCCGACCTGCCCGCTGCTGTTGGCGAGGCCGTCGGGGAACTGCCGTGACTTCGACATGAGCATCAGGCGTGCCGACTCGACCGCGCCGAGGCAGAGCAGGACGAGTTCGGCGTCCTGCTCGACTTCCCGGCCGAGGGCGTCGATGTAGACGACACCACGGGCGCGACCGTCGGGCCCGACCGTCACCTCGCGCACGTAGCACTCCGGCCGCAGGTCGAGGTTGCCGGTCGCGAGCGCCTCCGGCACGAACGTGTCCAGCGTCGACGAGCGCATCCCGCTCGGGTCGCCGTACCCGTTCCAGAAGCTGGTCCAGTTGGACGGCGTACGCCCTCGGTACGGCTGGCTGACCAGCGCCTGCGGGATCGGCATCGCGTTGATGCCCAGCTTCCTGCACGCCTCGTAGAAACGCTTGGCGGCCCGGGTCGGGGGCAGCGGCGGCGTGGGGTACGGCGTACTGCGGTACGGCTCGTACGCGTCCGCGCCGTCCAGGCCCGCGCAGCCGAAGGCCCACTCCACCTTGGACAGGTACGGCTCGAGGTCGTCGTAGGTGATCGGCCAGTCAGCGAGGCTGGCCCCCTCGATGTCACCGTGCAGGCTGCGCATCATGAAGTCCGACGGGCGGGGGCGCGGCAGCCAGCCGGCCCAGTGCACCGTGCCGCCGCCGACCATCTGCGGCACCATCGAGAACGGCGTCGGCACGGCCGTCTCGTTGTCGTCCGTCCGCACGGTGCGCGGGTTGACCCTCGGATCCGACCACAGGTAGGTGCGGTTGAGGAACTTGATCTCGTCGCCGGAGAAGTGCTCGCGCGACCGCAGCCACGGCCCCCGCTCCAGGCCGACCACGTTCAGTCCGGCCTCGCACAGCACCTTCGCGGCGGTGCCCCCGGACGCGCCCATCCCGACGATGACGACGTCAACCGGGTCGGGTTTCCTTGCGTACTCCATGCCGCTGACCTCTCAACCGAGGCGGGTCGGGGCATCCGCCCCGGCCCGCCGGCCGTCTCAGGCGCTCTGTACCGCGAACTTCCGCGAGCTGCGGGCCTGGTACACCTTGTCCAGGACCACAGCGAGCACCAGGATCGTGCCCTTGATCAGGTACTGGTTGAACGACGGAACGTTCATCATGTCCAGGCCGGTGTTGATCTCACTGACCAGGATCGCGGCCAGGACGGTGCCGAGGATCGAACCCCGGCCGCCGGCCAGACTGGTGCCACCGATGACGGCGACCATGATGACCTCGAGCTCGTAGCCGGTCGCCGCCAGCGGCGAGGCCGACGACAGGCGCCCGGTCAGGATCAGGCCGCCGAGGCCCGCCAGCAACCCGCTGATCGCGAACACGATCACGATCGTGCGGCGCACGTTGATTCCCGCCAGCCGCGCGTTCTCGGCGTTCCCGCCGAGAACGAACAGGCTGCGGCCGAAGGCGGTCGCCTTGAGCACGAACGCGATCAGCGCGGCGAGGACGAGGAAGAGAACCGTGATGGCCGGGACCGGGCCGTAGTTGGTGAGGCCGAACCAGTCGAACAGCGGGTCGGAGAACGTGATCCCCGCCGTGTTCGAACTGCCGATCGCCCACGCGATCATCACGTAGGTGAGGCCACGCGCCACGCTCATCATGCCCAGCGTGACCGCGAACGGCGCGAGCTTCAGCAGCGAGATCAGCAGCCCGCTGAGCGCGCCGAGCAGCCCCGTCACCACCAGTGCGATCAACACCGAGAGGGCGGCCGGAAGCTGGACCGGGTTGGCGGCCGTGAACGCGGTGCCGAGCAGCCCGGCGCCGATCGCGCCGCCGAGCGCCATCATCGACCCGACCGACAGGTCGATCCCGCCGATGGACCCGGTGCTGATGATGACGATCGTCAAGCCCAGCCCGACGATGCCGAACATCGACGCGCCGCGCAGCAGGTTCTCGACGCTGCCGGTGGACAGGAACTCCGGCGACTGGCTGGTGAACACCACCGCCAGCAGGGCGATCAGGACTACGAGCGCCAACTGCTGTCCCTGCAGCGGCAGGCGGGTGCCGGCCGCGCCCGATCCGCGTTGACGCCCTGGAATCCGTGCTAGCAACGACGACATCTACCTGTTCCTGTTCTCTGCGCGGGGCAACCGATGCGGCCTCGATCCCCTCATGTCCGCCTCCGGCGCCGGGCGATCCCGTCGAGGCTGATCGCCAGCAGCAGCACCAGCCCGGTGACGACGTACTGGACCTGCGTCGAGGCCCCGAACAGGTTGAGCGCGTTCTGGATGACGCCGACGGTGAAGACACCGATGAGGCTGCCGACGACCGAGCCCCGACCACCCACCAGGCTGGTCCCGCCGATCACGACCCCGGAGATCGCGATCAGCTCGAACCCCGTGCCGTTGACGGTGGTGGCGCTGGCGAGCCGCGACGTCAGGATGACCCCGGCAAGGCCGGCGAGGAGACCCAGCAGGGTGTACACCATGATCTTCGTCCGCTCGACCCTCAGGCCGCTGAGCCGGGCCGCTTCCGGGTTGCCGCCGATCGCGTAGATCGCGCGGCCGACCGTCGTCCGCCGGGAGGTCCACCACAGCGCGACGACGACGACCGCGAACAGCCAGACCGGCGTCGGGATCCCGAACAGTGCGCCCTGCCCGATGAACGCGAAGTCGTCCGGCATGGGCTGGAAGTTGACCGGGTACCCGCCGGTGAACAGGTACAGCAGACCCTTGACGAAGATCATCGAGCCGAGGGTCGCCATGAACGGCTCGATCTTCGTCTTGGTGATGATCAGACCGTTGACGAAGCCGATCAGGCTGCCGACGGCGAGTCCGACGAGGACGGCGAGCGGCACCGGCAGCTTGAAGTCGGTGACGAAGTCCGAGTTGCTGGCGGAGTTGGCCACCAGCGACGCGGTGACCGCCCCGACCAGGCCGACTGTGGAGCCGACCGACAGGTCGATGCCGCCGGTGATGATCACGAGGGTCATGCCCGCGGCGATGATGCCGGTGATGGCCACCACCCGGGCGATGTCGAGGAAGTTGGAGAACGACAGGAACGCCGGTGAGACCAGGCTGAGGACGATCACCAGACCCACCAGCACGACGCCGCTGGCGATGTTCTCCACCTGGATGTTCAGTCGAGCCAGGCCGCGCTTCGGCGCTTCGACAACCTGGCGGTCCATCTGCGCGGTGGGAGTCACGCCTCCGACCCTTCTCTTGTCGGCTCGAGCCCCGAGGCGTACATCACGATCGCCTCCTCGCTGAAGTCCTTCCGCGCGAGCTCGCCGGCGATCCGCCCCTCGTGCATGACGAGGATGCGGTCGCTCATGCCCATCACCTCGGGAAGGTCGGACGAGATCATGACGATCGTCGCGCCCTCCCCGGCGAGCTCGTTGAGCAGCCCGTGAATGGCGGCCCGGGCACCGACGTCGACGCCGCGGGTGGGCTCGTCCACGATGAGGATCCTGGAGCCCGCGAACAGCCACTTCGCCAGCACCACCTTCTGCTGGTTACCGCCGCTCAGGCGACCGGTCTCCTGCTCGGCACGGGGTGGGTAGACCTGCAGGTCCTGAATCAGCCGCTTGGCCTCCTGCTTCTCACCGCCCCGGTTGAGCTGGCCGAACCGGCTCACCTTCGACATGCGGGCAAGGCTGATGTTGTGCGCGTTGCTCATCGACAGGACCGCACCCTGGAGCTTGCGGTCCTCGGGCACCAGACCGATGCCGTGCCGGATGGCGGCGCTCGGCGAGTCGACCGTGACCTTCTCGCCGTCGACGAAGATCTCGCCGGCGGTGATCGGATCGGCGCCGAAGATCGCCCGGGCCAACTCGGTCCGGCCGGAGCCGACGAGGCCCGCGATGCCGAGGATCTCGCCCTGGTGGGCGGTCAGGCTGACGTCGTCGAGCTTCACGGTCGACAGGCCCGATACGCGGAGCGTCTCGCGCCCGCGCTCGTGCTCGGTCTTCGGGAAGAGCTCGGAGAGCTCCCGCCCCACCATCATCGTGGCGAGCGAGTGGGAGGAGGTCGTCCTGGCGTCGACGGTGCTCACGATCTTGCCGTCGCGCAGGATGGTGGCCCGATCGCAGATCTCGGCGACCTCGTGCAGCCGGTGCGAGACGTAGAGGACGGAGACGCCGTCGGCCGTCAGGGCCCGCATCAGGGTGAACAGCCGCTCGATCTCCGCCTCGGTGAGCGATGCGGTCGGCTCGTCCATGGTGATGATCCGGGCGTTCATCGAGAGCGCCTTGGCGATCTCGACCAGTTCCTGCTCGGCCGTACCGAGGCGGCCGACGACCGTACGCGGATCGATCTTCACCGCGAGCCGCTCGAGGATCTCCCCCGCCTGCTTGTAGCAGGCCGCCCAGTCGACCAGCCAGGGTGCGCCCTTACGCCGGGGCAACCGCCCGAGGAAGACGTTCTCGGCGACGGTGAGGTACGGCAGGACACTCAGTTCCTGGTGGATGAACGCCAGGCCCGCGTCCTGCGCCTGCTTCGGCCCGGCGAACTCGGCCGGCTCGCCGTCGAGGTGGATCGATCCGGCGTCGCGCTCGATCACCCCGTTGAGGATGTTCAGCAGCGTCGACTTGCCGGCGCCGTTCTCGCCCAGCAGCCCCAGCACCTCGCCGCGTCCGACTGAGAGGTCGACGCCGTGGAGCACCTGGACGTTGCCGAACGACTTGGTTATGCCCTCCATACGCAGGAGGGGCTGTGGAGCCGATGAAGCGACCATGGCACGCCCCCTTTCTCGTACTCCCGTTAGCGATCGGCCGATAAGGGGCCCTTTCCGCTCACCGCGGTTCGGCGGTGAGCGGAAAGGGCAGATCCCGCTGCGAAAAGCCGGTCGATTACCAGCCGACGAACATCGGGTCGTTCATGTTGCTGGAGTCGACGCCGAAGAAGTCCGGCTTCACCCATGGCATGCCCTCGTACTCGACGAGAGCGGCCTTGCGACCCTCGAACTCCTGGTTCGCGAAGTCGGGCTTCTCGCCCTTGAGCTGCTGGGCCATCAGCCGGGTGCCGATGACGCCTTCGTCCTTGGGGAAGAAGATGCCGTCGTAGTCGATGTCACCCTTGCGCAGCAGGTCCAGGGCGTTCTTGTCACCGTCACAGCTGATGATCTTGAGCCCGTCCCGGCGGCCGGTGTTCTTGATCGCCTGGATTCCGCCGAACAGCATCTCGTCGGCCATGAAGTAGATGGCGTCGAGCTGGCCCTCGGGGAAGCGCTGGAGGATCGCTTCGGTCACCTGCTGGCCACCGCTACGGGTGAAGTTGCCGTCCGCCTTGTAGACCACCTCGATGCCGGGGTGCTGGGCGATCACCTTGTAGAACGCGCCACCCCGGTCGACCGTGGAGCCGGCCCCCGCGGTGCCCTCGACGACGGCGATCTTGCCCTTGCCGTTCAGCGCCTTGACGACCTGCTCGCCGCCGACGGTGCCGGACTTGACCATGTCCCAGCTGACCAGGAAGTCCCACTTGATACCGGAGCCCTTGGTCTCCATCCGCCGGTCGACGATCGCGAACGGCACCTTCGCCGCGTTGACCTTCTTCACCGCCGGAATCATCGGGTCGGAGACCGCGGGCGTCAGGATGATCCCGTCGACCTTCTGCGCCAGGAAGTTGTTGATCTGCTGCGTCTGGATGGCCGGGTCGTTCTTGCCGTCCGCAAGGATGACCTTCACGCCCTGCTTGGCGGCCTCCTCCTTGACCCCTTCCATCATCAACTGATAGACGGGGTGGTCGAAGTAGGCCACCGACCAGCCGATCGTGATCTCCTTGTCGGAGCCGCCTGCCTTCGTCCCGGAGGCGCAGGCCCCCACGAGCAAGGCAGAGGCCACGACGAGGGCCAAAGACGCGCGTCGCGTCGCCTTCGCGCCGAGAACTCGCATATGCGTACGTCCCTTCAATCCGAGGTACCGCGTTCTGCAGGGAATGGCCTGCCGGCCGTTGATGTGCGCCCCGCGAGCGCCCCGGCCGAGCCGGGAGGTGCGGCGGCGAAAGCCTTGTGGGTCCGTCACCGGGATAAGCCGTGGAGGGCTTTTCGACCGGCGCCGGTCCGGTTTTCTGCTGTTACGGATGACGCGCGTGTGGCCGTGTTCGGACAACGGATAGGTAATCGATGTCACGGCTGCGAACAAGCTAGGGAGCGTTAACCCGCATGTCAACCCTCTTCCAACCTCGGGCCCCGTAGTGGCTTCGTCCGCCACGAAGTGCGCGAAGCGACAGCGCGTCAGGGTCAATAAGGGGTCACCCGAGCGGGAGGTTCAATGACCTTCCCGCTCTGGTCACCATGGGGCGCACGTCTTACGACGGTGCCCGCCCGGCACCGACCCGCGGGGCGCGCGGCTCGGCACCCTGCAGCGGTCCCGGACATCGTGACGGCTCGGGCGGGCCGGCCGGACCGCGGATCAGCGGCCGACCGTCCGGACCGGCTGGTTCGCCTGGTCCGGGGCTTTCCGACCTCGTCATCGTGAAGCGTGGGGTAATCGATGTCACAAGGTGGTTAGAACCTAGACACGCCCGCGAAACATGTCAAGGGGCGACGTGACACGGATCCGGAGCCCCGTGGCAGGCCCTGCTCCCGACCGGCCCGACGGTCAGGGGCGACTCTGCGCCAACGTGCTGTTGACCTCGTTGAGCAGGGACGACATCTGCTGCACGACTGCGGAGATCTGGGTGCGCGCCGGCGCGAGGTACTTGCGGGGGTCCACCAGCTTCGGCTCCGTCAGCGTCTCCCGCACCGCCCCGGTGAAGACCACGTTCAGGATCGTCCCGATGTTCACCTTCACGATGCCGGCGGCCACCGCACCGCGCAGCTCCTGATCCGCGACACCCGACGAACCGTGCAGCACCAGCGGCACCGGGACGGCGTCGCGGAGCCGGGCGACCAGCTCATGGTCGAGCCGGGCGGTGCGGGTGGTCATCGCGTGCGAACTGCCGACCGCGACAGCGAGGGAGTCCACGCCGGTAGCGGCGACGAACGCGGCGGCCTCGCCCGGATCGGTGCGGACACCGGGTGCGTGCGCCCCGTCCTTGCCGCCCACCTTGCCCAGCTCCGCCTCCAGGTGCAGACCACGCTCGTGCGCCCAGTCGGCAGCGGCTCGCGTCGCGCCGACGTTGGCGTCGTAGTCGAGGTGGGATGCGTCGAACATGACGGAGCTGAACCCCGCGTCGGCCGCCTGGTGCAGCAGTGCCGTGTTCTCGACGTGGTCGAGGTGCAGGGACACCGGCACCGCGGCCTGTGCGGCGACCGCCGCCGCGGCCGCGGCGATCGGCGCGAGCCGACCGTGGTGGAACTTCACCGCGTTCTCGCTGATCTGCAGGATCACCGGCGTGCCGGCCTGCTCCGCGCCGGCCACGATGCCCTCGGCATGTTCGAGGGTGATGACGTTGAACGCGCCCACTCCGATCCGCCGGGCGCGGGCTTCATCGATGATGGCCTGGGTGGTGACGAGCGGCATCTGCTGCCTCCGGGAAGATGGCCGGACGTGACCGGCACGGGACGGCAAGGCGCGGACGGAAACAACCCGGGGTCCAGGACTCGGTTCGCCGCGCTCTTGACAGAATTCCAACGAAACGCAACGCTATCCAGCGAAACGCAACGGCGCAATCGTTCACCAGCCGAGGAGACGTCTTGATCCCGATGCTCGTCGGCTTGGACGTCGGCACCACCAGCAGCAAGGCGGTGGTGTTCACCGCGGCCGGCCGGCCAGTCGCTCAGGGCCGTTCCGTGACGCCGTGGACCACCACTGTGCACGGCGCCGAGATGGACCCCACCGCCGTACTCGACTCCGCCCGCGAGGCTCTGGCGAACGCCCTGGCCGAAGCGCCGGACGGCACGGTGGTGGCGGTCGGGGTCACCAGCATGGGCGAGTCCGGCGTGCTGCTGGACGGACGGGGCGCGCCGCTGGGCCCGGTCATCGCGTGGCACGACACCCGCGACCGCGCCGAGGTCGACGACCTCGTGGCGACAGTGGGCGCCGGACCGTTCGCCCGGCACACCGGCCTGCCGCTGCGCGGACAGTGGTCGCTGACCAAGCACAGGTGGCTGCTCAACCACCATCCGCAGCTCCGCGACGCGACCCGCCGGCTCAATATCGCCGAGTGGGTGGTACGCGGACTCGGCGGCGAGGAGTCGGCGGAGCAGTCGCTGGCCTCACGCACCGGCTGGCTCGAGTTGAGCACGCGCACCTGGTGGCCCGACGCGCTCGACTGGTCGGGAGCGACGCGGGCGTTGATGCCCGAGCTCGTCACGGCCGGCACCCCACTGGGTCGCATCACCGCCGAGGCCGGACTCCCCCGCCTGACCGGCGCGGTCCTGACCGTGGCCGGCCACGACCACCAGGCGGCCACCGTCGGCGTCGGCGCGTCGGGGCCCGGAGACGAGCTGGACTCGTGCGGCACGGCGGAGGCGCTGATCCGGACCGTCCCCATCGGGCTCGACGGCGCGGCCGTCGAGAAGCTGGCCAGCGCCGGTATCACCACGGGCTGGCACGTGCTGGCCGATCGGTGGTGCCTGCTGGGCGGCACCCAGGGCGGGCTGGCCCTGCAACGGATCCTGGCGCTGCTCGGGCGGACGTCCCAGGACCTGCCCGACCTCGACCGCGAGGCGCTGGCGCGCGACGAGCCGCCGGTGACGATCAGCGGAGTCGACGAGGACGTGTTGACCGTGTCGGGTGTCGGCAGCGGCATGTCTCCGGCTCACCTGTGGCGTGCCGCGCTCGAGGCGGTCACCGCACAGGCCGCTCATGTGCACTCGGCGATGTCGGCGGTGGCCGGCGACCACCACACACTGGTGGTGACCGGCGGTTGGGCGCGCAGTCAGGCGCTGCTGGAGGTGAAGCGACGTGTTCTCGGCCCGCTGCGCAGCCCCGCGGTCGACGAGGCCGGCGCCCGCGGTGCCGCGCTTCTCGCGGGGCTGGCCGCCGGTGTCTACGCCGACCCCGCCGAGTTTCCGGCGCTCGACTGAGTACCCCGCCGTCCACGCGCGGTTCGCGCCCGGGCGCCATCACGGAGAGGCGGCGCGCCGCAGAGCGGTGGCGACCAGCGGCGATGACAGAGGAGCAGATGCCATGAGTACGACGTACGGCCCCGCTGACGGGGCGTTGCGGCGCGCCGGGACCGTTCGCGATGCCTAACCCGCCCGGCAACTCGAGCCCGGCCCGCCGCGCACCGTACTCGGCCGAACGCAAGCAGGCGATCATGACGGAGCTGCGCTTGGCGGGACGGATCGACGCGGCCGAGGTCGCGGCCCGGCTGAACGTCACCAAGGAGACAGTCCGCAAGGACCTGGTCGGCCTGGAACGGCAAGGGTTGCTGCGCCGCGTGCACGGCGGCGCCGTCCCGGTCGGCCAACTGTCGTACGAACCGGCCGTCGTCACCCGCACCTACTACTCCGAGGAGAAGACGCGCATCGCCGCCGCGGCGCTGGCGCACCTGCCCGCAGCCGGCGCGGTCCTGATCGACGCCGGGTCGACCACCGCACGGCTCGCCGAGATGTTCCCGTCGGACCGGGAACTGACCGTCTACACCAACACCCTTCCCATCGCCCTGGCCCTGATCGACCGGCCACTGCTCACTGTCGTCACGCTCGGCGGACGGGTCCGCCCGCTGACTCTGGCCGAGGTGGACGACTGGGCCGCCCGCGCACTGGCCGAGATCAACGTCGACGTCGCGTTCCTGGGCGCCAACGCCATCTCCGTGGAACGAGGGCTGACCACCCCCGACCCGGCCGAAGCCGCCGTCAAGCGGCTCATGCTCGGAAGCGCCCGCCGGCGCATCCTGCTCGCCGACCACAGCAAGGTCGGCGGGGTGAGTCTCTGCAAACACGCCGACCTGTCCGACATCGACCTGCTCATCACCGACACCGGCCTGCCCGATGCCGACCTGAAAGCGCTCCAGGCCGCTGGCTTGGAGGTGGAGCTGACATGATCATCACTCTCACACCGAATCCCAGCGTCGACCGGACCGTCTTCATCGACGCGCTCCCGCGCGGCTCCGTCATCCGCAGCGGCCGCAGCCGCAGCGAGCCCAGCGGCAAGGGCGTCAACGTGGCGCTGGCCCTGCGGGCACACGGCCATGACGTCATCGCCGTCCTGCCGGTGGGCGGCTCGACCGGCACGCAACTCGGCGAGATGCTGCGCGCCGCCGGCGTCGCACACCACACCGTCCCGATCACCGGCGAGGTCCGCAGCAACATCAGCCTCGTCGAGCCGGACGGCACCGTCACGAAGGTCAACGAGCGCGGCCCCGCGCTCAACGTCGCCGAGGTCGAGACGCTGGTCGCCGCCGCGCTCAAGGACACGCACGGCGCGACATGGCTGGCCGCATGCGGCAGCCTCCCGGCCGGCGTGCCCACGGACCTCTACGCCCGGCTCACCGTCGCCGCACACCGCGACGGCGTCCGCACCGCCGTCGACAGCTCCGGTCCCGCCCTGCGCGCGGCCCTTGCCGCCGGTCCCGACCTCGTCAAGCCCAACGCCCACGAACTGGCCGAGGTCAGCGGGCGCGACCTGCACACGATCGGAGACGTCGTCGACGCCGCCGAGCTGCTGCGCACGCAGGGGGCACGCGCCGTGCTGGCCAGCCTCGGCCCCGACGGAGCCGTCCTGGTCGACGACCAGGGCGCCTTGCACGCGGAGGCGACCGTGGCGAAGGTCGTCAGCGCCGTCGGCGCCGGCGACGCGCTGCTGGCCGGCTTCCTGTCCGCCGGCGGCGGCGGGCGCGACGCCCTACAGGTCGCGATGACCTGGGCGGCCGCAGCGGTCCAGCACGAAGGAACACTCTTCTCGGTCACCGATGCCGACGGCACGGTCAGGATCCACGAGGAGGTCTCGCGTAGCCGTCGCCTGGCCGAGCCGGTCACACAGGGAGGATGACACGAGCCTGTCATCCTCCCCGTCGGCCTGGCTGGATCGCTTCATTCCGGAATCGCGCTACACGTAGGAGCGTCGATCGCTCCGACCGCGTCGATCAGGCCGGCCAGCAGCGCCACCCGGGGCACCACCGAGTCGAGGTCGAGCCACTCCCCCGGGCTGTGGTCGGCGCCGCCGATCGGGCCGAGCCCGTCGAGCACGGCCGCACCGGCCTCGGCCAGCAGGTTCGCGTCCGCGCAGCCGCCGGTCGCGGTGTGCGAGACGGGTACGCCGAGCCCCGCGCCGACCTTCGCCGCCAGCTCGGCCAGCCGGCGCCCGGCCGGCCCCGGCTCCCACGGCGGGGTGGGCGCGTGCACTGTCAACTCGGCGTGCACCCCGGACACGACCGGCTCGGCGACCAGCCGGCGGATCTCGGCCAGCGCCGCCTCGTACTCGCCGGTGCGCCAGGCGCGCAGGTCGACAAGCATCCGCGCCCGGTCGGCGACCACGTTGGGCCGGCCGCCCGCCTCCAGCGCGCCCACGTTCACGGTCACCCCGGGCCACCGGCCGTTGAGCTGGTCCAACGCGACGGTCAGCCGGGCGGCGGCGAGCAGCGCGTTGGCGCCGCGCTCCGGCTCGATGCCGGCGTGCGCGGCTCGTCCGCGCAGCGTCACCGCGAGGTCGGCGACGCCCTTGCGGGCCGACACCAGGTCGCCGTTGTCGCGGGCGCACTCCAGGCAGAGCGCCACGTCGGCCTCGGCCCCGAGGGTACGCAGCAGCGACCGGCTGCCCACCGAGCCGATCTCCTCGTCCGGCGTGCAGACCAGCACCAGCTCGCCGTACCGGTGCCGGTCCAGCGCGGTGAGCACCTCGACGGCGGCCAGCCCGGCGAGCACGCCGCCCTTGTCGTCGCTGACCCCCGGCCCGTACGCCCGGCCGTCCTGCACCCGGAACGGGCGGGCGGCGGCCGTGCCGGGCGGGAAGACGGTGTCCAGGTGGCCGGCGAGCAGGATCCGGCGGGTGCCGGCGCCACGGCGGCGGGCGATCAGCACGTCCCCGAGCGGCCGGCCGGCGGGGTCGGCGACCGGCACCCGCTCGACGGCCAGCCCGGCGCCGAGGCACCAGCCCTGCACCAGGTCGCCGACCTCCCGCAGCCCGTCGACCTGACCGGAGCCGGAGTCGACGGCGACCAGGCGGGCGAGCCGGTCGTGGTACGCGGACAGCCGGTCGCCGGCCGCGCCGAGCAGCGGATCCATCAGAGCACCTTGTCGAGGAAGGCGCGGGTGCGCTCGTGACGGGGGCGGCCGAGCACCTCGTCCGGAGGGCCGACCTCGACCACCACGCCGTCGTCGAGGAACGCGACCTGGTCGGCGACCTCGCGGGCGAAGCCCATCTCGTGGGTCACCACGACCATGGTCATGCCGTCGGCGGCGAGGCCCTTCATCACGTCCAGCACCTCGCCGACCAGCTCCGGGTCGAGCGCGGAGGTGGGCTCGTCGAAGAGCATCAGCTTCGGGCGCATGGCCAGCGCCCGGGCGATCGCCACCCGTTGCTGCTGCCCGCCGGAGAGCTGGCCCGGGTAGTGGTGCGCGCGGTCGGCCAGGCCGACGCGGTCGAGCAGCCGCATCGCCTCCTCGCGGGCGCGCCCGCGAGGGGTCCGCAGCACCCGTACCGGCGCCTCGGTCACGTTGCCGAGCGCGGTGAGGTGCGGGAAGAGGTTGAACCGCTGGAAGACCATGCCGATGTCGCGGCGGCGCACGGCCACCTCGCGGGCCTTCAGTTCGTACAGCCGGTCGCCGTGGCGGCGGTAGCCGACCAGCTCGCCGTCGACCGAGAGCTGGCCGCCGTCGATGCGTTCCAGGTGGTTGACGCAGCGCAGGAACGTGGACTTGCCGGAGCCGGACGGGCCGAGCAGGCAGGCCACCTCGCCGGGGGCCACGGTCAGGTCGATGCCCCTGAGCACCTCGACCGGGCCGAACCGTTTGGTGACACCCTCGGCACGGACCATCGCCGTCATCGCACGCCTCCCCGGGCGAAGCCGCGGCCGAACCGGCGCTCCACCAGCCACTGGCCGGCGGAGAGGAGGCTGACCAGGGCGAGGTACCAGATCGCCGCCACCACGAGCAGCGGGATCACCTTGTAGTTGTTCTGGTAGACGCTCTGCACGGCGGTCATCAGGTCCCGCCCGGCGATGATCGACACCAGCGCGGTGGACTTGAGCATCGTGATGGTCTCGTTGCCCATCGGCGGGATGATCACGCGCATGGCCTGGGGCAGCACCACCCGGCGCAGGGTGAGCGTGGGGCCCATGCCGAGGGCGGCGGCGGCCTCGGTCTGACCGCCGTCGACGGCCAGGATGCCGCCGCGGATCACCTCGGCGGCGTACGCCATCTCGTTGAGCGACAGCGCGAGCACGGCGGCGACGGTGCCGGTGTCCACCACGCTGGTGGGCCGGTCGAACAGGACGGTGCCGGTGAACGGCACGGTCAGGGTGATCCGGGGGAAGAGCGCGCCGAGGAAGCCGAAGAAGAAGATCTGCACCAGCAGCGGGGTGCCGCGGAAGACCCAGATGAACGTCCATGAGACGCCGCGCAGCACCGGGTTGTCCGACAGCCGCAGCACGGCGAGCAGGATGCCGCCGGCGGTGCCGAGGACCATGGCGAGCAGGGTGAGCCAGAGCGTGGTGAGCACGCCGTCGAGCACGTAGTCCTGGAACAGGTAGTGGGCGACCGTGCCGGGTTCGAGGTTGGGGCTGGTCAGCAGCGCCCGCAGGAACAGGGCGGCCAGGCCGGCCACCACCAGCGCGGTCAGCCAGCGGCCGTAGTGGCGGACGGGGACGACCCGTAGCGCCGGGGTGTCGGGGGTGGTCATCGCGGGAGTGCCTCCGGCAGGGGGTGCGGCGGTCGCCGGGCGCCTCCGGGCCCGCCCTCACGGAATGGGAGGGCGCCCGGCGACCGCGGATCGGGGGGCGGTGGTCCGCCGGGTCAGTCGATGGCCTGGTCGATGGTGGCCTTCTCGACGGCGATCGGGGTCTGCTTCCAGCGGGCCAGGATCTTGCCGTAGGTGCCGTCGTCGATGAGCGACTGCACGGCGGCCCGGTACGCCTCGGCCAGCTCCTTCTGGGCCTTGAGGAAACCGAAGCCGTTCGGGCTGGCCAGCCAGCCGTTGGGCGAGGACGGGTCGGCGACCAGCTCGGCCTTGCCGGCGAGCGAGCCGGCGGTGTCCACCAGGTTCACCCGGGTGGCGGCGACGACCTGCACGTTGCCGGCGATCAGCGCCTGCACCGCCTGCGGGTTCTCCGGGTACTCCTTGACCTGCAACGGCCGGCCGGCGCAGCTGTCCTTCGCGTAGGCCGCCAGGTTCTTCGCCTGGTTGCTGGCCTTCTGCACGGCGACCGTGCGGCCGCAGAGGTCGGCCACCGTCCTGACACCGAGCGGGTTGCCGGCGGCGACCAGGAAGCCGGTGCCGGAGGCGGAGTAGTCGACGAATGTGGCGACCTGCTGGCGTTCCTTCTTGTCGGTGATGCCGCCGGCGATCGCGTCGTACTTCGCGGCCTGCAGGCCGGGCACCAGACCGTCGAACGGCTGCTGGGTGAAGGTGGCCTTCAGGCCGAGCCGGGCCGAGGCGGCCTGGAACAGGTCGTGGTCGAGGCCGACGAACTCGTCGGTGCGGCCCTCGACCTTGAAGTCGATGAACGGCTGGTAGGGGGCGTTGGTGGCGACCGTGACGGCGCCTCGGCCGCGCACGTCGGCGGGGACCTTGGCGGCGAGGGCCTTGTCGGTCTCGACGGCGCCGACGCCGTCGATGGTGACCGAGACGGGCTTGATCTCGCCGGTGGAGCCACCGGCCGAGGGGGAGCCGCAGGCGGCGGTGGCGGCGAGCAGCGCCGTGGTCGCGCCGAGCAGGGCGAGGGAACGGATGCGCATGGGGAGTCCTTCCGGGGGCCGGAACAGCCAGCCCCCGGACTGTAACCCACGTTACGATCTCGGTGGGGTTACAGATTTCCGTAACGCACGTTTCAGCGGGCGCCGAACGCCTGCTGCGCTCCCTCCATCGCCTTGAGGCGGGCGCCGGCCACCGGGCCGAGCCGGTCGATCAGTGCCGCGACCAGCGTCTCCACCAGCGCCAGCGTCGGCACGAAGCTGTCGTACGGCGACGGCGAGTCGACCCGGCTGGGCAGCACCACCTCGGCCAGACCGGCCACCGGCGAGAGCCACCGGTCGGTGAACAGCACCACCCGGGCGCCCCGGCCGGTCACCTCCCGGGCCAGGGCCAGGGTCGGCTCCTCGTACCGCCGGAAGTCGAAGAGCACGACCAGGTCCCGCTTGCCGACGTCCACCAGCATGTCGGCCCGTTCCACCGGGCCGGCGGGCAGCAGCCGGCTGTTCCCGCGCACCTGCATCAGGTGCAGCACCAGGTAGTTGGCGAACAGCGCCGAGAACCGGCCACCGGCCGCGGTGACCCGGTACTGCTGGTCGGCGAAGAGGCGCACGGCCGCGTCCAGCTCACCCTGCGGAAGGTCGGCCAACGTGCCGGCCACCGCCTCCGGCAACGCCGCGGCGGCCCGGGACAGCGCCCCGCGCGGCGGCGCCCCGCTGCGCTCGGTCGCCCGGTAGGCGGTCAGCGGCGAGGTCTCCCGCTCGGCCAGCTCGTCGCGCAGAGCCCGCTGGAACTCCGGGTAACCGCCGAAGCCGAGCCGGGACAGGAGGCGCAGCACCGTGGGCGCGCTCACCTCGGCGCGCTCGGCCAGTGCCGCGACCGTGCCCAGGCCGGCGGACGGATAGGAGGCGAGCAGGGCACGGGCCACCCGGCGCTCGGCCGGGCTGCACTCGCCGAGCCGCTGGCGGATCAGCGCCGCGACCCCCACGGCCTGGGTCTCGTCATCGGGGTTCGACACGAGCAGAGCGTAGCGGCCCGCCACGCCGCTCCCGGCGACGGCGGCGGGTCCGCGGGCGGGGCGCCGCCGCCCGCGGACCCTTCGGGGGTGCCGGTCAGGACTTCGTAACCACGCAGGCGTAGTCGGCCGTGCCGGAGCCGGAGTACGCCTCCAGGTCGAGGTGGTAGGTGGCCGAGCCGGACGCGGTCCGGGTCAGGGTGACCGACTCGTCCGCCCCGGCGCCGTCGTTCACCGAGCGGGTCAGCGTGCTCCCGCTCGCGCTGAGCAGGTAGAGGTCGGCGTCGTACGCCGACGGCACGGCGCAGTCGACGGTCAGCGTCTGTCCACTGACGAGGATGAGGGAGAAGTAGTCCCGGTCCGAGGCGCTCTTCATGTCCCCGGTCACGGTGGCCGGGAAGGTCAGCCCGGAGATGTCGTTCGCGGCCGTACGGGAGTCGTTCGGTTCCACCTCGGCGAAGGTGGAACCGCCCGGCGGGGGCGGGGTGGACGAGCAGTCGGTGACCGGCGTGCCGCTGTAGAGGCCGGCGTCCGGCACGCCGGCGCGCACGCTGCGCAGGTAGTACCCGCAGGTGGGCCGGTTGGCGAAGTCGTAGCTCTGCCCGTTGGTCAGCTTCCAGATCTTGAAGTTGGTGTAGGTCAGCGGCTGCCCGGAGACGGCCACCTCGGGCTGGTGGTCGCCGAGCACGACGTAGGCGCTCGGGCCGCTGAGCGTCGCCCGACCGGCGCGGTCGACGAAGAGCGAGGCGCCCTCCTCGACCCCGACGCCCCACGCCTTACCGCCGGTGACCAGCCCGTCCTTGACCGCGCGGGCCACGAACGCCATGGTCCGTCCCATCCGGTCGCGGGTGACGAAGTGCGAGTCGTTGATCGTGCCGGCGTAGTTCGGCCAGCGGAACATGCCCGTGGTGAACGTCAACGACCGGTCGTAGGGGTTGGCCAGCGCCCCCGACGAGGTGGCGCTGGCGGTGCAGGCGTCGTAGACCACGTCGCTGTTCACGTGGTGCCCGGCGCTGCCGCCGCCGACCCCGCCGCCCTTGGCCACCACCGACTCGACCGACGCCTCCAGCGCGGTGCCCTTCCAGGCCACGTAGCGGCACTGGTCACCCCCGGCGAAGTAGACGAACTCGGCGTTGCGGATGTCGGTGTTGACCTGACTGTTGTTGCCGTCGGCGGCGGCGGTGAGGGTGAGCGTGGTGCACGAGTTGACGCCGGCCAACGGGGTGATCACGTCGCACTCCGGGGTGCCGGAGCCGGAGCCGGCGATCACCACCACGTCGATCGCGCCGGTGCCGCCGCGGATGGCGTCGACCGCCTTCGTCATGCTGGCGGTGACGATGCCGCCGGAGCCGTTCATGGTGTACGCCGGGCCGGACCAGCTCGCCCGGGTGGCGTCGGCGGCGCTGCCCTGGCGTACCCGGGTGACCTGGGCCTGGGCGGCGGTGACGCCGATCGGGGCGACGGTGAGCAGCGCGGCGGCGGCCGCCGTCAGGGCGAGCCGGCGAGGGTTGCGGGAAGGGGACATGGGCACCTCCGAGGGGCCACGAATTGATGAAACAGAAGTTACATCCATTACGGTCACTGCTCAATACGTAACTTCTGTTACAACCTCGTGACGGCGGCGCCGGACCCCGGCCCGGCGCCGCCGCGCCACGTCAGGCGGCTCGGATGCCGATCACCACGCCGGTGAACGTGGTCGCCGTCGTACCGCGCCACGCCGCGAACCCGGCGCCCCGGGTGAGCCGGGCCGCCCACTGCGGATCCTTCTCGTAGGACGCGCCGCCCACGGCCACACAGCCGGTGCGGGCCACCAGCCCGTCCTCCACGAGCCCGACCATGGCGTAGTCGTAGAAGACGTCCTCCGACGGGGTCGCCGTGCACGGCCCCGCCGCCGGCCGCAGGCGCGGCTTGCCGGCGGCCGGCACCACCGTCCACCGGGGCGCGAGGTAGACGTCGCCGGCGGTGAGCCGGCTCCACCGCACGCCCTCGATCCCCCACACGCCACCCTGGTCGGTCACCCGGGCCCGGCGCAGGTCGAGCACGCTGACCCCACGCTGGCCGAGCACCCGCAGCGAGGTGCGGCGGCCACCCACGCCGGTGACCTCCAGCGCGGTGTTCTCGTCCAGCCCGAAGACCCGGGTGTGCCGGGTGTCCGAGGCGAGCCGGATCGAGCGCGCCTCCCGCCCGCGACGGGAGAAGTGGGTGTCGACGAGCCCGGCGGTGAAGAACCCGAACCCGCCCCGGGGCAGGTAGCCGAGCACGTCCGGGTCGTCGAAGTAGCCCGGCTTCGCGCCGTCACGCAGGCCCGGGTCGGTGGCGCCGCCGGTGATCATGTCGCGGCCGGCCATGATCTGCGCGCCGGCGCTGGTGCCGGCGACCACCGCGCCATCGCGCAGCTTGCGCCGCACGGCGGCCAGCGCCGCGCTGTCCCGCTGCGCCTTCCCCCGGGTCATGGTGGTGACGTAACGGTACTGGTCGCCGCCGCCGAAGAAGAAGCCGGTCATCGACTCGATCTGCCGCACCACCGCCGGGTCGTCGGCGGCGGCCGGGTGGTCCAGGTCGATCGGGATCCACTGCGCGTCGGTTACCCCGTAGGACCGGAACAGGTCGGCGTAGTAGTCGCCGTTGCAGACGCTGTTGTTGCAGTCCGGCGTGCCCGCGTCGGGGTCCTCGGCCGGCACCGGGGCGCCGGCCGTGACGATGCCGATCCGGGCCCGGCCGGGGCCGCCGGCCAGCCGCACGATGTCGTCGTAGATCTCCCGGTTGTCGTCGGCGAGCGCGCCGCCGACGAGCACCAGGCTGCCGCCGGTGCGGTGGTGGGACGCCGAGGCCGGGACCGCGCCGACCGGCACGCTGAGCGCGACCGCCGTACAGGCGCCGACCCCGAGGGTCAGCAGGCGGTTCAAGGGCATGGTTGCTCCTCACGGATCGTGAGGGCGAGCCGGCACCGAGCGTACGGCAGCCGGCCGGGCCGGACAACGGTCTGGGAGCCGCCGCGCCGTTTGTGAGGCAGCGGCACGGGTACGCGCGGGCGATGGCGGACGACGGCGTCCGTTCCTGGCTGGGGGGGTAAGTCGTGATCGGTGCCGTGCAAATCCTCGCCCTCGGTTATAAGCAGGCGGAACTGCCGAAAGAGATAGTTCATCAGATCAACCTGCTCCGGTCGAGTGACGCCGTCAGGCTGCTTGATGTCTATGCCATCAGCAAGGCCATGAATCGCACCATGACCGAACATCCGATCGAGGAGATCGAAGACTGGGATGGGGAACTCATCCGGGGATTGCTGCGGTCGGCCGGGGCCAGCCGGGTGCTCAGCACCTACACGACAGATTCCACCGGTTTCCTCGTGCAGGGCACGGCCATCCCTGATCTCAAGGTCAGCGTCCCGGAGGGCACCAACGCCATCATCCTTCTCATCGAGCATCTATGGGCCGGCTCGCTCGAGAGCGCGCTGCGCGAAGGATCAGTCTTCCCACTAGCAGGAGGCTGGGTGGGCCGAGACGTGCTCCAGGTTGCCGGCCTCACCATGAACGAACCTGCCGACTGACCTGCCGCCACGCGCGCCGCCCGTTCGCGCCTCCTTCAACCCGCCGCCGAAACGCCGGGGCCGGCAATGTCCGACTCGGTAACCGCGTCAACGGAAGCGCAGAGCACGTACGTTGTCGTGACGAGATGTGCCCGTTCAAGGAGCCCCTTCTCCATCCTGCGTAGCGGTTCGCTTCGACGTGGGAGGAATCGTCAGTTGGCTGTGGACGGGTACTGACCTCGTCTCAGCGCATGCGCGCGGTCTCGTGTAGGTGATCGAAGATGATCTGGTCGACTGGGGAGACACGGTGGCGGTCGGCGTGGGTGAGCCAGACCATCTCCTCGATCTCGTTGTTGGGCTGCAGGACGCCTTGGTAGTCGGCGGTGTAGCAGGTCATGCGGACCATCGTCCCGTCCGGGTGACCATGGGCTTGGGCGTGGAAGGTCCCGACGTGCTCGGCGGTGTCGGGGGCGATGGTCACGCTGAGTTCTTCCTGGATCTCGCGGACGAGGGTGTCGATGTCGCCTTCGCCTGGTTCTCGCTTGCCGCCCGGGATGTAGTAGACGTCCTTGCCGCGTGATCGGGAGCTGAGGATGGCGCCATCCTCAAGGCGGATCCACGCGATCTTGTCGATGATGGTCATGCTTGTCGCTCCCTGGGCTCGTCGGGTGGGCTATGCGTCCACGCCGGTTGAACTCTCGACCAGTTGGCCGTTGATGAAGGTAGCGCTGGCGGGGACCAGAGCCCGCCGGGCCTTCCGCCGAGTCGTCACCCCGGCGGGCCTCGACCCGGCTGGCTGGACGCCACGCGACCTGCGGCACAGCTTCGTGTCGCTGCTCTGCGACAACGGCGTTCCGCTGGAGGCCATCGCTGACTTGTGCGGCCGCGCCGGGACCACGGTGACCGAGAAGGTCTACCGGCACCGCTTCGGCCGGTACCCCTCGGCGGGGCACGGATCACGGATGCGATCTTCGGACCTGCGGACCGATGGTCAGTCAGTTGGTGACTCAGGAAGGGAGAGAGGCCCGGATCATCAATGTGATCCGAGCCTCTAAATGTCTGGGCTCGATGTGGGCTCATCGCCCGACGTCATAGGAGCGCCGCGCTCGCTCCACCTCTGCGAGGTGGGCATCGGCCCAGGTGGTCAGGTGCGCGAAGAGCGGGCCGAGGCTGGCGCCCAACTCGGTGATCTCGTACTCGACTCGAGGAGGCATCTCGGCGTGGTAGGTGCGCGCCACGAGCCCGTCGCGTTCGAGTTGCCGAAGCCGCTGCGTGAGCACCTTCGGCGTGATGCTGGTCAGCCGGCGCTGAAGCTCTACAAAGCGCTGCCGGCCATATTCGTGCAGAGCCCACAGGATGGGTGTGGTCCATCGACTGAACACGATGTCGACGACCGGCGCGACCGGACATGCCAGCTCGGGATCTGCCGACTGCTTCACGTGCCCTCCGTCACAAACGCATTGCTATCCTCTAGGTACCGACTATGCCGACACTACTAGCGTCTCCTTTCAGCCGTGCGAACGACACGGTCGGACTGGAGATGCAGACATGTTTGTCGTGGTAGGAGCCACCGGGAACGTCGGCCGTGCGCTCTCGTCAATTCTCGCGGCGTCGGGTGAAGCCGTGACGGCGGTGTCCCGGGGACGACGCCCGCTCGCCGTACCGGACGGGGTTCGCCACCACCGCGCGGACCTTGAGCAGCCGGAGAGCCTTCGCCCGGCGCTCGCCGGCGCCGACGCGCTGTTCCTGCTCGTGGAAGGCGCCGGAGCTCATCTCGACATGCGCGAAATCCTGCGGGTCGCCGTGGCCGGTGGCGTGAAGCGCATCGTGCTGCAGTCCTCGCAAGGGGCCGGCACCCGGCCGGATTCGCCGTCGCATGCGCCACTGCGCGCCACCGAGGACCTCGTCCGTCACTCCGGCCTCGGCTGGACGATCCTGCGCCCCGGCGGCTTCGCCTCCAACGCCCTCGCCTGGGCTGAACCGGTCCGGGGCAACCGGATGGTCGCCGCACCGTTCGGCGACGTCGGCCTGCCTCTGATCGACCCGGCCGACATCGCCGAGGTGGCGGCCGCCGCCCTGCGCGACCACTCACATGATGGCCGCACCTATGAACTGACCGGCCCCGCCCTGAGTACGCCGCGCGAACGGGTCGCCGATCTCGCCGCCGCGCTCGGCGAGCCGATCGGCTTCGTGGACCAGACGCCAGACGAAGCCCGCGAACAGATGCTGCGGTTCATGCCGCCACCGGTGGTCGAGGGCACGCTGGCGATCCTCGGCGCGCCGACCGAACGTGAGCAGCGGATCAGTCCCGACGTGGCCGACATCCTGGGCCGGCCACCGCGCCCTTTCGCCGCCTGGGCCACGCGTAACATCGACGCCTTCCGCTGACACCTCGCGTTGGTGCCGTTCAGAGGGTGTCCGGCACGAACGAGCGTGCGTTCGGCGGCATGCGGGTGTGCGTCGTTCCGGCTGACCCGCCGTTCACCCGCGAGCCGCATTCGTGAGCATCACGGGATGCCGTCCGTCGGGGCGTGAAGGGAAGAACGTCGGTCGGGCGTAGAGAGGTATCGGCTCCACGACGCTCCCTGGAGGACAGGCATCCATGATCGGACCTTTCTCGTGACCGCGCCACTCGTGTGTGCGGTCGATCCCGAGTCCCCCGCCGGCACCGGCCCGCCCGACGACGTCGGTGCGGTCGCCGACGTCGTCCTGATCAGACGGTCGCGCGGCGAGCCGGAGCTGTTCGGTGTGATCTTCGACCGTTACTACCCTGAAATCCACCGGTTCGCCGCGAACCGGCTCGATCAGGTCGCCGCCGACGACGTGGCAGCCGAGACCTTCCTGGTCGCCTTCCGCAAACGGGCCGTTTTCGACAGCGGGGAGCCCGCCGACGGCAGTGCCTCGGCCGACCATGCCGGCGAGACCGGCATCGGAGCGGGCGGACATGTCCGGGCGTGGCTCTACGGCATCGCCACGAACCTGGTCCGCCGCCAGCGGCGTAACGAGCAGCGCCGCTACCGGGCACTCGCCCGGGCGCCGCGGGACCAGTCCGTCGTCGATCACGACGAGCGGATAACCGCGATGGTCAGCGCGCAGAGCGTGCAGCGTGACCTGGGCAGGGCACTGGCCTCGCTCTCGGCCCGGGACCGTGACGTACTCCTGCTCGTCGCGCTCGGCGAACTCAGCTACCACGAGGTCGCGGTAGCCCTGGAGATTCCGTACGGCACGGTCTGCTCCCGGCTCAACCGGGCACGCCGCAAGGTGCGCAAGGCACTCGGCGACACCGATCCGACCAGCCACGATCGAGACCCGGGGAACCTCTGATGGAAGACATGCGCATGATCCGCGAGGTACTGGGGACGGCCCCGGCACCGTCCGCCGAGACGACGGCGCGGGCCCGGGCGGTCCTACTGGCACAGGTGCGAGCCGATTCCGCGACCAGCCGGGCGAGCGACCTGGCGAAGCCCCGGCGTCGCCGCCGCGCGGCGTCGTGGTGGTCGGGGCGTACCCGGCCGGCGGGACGGAGTGACCGGGCCGGGACCCGGTGGTGGCGCTGGTCGTTGGGCGGGCTCGGGATCTCGGGCGCGGTTGCCGCCGCACTGGTCGCGCCGGCGGTCCTCGGCCCGGCGACGGTTCCCGGCAACCCCACGGGGGATGGGGTGGAGAGCCGTTCGGCCACGGTCCCGATCGGCGACGGCGACAGCGCCGGGACGGTGCTGCGGCTGGCCGCCGCGAACGCCCGGCTCGACCCGGCCGCACAAACTCGGCCGGGGCAGTTCATCTACCGGGTGATCGACGAGGGATCCCTGTACGTAGCCGGCGACGCCGAGGGGGGCGGGCCGGTGGCCAGGATCTGGCAGGTCCGCCGGCACGAGATGTGGTACACCGTCGAGGGCCTGCATCCGGCACGGACCCGCATCACCGAAGGGGTCAGTCGTACCCCGCTGACCCGGGCGGACGCCGAGGCGGCCCCCGAACTCGGGTACGACCTGACCGCTCCGCCGAAGGTCGAGGAGTACGGACCGGCGCCCGGTGATGAACCGCCTGCCGGCTGCACGAACTGCTGGGAGACCCGGGAGCCGGGCGATCTGTACCGGCCGACCCCGGCGTACCTGGCGGGCCTGCCAACCGACCCGGCCCGGCTACTGGGCGCACTGCGACAGGCCGTCAGCCGCCAGGGCAGCAAGCACTCCCCCGACCAGCAGGTCTTCACCGCGATTCTGGACCTGCTCAGGGATGCCGCCCCGATCATGCCACCGGCGCTGCGGGCCGCCCTCTACCAAGCGGTCGCGCTGATCCCCGGAATCGAGCGGGTCGGCGGCCGGGTCGAGCTGGGTGGTCGGCAGGGCGTCGCGATCGGCCGTGACGGTGAGGCAACCGGGGACGAGACCGAGCGGGAGGAACTGGTCTTCGACACCGCCGGTCGCGAGCTTCTCGGCTTCCGCACGGTGCAGATCCGGACGGCGAACGGCACAACTGCCGGCACCCTACGTTCGGCGCACGTGGTCACGTTCACGATCGTCGACAAGGTCGGTGAGGTCCGATGAGCGCCGGGAAGAGCCGGTGCTGGGCCGGCAGCGGACGGAGACTGCTGGGTGTCGGACTGTCCGTGGCCGCGCTCCTCGCGGTCGTACCGACGTACGGGGCGGCCGGGGCGCCTTCCCCTGGATCGGCGGGGGCAACCGGCGACGGCAGGACGGCCGGTATCGGACTCACCGGGTCGAGGGCCGTCGGCACGGTGACCCTGATCACCGGGGACGTGGTCCGGCTCGATGCGGACGGTGAACCCTCTGTCCAGCCGGCAACCGGGCAGGACGCGACCCGTCCGGTCCGGCCCGTCTCGTACGCCCGCTACCAGCGTGACGGCGCCTGGTACGTGGTCCCCACCGACGCCGTACCCCTGCTCCGGTCGGACCTGCTCGACGAGCGCCTGTTCGACGTCACCGGCCTGCTGGCCCAGGGGTACGGCGACAGTGCCAGCCAGGTGCTGCCACTGCTCGTCCAGTACGCCGACACCGGCCAGGCGCGGCGGGCGGCTCCGCTGGCCGGAACGAGGGCCCGCCGGGTGCTGCCGGGGCTGAAACTGACCGCGAACGACCAGCCGAAGGCATCGGCGGCCCGGTTCTGGGCGGGTCTGGTCCGGCAGGCGAACCCGGGGGCGCGAAGCATCCAGGGTGGCGTCGAGAAGGTGTGGTTGAACGCCCGTTACCGGGCGACGCTGGAGCGGAGCGTGCCGCAGATCGGCGCACCCGCAGCCTGGCAGGCGGGGTACACCGGTCGGGGTGTCACGGTGGCGGTCCTCGACTCGGGGTACGACACCGACCATCCGGACCTGGCCGGACGGGTGTCGGCGGCGGCGGACTTCACCGGCACCGGCGGCGTCGAGGACCGGTTCGGCCACGGCACCCACGTGGCGGCGACCGTCGCCGGTTCGGGAGCCGGCGGTCGACATCGCGGGGTCGCCCCTGATGCGAAACTGGCGATGGGGAAGGTCCTCGACGACTCCGGTGCTGGACCCGAGGAGTGGCTTCTCGCCGGCATGGAGTGGGCGGTCACCACGGCCGGCGCGAAGGTGGTGAACCTGAGTCTCGGCGGGGCCCCGAGCGACGGTACCGACCCGGTCAGCCAGGCGGTGAACCGGCTCAGCGCGGAACACGGCACGCTGTTCGTAGCCGCCGCCGGCAACAACGGCGCGTACGCACCGGTGTCCGCTCCGGCCAGCGCCGACGCCGCGCTCGCCGTCTCCAGTGTGGACTCGGCCGACAGGATCAGCGGGTTCTCCAGCCGGGGACCCCGGGTCGGGGACGGGGCACCGAAACCCGAGCTGGCCGCGCCGGGTGAGGCGATCCTGGCCGCCCGGGCGACCGGGGCGTACCCGGGGATCGCCGGTGACCCCGACCGGGTGCCGCTCTCCGGCACGTCGATGGCCGCACCGCACGTTGCCGGGGCGGCGGCGATCCTCGCGCAGCGGCACCCCGAGTGGACCGGTACGCAGCTCAAGGCGGCCTTGGTCGGCGCCGCGGCGCCGGCTCGGGAGTCCCGGGTCTTCGACGTCGGCGCAGGCCGGATCGACGTGGCCCGGGCCGTCACCCAGCCGGTGCGGGCCGAGGTGGCGTCCCTCGCCATGGATCTGCTCTGGGGGGCGCCGGGCGGCACCCGGGAACTGACCTACCGCAACGACGGGTCGACGCCGGTCACGCTGCGGCTGGCGCTGAGCCTGGCCGACACCGCCGGCCAGCCGGCCCCGCCGGGACTGGCCACGCTCGGCGCGACGACCCTCACCGTGCCGGCCCGGGGTAGTGCCTCCGTTCCCGTGCGGATCGCCGGGCAGCAGCGGGCCGGGACGTACGGCGGGGTCGTGGTCGCCACCTCCGGTGAGACCAGCGTGCGAACCCCGGTCGGGGTGCGGCAGGCCGCCGAGACGCACGAGGTGACCGTCCGATTGCTGGACCAGCAGGGCCGGCCCAGCGACAGCGGCACCACGATGGTGGTCGGCATCGACGCCCAGAACGCCGGTTTCCGGGACTTCGTGTGGGGATCGGGTTCGGTGTCGGTGCCCGCCGGACGGTACGCCCTGCTGTCCAGCCTCGATCTGCCGCCACCACCGAACGGCGGGCTCCGGAGAGCCGTTCTCGGTTATCCGGGTCTGACGCTGGCCGACGACACCACAGTGACCGTGGACGCCCGGTGGGCCCGGGCCGCACCGCTGGGCGTGGCCGACGAGCCGGCGGCGACCGAGGGGCTGCGGGAGGTCGTCATCAGCGGACGGTGGTCCGGCGACCCGATCAAGACCAGCATGGGGAGCATCTTCGAACCGGGCTTCGGCGAGGTGCTGGTGGGCAGCGCACCCGGGGTGAGCGCGGAGGAGTTCAGCCTCACCGACATGGCGGTTCTGGAGCGGCCGATGCTGGAACTGTCGGCGACCGCACCGGAACGGTTCCCGGTCCGGGCCGGCTGGCTCTGGAAGCCCGGACCGATACCACCATTCGAGGGGACCACACGGCTTCCGGTCGTCCGGCTCGTGGTCGGTCCGGCCGGCGAGCTGCCCGACGTGGACGTGGCAGACGCGCTCGTCGTGCTCACCTCGTCGGATGACGAGGCGGAACCGTTCGCGCTGGCCCCGGTGGTACGGCAGCTTCAGCGGCGGGGCGCCCGGATGGTGTTGATGGCGACCGGGCAGTTCGGTTGGGCGGGCGAGCCACTCGCCCTGCCGACCATCAGTTCGGGACCGGGACACCCGGGGCTCGACCGATTCGTCGAACTCGCCGGTGCGGGGACACTCACCGCGACCGTGGCCGGGCAGCCGGTCAGTCCGTACCGTTACCAGCTCGGCTACCAGGTTCGGGGCGGGGTTCCGTCGGACCTGGCGTACCGGCCGACGACCGGGGAACTGGCCGCCGTCCCGACCAGCTACCACGACGCGGGAGAGGGGGTACGGCACGTCCGCGCGAGGCTCCGGCTCGGCGACGACCACTACGGGCTGTTGACGTCGAGGCCGGTGTTCGCGCCACTGCGACGTACCGAGTACTACACGCCGGGCAGCTGGCAGATCTCCCTCGGAAACAACATCTCGCCGGCGGAAGCGAGGACGGAGCTGAGGCTGCGGGCGGGGGCCAACCCGGCGACCAGTTGGGACAGGGCGGTGGTGGGGCCGGCGTTGACCGGGCCGAGCGTGGGCAACGCCGGAAAGCCGTGGGTGAGCCGGCAGGGGGACGTGCTCGACGTGACGTTGCCGATGTTCACCGACGCCAGCGGCCATCCGAAACCCACCGACGCGTTCGGTGACGGCACCACGGGCAGCACCAGCCTGTACCGGAACGGCAAGCTTCTCGGCACCGTCGCCGAGCCGGGCCGGGCGCAGTTCGCCGTACCGGCCGGAGCGGCGACGTACCGGCTCACCGCCTCGGCGACACACAACTCGCCGATCTGGCGGTCGAGCACGATGGTCAGCGGATCGTGGACCTTCCGGTCGTCCGGTACGGCATCGGCCCGGCAGCCACTGCCGTTGCTGGGAATGCTCCTCGACGCACCGGTCGACCTGCGCAACACCGTGTCGGTCGGTGACCGTCGACCGGTGCGGGTGTCGGTGCACCGGCAGGACGGGGTGGCCGGGCGGCCGGTGGTGACGGTGACGGTCGCCGCCTCGTACGACGATGGCCGGAGCTGGCACGCGGTGCCGGTCAGCCGGGACGGTGAAGGCTGGCTGGCGTTGGTGCCACACAGCCGGACCGGTCACGTGTCGCTGCGGGCGAACGCCACCGACGCGGACGGCAACGCGGTGGAGCAGACAGTGATAAGGGCATACCCGGTCGGCGGATGACATGGTGGGGAGCCCGCCGATCGCATTCGAGCGGCGGGCTCCCCACCATCTTCGGCCCTGACCGCCGACCAGAGGCCATGATGCGTGTACCGCGCCGCTCCGGTCCGGGCTGCGGCATTCGCTCCAGCCCGGACCGTGGACAACACGCCGTCCGGCTCAGCTACGCACCTGCCACTGCTGGTTGCTGCCGCCGTTGCAGGACCAGAGGATCAACTTCGTCCCGTTCGCCGTCGCGGCGCCGTTGGCGTCCAGGCAGAGACCCGACTGCACACCGGTGATGGTGCCGTTGGCGTTGATGTTCCACTGCTGGTTGGCCTGACCGTTGCAGTCCCAGATCACCACCTGGGTGC
Organism: Micromonospora sp. HUAS YX12; assembly: GCF_040215685.1. NCBI lineage: Bacteria > Bacillati > Actinomycetota > Actinomycetes > Micromonosporales > Micromonosporaceae > Micromonospora > Micromonospora sp. HUAS YX12. The sequence goes on from NZ_CP157974.1 coordinate 6,233,450, forward strand.
CGTTGCTGGTGCCCTGGCCGGACGCGTCCAGGCACTTGCTGCCGTAGACCATGAGCTGCCGGCCGGCGGTGTGCGTCCACCGCTGGTTGGTGGCACCGCTGATGCAGTCCCAGAGCTGGGCCTGGGTGCCGCTGGTAGTGCTCGAACCACCGATCTCGGCACAGCGACCCGACTGGACGCCGACGATCTGCACGTTCTGCGGGTTGGTGCCACCGCCGCTCTGCACACCGGCTGCGTTGATCACCGTCTGCGCGCCGGACGGCCAGTTGCCTCCGGAGACCGTGACGTTGCCGTTCACCACGTTGCCGCGGTCGCCGTTGGTCACGTTCGTGCTGTTGTTGGTCGCCCAGTTGTTGGTGACGGTGAAGTTGCCCATGTTCTCCGCGTACCAGTAGTTGGCGGTGGCCCAGGTACCGGTGGAGGCGAACACGTTGTTGCGGGCGGTGTAGTAGCGCGACCCCTCGTCGAAGTAGAGCCCGAACCAGCCGTTGGTACGCAGGCAGTAGTTCTCGTTGATGGTGCCGCCGGGGTTCGCCGAGAGCGTGTAGATGCACCCCCCGTCGGTCATCTGCTGCATCACGTCGTGCACGTAGTTGCCGATGACCTGGTTGTTGGCCGCGGTGGTCGCCGTGGTGTAGCGCGGCTGGTAGTTGTAGAGCCCCCGGTTCGCGTAGTGCTGGCTGCCGCCCGCGTCGTTGGCGCCCCAGCCGTAGCCGACCGACAGACCGGTGTACGGCATGTTGTAGACCTCGTTGTGCGAGATCAGTGCCGTGTTCACGTAGGTGGTCAGGATCGAGACCACACCCCGGTACTCCAGGCCGAGATCGTGCACCCGGTTGTTGCTCACCGTGATGTTGCGGTTGACCATCCGCTGGTCGCTGGGGTGGTGGGCGTCGGCGCGTACGCCGCCGACGACGATGCCCCCGGCGGAGTTGCGGGCGATCTCGGAGCGGGTCACGGTGATGTTGCTGGCCCCCAGGCCGACGCCGCTGGCGTGGGCGTTGGCGTCGTTGCCGATGCCGATCGCCGTCTGCCCGAGGTTGACGAACTGGGAGTCGCTGAAGGTGATGGTGTTGGCGGCCGAGACCTGCACGGCGGCGGGCATCTGGTTCCAGTTCGGCCGGGTCGCCTCGAACTGGGGGCAGCCGGCCTGGCACGAGGTCAACGCGTCGGACGGACGCGACCAGGTGCCGGTGATGTGCGCGCCGGTCTGCTGGTCGGCGAAGCCGTTGCTGCTGCTGGGGCCGAGCCAGCTGGTGCCGGTGAAGGTGATCCCGCTGAACGAGATGTGGTGCGCGGGCGCGTCGTAGGTGCCGCCGACGTTGACCAGGGACTGCAACTGCGGCAGCTCGACACTGACCGAACTCATGGTCTGCCCAGCGAGCGGGATGTAGTTGAGCTGACCGTTACTCGGGTTGAGGTACCACTCCCCCGGTGAGTCGAGGAACTCGTACGCGTTGGTGAGGTAGAAGGGACCGGCGCGGTGCGGGCTGGAGAGGGTGTCGAACCCGAAGGTGTTGTTGTTCCAGGCCGGCTGCTGCATGGTCAGGAAGTTGCCGCTGATGCTCTGCACCGGCGAGTACCGGTCGGTGAACGAGCCGACGCTCTCCACCTCGACCCGGTTCTGGTTGCCGAGGTTGTTGAGGTAGCTGAGCGCGCTGTTGCTGAACCGCATGCCGCTGGTGGTGAAGGTGAAGTCGGCGCGGTTCACCGCGGTGCGTGCCCGGGTGGCGACGGCGCCGTTGACGTAGAGCTGGCGGGAGTCGAGTCCGGCGGGAACGGTGGCCCGCCAGATGTTCTTCCCGGAGTCGACGAGCGACCATCCGGTGACCGCCCGGGCCCCGGTGATCGTCGGCCGGGCGGAGGCGGCGGCCCGCCAGATCACCTGGTAGCCGTTGGTGCCCGAGTCGGCAGCGGTCAGCCGCATCGGCGACGAGAGTCGGTAGGTGCCGTTGGCCAGCTCCACGACGATGTCACCGGACATGGAGCTGTTCTGCGACCGCACCGCGGCCTGGGCGGCGGTCAGCGAACATGGCTGGCTGGCCGTGCAGCTGCTGCCGGTGCCCGAGGGCGACGCGTAGAGGGTGGTGGTCGCCGCGGCGGCCGGGGACGCCGTGGCGGCGACCGCGACCAGCGAGGTCAACGCTGTCGCGGCGACGCCGGCCAGCGCCCGGCGCAGTGGCGGAAGGGATGAGGACACGGGACGGTACTCCTGACGTGTGGGTCCGGTGGGGACGGTGTGCTCGACGGATGCGGGCCACGCGGTCATCCGAGGATCGCCCGGAGATAGCGCAGGCCGTCCGTGGCGAGGCGGTCCTGCGAGGCGGCCAGCGGACGCCAGATCGCCGCGGCGGTGGCGATGGTCTCGTTCTCCGCGGTGAAGGACTCGATGCAGATCGCGCCCTGGTAGCCGGTGTCCCGCAGGGCGCCGAAGAACCGGGGCCAGTCGAAGTGGTCGGCGCCGGGGGCGCCCCGGTTGGTGCCGCTGACCTGGACGTGCTTGATGTGCCGGCCGGCGGCGGCGAGGGCCGCGTAGGGGTCGGCCTCCTCGATGTTCATGTGGTACGTGTCGATCATGATGCCGACGCTCGGCGGCAGACCGTCGATCAGCTCCACCGTCTGCTCGATCGTGTTGACGACGCTCGTCTCGTAGCGGTTCAACGCCTCGACACCGATGCTCACGCCGCACTCGCCCGCCTGCTCCGCGACCGGAGCCAGGGCCCGCCGGAACTCCGCGTAGCAGGCGGCGCGGGCCGTCGGCGACATCCGCCAGGTCCGGCCCACCGAGGCGTACACGGGACCGCCGACGCATTCAGCGCCGACGGCCGCCGCGTTCGCCACACAGCCCTTGAGGTACGCCACCGTCGACTCGACGACCGCCGGCGCGGCGTCCACCAACTCCCGCCCGGGCGGGGTGACCGCGCAGACACCGGCGGCGACGAGACCGTGCTCTGCCAGCAGGTCCCGGGTACGTACCGGATCCCAGTCGCCGGGTTGCTCGATCGGCAACTCGACCGCGTCGAAGCCGAACGAGGCGATCCGCGGGATCAGCTCGGCCAGGGCCTCGTCGTCGACCGGCGACGCCCACACCCAGGGGTTGACGCCGATGGCGTACATCGGAAACCTACTTCCAGCGCTGCGGGTAGCCGGGCAGGTCGGTGCAGCCGCACATCGCGTAGTGCAGGGGCGGCATGCTCGCGTCGAGGTACTTGTCCAGGTTCTCCTGGGTGACTGTCGGCTGCGGCAGCTTCCACGGGTTGGACACCTGCTCGCCGTCGAGGATCCGCAGCGCCGCGATGATCGGCGTACGCCACTGGTAGGTCGGGTAGGTCGGCGCGATCGCGGTGAGGTTCTTGTCCTTCCACATCTTCAGGAAGTCGAGCTGGTCCTCGCCGTTCATCGGCGGGACGGGCTTGCCCGCGTCCTGGAACGCCTCGACCGCCGCCACGGCCACCGCCCCGGCGTCCATCCAGACGCCGTCGATGGTGCCGTACCGCTGGATGTAGTCGTCGACGATCTTCTTGGTCTTGGCCGGGTCGCCGTCGGTGAACTCGACGCCGACGACGTCGACCTTCGCCTTGTCGAAGGCCACCTTCGCCGCCGACCAGCGGGTCTCCAGGACGTCCACGCCGGGCAGGATCCGCAGGGCGAGGACCTTGCCGCCGGGCTTCATCTTCTGGCTGACGAACTCGGCGCCGACGTGGCCGAACCCGTAGCCGCCGATGGGGTTGATGAACGTCACCGGGCACTTCGTGTTGACGCCCCGGTCGAAGACGACGACCGGCAGCCCCGCATGGCAGGCCGCCTCGACGGCCGGGGTGAGCGTGGCGGTGGTGTTCGGCGAGACGATGAGGGCGTCGCAGCCCTTGCCGAGCAGGTCGTTGATGTCCGCGATCTGCTTCTGGTCCTTGCCTTCGGCGTCGACGTGCACGAACTCCTCGATGCGGCTCTTCTGCGCCTCGACCTCGGCCTGCATGGTCTTGAACCCGACCTGCCGCCACGGGTTGTTCAGGGCGGCGTTCGAGAAGCAGATCTTGTGCGGCCCGTTCTTCTTGAACTTGGCGGTGTCCACCATCTTCGGGTTGAGCACCTGCTCCCACGGCTTGTCCGCCGGACCCGTGGCGGTGGCGGTCAGCAGTGACAGTTCGGCGTCGTAGTCGGCCTGGACGAAGAACTTCGACTGCTCACCGGTGCCCGATCCGGCGGCCGGGGCACTCCCCGACGGGCTCGCGGCCGGTTCGTCGGTGGCGCAGGCGGTGAGGGACAGCAGGGTGACAGCGGCCAGCGCCGCCAGGGAACGTCGCACTATGGCTCCTCTTCATCTCGTCGAAGAACGCGTTGCGGAGACCGCCACGGCGAGCAGGATGATCCCGCCCTGGACGGCCGACCTGAGGGCGCCGGAGACGCCGTAGAAATTCATCAGCGCGAACAGCAGTTCGAGGGTCAGCGCGCCGAGCATCGCGCCGACGACCGCGCCGCGGCCGCCGCCCAACGCGACCCCGCCGAGGACGACGGCGGTAATGGCGCCGAACTCCAGACCGGCCCCGGCCTGGAACGACACGCCGCTGTAGCCACCCAGCAGGATCGCCGCCACCGCCGCCGCGAGCCCGCTGAGGATGAAGGCGAGGGTCCGGGCACGCCAGACGCGTACCCCGCTCAACTCGGCGGTGCGCGGGTTGTCGCCGACGGCGACCAGGGTGCGCCCGAAGTCGGAACGCATCAGCAGCACGGCCACCACCGCCAGGACCAGCAGCACCAGCAGCGCGTACGGCACGCGGCCGAGCAGCGGCACGTCCTCGAAGGCCCGCCGGCCGAACCGGCGGAACTCCTCGGAGAGCGCACCCTTCGGGGCGCCGTCGGACCACAGGTAGACCGCGCCGAAGAGGATCAGGAACATGCCGAGCGTGGTGATGAACGACGGCACCCGCAGCCGGGTCGTGACGACACCGTTGACCAGGCCGACGAACGCCCCGAAGGCGAGCAGCAGCAGCACCACCGGCCAGGTGCGGCCCGGGTCGCCGTCGATCAGCCGGGCGGCGACCACCACCTGCGCGGTGACCAGGGAGCCGACCGAGAGGTCGAACTCCCCGGAGACGATCACGAAGTACTGGCCGGCGGCGAGCAGGATGATCGGCGCCGACCGGCCGAGGAAGGACATCAGCGACGGTGGTGCCAGGAAGTCGGGCTGTCGAATGCCGACGAGCACCAACAGCACCGCCAGGATCACCAGGATCGGCAGGACACCACCGGGACGGATCCGGGGGAGCCGCAGCGGCAGCGAACGGGACTGGACGGTCTGCATGGCTAGAACGCCTTTCGCAGGGCCCTGCGGGCGTAGACGGCGACCGCGGCGATGATGATGACGCCCCGGATCACCTGCTTGAAGAAGGCGTCGACCTCGAGCTGGTTGAAGATCGAGTCGATGCTGGCGAGCAGCAGCACCCCACCGACGGTGCCGATGACCCCGCCGCGACCACCGGCGAGGGCGGTCCCGCCGATCACCACGGCGGCGATCGACTCCAGGTCGTAGAGGCCCTCGGTGCCCACCCGTGGCGCGCCCGAGCCGAGCCGGCTGGCGAGGTAGATGCCGGCCAGCCCCGCACACATCGAGCAGAGCACGTGGGCGGTGACGAGGATCCGGTCGTTGCGGACACCGGAGAGCCGGGCCACCTCCGGGTCGCCGCCCACGGCGACCAGGTGGTGCCCGAACCGGGTCCGGGAGAGCGCGAACCAGGCCGCTGCGGTCACGGCCAGCAACAGCAGGAACGACACCGGTACCGGACCGACGCGCTGGTAACCGAGGGACTGCACGAGCGCGGGCGAGGTGGTGCCGGCCGGGCCGTCGTAGCCGTTGTCGAGGTACCCCTTGAGCAGCAGCCCGACGCCGAGCGTCGCGATGAACGCGTTGACCCGGAACCTGGTGACGAGCACCCCGTTGAACAGCCCGATGCCCGCGCTCACCGCGAGGACCAGGCCGATCGCCGGCACCAGCGCACCGTCGCTGCCATTCATCGTCTCGGCCGCGACGAGGGTGCTGAGACTGATCACGTACGCGACCGACAGGTCGAGCGAGCCGCCGAGGATGACCAGGGTCTGCCCGACGGCGACCAGTCCGAGCCCGGCGGCGACGTGCAGCAGGCTGACGGTCGTGGACTGGTTGAAGAGCTGACCGCCGTCGACGAGGACGACCAGCCAACCGACCGCCAGGGTGGCGATCAGGGCCACGAAGACGCTGGGCACGGGGCGGCGGGCCGGAAGGAGCGACAGCACGCTCATGCGGCGGCCTCCCGTGCGGTCCCGACCGCCAGGGCGACGACCTCCTCCTCGGTCGCGCCGGCGGGCAGCTCGCCCGCGACGCGCCCGTCCCGCATGACGACGATGCGGTCACTCATGCCCAGCAGCTCCGGCAGGTCGGAGGAGATCATCAGCACCGCCGCGCCGTCGCGGGCGAGGCTGCGCACCAGGTCGTGGATTGCTGACTTCGCGCCCACGTCGATCCCCCGGGTCGGTTCGTCGAAGAGCAGGATCCGGGGGTTGAGTGCGAGCCAGCGGGCCAGCACCACCTTCTGCTGGTTGCCGCCGGACAGAAAGCGGATCTCCTGTTCGTCGCCGGCCGCGCGAACCTCCACGGCGGCGAGCAACTCGCGCAGGCGTCGCGTCCGGGCGGCGCGGCCGGACCGGGCGGCGAAGACCGCGCGGCTGGCGAGCAGCGCGTTGTCGAGCACCGACTGCCGGGGCACGATCCCCTCACCCTTGCGGTCCTCGGTGACGTACGCGATGCCGGCCCGCATCGCGGTGCGGGGTGAGCGCAGCCGGACCGGCCGGTCGTCGACGGTGACATCCCCGGTGGTGAACGGGGTGACCCCGAAGATCGCCCGGGCCAGCGCCGAGCGTCCGGAGCCCTGCAGGCCGCCGATGCCGAGCACCTCACCGGCGCGCAACTGCAGGTTGATGTCGTGCAGCTGCCGGTTGCCCGCGTCGCGGAGGTCGAGCCGCACCGGGCCGCGGTCCTCGGGGGCGGCCCGGTCCGGGTAGTAGCTGGACAGCTCCCGGCCGACCATGTGCCGCACCAGCTCGTCGGCGTCGGTGTCCGTGGTGTCCACCGTGGTGACCCGGCGACCGTCCTTGAGGACGGTGATCCGGCTGGACAGGTCGAAGACCTCGGCGAGCCGGTGCGAGACGTAGAGCAGGCCGATGCCTCGATCCTGGAGTCGGCGCACCAACCCGTAGAGCAACTCGACCTCGTGGTCGGCCAGCGAGGCGGTCGGCTCGTCCATGATGAGCAGGCGGGCGTCCAGGGCGAGCGCCTTGGCGATCTCGACGACCTGTTGCCGGGCGACGCCGAGCTGTCCCACCCGGGCGTCCGCCGGCATGGTGGTCTCGCCGATCGAGGCGAGTAGGTCCGTGGTGCGGTCGAGCATCGCCCGACGGTCGACCAGCCCGCGGCGGACCGGCTCGTGCCCCAGGTAGACGTTCTCCGCGACGGTGCGCTCCGGGAGCAGGTTGAACTCCTGGTGGATGATGCCGACGCCGGCCCGCTGCGCGTCGCGTGGGCCCCGGAAGGTGCGGGGCTCCCCGGCGAACTCGACGGTGCCCTCGTCCGGCGCGTACCCGCCCGAGACGATCTTCATGAGGGTCGACTTACCGGCGCCGTTCTCGCCGACCACGGCATGCACCTCGCCCGGCGCGACGTCGAGGTCGACACCGTCGAGAACGCGTACGCCAAGGAAGGACTTACCGATGCCCCGGAGGTTGAGCAACGGCACCGGCCGTGGGTCTGACATTCCGAAGGCCCTCACAGACAGTAGTCATTGGCAGGTTTCGATCAAACGCTACGGCGACTTCGAAGTGCCAGCCATCGAACTTTCGTAGGTAGTGGCGGATGCTCACGTTCGTCTATTGCCAACATTCCCTTGACATCGACGAAACATCACACGTATGAAGATAGATGTTTGGATGCTGGTCCGCAATCCTCGACCGGGGCCGATTGGCGGGGTCAGCAACCGGATCGGCAGCGATGCCGCGGCGAGGAAGTCGAGGCCGGCCGTCGTCAACCGGGCAGGACGTCGGACGTCACTCCATTAATTGACAGTCATCGATCTCTAGCTCATCCTGACCCCGTAGACCATAGGACGAGAACCGCAGCGACCGTCACGCTGGGTGACCTCCTACGGGTCTGACTGCCGTTGCGGCGAACGGCACGAGGACCGGACCAGACCGCTCGTGCGCAGCCACGCGCGCCCAGGCACAACCTGAGGCTGGGTGGTGCTCGTGGTCGCACACCCACGCCCGCCCAACCTAGGAGACGGCATGCGTCGCAACACATTGCTCATCTCAGTGATCGCCGGCCTGTTGCTGGCGCTCGGACTCGCTCCACCCGCCTCGGCGGCCCCGGCCTTCCGCGCCCTGTTGTTCACCAAGACCGCCGGCTACCGGCACGACTCGATCCCCGCCGGGATCAGCATGTTCCAGCAGCAGGCCGCCGCGAACAACTTCGAGCTGGTGCACACCGAGGACTCCAGCGTCTTCACCACCGCCAACCTGGCGACCTTCGACGTCATCATCATGTTCCAGACCTCCGGCATGGTCTGGACCTCGGCGGCCCAGCGCCAGGCGGTCGAGGGTTACCTCGCCAGCGGCAAGGGCATCGTCGGCATCCACAACGCCACCGACATGGGCATCGAGTCCGAGTACCCGTGGTGGGACCAGACCATCAACGGCGGCGCCCACATGCCCGAGCACTCCCCCGGCGTGCTGCAGGGCACCGCCATCGTCGCCGACAAGAAGCACCCGTCGACGGCCGGCCTGCCGGACCGGTGGACACGCAGCGAGGAGTGGTACAACTTCGACACCAACCCGCGCGGCAACGTGCACGTGCTGGTGACCGCCGACGAGCGCACCTACAACCCCGGATCCCGGGCGATGGGCCCGGATCATCCGATCTCCTGGTGCCGCAACGCCGGTGGCGGGCGGGTGTGGGCCACCGCGATGGGCCACGCGATCGCCTCCTACAGCGAGACGAACTTCCAGAACCACATCCTCGGCGGTGTCAAGTGGGCGGCCGGCAACCTCCCCGGCGACTGCGGCGGAACCGTCTGGGGCAACTTCGAGAAGCGCACCCTGGACGACAACACGGCCGACCCGATGGCGATGGGCGTGGCACCGGACGGCCGCGTCTTCTACGTCCAACGCGGCGGCCAGGTGAAGATCTTCAAGCCCTCCACCAACAGCACCGTCACCGCCGGCACGCTCAGCGTCTACACCGGCGGCGAGGACGGCCTGACCGGCATGGCGCTGGACCCCGGCTTCGCCAGCAACGGGTACATCTACCTGTACCACTCGCCGGCCAGCAGCAGCACCGACGTCAACCGCGTCTCCCGCTACACGGTCAGCGGTGACACGCTGAACACGTCGAGCGGGGTGACGATCATCGACATCCCGGCGTACCGGGACCGCACCTTCCCCGAGCCCGGGCACACCGGTGGCTACATCAAGTTCGGCCCGGACGGCAACCTCTACATCGGCACGGGTGACGACACGCCACCGAACCTCGACCCCAACTGGCAGGGCTACGCCCCGCTGGACTGGCGCTCGGGCAAGTCCCACCTGGACGCCGCGCGGTCCGCCGGTAACACGAACGACCTGCGGGGCAAGCTGCTGCGCATCAAGCCCTCGGCCAGCGGTGGCTACACCATCCCGTCCGGCAACCTCTACCCCCCGGGCACGGCGCAGACCAAGCCGGAGGTCTACGCGATGGGCTTCCGCAACCCGTTCCGCTTCTCCATCGACCCGGCCAACGGCTGGGTCTACCTGGCCGACTACGGACCGGACCGGAACCCGCCCACCACCAACCGCGGGCCCGAGGGCCTGGTCGAGCTCAACGTGATCAAGCAGGCCGGCAACTACGGCTGGCCGTTCTGCCACGGTGACAACCAGCCGTACGCGCCGTTCAACCCGGACACCGGCGTGGTCGGCGCGAAGTTCAACTGCAACTCGCCGGTCAACAACTCGCCGAACAACACCGGTCTGACCAGCCTGAAGCCGGTCGTCGCACCCAACATGTGGTACGGCTACGGCACCTCCCCGACCTTCCCGGAGCTGGGCTCCGGCGGCTCCGCGCCGATGGGCGGGCCGATCTACCGGTACGACGCGTCGAACCCGTCCGCGACGAAGTTCCCGCCCTACTACGACGGCGTGCACTTCTTCTACGAGTGGTCGCGCAACTACGTCAAGGAGGTGCACTTCGACTCCTCCTCGGCGGTGACCCGCACCAACCCGTTCCTGCCCAACAGCCGGTTCAACAAGCCGATGGACATGGAGTTCGGCAAGGACGGCTCGCTCTACCTGCTGGAGTGGGGCACCAACTTCGGTGGCGGCAACAGCGACTCCGGTCTCTACCGGATCGACTACATCCAGGGCGGCCGGTCGCCGATCGCCAAGGCCACCGGCACGCCGACAAATGGTAGCGCGCCGCTCACCGTCCAGTTCAGCAGCGCGGGCACTGCCGACCCGGACCCGGGCAACACGCTGAGCTACCAGTGGACGTTCGGTGACGGGACCGCCTCCACCGCGGCCAACCCGTCGAAGGTGTACACCAGCAACGGCAACTACGCCGCGCAGTTGAAGGTCACCGACAACACCGGCAAGACCGGCTTCGCCAACGTCCAGATCACCGTCGGCAACAGCGCGCCGGTGGTCACCATCACCACCCCATCCAACGGGGGCATGCTCACCTTCGGTGACCGGGTGCCGTACCAGATCACCGTGACCGATCCGGACGGCGGCACGATCGACTGTTCGAAGGTGGTCCTCAACCCGGCGCTCGGCCACGACGACCACGCGCACGAGACCACCGAGTACCCGGGCTGCTCGGGCACCATCTCCACCGATCTGCTCGGTGGGCACCCCGACGGCGCGAACCTGTTCTACGTGCTCAACGCCCGCTACACCGACAGCGGCGGTGCGGGGGGCGCGGCACCGCTCACCGGCACCGCCCAGGCGATCCTGCAGCCGAAGCACAAGCAGTCCGAGTACTTCAGCAGCCAGTCCGGCATCCGGGTCGTCGACCAGGCCGCCGCGGAGAGCACCAAGCGCGTCGGTGACATCTCCAACAACGACTGGATCGCGTTCAGCCCGATGAGTTTGTCCGGCATCTCGACGGTCAGTTACCGGCTGTCGTCGCCGTCGGGTGGCGGCACGATCGAGCTGCGGTCCGGCTCGCCGACCGGCACGTTGCTGGCCACCACGCCGGTGCCCGCCACCGGCGGCTGGGACAACTACCAGTCCACGACACCGGTGAGCGTCGCCGCCAGCGGCGGCACGCAGACGCTCTACATGGTGTTCAAGGGCAGCGGCAACAACTGGTTCGACCTGGACTCGCACACCTTCGGCGGGAACGGCGTCGGGACACCCACCAACGGCGGTGGGGGTCTGGCGGGTAAGACCTACACGGTCACCGCGCAGCACAGCGGCAAGCTGATGGACGTCAGCGGGGTCTCCACCGCCGACGGCGCCCAGATCACCCAGTGGGCGGCCACCGGCGGCAACAACCAGAGGTGGCAGGCGGTCGACGCCGGTAGCGGTGCGGTCTATCTCAAGGCGGTGCACAGCGGCAAGTGCGTCGAGGTGGTCGGCAGTTCGACCGCGGCGGGTGCCTTCCTCCAGCAGGCCACCTGCAACAACGGCAACCAGCAGAAGTTCACCGCGACCGCGACCGGAACCTCCGGCGTGTACACCGTGCGCAACGTGCTGAGCGGCCTCTGCGTGGACGTCAACGGCGCCTCCACCGCGGACGGTGCCCGGCTGTTGCAGTGGACCTGCCACGGCGCGACCAACCAACAGTGGCGGTTCACCGCGGTGTGACCCGCGGCGTGTCGCGCTGACGAACGACGTCCCGGTCGGGGCCGGTTTCCGAGAGTCGGAGCCGGTCCCAGCCGGGACGTGTTCCGCTCAACCGCGTCCGGGGACGCCGTCCTGGTCGGGCGAGGGGGCGAGCAGACCCGCCGCCGCCAACGCGTCCCAGAGCTCCTCGGGCACGGCGGTCCCGAACCGTCGTACCGTCTCGGTCACCTGCGCGCCGTCGCGCACCCCGACGACCGTCGACACCACGGCCGAATGCCGGCGGACGAAGGCGAGCGCCGCCTGCGGCAGGGTCACCCCGTACGCCTCGCAGACCGCCGCGATCCGCCGCGCCCGCTCGATCACCTCCGCCGGCGCCTGCTGGTAGTTGTAGACGGCGTCGGCCGGTGGCCGCTCCCGCGACAACAGCCCCGAGTTGTAGACGCCCGCGATGACCACGCCCACCCCCCGGCTCTCGGCGGACGGCAGCAGGTCGTCCGCCGCGCCCTGCTCCAGCAGGGTGTAGCGCCCGGCGCACATCAGCACGTCGACGTCGGTCTCCCGCACGAACCGGGCCAGCATCGCCGACTGGTTCATGCCGGCGCCGATCGCGCCCACGACGCCCTGGTCACGCAGCTCCACCAGGGCGGGTACGGCCTCGTGCGCCGCCTGCTCCCAGTGGTCGTCCGGGTCGTGCAGGTAGACGACGTCGATCCGGTCCAGCCCGGTACGGTCCAGGCTGGCCTCGATCGAGCGGAGCACGCCGTCGCGGCTGAAGTCCCAGACCCGCCGGTGGCTGGCCGGCACGTCGAACCCGTCGGAGTCGCGCAGGTGCGCGTCCTCGGGCGACGGCACCAGGAGTCGCCCGACCTTCGTCGACACCACGTACGCGGCACGCGGCCGCTCCCGCAGGGCCGCCCCGAGCCGACGCTCGGACAGGCCCAGCCCGTAGTGCGGCGCGGTGTCGTAGTACCGGACGCCCGCCGCCCAGGCCGTGTCGACAGCCGACGCGAACTCCTCGTCAGTCGTCGCGCGGTACAGGTTGCCGCCCTGGGCCGCGCCGAGGCCCAGCTCGCTGAGGCGTACCTCCGGACGGAGCGGCAGTGCCCGCGCCCTCACGACCCCTCCAGCCCGTAGACCCGGCGTGCCGTGTCGCCCCAGATGGACGCCGGGTCGGCCTCGTCGTGGTCGCCCAGCAACTGCGCCAACGCCTCGACCCACCGCGCGTACGAGCTGGCGAGCAGGCAGACCGGCCAGTCCGACCCGTACATCAGCCGGTCCGGCCCGAACGCGTCGAGCGCGGCCTCGACGGCCGGTCGCAGATCCTCCGGCGTCCAGGGCGACCGGCCCACCTCGGTCACCAGCCCGGAGACCTTCGCCGTCGTGTTCGGCGCGTCCGCCAACGCCCGCAGGTCGCGGGCCCACTCCGTCAGCTCCGGACGGCCCAGCGCGGGCTTGCCCAGGTGGTCGAGGACGAAGCACACCTGCGGCAGGTCGTGCGCGAGGCGCGCGGCCATGGGTAGCTGGTGCCGGCGGACCAGCAGGTCGTACACCAGGCCCGCCGCGCCCACCGCGGCGATCCCCCGCCGGACGTCCGGACGGTCCAGGTACGCCGGGTCGGTCTCGCTCTGCACGAGGTGGCGGATGCCGACGAGGCGGTCCCCGCCCGGGGCCGCCCGCAGGCGGTCGATGCGGGCGACGACGTCGGGGGCGGTCAGGTCCACCCAGCCGACCACCCCACGGATGAGGGTGTCCTGGGCCGCGATGCCCAGCAGGTCCACCGTCTCCGCCTCCGAGGCGATGGACTGCACCACCACGGTCGCGGTGACGCCGGCCGCCCGGGCCGGCGGCGCGAGGTCGGCGGGCTCGAAGTCGGCGTCGATGGCCGCCATGGTCACCGGGTCGATCCACGACTGGGGGTGCCGGGCGCGGACCCAGAGGTGGTGGTGCGCGTCGACGATTCCGGCTCGCCGCGGCCCCTGCCCGCCGGTCATCGGCCCAGCCAACCGCCGTCGACGGGCAGCACGATCCCGTTGACGTAGTCGGACGCGGCGGAGGCCAGGAACACCGTGGCACCGCCGAGGTCGTCGGCCCGGCCCCACCGGGCGGCCGGGATCCGACCGAGGATCGCCTGGTTACGGTCGGGGTCGTCGCGCAGCACCCGGGTGTTGTCGGTGGCGATGTAGCCGGGCGCGATCGCGTTGACGTTCACCCCGTGGGCGGCCCACTCGTTGGCCAACGCCTTGGCGAGGCCGGCGACGCCCGACTTCGACGCGGCGTAGCCGGGGACGGTGATGCCGCCCTGGAAGCTCAGCAGCGACGCGGTGAAAATGATCTTTCCTCGGCCGCGCTCGACCATCGTCCGGCCGATCTCCCGGCTCAGCACGAACTGGCTGCTGAGGTTCACCTCGATCACCTGGTCCCACATCTCGTCCGGGTGCTCGGCGGCCGGTGTACGGGCGATCGTGCCGCCGTTGTTCACCAGGATGTCGACCGGACCGAGAGCGGTCAGGTCCCGGGCCAACCGGTGCACCGCGGCCCGGTCGCCGAGATCGGCGCGCAGCCCGGTGAACCGGCGGCCGGCGGCGCGCACCCGGCGTTCGACCTCGCTGCCGCTCGCTTCGAGCCGGGCGGAGACGCCGACGATGTCGGCACCGGCCAGAGCCAGGGCCTCGGCCATGGCGAGACCGATGCCGCGGCGGGCCCCGGTCACCACGGCGGTCTGCCCGGACAGGTCGAACAGCGCCGTCACTTGTCGCCTCCCCGCAGATCGAGCAGCACCTTCATGACGCCGCCACCCTCGAGCGCGGTGAAAGCGGCGGCGGCCGCGTCGATCGGCTCGACCCGGGAGATGAGTTCGCGGGCCGGGATCGCGCCCGAGGCGACCAGCCGGACCGCCTCCTCCATGTCGTCCCGCTGGTAGAGGCGGGCGCCCAGCAGCTCCAGTTCGCGCCAGAAGAACCGGTGCAGGTTCACCTCGCGGGGCCGGGGGTGGATCGCCACCATCACCAGCCTGCCCCGGGTGGTGAGTACGTCGACAGCGGTGGTGACACCGGCGGCAGCGCCGGACACCTCGAAGGCGATGTCGGCGCCCGCTCCGCCGGTGCGGTCGTCGACGAGTGCCACGACATCGGTCGACCCCGGGTCGACGGCCTCGATTCCGACGCCGCCGGCCACCGCACGCCGGTACGGGTCCGGCTCGACCAGGAGCACCCGCGCGCCACGGCTCTGCGCGACGGTCGCGATGAGCACACCCACCGGCCCACCGCCGACCACGACCACCTGGTCGTCGGCGGACACCCTCCCCCGCCGGACGTCGTGCACGGCGACCGCGACCGGCTCCACGAGCGCCGCGTGGTCGAGCGGTAGCTCCTCGGGCAGTGGCAGGACCAGCTCCGCGGGCACGTTCCAGAAGGACTGCATGGCGCCCGGTGAGTCGACGCCGAGGAAGTTCATGGCGTGGCAGATGTGCGAGGTGCCGCGCCGGCAGGCCGCGCACTTCCCGCACGTTCGGGTCGGCATCACGGTGACGGGCTGGCCGACGCTCAACCCGTTGACGTCCGCGCCGACCGCCGCGATCCGCCCGGACATCTCGTGCCCGATGACCGCGGAGTCACCGACCCGGGCGTCCATGTCACCGTGGTAGATGTGCAGGTCGGTGCCGCAGATTCCGGTGTAGGCCACGTCGATCCGCACCTGTCCGGGACCGGGTGGCGCCGGTTCGCGGTCTTCGATCCCGAGGTCACGCGCCCCCCGGTAGACGACTGCCTTCATCGATCCTCCGTCTCGACGGTCGGTACGTCGGCCGTGCCGACCGAGCATGGTCGTGGGTGCCCCGCCGCGACGGCGCACCCACGCTCCTCTTCGTCTGGTGCTCGGCTCACTACCGGGCGGTGGGTGTCACCTCGTTGTGCGAGTTCAGTGACACCGCGGGCACCGGCCGGACGGCGGCGAGACCGTCCACACCGGCCAGCAACCGGCGGCCGGCCCGCTCCGGTCGCACGTTGGGACTGTCGGCCGTCGGCGCCTGCAGGCGGCGGTTGGCGGCCCGAATCAGCTCCTCGTCGACGCGCACACCCAGCCCGGGCGAATCGCCGAGGATGAAGGCGCCGTCCTCGACGTGCAGGTCGATGGAGACACCGACCGGTCGATGAAGGTCCTGCAACTCGCTGGTCAGGTGGTTCGGCACCGAGGTCGCGGCGTGCAGCAACCCGACCGGGCTGTTGCCGATCGGGCTGACCGGCAGGTCGTGGGCGTGAGCCAGGGCGGACACCCGCAGGAAGTGGGTGACCCCCCAGACGGCGGCCATCTGGACGATGTCGACAGCGCCGGCGGCGACCAGCGGGCGGTACTGTTCCAGCCCGGTGAGGTTCTCGCCGGTGGCTACCGACGCCGAGATACCCCGACTGACCGCGGCGTGGCCCTCGGCGTCCCAACGCCGCACGGGCTCCTCGATCCAGATGAGGTCCAGGGAGCGTTCGAGTTCACAGACGTGCCGCACGGCCTGCTTGCGGGTCCACACCTCGTTGACGTCGAGCATCAGACCCGGCCGCCGGCCGTGCCCGGCCTCGGTCAGGACGTCGCGGACCAGGCCGAGCCGATGCCGGTCCCGGTCGATGTCGAGGCCACCCTTGAGCTTGGCGGCCCGCAGCCCGTGGCTGGCGTAGACCTCGTACTCGGCGACGAGTTCGTCGTCGGTCAACCCGATGTCCAGACCGGAGGCGTAGGCGTTGACCCGCCGGTCCCGTCCGCCCAGCAGCCGCCACAGTGGCTGACCGGCGAGCTGCGCCTTGATGTCCCACAGTGCGGTGTCGAGCGCCCCGATGGTGCCGAACACCGGCCCCGCGTGACCGGCCTTGAAGGTGTGCCGCAGCATGCGGTCGTACAGGGTCGTCACCGCACGGGGGTCTTCGCCCTCGATGGCAGCGAAGATCCGCTCGATCTCGACGTGCGGCCCGAGGCCGATGCCTGTGATGCCCTCGTCGGTCTCGACGAGGACGATCGAGACCGGGACCACCCCGTCGGCGAACACGCCGTTGGCGTCGCCAACGGGGCGCCCCCACTCCTGCACCGTGCTGAGTGTCCGAAATCCCGTGATCCGCATGTCAACCCTTCGTGGAACCGGCGGCGACGCCGTCGGCAATTTGGCGCTGGAGGAACAGGTAGACCAACAGGACGGGTATCGCAGCGATCAGCACCCCGGAGGCGAAGGTCGGGATGTTGTCCGAGTACTGCCCTCGCAACGAGGTCACCCCGATCATGAGCGTCCGGTTCTCCGCCGAGGGCATCATCACCAGCGCCATGAGGACGTCGTTCCAGCAGAACAGGGCGTTGAGGATGCCTACCGACAGCAGCGCCGGGGTGCCCAGCGGCAACATGATCCGGCGATAGACGCCGTACACCGTGTTGCCGTCGATCCGGGCGGCATCGACGATCTCCGGAGGGATGCCTTTGTAGTAGCTCGTCATCAGGAAGACGGTGAAGGGCAGGAACTGGGCCACGTAGACGAGGACCAGACCGGGGTACGTGTCGATCAGCGCGGTGTCGGCCATGATCCGGGCGAGCGGCACCATGATCACCTGAAACGGGATGAAGAGTCCCGCGAGGCAGCCCAGGAACAGCGCCGACGAGCCACGGAACCGCAGCTGGCTCAGTGCGAAGCCGGCCATCGAGCCGAGCAGGAGCAGCAGCAGCACCGACGCCGTCACCACGACCAGCGAGTTGACGAAGTAGCGGCCCATGCCGACGCTGTTCCACGCCGTGCTGATGTTCTCCCACTGCAGGGTGCTGGTCAGGGAGAACCGGTCCAGGATGTAGTCGCGGCGGGTCTTCAACGCGACGTTCGCGGTGAAGAGCAGGGGGTAGATCGTCGCCAGCGCGAGCAGTGACATCGGGATGGCGATCATCCACCGTCCCAGACGGCCCCGGGACATCAGTCCACCTTTCCCGATCGTCCGAGCAGCTTGATCTGCGACATCCCCACCACGAGCATGATCGCGAAGAGGATCGTCGACGCGGCGGACGCGAGCGCGGGGCGGTTCATCTGGCCCTGCTGGATCCAGATGTAGTACTCCGGCAGGTACGTCGAGCCCTCCGGGCCACCGCTGGTCATGACGAACAGCAGCCCGAACATGGAGGTCAGCATCCCGATCATCGTGGTCACGAAGACGAACTGGATGGTCCGCGAGAGGCTCGGGATGATCACGTGCCAGACGACCTGGCGCAGTGACGCGCCATCCACCCGGGCGGCGTCCAGTAGCGCGGCGTCGAGCGTGGCGAAGCCGGCGAGGAACACCACCAGGGCCATTCCGAAGGTGGCCCAGATGTGGACGCCCACTACCACGAACATCGCGACGTCCGGATCGCCGAGCCAGTCCACCGGGCCGATCCCGGCCGAGCCGAGGACGACGTTGACGGGGCCGTCGAAGGCGAGCAGCAGGTTGAAGATCGCCCCGACGATGACCGGTGAGAGCACCGCGGGGAAGAAGTAGACGCTGCGGTAGAAGCGGTGGCCGGGCACCCGCAGGTAGATGAACGTGGCGAGGAGGCCGGGGATCGCCACCGCCACCGGGAGCAGCAACACCAGGAGGCCGACGTTGCCCAGCGCGGTGCGGAACAGCGGATCACCGAACAGCTCTTGGTAGTTGCCGAACCCGACCGCCTCTCCGTTCTGGTCACCGTCGCCGGTGAAGGAGAAGTTGACGCCGAGGATCAGCGGGTAGATCCGCAGCGCCACGATGATCAGGACGGCCGGCGCGACCAGGAGGTAGGGGGCGAAGCGCTCGGCCCCGAGGCCGCCACGGGTGCGGCGGGCACGGGTGCCACCCCGGTGGGTGGGGGAGGTGACCGCCGGGCCGCCGGGCCGCCCGGCCGGAGCCAGACGGACCGACGGTTGCGTGTTTCCGATCGGCACGAGGTCAGCCCGCCTGGTCGGAAGCGGCCAACTGCTTCACCACCTCGTCGACGGTGATCGAACCGCTGAGCAGCTGCTGGGAGAGCCGTCCCATCAGGTCGATCGTCTTCGAGGAGAGCGCGACGTGCAGAGCCGGCTTGCCGGTCTTCAGCTCGCTGACGATCGTGGAGGCGGCCGGTCCGGCCTGCGACACGTCGATCGTGGTGTCGGCGGCGATGGCGCCGGCATCGGCGTAGAACGCCTTCAGCGCCTCGGCCGAGGTCAGGGAGCGCACCAGATCGGCGGCCACCTTCGGGTCCTTGGTCCACTTGGCGATCGCATAGCCGATACCACCGTCGTACGGCAGGCTCGGGGTGGTGCCGGCGGTGACGACCGGCGCCTTCATGACGCCGAGCTTCTCCGGGGTGAGGAACTCGTTGAAGGCCTTCCAGTGCCCGACGTCGGACATGAGGCCCATGACGTGGGCGGCCTTGCCGGACTGGAAGGCCGCAAAGGAGTCGTTGAACATCGCGGTCGAGTTCGCCCCGTCGGTGTTCATCTTCTTGTCGCCGGTCTCCTTCCAGAGCTCGAAGACCCGCTTCACGTTCGGCGAGTTCCAGTCGCGCTTGCCGGTGATCCAGGCGTCGTACTCCGCCGCGGTGAGGGTCACCGAGCCCATGCTGGAGAGCCAGAACTGGATGCCGACGCCCTCCTTGTTACCCAGGGCGAAGCACTTGGAGCCGGCCTTGGCGACAGCGGCGCAGTCGGCGACGAACTCGTCCCAGGTGGTCGCCGGGCTGGCCGGGTCGAGCCCGGCCTTGCGGTAGATGTCCTTGTTGTAGTAGATCGGGTAACCCTGCAGCGTCACCGGGCTGCCGTAGACCTTGCCGTCCTTGGTGAACGCCTCCCACCCGGCGAGCCGCTGCCTGTCCTCGGCCACGTAGTCGGTGAGCGGCACCAACGCGTCCACCCGGTCGCGGATCTGGCCGCCGCCGTTGAACATCATGACGTCCGGGCCCTTACCGGACTGGATCGCCGCACCGAGCAACGTGTAGTACTGATCGAAGGGTTGGGCGACGAACTCGACCTCGACGTCCGCGTGCTTCTTCTTGAAGTCGGCCTTCGCCTTGTCCAGATACGACTTGGCGAATGTCTCGCCGGACTTCCAGTCCCAGACCACCAGCTTGCCGTCGGAGCTCTTGGCCGGGCCCGAGTCGCTAGCACTTCCACAGCCGGTCAAGGCCAATCCAACAACGAAGACGGCCGACCATAGCGCGCGCTGTCTCATAGGTTGTCACCTCTGAAAGTGGGGTGGCCGACGGCGCTACCGCCTGCCATCGTTGATCGCAAATTAACTCGTATGACGTGTGACGTCAATGCTCAGCCGTAGACTGACCGTGACGTCGTGCCATGGCGAGTCACTCGGAGGGGACATGACGCCAGCTCAGGAGACAGCCCTGAACGCTCCGGCAACACCGGCATGGGTACGTCGGCCGGCCAACCTTGCCCGGGCGGTCACCGCCGAACTCGTGCAGCGCATCGTCCGGGGTGTCCACCCGTCGGGGACGTCCCTGCCTCCCGAGCCGATCCTCTGCGAGACCTTCGCCGTGAGCCGGACCGTCGTCCGGGAAGCCGTCAAGATCCTTCAGGAGAAGGGGCTGGTGCAGGTCCGTCAGGGCGCCGGCACCATAGTCACCCCACCGTCACAGTGGGACATGCTCGACGAACTCGTCCTCGCGGCCACCATCGCCGAGGACGACAGCCTCGCCATCCTCGACGACCTGGTCGTCACCCGGCGGGTGCTGGAGTCCGACATGGCGAACGTCGCCGCCCGGCTCGCCGACGCGGAGACCATCGACCGCCTGCGCCAGCTGGTGGACGGGATGGACGACCTTGTCGACGACCACGTGACGTACCACGAGCATGACCGGGCCTTCCACGACACGATCATGCAGGCGTCCGGCAACCGGATCGCGCGTGGCGTCGTACGCGCGCTGGAGAGCCAGGTCATCAACACCGCCAGCTACATGGGCCGCACCGAGCGCTCCCTGTGCGTGGCGTCCAACCAGGGCCACCGGCGCATCTACGAGCGCATCGCCGCCCACGACTCCGAGGGCGCCGCCGAGGCGATGTTCACTCACATCACCGAGGCCTGGCTGGTGCGCCGCAGCGGTTCGGGCAAGCCGGATCGGCTGCAACGCTGAGCGGCAGCGCCACACTCCCGGGCACGGGAGTGCAGCGCTGCCGCCGACGTCAGCGCCGACCTCGCCGGCGACCGGGGTCAGGAGAACTGCGCGAAGAACCGCCAGATCTCACCCTTGGTCCAGGTGGTGATGCCACTCTCGGCGTAGGTGCCGTCCACCGGGCCGGGCATGTGGCCGTTGTCGTACGCGGCCCACTGCACCGGGTAACCGGACCGGCAGCCGGAGTAGGTGGTGGTGATGTGGGTGCGGCTACCCGCCGCCGGCTCGGGCGGGTTCTGGGCGGTGCACCCGTTGTTGCGCACGAACGTGTCACGCAGCCCCCGGCCCTGGGAGATGCTCAGCACGTTGTCCGAGATGCCGTGCAGCCCGAAGTACGCGATGGGCTGGGTGCCGCCGCTGCATCCGCTGATCTGCGCGCCGGAGATGACCGCGACGGCCCGGAAGACGGTGGACCGGGCACAGGCGATGGCGTAGCTCATCCCGCCACCCCAGCTGAAGCCGAGGGCGAACCGCTGCCGCGGGTTGACGCAGAGGCTGCTCTCGATCCGGCTGATCATGTCGTCCACGAAGGTGATGTCCTCGCCGCCGGAGTTGCCCCAACCGTTGCCGAGCCCTTGGGGTGCGACCAGGATCGCGCTGTTGTTCGACTGCTCCTGCTGCCCGTAGTACGACCACGGGGTGCCGCTGGTGCCGCCGGAGGAGATCTCCTGCATGGTGCCGCCGCGCCAGTGGAACGCGAAGATCAGGCGGTAGGGGTTGCTGTTGTTGTAGTTGGCCGGCACCCGAAGGATGAACGACCGACTCTTGCCGTTGCTCTGGATCGTGTGGGTGCCGCTGGCCAGCGTCGGCGCCTTGCCACACCCGCTGCCACCCGTCGGTGGCGGGGTGGTGCCGCCGTCGGTGCGGACGAGCTGCCACTGCTGGTTGGCGCCGTTCCAGTCGGCGTACTGCACGATGTTGCCGCCGTCGGCCGTGGACGCGCCCTGCACCTCCACCGCCTTGCCGCTGTGCCGGCTGATCAGTCGGACGTACCCGCCGTCGGAGTCGGCCAGCCGGAACTGCTGGTTCGTCCCGTTGAGGTCGGACCACTGCACGATCGCGCCGCCGTCGGCGGTGGAGAAGTTGCTGACGTCGAGGACCTTGCCGGAGTGCCGGGACTTCACCCGGTAGAAGCCGCTTCCCGAGTCCACGAACTGCCAATGCTGGTTGGCGCCGTTGTTGCGGGTCCACTGGCTGATCCGCGCGCCGTCGTTGGTGGCCGAAGCGTACAGGTCGAGCGCCTTGCCGCTGTTGCGGTTGACCAGGACGTACCAGGCGTTGGTGTCCACCGTCGCCGCCGCGGCGGGCATCGGGTCGACCGCGACGAGCGCGCCGCCCGCCATGACCGCGGCTGCCGCGGTGGCCAGCCCTGACCGCCAGCGATGTCTCGGTGGAGAGGCGGGACGAGCCTCACCGGTGACCTTCATGGTCCACTCCTTCGATCGGGGTCACCCACGAGCGGAACGCACGCGCGTGCCCTGGGGTGCGTGCCGGCGACTGGTGGTGGCGTCAGCACGGTCTGGGGGGATTGCGGACGAGACTCGGCCGCCGCCGAGCGGCCGTGGCCCGGGCCACGACTCCGAATACGGGCCGGGGCCGCGCCGGTCCGCGGCGCCCTGCCGGCTCCGGGCAGCCAACGGGTCCGCGCCTGAAAATTAGCGTTAACGACGTCATACGTCAAACGATTGGCGTCAATTTCTCGGAGTTCTTGTTATCGCTCACAGTCGATGGACGAGGGGGTGGCGCTGATCGAGCGAGCGACCCGTCACCCGCCCGGTCCGGCCGCGCCCGCGCTCGGCGAGGCTCGCCTGAACGCGTACGCCCGGCGTCGGCGACCGTGCGCCGGTCACCACCCGAGGGCGACCAGCGCACGGCTCGTTCCGGCGTCGCCCGGGTCAGCGGTAACCAGCGCCCACCACGTGGGCCTGCACCGCGTTCTCGGTCGCATCGGACGGGTAGCCGGCGACCATGGCGCCCTCGTAGAAGGTGCCGGCGCTCAGGTTCGCGCCACCGTCGGGCTTGCAGCAGTCACCGCCACTGCCCAGAATGATCGCGCCCTGCTTCTTCATCGGACTGTATCCCGGCGGGAGCGCGCCGTCGTACAGCGTGTAGAGGCTGCCGGACTGCGCGTCGCTGCCCTTGATGGCGAAGCGGGTCGTGCCGTTGTTCTTCAGCGTCGCGGTGACGAACTTGCTGGTGAACGCGCGCTGGTTCGGGTTCCAGGAGCTGCTGCCGCCCGGGAAGAGGCCCCACTCCAGGTCCGCCTGCACCCAGGGGCCGGTGCCCGAGCAGCCGCCGAACCAGCACTGCTTGCTGAAGTTGATGGCGTCCATCGCGCCGGCGGCGTCGGCCTTGCGCGTCGTCTCGCTGTTGCCGTAGTCGAAGCAGCAGCCACTGTTGACGTGGGTGCCGCTGGTGACCATGTACATGCCCTCCGGAGCCGCACCGGTCGGCACTCCGGTGAGGTGCCCGTCGCGCCAGTAGCTGTTACCCGGGTTGATGTAGAGCGAGTACGCCTTCGCGCCGCCCACGGTCAGCGACTCCGACGTGGCGATGGCCGGCCTGCTCTGCGGTGAGCCCGGAACCACGCTGGAGCCCTGGTACCAGAGGTCGTTCCCGCGCCCGGACTGGTCGAAGATCACCGTGATCACGCAGGTGGTGCCGGCGCAGAAGGAGTCCTGCGTGGCCGCGACGGCGGTGCCGCCCGCGCCGGACACCGCGATGTTGCGGGTGGTGTTGTCCGACGAGCGGCGCACCTGGTAGAGGTTGCCGGCGTACGCCGCGTAGAGGGCCCGCGTCGTGCTGTGCGCCGCGATGCACGGGGTGCCGCCGGAGGCGTAGATGTCGCACGGACGCACGCCGCCCGGCGGTGGGGTGGTCGGCGGCGGAGTCGTCGGTGGGGCGCTCGGCGAGGCCCACTGCTGGTTGGCGCCGCCGTTGCAGGCCCAAAGGATGATCTTGGTGCCGTTCGCGGTGGCGGCGGCGTTGGCGTCGAGGCAGAGACCGGACTGCACGCCGGTGATGGTGCCGTTGCTGTTGACGTTCCACTGCTGGTTGTTCTGGCCGTTGCAGTCCCAAATGATCACCTGCGTGCCGTTGGCGGTGCCCCGGCCGCTGGCGTCCAGGCACTTGTTGCCGTACACCGTGAGCTGTTTGCTCGACGTCCAGGTCCAGGTCTGCCCGGCGCTGCCGTTGCAGTCCCACAGTTGGGTCTGGGTGCCGTTTGTGGTGCTGGAGTTCGGCACCTCCAGGCAGCGACCGGACTGGGTGCCGACGATCGTGGTGCTCTGCCCCGGCTCGATCGCCGCGGCCACGGCCGCGGCGGCTTCGGCGGCGGAGGGTGCGGTGGCCGGTGTCGTGCCGTAGCCGACGAGGACGCCGACCAGGGCAGCGGCCAGAAAGGTCCGACGTCGGACACGGCGGCGTCTCGGGACGGGAGCGGGGGCCGTTGCCGGCCCACCGGGGGACGGGGTTCGCACGAAGGGCTCCTCGATGTCGTGGCGGCGGAGGCTGGTCGGCGCGCCGCGGGCGGCGATGGAGTCGGAGAATCGATTCGCAAGGAATGGTCGGATCTGTTTCATTTATGTCGGGGCATCACCTCCCCCGAGGCACCTACCGGCCCAGCAGCCGCCACGTCTGGTTCAACGGGCTGCCCTGACTGGCGGCGATGCAGGTCCACTGGTGAACGCGCGCGCCCGGCGCGGTGGAGACCGTGCTGACGTCGACGCACTTGCCGCTGTGCCGGGCGACGAGTTGGTAGTCGTGCGAGTCGTTACCCGAGTAGGTCACCTTGCGCAGCGTGAACTGCTGGTTGAGACCGGTCGAGCAGGTCCACTGGTGCACGGCCGCGCCGTCGGCGGTGGAGACGCCGCTGACGTCGAGGCACTTCCCGCTCTGCTGGTTGACCACCGTGTACGCGTTGGCCACTCCGGCCACCGGCCGGAAGTTCCAGAGCTGCTGGTCACCGCCGTCGCAGTGGTTCTGCTGCTGGACGTTGCCGTCGGTGGTGCTCAGACCGGGGTTGTTCAGACACTGCTGGGAGTGCTGGGCCACGGCGACCGACTGGAAGCCGCCCTCGGCGGGCGGCAGCAGGGTGATCGTGTAGGTGTCGGTCTGGTTGGTGTACGGCAGCGTCACCGTGGCGCTGTTGTTGGACACGTTCACCACGCTGTTCGAGACCGTGACCGGCCCCGCCACGGCACCGCCGTTGTTGTGCGGGATGCGCTGGATGCGGCACCCGCACCTGGTTGTTCTGCACGATGCCGCTGGTGGTGTCCAGGCGTTGCAGGTTGACTGTCAGGTTCCCGGTGGTACGACCGCCGCCGACCAGGACCTTCGCCGTGCCGGTCGCCTTGGTGGCGTACGCGTCGAACGACTGACTCGGGGTCACAGCGACGATCTGCCCGGTCTGGGAGGCGTAGAAGCGGTAGATCCACCACTCGCCCTTGGGCTGGTGCTGCCCGGCGGAGTTGCGGATCAGCAGGTTGCCGAGGTCGTTGTGCAGGCTGCCACCGCTGGCCCAGTTCGCCCGCAGCCCGTCGGCCCGGGCCCGCTCCAGACGCGCGATGTACCAGGCGCCGTCGGCCGGGTTCTGCTCGTCGGGGGCGCCGTACTCGTTGATCTGGTACGGACGCGGGTGGGCGATGCCGCGCGGGTCGAGGGTGGCGTTCGCGGCGGCGACGTTGGCGACCGGGTCACCCGGCAGCGAGTGCCAACTGACGATGTCCGGCACCGTGTTCGTCGAGCGGACGAAGTCCAGGTACTGGTTCCAGAAGGCGTGGTTGGCCGACGGTACGCAGGCACAGCTCGGCCCGACGATGAGCTGGCTGGGGAACTCCGCCCGGATGCGCTGGTAGGTCCGGCGCCACAGTTCGAGGTACTGCGAGATCGGACGGTTCCAGAAGATGGTGATGTTGGGCTCGTTCCAGATGTCCCACTGCACCGAGAGCCCGGCCGCCCGGACGTCGCCGATCAGGCGGGTCAGGAAGTTGTCGTAGTCGGTCCAGTTGCCGTTGTCACCGGGGAAGCGGGAGATCCCCGCGCCGTCGGCACCCCACAGGTCGTGCGGCAGGATGATGAACTGCCCGCCGAGGGCGTTGGTCCGACGCGCCTGGGCGACTGTGGAGTTCCAGCGGCGGTCGTAGGTTCCGCCGACCCAGCCGCTGCCCGGAAGCTGTGCGCCGCCGGCCCGCATGTACTGGAACTTGACGTCCCGGTAGAAGTGGTCAGCCGGGCCGCCGGCGTTCTCGGTCATGCCGTAGATCCAGCCGGAGGCGCGGTAGGTCGGCGCACCGCTGGCCGTGGAGAAGTTGACACTTATCGACTCGTCGGCGGCCTGGGCGGGGGACGGGGCGACGGCGACGGCGGTCGTGGCGGCGAGCAGGCCGACCACGAGTCGGGCGACGTTCGCACCGGCTCGTCCTGACCTGCCGCGGGACGGGGTTTTCACGGGCGGCTCCTTGGTGGGGCGCGGGGGACGCTCTCCGGAGACAGCACTTGCGAATCGATTCGCACGGATCGTAGGACCAGACACTGAAGCATGTCAATGAACTGACAGCCGGATGAAGACCGTGTTTCCTCACCCGGTCGCCGTTCTCTTGACCACCGGTTATCGACCGCCTTACCTTCGTACGAACCGATTCGTCGAATCGGTTCGCCTCATGGCCGGGCGCCGCCTGGCCCGCGACGGTCACACCACCCACCCCTGACGATCGACTTGAAGTGAGGCACCAGATGACCGGACTCAGTCGTCGGCGGCGCCTGGCCGCCGTCGCCGTGATAGCCCTCGCCGCAGCGACCGGCAGCGCCTGCTCGTCGTCCCCGGACCAGCCCGCCGACGGCGGGGCCTACCTCGTCTGGGACCCGTACCCCCAGTTCGCCGACGACTCCGAGTGGGTCGCGCTGCTCGAGAAGTGCGGCACCTCGGCGGGCGTGACGGTCGAACGGACCGGCTACGACACCACCGACCTCACCAACAAGGCGCTGCTCGCCGCCCAACAGGGAAACTCGCCGGACGTACTGATCGTCGACAACCCGGTCATCTCGACCCTGGCCGAGGCCGGCGCGCTCACCACCACCGACGACAACAAGCTCGACGTCTCGGCGATGGAGAAGAACCTGCTCGGCGCGGGCCAGCTCGAAGGCAAGGCGTACGGGGTGCCGATCGGCGCGAACACGCTCGCCCTCTACTACAACAAGGACGTGCTCACCGCCGCCGGTGTCGACCCCGCAGCCGTGACGGACTGGCCGTCGCTCAACGCGGCGTTGGACAAGGTCAAGGCCAAGGGGAAGAAGGGCATCACCTTCTCCGCCATCGGTACCGAGGAGGGCAGTTTCCAGTTCCTGCCCTGGTTCTGGGGCGCGGGTGCCCAACTGACCAGACTGGACTCGCCGCAGGCGGTGGCCGCGCTGACCCTCTGGACCGACTGGCTCAAGCGGGGCCACGCCCCGAACTCGGTCATCAACAACACCCAGACCACGAGTTGGCAGGAGTTCGCCACCGGTGACTACGCCTTCGCCGAGAACGGCACCTGGCAGCTGGCCAACGCGGAGAAGCTCGGCTTCGGGTACGGCACCATCACGATCCCGGCCAGTTCGGGCGGGCCGGCACCGGCGCCCACCGGCGGCGAGTTCGTCTCCATTCCGGTGCAGGAGAACACCGGGCGGTACGCCACGTCGCAGAAACTCGTCGCCTGCCTGACCAGTGCCGACAACCTCCTCACCACCGACACCACGCTCTCCTACGTGGCACCCGTCGCCGCCGTCCAGGAGCGGCAGGCGACCGCGGACCCCAAGCTCAAGGTCTGGGTCGAGGCGGTACGGGCAGCCAAGGGCCGCACCGGTGACAACCTCGGCACGAAGTACCCGAAGATCTCCGAATCGCTGTGGACCGCGGTGCAGGCGGCCCTCAGCGGCGGGAAGCCGCCGGCAGCGGCGCTGGCCGCCGCGCAGGCGGCGGCCACGACCAGCTGACGCGCCGCACCGACACCATGCTCCCGACGACACGGACCCCCGCCGGGGTACGGGACCGGTCCGGCCGGTGGATCGGCTGGGGCTTCCTGGCACCCGTGACCGTCTACCTGGCCGCCTTCTACGCCTACCCGCTCTACCGCAACGTCGAGCTGAGCCTGCGGGAGTACACCGTCCGCTCGTTCGTGCAGGGCGGCGCCCCCTTCGCCGGCCTGGACAACTATCGGACGGTGCTGACCGATCCAGCCTTCGGGTCGACGCTGACGCACACACTGGTCTTCACCGGGGCGTCGCTCGCCTTCCAGTTCACCATCGGCATGGCCCTGGCGCTCTTCTTCCACCAGCACTTCCCGTTGTCGCGCACGCTGCGGGCGCTCTTCCTCGTCCCGTGGCTGCTGCCGTTGATCGTCTCGGCGTCGACCTGGTCGTGGCTGCTCAACAGCGACTCGGGGTTGGTCAACTCCGCGCTCGCGGTGGTCGGCGTCGACCCGGTCAACTGGCTCACCTCGCCGGGCTGGTCGCTCACCTCGGTGATCATCGCGAACATCTGGATCGGCATCCCGTTCAACCTGGTGGTGCTCTACAGCGGCCTGCAGGCGATCCCGGCCGAGGTGTACGAGGCGTCCGCCCTCGACGGTGCGACGGGGTGGCAACGGTTCTGGGCGATCACCTTCCCGTTGCTGCGCCCCGTCTCCGCGATCACGCTGCTGCTGGGGTTGATCTACACGCTGAAGGTCTTCGACATCATCTGGATCATGACCCGCGGGGGACCCACCGGCTCGTCCGCGACGCTCGCCACCTGGTCGTACCGACTCGGCTTCGGCAATCTGCTGCCCGAGTTCGGGCCGGGCGCGGCCGTCGGGAACCTGCTCATCGTGATGGCCCTGATCGCCGGGCTCGTCTACATCCGGATCGAGCGGAGGCAGCAACTACGATGACCACCCCTCCCCCGCGGGCCTGGTGGAAGACCGGCGTCGCTCTGGTGCTGACCGGGCTGATGCTCTTCCCCGTCTACTGGATGATCAATGTGTCGTTCACCCGGGACCAGGACATGCGGGCCACTCCCCCGCACCTGTTCCCCGCCAACGGCACCCTGGACGGCTACCGTGCGGTGCTCGACCAGCAACTGCCCTACCTCGGCACCAGCTTCCTGGTCGGCCTCGGCACTGTCGCACTGACCGTGGCGCTGGCCGCTCCGGCCGGATACGCGCTGGCGAAGCTCCGGCCGCCCGGCGGCCCGGCCCTGAGCTTCGTGCTGCTGATCGCCCAGATGATCCCCGGCATCATCATGGCGATGGGCTTCTACGCCATCTACCTCACCCTCGGCGTGCTGAACACACTGCCCGGTCTGATCCTGGCCGACACCACCCTCGCGGTACCGTTCGCCGTCCTGATCTTCACGGCCTTCATGTCGGGCATCCCCGACGAACTGCTCCAGGCCGCCGTGGTCGACGGCGCCGGCCGGCTGCGGACCTTCTGGTCGGTCGTCCTGCCGGTCAGCCGCAACTCGATCGTCACGGTGTCGCTGTTCGCGTTCCTGTGGTCCTGGTCGGACTTCATCTTCGCCTCGACCCTCACCGGCGGCGGCGACCACCAGCCGATCACCCTCGGCATCTACCACTACATCGGCAACAACAACCAGCAGTGGAACGCCATCATGGCCACCGCTGTCGTCGCCTCCGTCCCCGCCGCCGTGCTGCTGGTCCTGGCCCAGCGCTACGTCTCGACGGGCGTGACCGCCGGCGCCGTCAAGGACTGACCACCCGCACCACAGAAAGGCACCTGCCACCCATGACCGTCGCCCCGTCCGGTCCGGAGTTCCCCATCCAGGACATCCCCTTCAGCTACCGGGGGTCCTGGTTCAACCTCTCCCCGGTGGTAGCCGAGAAGACGTACGCCGACGATCTGCACCTGGTCTCCCACCAGAACGGACTGCACCCCGTCCTCCGCCTCGCCCCCACGGTGGCCGGCACCACAGTGGTCGCCACCCCCGCGCTGCTGACCTGGCGCAGCGGCACCGACCGGATCGAGGCCGTCTACGCCGGCCCGGACGCGCTGCGGATCAGGGGGCGCGGGCTCGGTCTGCGGGTGGCCGCGGCGGCGGGCACCCTGACCCCGTTCAGCGGCACCTACCTGTACCTCGATCCGGTCGACGGGTCACACGTGTTCACCTCGTACGAGACCGGTCGCCGATACCGGATCACGGTGCTATCCGGGGCCCTGCGCCGCACCGACGGCGTGCAGGCGCTGGGCACCGCCGACCGGTCGGTGGACCTCCCCGCCGACCGGCCGTGGGAGATCGCGGTCGAGGAGTACGCGACAGCCCGCCGCCGGTACGACGGGTCCGTCCCGTTCGAGCGGCTGCACCTCGACCGGACGACGGAGTTCAGCGCGTTCGTCGACGCGATCGCCCCGTGGCGTGGCCCGGACACGCAGGCCGCCGAACTGGCCGCGTACGTGCTGTGGTCGGCGACCGTCTCCCCGGCGGGCTTCGTCGGCCGCCCCGCCGTCCTGATGTCCAAGCACTGGATGGACAAGGTGTGGAGCTGGGACCACTGCTTCAACGCGATCGCCCTGGCCGCCGGCGAGCCGGAGCTGGCCTGGCACCAGTTCCAGCTGCCCTTCGACCACCAGGACGAGGCCGGCGCGCTACCAGACTCGATCACTCACTCCGAGGTCCTGCACAACTTCGTCAAGCCCCCCATCCACGGCTGGGCGCTGCGCCACCTGCGTCGCCGCCTCCCCCAGCCGCCGGACCGGGCGGCGCTGGCCCAGACGTACGACCGGCTGGCCCGCTGGACCCGGTTCTGGCTCGACGCGCGCCGCGCGCCCGGTCAGGACCTGCCCCACTACCAGCACGGCAACGACAGCGGCTGGGACAACGCGACCACCTTCGACGGCCACCGGGTGCTCCAGACGGCCGACCTCGCCGCGTTCCTGGTCTCGCAACTGCGCTGCCTGGCCGACCTCGCCGCCGAGCTGGGTGAGAGCGCCGAGCAGTGGTCCCGGGAGGCCGACCGGATCTGCGCGGCCATGCTCGACGACCTCTGGGACGGCGAACGGTTCCTGGCCCGCAGCCCGCACACCGGTCACCGGCGGGCGAGCCGCAGCCTGCTCGACCTGATGCCCGTCGCACTCGGCGCGGACCTGCCCGCGCCGGTCGCCGCCGCCCTGGCGCGCGGTGTCGAGGCGCACCTGACCACGCACGGCCTGGCCACCGAGCCGACAAACTCGGCCCACTACGCCGCCGACGGCTACTGGCGTGGCCCGATCTGGGCACCCTCCACCGTCCTGGTCGAGGACGGCCTCCGGCGGGCCGGGCAGACCAGGATGGCCGACGACATCAGTCGGCGGTTCCTCGCGCTGTGCGAGAAGTCCGGGTTCGCGGAGAACTTCGACGCCGAGACCGGTGCCGGCCTCCGGGACCGCGCGTACACCTGGACGGCGAGCAGCTACCTCATCCTGGCCGCCGCTCAGGAGCAGCGGCGCGGCACCGGCGGGTAGGCCGGACGCTCAGCGCACCGGCACCGGGCCGGTGCTGGACCGCAACGAGATGGGCGGCGTGTAGAGGCGGTGTCGTGGCACGGCACCGCGCTCGGCGATGGTCTCCAGCAGCAGCGTCACCGCCTCGGCCCCCATCTCGACCATCGGCACGTCGGCGGCGGTCAGCGGCGGGCGGAAGTCCTCCGCCCAGTGCTGGGCGGCGACGCCGGTGACCGAGAAGTCGCCCGGCACGGACATCCCGGCGCTGGTCAACGCTCGCTGCATGCCGGGTAGGGCGGCCTCGTTGATGGTCGCCACCGCAGTGACGTCCGGATGGGTGGCGAGCAACTGTTCCACGCACGCCTCGCCGGCTGCGGTGTCGTCGCCGCAGCAGACCTCCACGCCGGTCAGGCCCCGCTCGGCCACGGCGGCCCGGAAACCGGCGAGCGCCCGGTGGCTGGGGCCGTAGCCCGCCGCCACCAGTTCGGCGGAGCGGTTGACCAGCGCCACCTGCCGGTGCCCCAGGTCGGCCAGGTGGTGCACGCACCTGGCGATCAGGCCGGCGTAGTCGATGTCGATCCAGCTCATGCCGTGCGGATCGGCCGTCCGGCCGATCGTGACGAACGGCAGACCGGCCTTGGACAGCCGGGTCACCCGGTCGTCCTCCAGTCGGATCTCCATCAGGATCACGCCGTCGACCCGGCGCCCGGTGACGATCCGCTCGAACGACCGGTCGTGGTCACCACCGGAGGGGGACAGCAGCACGTCGAGGTCGTGCCGGGCGGCCGCCTCGACGACACTGGCGACGAAGCCCAGCTGCATGTCGGTCAGCCGCTGACTCGCCGGCGG
Source organism: Micromonospora sp. HUAS YX12 (assembly GCF_040215685.1). Lineage (NCBI taxonomy): Bacteria > Bacillati > Actinomycetota > Actinomycetes > Micromonosporales > Micromonosporaceae > Micromonospora > Micromonospora sp. HUAS YX12. The sequence goes on from NZ_CP157974.1 coordinate 6,265,724, forward strand.
GATCACCAGACCGAGGGTGCGGGTACGGCCCTCCTTCAACGCGCGGGCGCTGGCGTTCGGCCGGTAGTCCAGCTCGTCGATGACGGCCTGGATCCGCTGCCGGGTCGCCTCCGACACGGCCCGTTTCCCGCTCAGCACGTACGACACGGTGCTGCGCGACACTCCCGCCCGGCGGGCGATCTCGCCGATGTTCACAGCTCGCCCCCCGAATGGACTCCTGCCCCGACACGGGGGCCACCAGGCTCTGCCGACGAGCATATCCGCAGCGAGCTCGCCACCTGTCGACCCGGTGCGGGCCCCTCAGCGGGTGGCCGGTGGCGTGGAGGCCGGTCGGCCAGCCCCGCCGGAACGCTTGAGCATGACGGCTGCGCCGACGACGAAGACGCCGGCCCGCCAATCTCAGTCAGCCACCTAGCCGAACGGCCCTGCTCCCAAACTGCTCCCAAACTAAGGGGCAATCCACGGCACCCGGGACGCAAGCGGATCCCGGACCGGCAGGTGCTGTGCGGGATCTTGTTCGTGCTGCACACCGGCATCCAGTGGGAGTTCCTGCCCCAACAACTGGGGTTCGGGTCGGGGATGACCTGTTGGCGACGCCTCGAGGAATGGAACCGGGCCGGGGTGTCGCAGCGGCTGCACGAGCTGTTGTTGGCTGAACTCCAGGCCGCCGGGAAGCTGGACTGGTCCCGTGCTGTGATCGACTCCTCACATGTCCGGGCCGCCAGACGCGGCCCTGCATCATCGTCCGGCGTCTCCTTCCCCGGTACTGGTGGAACATGACGTCGTCAGGCTTACCTGCCCGGCTGAAGCGTCGCGTCCGCTTCTGTGGAGGTGGGGGAGACGGTGTCGGTGGACGCGGTGACCAGGAGGTAGTCGGACGTCAGCACGAATCGGTCGGTGTCGACGGCACCGTGCCGGTCGACGAAGGCGCGTAGGTCAGCCACGAGGTCGTTCCATCGGTGCTCGGCGTGCAGCCGGTCCCGTTCCGCCACGACGTGCCCGGCGCTGTCGACGAGCAGTGCGGTTGCCGCCTCGGCGTCCGTGAAGTCGAGGTGTAACCGGTGGGAAACGGCCGACGTCACGTGCAGACCGGCGGACGCCAGGATCGCGTCGATCGCCTCCGGGTCGCCCCACCGGCTCGGCGGTCCGCTGCCGGCCGGTGGCGTGGGCAGATAGTCCCCCACGACCCGGCCCATCGCGGGCAGCAATGTGCCCGGCATCCAGGCGGCGAGCACGAGCCGGGCTCCGGGAGCGCAGATCCGAGCCAGCTCGCGCGCCGCCGCAGCGTGGTCGGCGGCGTACATGACGCCGAAGACCGAGAGCACCACGTCGGCGCAGCCGTCCGGCAGGGGTAGGGATGTCGCCTCACCGAGCAGCCAGTCGATCGCGAGCGCCGACTCGGTGGCGCGCCGCTCGGCCAAGCTCAGCATGACCGGTTCGAAGTCCACACCGGTCGTTCGGGCGCCGCGCGACGCGGCGAGCACGGCCGCGTTGCCGGTGCCGGTGGCGATGTCGACGACGCGGTCGCTTGGGCGGATCGCCGCCGCGGCCACCGCCGCCTCGGCGACCGGCATCAACCGGCGAGCCATCGACGAGTAGTTGCCGATTCCCCAGGTCGTCGCTGGATTACTGTCCATTCCACGCCTCCCCGTTGAAGGAAGGCGCCCTTGGACCCGTGACCGTCGGGTGAGCGTAGCGGACACCTGTCCGTTGCAGCGCCTCTCACCCGCGCAATCGCGACATTACTATGAATCTTCGGACATCGGAAGCATGCAGGCGCCCCTCGACTGGCTGCAGACCAACTTCTACAAGACCGAGCCGGAACTCGGCCATTGCCTGCGCCTGCCCCAAGTTCATCACCACACCGCAGTACATCCCCCGGCTACAGGAACGCCTGCACACCGAGGAACAACCTCATCGCCGACGCCACCGAACGCGGCTGGGCCCGCGAAGTCGAACGACACCGCTGCACCACCGACCGCATCCGCCGCCTCCTCGACGAACTCAGCCCCGCCGCACCAGCCAACTCACGCAACGGCAACAAGGCAGCTGCACACGAAGAGTGACGATCTGTGCAGAGGGCTCCGCGCGTTGTCAGCGGCATGAGCGGGCACCTGATCTTGCGTTCCTTTGTTCTCCATCGACCGCTGCATTTCCTGATACGACCAGTCACAGGTGCTCCGTTGTCGTTCTACATCGGAGGGAACACCCCGGCGCACACGGATTGCTAGAGTGCCGGCAGGTCACGAGTGCCAGCGCGAAGCCCCGGCTCGCTGGCCGGCAACCCTCCGTTCGTGGATGGGGTGCCCCGGGTGATGACCGGGCCCGGTGCGCGGTGCGCCGGGCAATCCGCGAACGGAGGACCATTTGTGTCATTCACCACGACGTTGACGGCTCCGGTCCTGGAGGGTGACCTCGTCTGTCTGCAGCCGCTGGACCATCGGCACGCCGCCGACTTGGCCGTGGCGGCCGAGGAGGACCGCACCTCGTACCGATACACCTGGGTGCCGACCGCTGCGGAGGTGAGCGACTACATCGACGCGCAGCTGGCACGGGCCGCAGCCGGGACGCTGGCGCCGTACGCCCTGGTGGCGAAGGCGACGGGGCGGGCGGTCGGTGCCACCGCGTACTGGGATCCGCGGCTGCGGCCGGGCCGCAACGAACTGTGCGCGGTCGAGGTGGGATTCACCTGGCTCGCCGCGTCGGCGCAGGGCGCCGGGCTCAACACCGAGGCGAAGTTCCTGCTCTTCGCCCACGCGTTCGAGCACTGGCGGGTCGTCCGTGTCGACCTCAAGACCGACGCCCGCAACAACCGCTCTCGGGCGGCGATCGAGCGTGTGGGGGCGCGGTTTGAGGGCGTACTACGCTGCTGGTCGCGGTCTTGGGCGCCGGGTGAGGACGGGCTGCTCCGGGACTCCGCCATGTATTCGATCGTCGCCTCGGAATGGCCGGCCTGCCGGGCCCGGTTGCAGGCCCTGTTGGCGAGGGCCAGGAACGGCAACGCCAAGGTGGAGCCGATTCAGGGGTGAGCAGGCCGCACGCGGGTACGTCCGGTCGGGCTTACGAGCGTGGCCAGGTCGGCGTAGACGACGTCGAAGCCGCGTCGCCGGAGGGCGGCGATGTTCTCCACGAACAGCAGCGGCGGTCGAAGGACACGAACGGCGTCGGCGACGGCACTCCACAGGCTGGAGTGCGCTCCGGTGATGCCGACGCGTTTGCCGGCGTTGTAAATGTCCAGGGGAAACCGGCGGTGAGGACGTCGACCGGTTCGACTCGCGCCCAGTCGACCACGACTACCGCGAGTTGAAGACCGGCCTCGGCCTGGACCACTTCGAAGGCCGCTCCTGGATCGGCTGGCACCGCCACGTCACCCTCGTCACCGCCGCGCACCTGTTCATCACCGAACTACGCCTGGACCCAAAAGCGGCTGCGCCGGCCTGACCCTCTACAAGGTCCTCCGCGAGCTGCAACGACTCCTCGCGACCTGGACCGGCGCCTGTCTCACCTGCCACCAACCCGTGAAACCGCTACATCGCAATAAGCGCCACAGAACCGAACAAAGTACTACTAGTCGTCGCTTAACGCGAGCAGGGCCGGCTGGGTAGGAGACAGTGAACGGTCGGTTGGACATCGGCACCCGTGGTCGACCGAGTGCGCCGCCGGAACGTCGTCGACGGGATCGATGAGCACGTTGCTGGGCCATGGAGGATTGCCACGTTCCCCGAGGTGGGGATCGGAGCCCGGTGCCGCTGCTCCCAATCTGCTCCCAATTTAAGGGGCAACATGGCGATAGCCCGTTACCTGTGGCTCCGGTGACGGGCTCGCCACCTGTATATATTCATGGTGGGCGATACTGGGATCGAACCACCAATCTCCAAGGTGTGAACTGTCGGCGAGCCGGTCGGATCAGGCTCGATGCGAGGTCAGACGGCCCGTTAGCGCGCTGCTCGGTCTGGTTTGGCTGGCACGGTTGCTGTACTTCGCTGCTGTACTGCTGGCATCAGATCAGGCGTTGGATGCGGACCTTTGGGCGCTCGTTTCTGAGGTGGCCTTGCTTGTGCTGGCGGACCTGCTCCTCCCAGACCTCCTGGTCGTAGTCCGGGTCCGGCGGGGTCCACTTGTGTGAGCCGTCGCTGTAGTGGAACTTCTCGTCGCCGGGTCGAAGGATGCTCATCGGGTCCAGCCCAGGAAGCGGTGGTGCAGGTGGCCGGCGGGAACGTGGGCCAGGTCCTGGGCGGCGTCGACGAGCTGGGCAGCCAGGTAGAGGGCCAGCGACACAGGGGCGCGATCGTATTCGGCTCGCAGTTCGCGTCGCCGGGTCTGGCATGGCCAGTCTCCCGCACAGCCGCCGCAGGTCCAGGCAGGTTTGATCGGGTGGTGGGTGGTCATCGCGGGCCGTCCTGGCTGGGCCAGTGGCCGCGGTTGATCGGGATGCGGTGGCGGCTTCGGCAGGGCAGGCTGCTTCCGCAGCGGCAGACGTGCCGCCAGTGCCGCCATGACCAGACGGGCCGATGACGGCGGGCGAGGGTGAGCGCCACCGCCAGGACGTACTCCTCGTACGAGACGCGCTTCATCGGCTCGCCGGAGCCGTCGGGGGCGACTCTTCGCCGCGTCAGAGGATCGGAAGGGAGCACTGCCGCCTCCTCGTGCCGCAGGTGTCCGGGGGCGTGGATGCCCGATCACGGGGGATGCGCCGGGCACCCACGCCGGTGAGGACGGCCCACAGCGCCAACCGAGGGAATCGACCTCCTCGGCAACCTCCCATAGGTACCGTTGGGTAGTCAAGGGCTGACGTAGGTGGTCTACTCGTGTTGCCAACCGAGGGGAACACCGTGCCACCGCGTTACCGCTACGAGCAGATTGCCGACGACCTCGCCGAGCGCATCGCCTCCGGCGAGTTCCCGCCGGGCTCCAAGCTGCCCAGCCGTCGAGAGTTGATCGAGCACTACGGCGTTACCGAGCCGGTAATCGACCGCGCCATGCAGGTGCTACGGATCAAGGGGATGACCGAGACGCTGCCCGGCGTGGGCGTCTTCGTCGCCGAGTAATCGCCCAAGGTCAGCCAGCCGCCTGGACCCCTCGCTTGTAAGTTCTGGGCGCGTCGACCGGCGGGGTCCGTCCGCGTCCCTGACCTCGGGCACCTGTCCGGCACCGTTCGGGAGAGCGTGGCTCCGTTCGCGCCAGTTGCTGTCACCGTTGCTGTCGACAGATGAGCCCTAAACGCATCGGGCGCAGCAGGGACTGCACCGGAAGGGCGCGACTGCCATGATCATGCCGTGGGACTTCTCTGCGATTACTTCTCGGCCGCCTCTGATGATGCAGCCGCCGCCGTGATCGATGTCCTTGGCGGTCCGCGTGCCGCCTCAGATACCGGATCCGAGGTTGTCGAGCTGAAGGGTATCGAGCCCTTCGTGGTGCTGGGGAAGCTGGAGGAGTTGCTGACCGGCCTCGACTACGACTCGGTAACAGAGAACCTGAGGTGGGGTCACGCCGTCGCTGTTCGTCATGACGGCGAGCTACTTGTCGTCTCGCTAACGGATGAGGTCCAGGCGGCGCTGGCTACCGCGTCGGAAGCCGAGCTGCGTGGAGTGGCGTTGCCGTGGTCGCAGATCGAGGAGTTCTGGGGGCAGGGAGAGCCCTCAGACCTGGCAGAGATTCTGATCGAGCTGGCAGCCTTGGCACGTCTAGCGACAGCACGTCACGAACGCCTGTACTGCTGGGTCTCCGTCTGACACGTATGCCCCCGGTTCTCGTCGCGCGAAACCGTCAGACGTTGAAGCGGAACTTAGACGTGCACTCGCATCACCTGCGCCGTCCTGCTCGACGCGCTGGCCATGCTCCGTCGTAGCCTTGAAGTGACCCCCTGAGACCGGACAGTGTTCGCTGCCTCGGCGTCACGCATCCCGCAGCTCCCAGACCGCTTCCCGAGGGCATAATTCTGCCAGCTCACGGAGCTGGCTGCGGGCGCGTCCAGCGATGACTGGACGGGCCTCATTGGGGGGAGCCGTCGCAGTGATGATTCGCAACCGACGATGTCCACCCGTGAGGGCGTCGGGTTACGTCACCAGTGGCTGGCTACAACGCCGGTGCGACCGCCGAGGGCACCGCGGATGTCTGCGGTGAAAGCCGGTGAGAGCGGCGGCCAGTTGTAGAACGTCACAGCGGGAGCTCCGATCAGGACGCCGAACTGCCCGCCCCAGTCCCCCACCAACCCGCTCCAGCCACACTGATCGCACCCGAACACTGGCTCCCGGCCGGCGGTCAACCACTCGTGCAGCCAGTCGCCGTAGGACTCGGTGTAGGCCATCGGAGCGCCGGCCGAACAGTGAGGGCATCGCGGCGGCTCATCGTTCTCCACCGGATGGTAGGCATCGCGGTCGCCGCAGATGTCGACGCCGTTGTTGGCCGTATCGAGGAAGCCGTCAAACCAGTCGACCAGCTCGACCATTGCGCTGCGCGCTCCGGGACCGGGCTTCCATTCGCTTGGCTGCCACAAAGCATCACGACGGTCGCTGTGCAGAATCACCCCGCGGGCAAGCAGAAGGTCCCGCACACCAGCGATGGCCTCCTCCCGTTCCGCGGACGAAGCGCTGTCCAGCCGAACAATTGTCAGGCTGTGCTCACTCACCGATGATCTCCTTGAAGGGCTCCCCGCCTCGCGCGAGTATTGGTGGGCGCGGTTGCCGGTGTGCATCGGCTGGCAGCCGGACGCGGGCACTGGCTACTCGCCCGGCGCAGCATCAGCACCGGCGAGATCGCCTACTACGTCTGCTACGGACCACGCCGTACACGCCTGCTCGACCTCGCCCGCATCGCCGGGCCACGACATGTTCACCCAGCAACCCCTTGACGATCACGACGACCCGCGCCGCAAGCTAATTTTCGTAGGGGTCCCAGTGGGCGGTGTAGCGCAGGTAAGCGAGGGTGAGCAGGGCTTGCCGGCCCGGGTGGAGACGCCGCCACGGCGATCGATGCTGGCGGCGGCGAAAACGGTCGGCGAGGTAGCTCAGGGTTCGACTGGACGGCGGGATCGTGGCGGGGTAAGAAAGCACGGCGAGGCCCCCGGGCAGGCGTCAGATATTGGTCGACCGCTGTCTGACCTGGAGCCTCGCCCTCGTCGATCTCCGAGTTCCCGGCACCCACCGTGACCAGTACGATCACGACGAAAGACGGCTTATCAACCCTTGGATTCTGCAGCGCCCTGAGCAGCCCGGTCACCTTCAGGAGTGTTCGCCAACCAGCAGCCTGCACCGAGTGGCTCCCATCCCAGTTCATCGCACTGCCGAATCACCTGACTCGTCAGTTGACCGCAATTTCCCTTCCACGGCTCGAATCCGTCCTCAGTAATATTTCCGGGAATCATTAAACCACTGTCGACCAGGGCGCGAACTAGACCCACGGCCGCATCGCGCAGAGTGACGCCCTCGTCTGAGGCGGAGTCTCGCGCCTCGCCGATCACCCTGTCAATGGGCACCCAATCGTCCAGACCTTCGGTCAGTATCTCCTGAATGGCCGATTCACGGCTCCTCGACATGAACCTTTAGACCCTTCGAGTTAGGCGGGAAGATATCAATCGTAGCACCGCCCGATCGAGAGGCTCCACGCCATTGGATTACGGTTCCGTCGGCCCGTCGGTAGACCTCGGGAATTTTCGGCCCACGAGCCGGAAGCTGCTCGGCACCATTAGTCATCTGACCGAACACGTCACGCAGTTCCTCCTCGCTACCGACAGTTCTGACATGTGGCTGCTTGCCGGTCGGCAGGTTATCGAAACTGCCCCTCCAGCAGCCGTCGGTGTTGTGTACAAGTACCGGCGTGTTGCCGGCCAGCACATAGTACGTATGAAAATTGGCTACTGTGAGGTTGTACGCCGCCTTCGTCCCGAGGCTTGCACCAAGCCCTCGAACAACTACCCGCTTACCGTCATTGGCGAGAAGAGCATCACCCGCGTCAAGTTCCTCGGCGGACTGCCATATGCGTTCGCCAGCATTCCAGAACGGGTGCTCGCTGGTCGTCGCTACCGATCCACCGGCGACGGCTAAGAGGCGCAGCTCGTCATCGTGGATCCAGAGGTTCGTGATGCTTTCGGCACCGCTTTCCCCCAGGGCTTCTGCAAGGTTGAGATATGACCGGATCACCGGGCTTGGGGTAGTCACGCCGGTTGTGGCTGTTACATGAGGTAGAGCGCGGCCTTCGGCTGATCATTCAGGTGTCTAGGCCAAACGATCGAACTCGAGGACCGCGCTCGTGGAGCCATCATCGTTGATCGGCGGGCTGTCCGCACGCCTGCACCGCGTGTCGGATGATCCATACCATCACGCCGCCGGGCTGTTGCAGGCCCTGGCCCAGGTACCGGACCCGCGTGACCCGCGTGGCCGCATCCATCCACTGCCCAGCCTGCTCGCGGTCGCGGTGAGCGCGGTGGCGGCCGGGCAGCGGTCGGTGTCGGCGATCGGTGAGTGGGCGGCCGACCTGCCCGTGCCGGTGCTGGCCCGGTTGCAGGTCGCTCGGGACCGGTTCACCAGCGCCTATCTGGTGCCGGACGCATCCACGATCGGGCGGGTCCTGGCGCGCGTCGACGCCGACGCTCTGGACACGGCGATCAGCCGGTGGCTGATCAGCCGGACAGCCGTCACGCCGGCAGCGGCGCGTCGGGCCATCGCTGTGGACGGCAAGACGTTACGCGGTAGCGGCCGCCCCGGCGGTCAGGTCCACCTGCTCGCTGCGCTGGACCAGCACACCGGCACGGTGCTCGCCCAGACCGGCGTCGACGGCAAGACCAACGAAATCACCCGATTCCAGCCACTGCTGGACGGCCTCGACCTGACCGGCGCCGTGATCACCGCGGACGCCCTGCACACCCAGCGCGAGCACGCCCGCTGGCTGACCGAGACCAAACACGCCGCGTACCTGTTCACCGCGAAGAAGAACCAGCCGCGGCTGTACCGGCAACTCAAGGCCTTACCCTGGGCCAAGATCCCGGTCCAGGACGAAACCAGCAGCCACGGCCACGGCCGCCGCGACATCCGAGCGCTGCAAGCCGTCACCTGCCTCGGACCCCTCGCGATCGACTTCCCGCACGCCAGCCAGGCCCTACGAATCCGCCGACGCCGCTACAACCAGGCCACCGGACGGTGGTCCACCGTCACCGTCTACGCCATCACCAGCCTCAACGCAGCCCAAGCCCGACCCGCCGACCTGGCCGACTGGCTACGAGGACACTGGCTCATCGAGGCCCTGCACCACATCCGTGACGTCACCTTCGGCGAGGACGCCAGCCAGGTTCGCACCGGCAACGCCCCGCAAGCCATGGCCGCCCTCCGCAACACCGTCATCAGCCTGCTCCGACTGACCGGCGTCACCAACATCGCCAAAGCCCTACGCCACAACAGTCGAAACCCGGACCGACCGCTACAGCTACTCGGAATCACCTGAAACGGCCAAACCCCTACCTTGCAGAAGCCCTGCGCTTTCCCCGGTTTCCGGGCCGGCTACAGCAACTAGGTCCCCGACCCGCAGGTCTTTCATCTTCTTTTTGGTGCCGTCAGCGAGCAGGACTTCGGTGTCGCCGGAGAAACTGCACGCTCCGCCAGAGGCGCTTCGGCGTCCACCAAGAGCCGGTGATCCACCAGATCCGCCGCCCCCCGACCCCGCCGCCTTCGCACTCGGTCGAAGTCCGATCGCTCCGGGCATGCCCGGAAGGTCATCCAGTGAGCTGATCTCAGCAACGCGAATGTGTTGATTGGTGCGACACGGATGAAGGCGCTCAGACCGGACAGCGCTGGAAGTGGACGTGAGGTCCTCGGTAGGTAGTTCTCACCACAAGATCACCCACACGGTGAGGACCCCACGTGATCGCATATCGTGCCATGGTCGACGTCCCGAGGGAACTCGTGCAGTACCTCGGCCGGCTGCTCGCCGCGGAACGCCGAGCCAAGGGGACACGGCGCGGCACCCGCGCGTTGACCTGCTTCTACCAGGCACTGCTGGTGCTGGTCTGGTTCCGCAAGGCCGAGGACATCACCCTGCTCGGTGCCGGGTTCGGCATCTCCCGGGCGACCGCGTACCGCTACCGCGACGAGGGCATCGCCGTGCTCGCCGCGCAGGCGCAGGACCTGCACACCGCGCTGCGCCGAGTCGCCGACGACGGCTGGTCCCATGTGATCCTCGACGGCAAGCTGTTCGACTGCGACCGGCTCACCGAGACCACCCTGTCGGTCAAGGGCGAGACCATCGACGCCTGGTACTCCGGAAAGCACCGAGACTTCGGCGCGAACATCCAAGCGATCATCCGTCCGGACGGACTGCCGATCTGGACATCGACGGCGATGCCCGGGCACCTGCACGACACCAGCTGTGCCCGCGAACTTGGGGTGACCGCTGCGCTGAACTGGTCCGCCGCCGAACTGGACCTGCCCGCCCTGGCCGACTCCGGCTACGAAAGCGCAGGTCATGGCATCAAGACTCCGGTCAAGCAGCCTGCTGACGGCAGCCGTCTCGCACCCGACAACCGCGCCTACAACCGGCTGCTGCGCGGGCTGCGCTGGCAAGGCGAACGCGGCTTCGCCATCCTGATCGGACGCTGGAAAACGCTACGCCACACCACCGCCAGCCCACGCCGGATCGGCGACATCGTCGCAGCCGCGCTGCACCTGACTCATTTCGAATACAAATACCTACCGCAAAGTCGCTGAGATTACTTCAGTGAAAGCGGTCGGATCCGGCGCAACTTCGTCGCGCTCGTTGCCGATGCCCGGCAACCGGCCCGCGGTCACTGGCTGCGGTGCGGGCCGGATGACCGAGACCTCGGTCGACCGCTTGAGTGCTGTCGTGGCCCTTCCTGTTCTGGACGGCTATGGTGGCCGACATGGATGACGGGCGCGGCTTCGGGGGCGTCGGCCGGCGAGTTGCGGTGCCGACGTTGCTCGTCTGGGCTGTGCTGGTGTTGGTCGTGTCCACCGCCCGGGACATCGGGTTGTGCATCGTCTTCCGGCTGACCCGCCGTGCGGTCCCGGGCTGTGTACCGGCGTGGTCGGCGGACCGGGCCCCGCCGACGTGGACGCTCACCGCCTGAAGCCGCCCGTTGCGCGGCGTCGGACACGACGCTGCCCCTTGGCTGGGAGCACCATGCCACCCTTCATTCATGACTTTCGCTTCTGCATGCCCATTGACCTGCCGGCGACGTCGCTTCCCTTCGTTAGCCCTCGACACCTGGTCCCCGACGTACCCGGGTGGACGACATGCTGACCGCCGGCGCCTACGCTCGTCCGGGCGTACAGTCGTGCCTTGCCCTTGACCTCGGAACGTCCACCGTCCGGCTGTGGACGCCGCAGGCTGGAACGGTGATCACTGAACCGACGGTGCTCTGCCGCCCCAGCACCGACCGGCACGTGGCCGGACGAGCCGCGCTGACCGCTCAGACCCGCGGTGTGACCGCCACGTGGCCGGTGCGCAACGGCGTGGTGCGCGACTTCTTCGCCTGCGTGCACCTGCTCCGGTTGCTGACCGCCGATCTCCGCCTACCTTCCGACACCGCCTATCCCGTACTGGTCGGTGTGCCGGCGACCGCGACCCTGCGCCAGCGCAACGTGCTTGTCGCCGCGGTCCGCCGTGCCGTCGGTGGACGGGTCAATGCAGTGGAGGAGCCACTCGCGGCTGCTCTGGCCTGCCGTCCTGACCCGGGCGGTGACGTGGTCGTGGTGGACATCGGATCCGGACGTACCGAAGTGGCACGCATCTGTGACCGCAGCATCGTCGCGGCGGAGCGTGTCGATGACGCCGGATCCGTCGACCGGATCCCGGCGATCGCCGACTGTGTGCGCCGTCTCGACCGTCCGCGGGGTGGTCAGCGGCGGCTGCTGCTCACCGGTGGTGGTGCGACCGCCGCCGGAGCCGCCGCGAGGTTGGCCGCGCTGACCGGCCGCTCCATCACGATGCCCGCCGAACCGCCGCTGGCCACGCTCACCGGCCTGCGCCGGCTACTCACGAGCTGACGTGGGCCGGTCCCGCATCCGTATCCACTTCCCGGCCGCGGTTGCGGTCGTCTTCTTCCGGAGTTTGTCATGGACGTCGAATTCACACCGCTGCCGGGCATCGGAGAGTGCCACGCATTCACCACCGTCACCGGTCATCGGGTCGGCGTTGTCACCCACTACGCCGGCGGTCGACGCGAGCTGATCCACGGCGTCAGCGACGATCCCGATGCCACCTGCAGCCTGACCCTCTCGCGTAGCGAGGCGATCGCGTTGGCGGGACTGCTGGGCATCCTGGACGTCATCGACGTGGATGTCACAACCACTCGGCAGCCCCGCCATCCGGCTGCCGGGTGACGGGGCTGAGTGCTGCCATGATCAGCGGCCGCGCCGGCGACGAGGCCGGCGCGGCCGCTGCCGCGGCATTCCGTCAACCCTTGTGTTTCTGCTGGAAGGGGACGCAGAACCGGGTATGCGGTAGCACTTCGAGCCGTTCGGCGGGGATGAGGCCGCCGCATTTTTCGCAGCGGCCGTAGCTGCCCTCGGCGATGCGTCGCAGCGCACCGGTGATCTGTTCGAGGTTGTGCCGGGTGGCCGTCACCAGTGCCGCCCGGTTGTGTGCTTCGCCGGGGTCGCCGGTGTCGGCCGAGATCTCCGTCAGTTCCTTGAGCCGGTCGTCTGGGCGGCGAAGTCCTCGCTCAGCGACGCACGGAGGCCGGCGAGCCAGCCTGATCGGATACTTCGATGTCGACGCTCATGTACCGCTTTTTGGTCGGGAGGCCGAAAGTGCTTCGGGAAGCAAGAGGGCGGAAGCTCGAACGGCTTCGCCCTGGCGATCGGTGGGTGTCGTGAACTACCTCGCTCGCCGTGGGTCTCGACCCGACGGCTGCGGGCTGCGTTGCCCAGTCGCCGTCCTGCTCGAGGAGCAACCGTCGGAAACTGCGGCGATCGGCCGCGGGGCCGTGAGATGGACAGCTTTGAACGCCGCCAACGCAGTGACGGTGTGCGAGCGAGAGCTCGCCACCAGCATCGGACCACCTTGAATTGATCGTTCCGGACGTTCGGCAGGGGCTTCGGCAGCGCTGACGCACCCGCTAGCGCAGCGGGTCGAACGGCGCCAGCTCCGCGGGCACCTCACCCTTGAGCACCGCTTGGGCCACCAACTGTCCGGTGATCGGCCCCAGGACGATGCCCCACATGCCATGGCCACCGGCGACGAACACCCGCGGCGCGGCGGTCGCGCCGATCAACGGCAGGCCGTCAGGAGTGCACGGCCGGGAACCGACCCACTCGTCGCGACGGTCATCAAGGTTCACCCCGTTGAGCAACGGCCGCACCGCGTCGACGACGGCGGTGATGCGTCGCGGGTCCAACTCGTCGGCGGGCCGGCGGAACTCCATCATCCCGGCTACCCGCAACCGGCTGCCCAACGGAGTACAGGCGACCCGCTGCGCCGGGAAGTACAGCGGGCCGGCGGGCATCCGTTCGACAGGCACGCTGAAGCTGTAGCCGCGCCCGGCCTGCACCGGGCGACGTACGCCGAAGCGTGCCGCCAGCTCACCGAAGGCCGCTCCGGTGGCGATGACCACAGCGTCATGGCGGCGCTGCTGCCCGAATGGGCCGGTGACGCGGACGTCCGTGGTTGCCGGCTGCAGACCGGTCACCTCGCTGTTGTCGAGGATGCGGCCGCCGCGGGCCCGGACCGCATCCGCCAGCGACGGGATGAACTCGGAAGGGTTCAGGTACCGCTGCCCGAAAATCTGGACGGCGGCACCGACCCGGTCGCTCAGAACGGGCTCCATCGATCGGACCACCTGTCCGGTCACCGGGCGGAAGGTGACGTCCTGACCGGCGTCGCCCATCTGTTCCAGCTCGTCCAGCAGCCCACGGCTGTCACGCTCGCGGGCGAAGCAGGCCAGGAAGGGTTCCGCCGGCGTCGTCACGGCGCTCACACCGCCGGCCGCGAGGGCATCGAAGGCATCCAGGCAGCGCTCGTTGAGGGGGACGTAGGCGGCCATGCCCCGTCGCCACCGCCGGGCGGTGCTGTAGAACACGAACGACAGCAGGAAACGCCACAGGTCACGGTCGGCCCGCAGCGGCAGGTACACCGGGGATCGGGCGCTGAGCACCGCGCGTAGACCGTAACGCAGCACCGCAGGTTCCGGCAGTGGGGCGGTCAGCCCCGGGGTCAGCCAGCCGGCGTTGCCCCACGACGAGCCGGCGCCAGCGTGATGACGCTCGTAGACCGTCACCCGTGCGCCGGCTTCCTGCAGGAACCAGGCCGTGGACAAGCCGACCATGCCCGCTCCGATCACCGCGACGTCACACGGTGAGCCGCGCACGAACGCGGGAGTGCCTGTCACGCCGAGCTCGTCAGACATACCACTCCTCTGCTGCGCTGTGCCGTCTCGACAGCCGTTGGGTAGCTGGGCGCGCCATCCGGGCCTGCTTTCCGGCCATGATCGCCTGGTCACCGCATACCGGGCCAGGGCTGTGGCCGGTCAGCTGATGCGTCACACCTTGCCGACGCTCGGAAACCATCAGGCGACGGCAGCGCGACGGCAATCTCGCCCAGCCCGGGCCCGTTGTCGCTGACCTGGCAGGTCAGCACGTCGTGGTGCTGCCACAGACGCACCTCGCCGCCGCCCCCGCCCAGACCACGCACTCCATCAACATTGGTCGATAGCTGCGGGCCTGGTCGAACAAGCGGCCGTCACCGGCGAATCATCGGGGTTAGGAGTTCTAAAAGCTGGCCGGCCGACCGGTCATGGCAGACGGCGCCTACCGCGGCAATCCTGAGGTAATCATCCCGGACCGCAAGCCCGCTGACGGCAGTGATCTGCCCGAGTGGAAGGCGGACCTGAACAAGCAGGATCGCTCGGTCCGAGCGCAGGTCGAACACGCCCTGGCCCGCATGAAATGCTTCAAGATCCTGCGCGACTACCGCCGCGCCGCCCACACATTGGCCGACACCGCATCCGGCATCGCCCACCTCCACAACATCATCCTGGCCGGCTGATCCAGGAACCGTTGCGCGGCAACGCCATCACCGAGTTACGAGACATCCTTAGACGCACTCACATGTCGCAACGGGGCACCCTGCGATTAGCAGGTCGACTCGGGCAGCGGGCTTCGAGCGCCGGGTCACATCACGACGCGGACACCAGGCCAGCGTTCGGTGGGGCGGTGGCGGGCGAGTCGCCGCCGGGAGATCTCCGCGCTGGCCCTGGCCGGGTTGCGCCGCCACACCCCATCGAGCAGATCGTCGGGGCCGTGGGGCGCGCATACCGTGATCTGGTCATGCGCGTCGAGGCGTACGGCCACGGCGGTGGCGTACTCGGGCCAGGTGGCAATGGCATCGGCGACGGTCCGCAACGGCGCCACCGGACCTCCGCCGAACTTGGCCGGGTACCAGGTGTGCACCGCGGCCTGGTTTTTGCCTCCCACGGCGGATTCGGCTAGCGCGGATGATCACGGGCGACCTCCTCGCCACCCGAGCCCCGGGCGGCGGCGCCGCGTGCCGCGGCCGCCGGGGGACTTCGGCCGGTCGCGATGTACGCCCGGCGATCGGCCGTCTCGTGACACGCTGCCGTGGGGACGACCCGGACGGGAGCGGAAGTAATGACCATCGGTATCGCGGTGAACGGCAGCTGATGGGCCGAGCGGTGATCATGCTGGCCGCGGTGGCGGCGGCCGTGCTGGTGGACGTGCTCAGCGGCGTACTCGTCAACCGGATCGCCCATGGTCGCTACAAATGGCTGCTGGCGCCGCTGCGCCAGGCCTGCCGCCGCCCGATGACCGCCGTTCTGCTACTCGCTGGCCTCTACGCCGCGCTGCCGGGAGGGCCGGGCCGGTGGCTGCGCGCGGGCCGGCACGCCATCCTGTTGCTGCTGATCGGCAGCGTCGCCTTGCTGGTGGTCAGGGCGCTGCACGTCGCCGAGATCGTGGCGTTCAGCCGGCTGCCGGCCGGGGGGAGGGCCGACCGTCGGATCCGCCGCGCCCGCACCCAGATCCGGCCGGTGCGACGGTTGACCTCGACGGCGGTCACGATCGTCGCGATCGGTCTGATCATGACCACCTTCGAGCCGATACGCCTGTTCGGCATCTCGGTGCTCACCTCGGCCGGTGTGATCGGCGCCGTGATCGGCCTGTCCGCCCGGACCGCGCTGGGCAACGCCTTCGCCGGCATCCAGGTCGCCTTCGCGGACGGCCTCTACATCGGTGACGTGCTCGTCATCGACGGCGAGTGGGGTCGCGTCGAGGAGGTGAAACTGACTAACGTGGTGATCCGGCTCTGGGACGACCGCCGGCTCATCCTGCCCACGACCTACTTCACCGAGCGCCCGTTCCAGAACTGGACGCGACACGAGACCCGGGTGGTCGGCAAGGTCCAGGTCCACGTCGACCACACCGCCAACCTGGACGACCTGCGCGTCGAGGCGCAGCGCCTGATCGAGGCGTCGCCGCTGTGGGACCGGCATCAGTGGGTGCTTCAGATGGTCGATGCCAACCCGCAGACCGTCGTCATCCAGATCCAGGCGTCCGCCGCCGACGGGCCGAGCGCCTGGGACCTCCGCTGCGACCTGCGCGAGGCGATGGTTCGCTACCTGCGGGAGAAGCACCCGCAGTGGCTGCCCCGCACCCGCAGCGAGTACAAGCCCTGATTCCGCGCCCGGGATGCGGCATTCGCGTTGCCGACCAGCAGCCGGGCCGTTAGACCACCATAGGGCTGACACGCAACGAAGGTGGGGAACCCGATGCTGGTTGACCTGCTCGCCCAGGACGCCGCCCCGGGAGACCTCATGGCGGCGCGGGTGCAGATGGCCCTGTCCCTGGGCTGGCACATCGTGATCGCCTCGTTCGGCGTCGGCATGCCGGCGGTCACCGTCTTCGCCGAGTGGCGCGGTCTGCGCACCGGGGACCCGACCTTCACCCGGCTGGCGCACCGCTGGGCCAAGGCGATGGGCGTGCTGTTCGCGGTCGGCGCGGTGTCGGGGACCATCCTGTCGTTCGAGATGGGGCTGCTCTGGCCCGGCCTGATGGGCCGCTTCGGCGACGTGATCGGCCTGCCGTTCGCGATGGAGGGCATCGCGTTCTTCGTCGAGGCCATCTTCGTCGGGATCTACCTGTACGCCTGGGACCGGGTGCCACCCCGGGTGCACCTGCTCTCCGGACTGCCGGTCTGTGTCGCGGGCGTGGCGTCCGCGTTCTTCGTGGTGTCGGCAAACGCCTGGATGAACCAGCCCCGCGGCTTCGACCTGGTCTCCGGCGAGGTCACCGACGTCAGGCCGTGGCAGGCGATGTTCAACCCGGCGACGCCGCCGCAGACCCTGCACATGATCGTCGCGGCGTTCATGGTGACCGGCTTCGGCATCGCCAGCGTCTACGCGGTGGCCCTGCTGCGCGGCCGCCGGGACCGCTACCACCGGCTCGGCTTCGCCATCCCGTTCACCGTCGCTGCGGTGCTCTCCCCGGTGCAGGTCGTGGTCGGCGACTGGGCGGCGCACTTCGTCGCGGAGTACCAGCCCACCAAGCTCGCCGCGATGGAGGGGCTGGCCCGCACCGAGGCCGGCGCGCCGCTCTCGCTCGGCGGCGTCTACGTCGACGGGGAACTGCGGTACGCAGTCGAGGTGCCCAACGCCCTGTCGCTGCTGGCCAGGTGGGATCCGGACGCCGTGGTCATGGGCCTGGACCAGGTGCCCGACGATCAGGAGCCACCGGTGACGGTGGTCAAGTGGGCGTTCCAGCTGATGGTGGCCATCGGCTTCGGGCTGGTAGCGCTTTCCGCCTGGTGGGCGCTTGCGTGGTGGCGGCGTCGGGGTCCGCCGCGCTCGCCGTGGTTCCTGCGGGCCGCCGCCCTGTCCGGGGTCGCCGCCGCCGTCGCGGTCGAGGCCGGCTGGGTCGTCACCGAGGTCGGGCGGCAACCCTGGATCGTGTACGGCGTGCTGCGCACCGCCGAGGCGGTAAATCCGGCGCCGGGCCTGGCCACCGGCCTGGCCCTGGTCGCCGCCGTCTACGCGGTGCTCACCGTCGCCACCGTCGCGGTTCTGTGGCGGATGGCCTGCCACCGCGACGAGCCGGTCGCTCCGCAGGAGGGCGTACCCGAACCGGTGGACAGCGGCCGATGACCGTCGTCGACGTCCTGCTCGGGGTGCTGCTGGCCGGTCTGACGCTCTACACCCTGCTCGCCGGCGCGGACTTCGGCGCCGGGATCTGGGACCTCCTCGCCGGCGGGGCGCGCCGCGGCGCAGCCCGCCGGGAACTGATCGCGCACTCGATCGGCCCGGTGTGGGAGGCCAACCACGTCTGGCTGATCCTGGTGATCACCCTGTTCTGGACCACCTTTCCGCCCGCGTTCGCCGCGTTCGCCTCCACCCTTTACATCCCGCTGACCCTGGCCGCGCTGGGCATCATCGGTCGTGGCGCGGCCTTCGCCTTCCGCAAGGCCAGTCACACCCTCACCGAGCAACGCCTCTACGGCGCCACCTTCGCGCTCTCCTCGGTGGCCACCCCGTTCTTCCTCGGCTCGATCGTCGGCGCAGTCGCCTCCGGTCGCGTCCCACCCGGCATCGCCGAGGGTGACATCTGGCGCAGCTGGCTCAATCCCACCTCCATCTACGGCGGACTGCTCGCGATCGGCGTGTGCGCGTACCTCGCCGCGGTCTACCTCATCCACGACGCGCGCCGCGCCGGTGCCGCCGACCTGGTGGCCCAGTTCCGCCGCCGCGCCCTGGTCACCGGCATAGTGGTGGGCGTCGGCGCGGCGGCCGGGCTGGCCGTCGTCGCCGCCGACGCGCCGGACCTTTTCGCCGATCTTCGGGGCCGGGCGCTCGCCTTGGTGCTGCTCTCGTTCGCCGCGGGGCTCGGGTCGCTGGTGCTGATCGCCACCGGCCGCTACCGGGCGGTGCGGGTGACCGCGGCCCTCGCGGTCGCGGCCGTCCTCTGGGCCTGGGGCGCCGCCCAGTACCCAGACCTGCTGCCGCCCGACCTGACCGTCACCGAGGCGGCCGGTGATCCCACCGTGCTCGCCACGGTGCTCGCCGTCCTCGCGGTCGGAGCGCTGCTGCTGGCGCCCTCCCTGCTCTGGCTGTTCGGCATCTTCCAGCGCTCCAAGCCGGCCGCCGGCAACCCACCGCCCCGGTGACGCTCACCCGGGCGGGCAGCCTGTGGGCGGCGCTGGCGGCGGCGGTGGCGCTGGGAGCCCTGCACCTTCTCGCGCCGGCCATCCGCCGGAGACTGCCGGTGCCCACCCACGCGGCGACGTCCCTCGGTGGCGGCATCGCCGCCGCGTACGTGTTCCGCTACCTGCTGCCGCGCCTCGCGGAGGGCAACCAGGCGGTGGCCCACGTCCTGGAGGAGGAGATCAGGCCCACCCCGGCCCGCGGATTCGTGCTGTTCCTCGTCGCGCTGGTCGGCTTCTTCACGTTCTACGCCCTGGAACGTGTCACCCACCGCTCGCAGCAGCGCCGGCAAGAGCCCACCCGGCTGGTCTTCGGGTTCCAGCTCGGCTTCTTCGCCCTGTACAGCGGCCTGATCACGTACACCCTGGCGACTAAGCTGGACGCGGGGCTCGGGCCGGCGGTGCTGTTCGCCGTCGCCATGGGGCTGCACGTGCTGGCCACCGACGGCGTCCTGGCCGAGCACTTCCCGGTCAGCCTCACCACCGGGTGGCGCCTCGTCCTGGTCGCCGGCGCCGCCGGCGGCTGGGTGACCGCGGTCGCCGTCCAGCCCACCGGCGTGCTGATGAACGTGCTCACCGCCTTCCTGGGTGGCGGGATCCTGCTCAACATTTTCGTCGACGAACTGGCCCCCGAAAGGCACTCCAGCTTCACCTGGTTCACCATCGGCCTGGCCGCCTACTCCGGCCTGCTCGCCTTCGCGACCTTCACCACCGACGTCGGCGCTGCCTGAGGACGATCACCGGCCGCCTCCAGACGGCCAGCCGGTGATGGCGGCCGGTTGTCAGCGACTGACCGTCACGTCGACCGGTCCGGCGCTCACGGTGCCGTCATTCAGTGGGGTGCAGCGGATGCCGCCCGTGCGGCGCAGCGCCTTCTACGCATTGGGGGCCGATGGCGACGTCCTTCAGGCACAGGGGGTTGGCCGGGCGGTTGTCCCGCAGGCTGACCGGCCTGCGCCGGCGTCGTCGTCAAGCCCTCCCAGCACGGCCGCGGTTTGGATGATCTGCTGCAACAACTCGCCGGGGTGGAGCCCCCGGGACACACCGCGACGGCTCGCCGAGCTGCTCGTCGGGTGTCACGTGCCAGCCGGCACGGCGGGCCGGACCGAGAGGTCGAGTTCGCCGCCGACGACGTTGACCTCGATGGTGTCGCCCGGACTCGCCCCGTCCTCGAGCAGCAGGGTCGACAGCCGGTCTTCCAACTCGCGCTGGATGCTGCGCCGCAGTGGCCGCGCCCCGTACTCGGGCTGGTAGCCCCGGTTGGCCAGCCACTGCGTGGCGTCCGGGCTGATCTCGAGGTTGATGTTCTGTGCGTGCAACCGACGGCGGGTGCGGTCCAGCAGCAGGCCGGTGATCTCAAGGAGCTGGTCCCGGTCCAGGCCGGTGAAGACGATGATCTCGTCGATCCGGTTGAGGAATTCCGGCCGGAACCGCTGCCCCAGCAGCCCCATCAGTTCCTCGCGCTGGTCGTTGACCGGACGCCCTGCCGCCTGCGCGGCCAGAATGCGGTCCGCGCCGATGTTGCTCGTCATGATCAGGATGGTGTTGCTGAAATCGACCGTGCGACCCTGTGCGTCGGTGAGGCGACCGTCGTCGAGCACCTGCAGCAGCGCGTTGAACACATCCGCATGCGCCTTCTCCACCTCGTCGAAGAGCAGCACCGAGTATGGCCGGCGCCGGACCGCCTCGGTGAGCTGACCGGCCTCCTCGTACCCGACGTAGCCCGGGGGCGCTCCGACCAGCCGGCTGACCGTGTGCTGCTCCTGGAACTCGCTCATGTCGAAGCGGATCATGCTGGACTCGTCGCCGAAGAGCGCCGCGGCGAGGGCTCTGGCCAGTTCGGTCTTGCCGACGCCGGTGGGTCCGAGGAAGAGGAACGACCCGTCGGGTCGCTGGGGGTCACTCAGCCCGGAACGCGATCGGCGTACGGCGGCCGCCACAGCCCGTACGGCCTCGTGCTGGCCGACCACGCGCTCGTGCAGTTGCTCCTCGATGCGCCTCAGCCTCTGCTTCTCCACCTCCGTGAGCTGGGTGACGGGAACACCGGTACGGCGGCTGACCACCTCGGCGATGTCGCTCATGCGCACCTCGGGCACCGGAGGCGTGCCCTCCTGCGCCGCCGCCAGGTCCCGCTCGGCCGCACCGATCTCGGCTTTCAGCGCACCCGCGCGCTGATAGTCCTCGTTCGCCACCGCGCTGTCCTTCTCCCGGCGCAGCTGGGACAGCCGCTTCTCGATCTCCTTCTTGTCCGGAGCGGGTGTGCGGGAACGCAGCCGGACCCGGGCGCCCGCCTGGTCGAGCAGGTCGATGGCCTTGTCCGGCAGAAACCGGTCGGTGATGTAGCGGTGGGACAGTTCAGCGGCGGCGTCCAGCGCTTCGTCCGTGTAGCGCACCTGATGGTGCGCCTCGTACCGGTCACGTATGCCCTTGAGGATCGCGACGGTGTCCTCCACGCTCGGCTCCGATACCAGGATCGGCTGGAACCGGCGCTCCAGCGCGGGATCCTTCTCGATGTAGCGACGGTACTCGTTCAGTGTCGTCGCACCGACCACGTGCAGTTCGCCGCGGGCCAGGGCGGGCTTGAGCATGTTGCCGGCATCCATCGCCCCCTCGCCACCGCCGCCCGCGCCGACAACGGTGTGCAGTTCGTCGATGAAGAGGATCAGCCCGTCCTCGCCCGACGTCACCTCCTGGATCACGTTCTTCAGGCGCTCTTCGAACTCACCGCGGTACTTGGTGCCCGCCACCATCCCGGACAGGTCGAGTGCGACCACACGCCGGTTGGCCAGGGTTTCGGGCACCTCGTCGTTGACGATGCGCTGCGCGATGCCCTCGACGATGGCCGTCTTGCCGACGCCCGGCTCGCCGGTGAGCACCGGATTGTTCTTCGTACGCCGGGAGAGCACTTCGATCGTGTCGTCGATCTCGTCGTCACGGCCGACGACCGGATCGAGCCGACCGGCCCGGGCGTCCTCGGTGAGGTCCCGCCCGTACTGGTCGAGGGTGGGGGTGCTGCTGGCCCCGCGCCCGTCGGCACCGCCCGCCGGCGGCGTGGGCCCGGTGACGGCCCCACCGAGCGCCCGCAACGCCCGGCCCGCGGTCGTCTCCGGGTTCGCGGCGATGCCGAGCAGGAGGTGTTCGGGGCCGATGTACGTCGCGCCGGACCGTCGCGACTCGCGGTGCGCGTCGAGCAGGGCGCGCTTCGCCGCCGGCGCGAGCGGAGGCGTGTCCTCGCGTGGCCTGCCCTTGGGGACGGCCGACTCTATCTGGCGGGCCAGGTCGTCGGGGTCGGCGCCGCTCGCGCCGAGCATCCGGCGGGTGGGGTCGGCCTGGGCGGCGGCCCACAGCAGGTGCTCGACATTGAGATAGGGACTGCCCCACTCCGTAGCCTGCTCGGCTGCCCGTTGCAGCAGTTGCCGCGACTCGGTGGAGAGCAGCCGGGACAGGTCGACCCGCTCCACCGGACGTCCCGCGAACGGATCCCCCCCGAAGAACCGACTCATCAGGTCGTCCAAGGAGCCGCCAGGGATGCGGAACGCGTCGAGCGACATCTCATACCCTTTCTGCCGGTGGGGTGGGTCCTCGGCACAGGCCCACCTGAACGCTACGCACCTTTCGCCCACAGAGTTGGCCTTATGGGTTTCTGGGGAGGCCAGGGTTTGTACTCGCTGCGGGTGCAGGGCAGCCACTGAGGGTGGTTGTCGCGGAGGTCGCACCGGAGCGTCCCAGGCGCTGGGCCCCGTCGGCGCCTGCGGCCTGCCCACCATCGGATCGGCGCCTTGACCGGCAGGCCGGGAGGCGCGGGACCCCGGTACCCGCGGACCCTGCGGTCTGCCCTCACGAGCGCTGCGTTGTTACCGGTGGACTTGACCCAGGCGTCCGGCAGGCGTCCGAGTTTGGCCATCGGCGGGGGACCGAATTGCGCTCAGTGTTCCGACAGCACCACGCTCTCCGCCGTCTTGCGCCCCAGACATCTCCGCCGAGTTCGGGCGGCGAAGGCGTGATCGAAAGGCGGCGGTGTACTTGCGGTCGCGGATGAGGAACCCTCCCCGCAGCACACCGGCCACCCCGCCCCACCCTCGATGCGGCCCGATCCGGTGATGGCTCCGGGTTTCCGCTGGCCGGCCCGGTTGATCCGGAACGCTGAACGGGTGGAGCAGCGATCGGGACGTGCGCCGGGACGCCTGCTGTCCGTCAGGCGTGCGCTGTGGTCGTTGGCCGCCGGTGTCGTCGCCGGCACGGCCACCGCGCTCGTCGGGGCGCCGGAGCTGACGCCGCTGGTGGTCTGGACGATCGCGGCGGGCACGATCCTCGTTTGGGTGTGGCGGGCCTGCTGGTCGGCGAGCCCGAAGCGTACCGAGCAGCTTGCCGAGGCGGAGCAGCACTCCCGTTCCACCGACTCGGCGATCCTGATCGCGTCCGTTGCCAGTCTCGCCGCCGTGGCCGAGGCGCTCGTGCGCGCCTCGAACCAGCATGACGCAGTGGCAGTCACGCTGGTGATCCTCAGCGTCATCGCGGTGGTCCTGGCGTGGGCGCTGGTGAACACGGTCTTCGCGTTGAAGTACGCCCGGCTGTGCTACCGCGACGACGGCGGTGGCATCGACTTCAAGCGGGAAGATCCACCGGCGTACGCCGACTTCGCGTACATCGCCTTCACGGTCGGCATGTCCTATGCCCCGGGCGAGAACGAACCGACGAGTAACCACATGCGCCGGATCGCGCTCGGGCACGCACTGCTCTCGTACACCTTCGGAACCGGCATCCTGGCCGTCGCCGTCAACCTGGTCACCAACCTTGGTCAGTCATGACCCACGAGCGTTAGAAGCAGGACTGTCTCGCTACAGATCTTGAAAGGCCAGGTTTGTCCGCTGTGGCTCGGTGTGTCGGCGTGAGCTTCGCCGATGATCGTTGTATGAACCGCCCCGGGTTTGATAGCGGCTATGATGTTTACGAAGTATGGCGATCCTCAGTCTGCCGCCCATGGTCAGCCCGGCGGCGTGGGTGCCTCAGCAGGCTTCCCGGCTGCCCGGCGTGCGTCGGCGACGGCGATCGCGAGCAGCACCACGGCCACTACGGTGACCACCACCAGCGGCGGGGCGAAGGCCAGCGGCACGGCGAGCAGCAGCAGGGCAGCAATGCCGAGCAGCCGGGGCCGGGACACGCGGGAGAAGACCACCCACTCCAGCAGCGTGCGGCCCGCCACGAACAGAGCCGGGCCGCCGAGCATCAACGCAAGCCAAGACTTGAACGTGTGGCCGGTGGGGTGCTTCTGCACCAGTTCATTGCCGATGGCGGCGGCGGCAACCCCGAGGATCATGAGCAGATGAGCGCTGCCGGCTACTCGGCCCAGCCTGGCGGGATTGGCCGCCGACTTGACCGCCGATCCGAACACCTCGCCCGCCCTGTAGAAGTAGATACGCCACAGCAGCACAGCGGTGATGAACGCGATCACCAGCCCAAACGTCTGCGGAAAGCGCCGGCTCCCGGACGCCTCGGTGTAGGCGATCCCGACCGCGAGGATCGTCTCCCCGAGCGCAATCAGCACCAACTGTTGATACCGATCAGCGAGATGCCCGGCAGCGGCCTCCCAAGCCAAGATGCGCTCTGGCTTTTGCCACGGCACCCACCAGCCCAGCCGCGCCGATCCGTACTCGATGACGATCGCGAGCGACCAAAGCAGCATCCTGGCCGTATCGTGGGCGACGGCACCGAGCAGCCACGCCACGGCGGACACGCAGAACCAAACCAGGATTCCCCAATAGAGGCGCTGTAACCAATGTGACCGCAACGCCACAGCAACCACCAGCGCCCGGCCGGCCTGGAGCGCGACGTAGACGCCGGCGAACATCCACGCACTGCCGCCGAACGCCTTCGGCGTGACGACGCCCAGGAGCAACACACCGAAGGCTGTCACCAGCACCATGACCTGCACCGCCAGGCGGCGGGGCTCGAAGCGCGCCGTGCTGTAAGCCGTCATTGACCAGACCCACATCAGCGGCAGGATCAGCAGCAGTGCCTGCAGTAGGCTCGCCCACCGCCCTGCACTAGAGGGGGAAGACGCCAGCTGCGACGTGCTGGTAGCCACCACCCGGTTGAGAGCAAAGACCAGCACAAGATCGAAAAAGAGTTCGACAAAACTCGCTTCCTGCTTGCTCCACTCCCCCCGAGGAGCCTCACCCCCAAACCACTGGCCGCACCAGCACCTTCCATGCGAGCCATTCAATGCCGAAATGCCGCCGCGCGTCGGACGATTGCGGGTATCTGAGGACTCATTCCTGAGCACGGCCCTCGGCTGGCCTAAAACTGGCTGGCCGGCGTCCCCGCCTAGCCGGCATGTGGACAGGATGATCACAGGCAAGAGCGAGAGGATGACCTCCTCATCGGACGGCTGCAGACCTTCCAGCCTCCCTGTCTCCGGAGGCTGGTAGCCCCTGTGGTGCCCGACGTAAGCTCACGCGGGCCGAGCGACGGGGGTTAGGAGTCGTACGCCCAATTCGTGGCCGTACCGTTCAATTTCAGCCGCACTCTCCTGCTTCTGGACGAGGTTGGCGTGTAGATACTGCACACACTGGGCCTCACCCATAATAATCGCCCAATCAAAAAGGGTCTTGTGTGCCGCAATGGTGAGGTATAGGAACCGAATCAGAGTATCGACTGCGAATTGATCAACGAGGTCGACTGAGGGGTTTGTGCGTACGAAGCTTTCAAATCGCCCATACATGCCTTCAACAGTGTCGGACCGGGTTGAAAGCGGGGAGGTGCCGAATGCCTTGGCGCAGGAGTTGATGTTGTGATTCCACTGCACACATTCCTGTTGCTTGCGCCGTACGATCTGCCCGAGATCGTCACTAACTCGATGGGCCAAGAAGTCGAGTACCCGCCGCCCGGATATCTCCATTTCACCTAGTATGCCTAGCTCATATATGAACAGGTCACGCGTCGTATTAATCGCCATGTGCTCCTCCTGACCTCGCTGGCGAGCCGCCACGGCCTACCCGTTCAGAAACCACCAAAACGCGGCAGGCAAGCCAGCAGGAAGGGTGTAAATTTGCGCATGTCGAACGAGAGGCCGAGAAGGATGAATGAGCCATCCCTGTCTGCCATCGACCCGCCCCTCCTGGGGAGCGAGCCGCCGCCCGGCCCGCGGGCCTTGACGCGCGTACGGACGCTGTCGGAACAGACTGAGTCGGCTCTCGTGTCACGGACCGCGCCCCCGGCGGACATCGCCACAGTGGTCACACGGCTAGCTGGCCTCCGCCACCACCGGCCCTGAGCTGCCGCACGTTCAGATGAACGGTGCTACGTCGTCTGTGCCACTGCCGGGAATCGCCAGATCCTCGCGGATCCTCATGAGAAGGTCGACTTCTGCGTTGTCGTACGCTACCTGCCCCTCATGAAACCTGGGGTCATCCGGGTCGTCGTGCTTGCAATAGTGCCCCCACTGCCAGGCTGCGTTGTATGCCGCAGCGGCTGCCGCAGCAACTGGTGGCGCAGCATAGATCCTCAAACGGTTGAGCCTCTCGAAGGCCGTTGTATGCCAGTCATCCGGGAGTTCGGGCTCCTCAAGGAAGCCGTAACCCTTGTCGTAAGCCAACCGTGCCATGGTCTTGAGTGAGTCGTAAAAGTCGACATAGGACTCGCGGCGGTGATCGAACGTCCTGGCCTCGTCCTCCCGGGACCACCGCTCGTGCTCACGTGCCCGCTCTCGCTCCCACGTCTTATCCTCTCGCCGGTCCGAGCGGCGCTGCGTGATCAGCACGCCCGCGATGCCGCCAGAGAGCGTGCCGAGTACGCCGATCACCGCAACTGCGAGGGGAACCCAGAGTGAGCCATTTTCATCGTGACGGTGCAGGTCACGGGCGGCGCGGGAGGTCGATGTCCATGTAGGACGAGGCTCCCGGTAAGACAGCAATCGACCAAGATCAGATGCCCCAACCGGGAGCCTCGCTGTGCTGTCTTACCCTGCCGCGATTCCGTTGTCCACCGCCAGCCTGAACCACCTCGCTGCCCTCATCCGAACCCGCCGCCAGCAGCGACGGTCCCGGTGGCGACGCCTCGACCCCGGCCGGCAAGCCCTGCTCGCCCTGGCCCACCTGCGCAACGGCGACACCCTGACCCGCCTGGCCGCCGGATTCGAGATCGGCGTCACGACGGCCTGGCGTTATGTCCGCGAGGCCATCGACCTCCTCGCCGCGACCACCGACGACCTGACCACGGCCATGACCAGGATCCGGCTGCTCGCCTACGCAATCCTCGACGGCACCCTGATCCCGATCGACCGGGTCGCCAACCAGAAGCCGTACTACTCCGGAAAGCACAAGCGTCACGGAGTGAACGTGCAGGTCATCGCCGACGCGGCCGGGCGTCTCGTCTGGGCCTCGGCCGCGCTGCCCGGCTCGACGCACGACCTGACCGCCGCCCGCACCCACGCCATCATCGACGCCCTGACCAGCGCCGACGTGATGACCTTCACGGACAAGGGCTACCAAGGCGCCAGCGGCAGCGTGCGCACCCCGTTCAAGCGGCGCCGCTTCCGGCCGAAGCTGTCACGCCGGCAAAAGGCCGTCAACCGGGCCCACGCGAAGATCCGCGCCCGCGGCGAACGCGCGATCGCCACACTCAAGACCTGGAAAATCCTGACCAAGCTGCGCTGCTGCCCACACCGAGCGACCGCGATCGTGCAGGCCATCCTCGTCCTGCACCACGTCGAAGCCAACCGCTACGCAGGATGAAAAGGGCTCAGTGGCGTCACACCTCGATGATGCCGACCGAGTCAACTTGATCAGGCGCTGACATGGACTGGAAGATGGGCAGGGCGACGCGTCTACGCCCTCGGACTGTCGGCGACGAGGTGTATGGTGCATCCCTGCGTGCGACAACCTGTGCCCTTAGGGGTGGAGATCGGAGAGTCCATTGCCGGATAAGTTTCCTCTGATCGTTCTCAACGAATTCTTCCAGGAATCTGAGTATCATCAGTTTATCCAGCCGGTTCATTCGGCCATCGCGACCGTAGCCGAAGATTTGTCGACTCCTCCGCTCGAAACAACGGTCGTCATGTCAGGGAATCTGACGGCATCTGTTAATCGCCGAGCAACAGACAAGAGCTTTTCGCCGGAGAGAATCGGCGGCCAGGTTGCCGGAAAGACAATGCCGATCGACCCGACTAACTACAGTAAAGTCGATGTAGTGATGGATATGGGAATGATGACTTCCACACCCGATGGAACTCAGCAAGCCATGTTCGTCTACCTACTCGCACACGAATTGGGACATGCCGTGATCGGCAGACAAAGGACCACGAGCGGCGATACGCCCACTTCCCATCGAGCGGAGCCGTCGGGCATGGCCGGTCTCTTTGGCTTGGAAGCCATAGACGAATGGCGCTGTGACCGTCTAGTGCCTCGTCATGCAGCCTTGAACGGGTAATCCGGGCGGCGGATCTTGGAGTTGATCGCGAATCCGGATTTCGGTCGAGCTCGCTGGTTGCGCCAGCGGATGTAGTCGCCGATCGCGGCGTCCTGCTCGGCGTGGTCGCGGTGGTCTGTGCCGTTGAGAGCGAAGTACCGCACCGCGGCGAATTCGGCCTCGATCCAGTTCAGCCACGAGGCGTAGGTCGGTAGGAACACCAGGTCGACCTGGTTGGCGGCGCACCAGGCGCGGACCTCGGGGTGCTTGTGCGGGGAGAAGTTGTCCACGATCAGGTAGAGCCTGTCCTCAGGCCAGCGGCGACGCAGGGTCTTGAGGAAGCCGAGGAACTCGCGCCAGCGTTTGCGGTCACGGATGCGGTAGTGCAGCTTGCCCGTGGCCAAATCGAGGGCGGCGATCATGTGCCGCACGCCCTGCTCGCGGGTGTAGGTGGCCCGCAGCCGCACCGGCTGGCCCTGGGGACGCCAGGCCCGGCCGGGGCGAGGCTGCAGGTTCAACGGACCGAACTCGTCCACGCAGAGCACCCGGCCGTCCGCCGGCGGATGGTCGTAGAGGTCCAGGACGCGGCGCATCTTCGCCGTGAAGTCAGGGTCGTTGCTGGCCTTCCACGTCTTGGTGGCCTGCCAGGAGACCCCACGTTCGTGCAGGATCCGCCGGATGGTCTCGACGCTGATCGCCGTGACATAGCCGGCGTCGATGAGGTAGTCGCGCAGCTTGGCAAGCGACCAGCAGGAGAATGGTTTGCCGAGGAAACGGGGGTCGCACCGGGCGATGACGCAGATCCAGTCGCGGGTCTGCTCATCGATCCGTCTCGGTGCGCCCCCGCTCCATTTTGGGTCCAACGCGTCGAACCCCCGTTCGTTGAACGCGTGGATCACGTCGCGGACGTAGTCCTCGCTGGTCTTGAGCAAGTGCGCGATGTCCGGGGCCGGCTGCCCTTGGGCGGACATCAGCACCACGATCGCCCGGCGCAGCTTCACCGGGTCCTTCGCGGTCCGGGTGATTCGCTGCAACCGCTGGCCCTCAGCCATCGACACCTGCCGGACAAACACCTCCGGGCGCCTGCCCACCGGCCACCACCTCCCACAGCCTCATGCGTTGGGAGACAGCCTGCCCGACACGTACTCAGAACCGACGGATTACACGATCAACGTTCAAAGACGCGGCACTAGGTGACCGTGGGTG
Organism: Micromonospora sp. HUAS YX12; assembly: GCF_040215685.1. Classification (NCBI taxonomy): domain Bacteria; kingdom Bacillati; phylum Actinomycetota; class Actinomycetes; order Micromonosporales; family Micromonosporaceae; genus Micromonospora; species Micromonospora sp. HUAS YX12. The sequence continues at coordinate 6,295,487 of NZ_CP157974.1, forward strand.
TGGCCGGTCAGCTGGTGCGGGTCGGTCGGAACGTGCCGACGGTGGCGGCCAGATCGCCGGGCTTGTGGCGCCGCTCGTCGAACACGTACGGCTCAAGGAGGGTCCAGCCGTCGGCGCTGAGCTGCGCGAACCAGGCTTGACGGCGGAGTCTCAGATGCTCTCCGCAGCGGTGCTAGTGCCCGCGAATGCGCGGCACAACACCCCCCGCTCAACCAGTGCTCGCCCATGTCCAGCCCTGGGCGAGATGATGTGGCTAATAACGGCTGGACACCTATGCGCACCTCAGCAGCCTGATCAAGCGACGGGTCGCAGATGCCGCAGCGTGCTGTTGGGGCGGTCGGGATGGGTTGTTTCCCAGCGTCGCTGCAGCGCATCAACAAGGTTGGTGATCATGGGTTCGGTGACGTGGCTGTAGATGCCTCTGACGCCGGCGAGGCGGTGGCCGAGCCGTCGGGCCTGGGCGATCTCGGGGATGCCGTCTTCGATCAGCCAGGTCTTGTGGGTGTGGCGCAGGTCGTGAAAGTGCATCCCGGGAAGAATCGGCGGGATGTCTCGCTGGGGGCCGCCGGTGAGGGCGGGGGTCCACGCGCGGCGGTTGAAGTTGGAGCGGCGTTGGTGGTAGCCGCGGGCGCCGGGGAAGACGGTGTGGTGGGGGTGACCGGCGAGGTGGGTGGCGAGGAGGTTGGTGAGGAAGCGGGGTAGGCGGATGTGGCGAACGGAGTCATTTGTCTTGGGTGGGCCGAGGTACAGCTTGCCTTCGACTTCGTGCAGGGCCCCGGTGTCGGGGTGGACGTAGATGCTGCCGAGGGTGAGGTCGAGGTTGTCTCGGTGCAGGCCGGCGAGTTCGCCCCAGCGCATGCCGGTGTAGGCGGCGGTGAGGATCATCAGGCCGTCGGAGGGTCGGGCTTGGCGGGCGACGATGGCGGCGACTTGTTCGGCGGTGGCGTGGGGCCGCTCGGCGCGGATGCCTTTGGGGATGCGGATTCCTCGGCAGGGGTTGAAGGGGATCCGGCGGTCTTCTACGGCTTCTTGTAGGACCATCGACAGGACCATGATCACGTCGGCGACGGATCGGGGTGCGAGGCGTTTGCCGAGGACGACGGCGAGGGTCTTGATGTGTTGGCGGCGGATGTCGACCAGGGGTAGCGGGCCGAGGCTGGGCAGGATGTGCAGCCGCAAGTGGCTGCGGTAGGCGGCCCAGGTAGCGGGGGACGCTTGGTGGGTGGACTCCCAGATGGGCACCCATTCGGCGAGGGGGATCCGTCCGCCGCGAGGGTCGATGAAGGTGTCGCGGGCGACCTCGACGTCGATCTCTTTGGCGCGAATGACGGCATCGGCGCGCCGGTCATGGGTGGAGTCGGTGGTGACGGTGCCGTCGGTCATACGGAGGCGGACGCGGAACTTCATGCCGCGTTGTTCCACCCAAGCCATGGGTTACTCCATTCGGTGCAGGTGCGGTGCGTCGGTGATGGACGCGTGACTTCGCGGGTCGGATCAAGTCGGCGTCGGCGGGTGGCACCGCCGGTGGGTGCGGCGGCCGGTGGCCGGTTCTGCGGAGGCGGCGATGAGGGCGGCGAGGTCGGCGGCGGAGAAGCGCAGGTGCTTGCCAAGGAAGGTGCAGGGGATCTGGCGGCGCCCGGCGCGGCGGCGTAGCCAGGATTCCGGGATGCGCAGCAGCGCTGCGGCTTCGGCTGGTGTGTAGAGGCGCGGTTCCTGCTCGTCGTGGTGTCCCGTCGCGCGGACGGGTGTGGGTGGCGGCGGTGGGCGTCGTCGGGGGCGGGGCGGGTTGTCGCGCACGGTGAGCTCCTCGCAGGCGCGGGTGGGGCGTGCTCTTCGCCGGCGGATGTCTGGTCGGCCCGCGAAGAGCCCGCGGGTGGTCAGTGGTGACGGCACAGCAGGAGGGCGGAGGGCGGCGGCTGCTTGGGCGGGGACGACACCGTTGCTGAGAACCCGTAGCGCGACGGTGCGAGGCAGGGCGAACGCCAGGTGACCGAGGGGTCGGGCAGGCCCATGAGCGATGCCACGAACGGTGGGGCGAGGACGGGTTGGCCGCCTTGTCCGGGTTGGGTGGGTGAGGGTGCGCCGAGCGTGGTGGCGGGGTGAGCGACGGTAGTGCGCAGGCCAGATCCGCCGGGTGCGGTGGTGGCCGGGGTCTCTGGCATCAGGAAGCGCGGGGTCTAGGCAGCAGGACCCCGGACAGGGTTGGGCGGAAGTCGGGGCCGACTCGGTGGCCGCTGGTTCTGCTGTCGCTGGCGAATCGGGTTGGTGGGAGGTGGCGGGTGCCGTGGGGGTTCGGTGATGTCGAGCAGCCGTGATGTGTGCTCGGGTCCGTTACCCTCGCGGGCGCAGAGGGTGGGCAGCGCGAGTAGCTGCTCCCGCCGCCGGTGGCGGGCAGGATCAACTGGTCCAGCCGGTGCGGGGCGTCGGATGCACAGGCATAGCCGGCTCGTTTCGTACCCGAGCGTGGCCAGGTCGGCGTGAACGACGTCGAGTCGGCGTGGGGGAAGGCGGCGACGTTTTCCACGAACACGAGGGGCGGTCGAAGATCGCGAACAGCGTGGGTGGCGCTTGTCCACAGATTGCTATGGACACCGCTGATGGCGGCGCGTTTGCCGGCCTTGGAGATGTCTTGTCGCTCCAATGTCAAGCTTGGGCTTCTGGCCCCCGGCGGCCTCCGAGGGAGGTGCTGCCGGTAGCGTTCTTTGCGCAGCTGGTGACGGAGGCGGTGCGGTGGCGCGGACGTGGTTGTCGATCCGGGTTGAGTTGGTGTCCGGCCGTGGCGAGGACTTCTGGCCTCGCCCAGGGCGGATCTTCGCGGCAGCGCGGACGCATACGTTTGAGCAGTTCGGCGCGGCGATCGATGACGCTTTCGGCCGATGGGACCTGGCACACCTGCGCCTGTTCACCCTTGCCGACGTGACACCGGTCTGCTCGTTCCAGGTCTGGGAAGAGGCCCCGGACGGTGCTGTCGACAGCGACAAGACCAACCTGAGCAGGCTCACCCCAGGTGAACAGCTCGCTTACGTCTTCGACATGGGTGACGACTGGACGCACCTGTGCACGGTCGATGAACAGCGGATCGATCCGCTGGAACAGCTCGGCTTCGTCCCGACGGAGCCGACGCCGTACTGGGGCTGGGGGAACCTGCCCGATCAGTACGGTCGACGGTGGGACGGCGACGATGACGAATCGCCGATGCCCAAGCCTCCCAAGAACCCGCTGCGTGATCTTCCTCCGATCCTGCCCTGGTGGGGACCGCGGCGCCGCGGCTAAACCCGGCGGACGTGCCTCAATCGGGAGATAGGGACCAAGCTTCAACCACGTCACGCCGGCAGGTCGACACGGCGGCGGACGACATGACAAGACCTCGTCAGCCCTCAGGGCGACAGCACGGAAACGAGTCAGCCCACCCACCGTGACGTCTCTGCCACGGGCGGCGGACCGACCCGCCCAGCGCCGCACGGGGCGGCAGCACGGGAATGAGGCAGCCCGCTACCGCGCCTTGGGTTCCCCGTGAGAACACTTGGGTTCGCGGGAACTTCCGGAACTCTGGCTCTTGATGAACACGAGAACGTCCTCGTGCGCGATCAGGTGCATGGGGGTGCCGGCGGCCCGGGCCTTGCGGACGGCCTGGAGTTGGAAGAACGACGGGCGGGCCACGAGCCCGCCGTCGCGGACGGCGGCGAGCAGCGCCACGCATCGGTCGACGGGGGTGAGGCCGGCGCGGATGCCGGCGCCGATGACCGCGCTGGGCAGGTCGACCAGTGCGCCGTGCTTGCGCCACGGTCGGGCGGTCACGACGACGACCCCACCGGGGCGTAGGAGGGTGTGGCAGCCGGCGAGGATCTGGGCGAACCCGTCGGCGAGGCCGGTGAGGTCGCGGTAGGCGAGGTTCCCGCGGTCGGTGCCGTCGTTGTAGGCGTTGTCGAACTTGGCCACGCCGTCGGCGCCGGGCCGGACCAGGCCGTGCACGGTCGGCCCGTACGGCGGAGAGGTCACGACGAGGGCGACCTGCCCGGCCAGGGCCCCGGGTACGAGCGACAGGATGCTGGTGGCGTCGCCGCGGATGACGCCTGCCCGGCCGGTCGCGCCCTGGGTGTGGGCGTGTGTGATGTTGGCGTCGGCGATGTCGGACCAGCGTGACTCGTACTCCACGCCGATCGCGTCGCGGCCGGCGTGGATGGCCTCTACGAGGGTGGTGCCGATCCCGCACATCGGGTCGAGCACCAGGTCCCCCGGCTGGGTGTAGGCGGCGACGGCGTGTGCGGCGATCGCGGGGAGCATCCGCGCCGGGTGTTGCACGGACTCGCGCACGTACCGGCCGCGGCGCTGGACCGGGCCGGTGGCCTGGGCCGTCGCCCACACCGACAGGCCCTCCGGGCCGGCAGCAGCCTGATGACCTCCGATCGGGTCGATGGTGAAGGGGGCAGTCGGTGTGCTCTGCTCGTCGGGGTCGCCGACGGTGTCTGCGCGGTGCTTAGCCACGGCGACCATCGCCCTCGCGCCCGCCCCGTCGACGCGGGGCGCGGCTCTGGGATTGGCTGAAGACCATCAGGTCCGCGTGGACTCGCAGGTGCGCCATCTGCCACCGCTGGTCGGTGGTGGTGAGGGTGAGTAGTTCCTCGTCGGTGACGTGGTAGACGAAGGCGTCGCCGTCGGTGTCGGCGGTGACGGCGACGAGGTGCTGCAGGTAGCCCAGTCCGACGCTGGCGGCGGCCTGGACCACGCCGGAGAAGTCTTCCGGGCCGGTGGTGGTGCCGGCCGGGACGGTGACGAGGAGGATCAGGCAGCCGCCCGGTTGCAGCAGTGCGGCGCAGGCGGTCAGCAGCCACGCCAGCCGGACCCAGTTGGCGGCGGCGTGCTCGTGCAGGGGCCAGCAGGCGACCACGAGACTGGTCGCCTGCTGCAGGGAGTTGTCGGGTGGCGGGACGGCCGCCGTGTCGGTCGGTGGGTGCAGTTGCGGGTCGGTGAGATCGTCACCGAACCAGGCGCCCATCTCGGGCAGGTCGTCCTCCCCGTCCAGTTCCGCACCGACGGTGGCGCCGGCAGGCGGGGCCGCGGCGCCCGGGCCGATGATCAGGCTGGACGTGTCGGTGAACCACGCGGGGTGGTGACGGCGCGCTCCGGCCGCGCAGGCCTGGGTGAGGGCGTGGTCGGTGGTGAGGTCGACGACCGCTTCGCCGGGGCGGCTGTAGGCGGCGATGAGGCGGCCGGCCAGTCGGGTGCCGATGCTGCGTCCGGCTTCGCCCGGGGTGCGGGCGGTGCGCCAGACGGTGAGCGGTACCGGCGGGTCGCCGGCGACCAGGTCGGTCGGTGTCGGGTCGACCTCGGCCAGCAGGCCGGTGTCGGCGGTGGGGTCGGGATGCGGGTTGTGGTGCTGCGGCGTGTGCTCGCTCATGTGGTGTCGGCTCCGCGCCGCGCCGTGGTGCGCTGACACCCTCAAACCGGTGTTTGTCAGCTGTGGCGAACACCTGCCTCTCTCACGGTGATCTCGCAGATGTCTGACAGCCGGTTCCCGTCCGCCTGGCTGCCCTGGCCGCCGGGATATTCACGCGGGTGCCGACTCCATGGGTCGGATCAATATCGGGAGGCTGCCAGAGCCGTCGATCGTCCCAGTTCTGTCAGCCGCCCAGTGTCACGGCCACCTCGGCCACACCAGCGGCGTACGCCAATGACACGGGGTGCTGGCCGGCATTGTCAGACCGCTGTCCGACTTCCCCGGACGGCAGCGGCGCCGCCGGGGGGCACCGGCTCCGAAGCTGTCATTCGGATGGCGGCTCGTCAGACCGTCACGGCCCGGCGGACGGACGCTGTCAGCCGGCACGCCGGCGCACCCCACGCCCCGTGGACGCCGGCAGGCGGCCGGGCGTCCAGCCGATCGCGGTCTGTCACTGTTCGCTGTCAGGCGCTGGGAGACGGGCTGGGATGTGTCGTCGGGCCCGCGCCGCGGTGGCGCGTCCTCTCATCCGGCCGCGGCTGCGGAGCGTGTCCGTCCGTCTCTGGTCGTGTCAGCGCGCAGGTCAGCGTGGCGTATCAGAACGGTGCACGTCGACGTCGATCGTCAGTGAGCGGTGGTGTCGCGAGAGGCGACTGATGGCGTCGACCCGGTGTCCATGTCGGCCAGCCTGCGTTGTCAGGGGTCCGTGAGGCCGGGGTGGCGCAATGGCGGTCAGGCGTGCCGGCTGCTGCGTCGGCCCGTCCTCGACATTCGCCTCTGACATGGGAGTTCCTGACATGACCTCCTCCGCCACCGGCTGGCCCGACTCCCCTCTGGACGCCGTGGACACCGCCTTCGCCGGCCTGACCTGCGACCCCGACCCGTTGTCCCTGGACCTCGATTCGCTTGTCGGGCAGCTGGGTGATGACACCGGTCTGCCCGGCGGTGTCATCGCGCTGCCGGCGTTGCGGCAGTGGCTGCTGAAGCATCCCCGCGCCTACAGGGTGCGGGACGTGGTGTGGCGGGAGCTGATCTTGCGCGCCCGCCTCGATGGGCCGGCCTGGGTCATCGCCGCGGTCGCCCTGGCGATGCCGGCGCTGCGCCGCTACGCCGGCCGGTTGCATACGGGCTGGGCCGGCGACGCCCACGACCTGGACGCCGAGATCCTCACCGGTTTCCTGACCGCGCTGCGCGACCGGGTTGACCTGGCCCGCCCGGCGCCGTACGCGGCGTTGTGCATGGCCGCGTGGCGGGCCGGCCATGAACTGCGGCAGCGTGCTGGCGCCGAGGCCGTGCCGGTGGACGACCTCGAGCACGTCACCGGTCCGCGTACTCCGAGGCGGCCCTACGGGCATCCGGACCTTCTCGTGCGCCGCGCTGTCGAGTTGGGCATCGTCGATGAGTGCGATGAGCAGCCCTACATCGACCTGCGGCTGGGCCGGCGGGCCATCGAACCCATCGCCGCCCGGCTCGGCGTGGAGGTCGACACGCTGCGGCGGCGCGTCGAGCGCATCGACGTCCGCATCGCCGAAGCGCTCGCCGCCGGGCTTCTCACCGAGGTGATCTCACCGCGGGTGCAGGAGGACCTCGCCGCGGCGGCCGAGCGACGACAACACATTCGGGCCGCCCGCGGCGCTGGTCCGCGACCGGCTGCGGCGCGGGTGAGGCTGGCAGCCGCCTGAGGTGCCGTCCCCGTTGAGCGGCCCGACGCGGGCCCGGCCATCTGGTCGGGTCCGCGACCGTGTGCGGCGAGCCTGCCGTGCCGCATCGGCGACCGGTTCCCCATCCATTCCCCGGTACGGCGGCGAACCGCCGTGCCCGGGGGTGGGCCGGGCTGTCGGAACTCTCACAACGGCGTCCAGGGGATGTCGGGGAGGCGGCTGTGAGGTTCCGGCGCCGATGCTGACAGGCGGTTCCGTCACCGGCGGCATGCTCGCCGGAAAGGCGTGCCGGCCAGGGTCGTTCGAGGTTTGTGAGGTGGTGTCGGAGCGCTGTGGGACAGGCAGGTGTTCGCCAGGGCTCACAAACGCCGGTTTGAGGGTGCGGAACTCCTCCGGCGCCACCACGGCGTCATGCGGAGGTTTGGTTTCGCCCGCCGTCGGGCCGGGACATAGGGCTGACACGGGACCGGGTGCCTCGGGTGCCGCGCCACGTTGATGCGCTGACACCTCATCGATCGCCGCTGACCCGAACGGGAGGACGAGCTCCTCCCGAGGTTCACCGCGCTCCCCTGTCCGGCATGTGTCTCCCGCGCCCGGCGGCGGCTCCCCGACCGCCAAGTTCGACTATTCGCGCCGGCCGTGAGCCGGTGCGGGAGGTGCAGCCACCCATGTTCCCCACGTTGTGGGCACGTTCTCGTGCTCTGACCATCGCGCTGTCCACGCTTCGCCGCGTCGCCCGGGTCGCCGCGCCCGCTGCGGCTGCCCTCGGGATGCTGGCCGTGCCCGCCGTCGCCTACGGCGACGCCGGTGAGCCGGTCATCCTGGCCGTCAACGACCTGCCCACCGTCATCGCCAACCTGCAGGCCTGGGTGATGGGCATCCTGGCCGCCGTCGCCACCCTGTTCCTGGTCCTGGCCGGGGTGTACTGGGCCACCGCCGGCGGCGACCCCGTCCAGGTCGACAAGGCCAAGGGCGCGTTGAAGAACGCTCTGATCGGCTACGGCCTGGCCGTGCTCGCGCCCGTCCTGCTGAGGGTCGTTCAGGGAATCGTCGGAGGCTGACGATGGCCTGGGCGCTCGACCAGATCCTGGACTGGTTCGCCGGTCTGCTGCTGGACTGCCTGAACGGGCTCATCACCGCGATCACCCGCGCGCTGCTGATCACCCCGGACGTCACCAGCCTGCCGCAGGTGCAGGCCCTGACCGGACGGTCGGTCTGGGTCGTCGACACCGTCTTCGTCCTGGCGTTCGTCACCGCTGGTGTTCTCCCCATGGTCGCCGGCGGTGACGAACGCGCCCGCTACACCGCGAAGGATCTCCTGCCGCGGTGCGTGGTCGGGTTCGTCACCGCCCACTTCTCGCAGCTGATCGCCGGCACGCTGATCGAGGCCGCGAACGCGTTCACCACCGCCCTGACCGCGCAGGACTTCAACGGCGACGGGGCCCTCGACGCCGTCAAGACCCACCTGATGGCCGCGCGGGACCAGAGCGCCGGTCTGCTGTTCGTCGTCTGCCTGGCGATCATCGTTGTCCTGCTCGCCGCCACGGCCTGCAGTGTGATCGTCCGCTTCGCGGTCGCGCTGGTGCTCACCGCGGTCGCGCCGATCGCCCTGGCCTGCCACGCCCTGCCGCAAACAGAGGGTGTGGCCCGCCTGTGGTGGCGGTCGTACGTCGCCATGCTGGCGATCCCGGTGGTGCAGGCGTTCGTGCTGTTCGCCGGCCAGTGGATGCTGCTGGACACCAGCGCCATGCTGCCGCTGCTGGGCCTGCCGGTCGAACCGGGCGGGGTGCTCAACCTGTTCGTCGTGATGGTCCTGCTGTGGACCACGGTCAAGGTGCCTGCTCTGATGCGCCGCTACGCCACCAGCGGCGCAGGCGGGCACGGTGGCAATCCGCTCGGCGCGGTCGTGCGGGTCGTCGTAGTGCAGCAGCTCACCCGCGGGCTGCGCGTCCCCGGCGTTGGGGCGGTGCGGCGATGAGCCGCGACCGCCGCGGCGAGCAGCCCGTCGCCGCTCGGATGCCGACGGGCGCTTCATACTGCCTCTCCTGCGGATGGTGTTGGGGTTCGCGTGGCTGACCGTCGCGTCGGCGATGTCGGCAAGTGTCCAACGAGTGAGTGGGGTTGACCGCGCCTGGTGATGTTCGGGGGTCGTCGCGTTGGCGGGGCTGTCTGCGCTGTCAGGGTGGTGTGCGGGGCGTGGGCGGGAGTGTTCACGCCCCGCACGGCGGGCATCCTCGGCGAGGAGACCGTCCTGCCCGTCGGCGGGTAGGCCATCGCGGGGAGCGGCGGGTGGCCAGGCAGACGGGTCAGGTTCAGCGGGTGTACGGGAAGGGCAATCTGCTGCTGGGTTGCCGTCGCCGCATGGTTGATCTGCGTGGTTGGTGGTCAGGGGCGTCGGCGGGTCAGTTTCCACGCGGTTTCGGTCACGGCGGCTACGGTCAGGCCGTAGGCGAGGTGGGCGACGAACCCGCGCAGGTGGGTGGCCAGGGGGTAGGCCCGGTTGGGGGCGGAGAATCGTAGCGCTGGGGTGAGGCCCTCGTCGACGATGAGGGACATGACCGCGCCGGAGGCCAGACCGGCCAGCACCGGGTTGAGGCCGGTGGTGCGTCGTAGCACCGAGTAGACCGGCGCCCAGCTGATCGCCAGGCCGTAGTGGATGGCCATCCCCGCCCGCTGCCGTGCCGTGCCGCGTAGGTCGACGCCGAGCAGGCGCAGGGTCTTGGCGGCGGCGATCTCGTAGGGCAGGCCGGGGCGGGCGGTGTCTTCCCGCTTGCGGTCGGCGTCGGATTCGAGCTGGTACAGCTTCATGCTGATCGGGTCCATCACTTTGGTCGCCGCGTAGCCGGCTGCCGGTGCGACGGCCAGGTCCTTGATCGTCTCGGTGAGCCTCATCGTGCGGTCTCCTTCGGTGGTGGGCGCGGTGCCGCTGGTATCCGGCCTCGCCGGTGACTACCCGGGGATGTCGTGGGCGTGCAGGAGGGCGCCGAATTCGGCAGTGCCGCTGTCCCAGGCGGGCGGTCAGGAGGCGCAGCAGGACAGCTTGGCCACGTCGCGGGTGAAGGTTTGGGCGGCGAGTTTCAGGCCTTCGGCCATGGTGAGGTAGGGGCACCAGGTGTCGGCCATCTGCGCCACGGTCATGCCGGCTTGCACCGCGTAGACGGCGGCGGCGATGACGTCACCGGCGTTGTCTGCTAGGACGTGCACTCCCCGGATGCGGCCGCTGCCGCGCTCGGCGACGATCTTGATGAGGCCGCGGGTGTCGCGGTTGACGATCGCTCGTGGCACGTAGTCCAGGGGCAGGACGCGGCATTCGCAGTCCAGGCCCTGCTCGGCGGCTTGGGCGTCGGTGAGCCCGACTGAGGCGATCGCTGGGGTGGTGAAGGTGACCCGCGGCAGGTGGGTGTAGTCCATGCTGCGGTCGGCGTCGTCGAAGGCGTTGTCCACGATCAGGGCGCCGTGTGCGCCCGCCACGTACACGAACTGCGGATGCCCCGTGACGTCGCCGGCGGCCCAGATGCGCCGGTTGCTGGTGCATAGGTGCTCGTCGACGATGATCTCGCCCCGCCGGCCGACCGTGACCCCCACCTGGTCGAGGTTCAGGCCCCGGGTGAGGGGGCGGCGGCCGGTGGCGACCAGCAGCTGCTCGGCGGCCAACTCCAGGGTGCCGGTACTGGTGGTGAGGGTGAGTGAGTAGCCGGCGGCCTTGCGGGCGACGGCGGTGACGGTGGCGCCGGTGTGCACGGTGATGTCCTCGTCGGCGAACACGCCCTCGATGGCCGTCGAGATTTCCGGCTCCTCGAACGGCGCGAGCCGGTCCACGGTCTCCACGACGGTGACCCGTGTGCCGAGGCGGGCGAACAGTTGTGCTTGTTCCAGGCCGATCGCGTTGCCGCCGATGACGATCATCGACTCGGGAAGCCGGTCGAGGTCCATCGCCGTGGTGGAGGTCAGGTAGCCGGCGTCGGCGAGCCCGGCGATCGGCGGCGTCCACGGCGCCGATCCGGTGGCCACCACGTAGTGCGTGGCCTCGATCGCGCGGGTGCCCCCGTCGGCCTGTTCCACCGCCAGGCGCGGCTGGTCAGGGTCGCCGGTGAAGCGGGCCGTGCCGGCCAGGATCTGCCAGCCGTACTCGGCGGCCAGATCCACGTACTTGTCCGCGCGCATCGTCTCGACCATGCCGCGTTTGCCGGCGATCAGCGCCGCGAAGTCCACCACCGGTTCCGCCGGCCGCAGGCCGGGAAACCGGCCGGCGGCGAGCGCGGTGTGCCGGGCGTCGGCCGCGGCCAGCAGCGCCTTCGACGGCACACAGCCGGTGTTCACGCACGTGCCGCCGACCGTGCCCTGCTCGACCATCACCACCGACAGGTCACGTCGTCGGGCCGCGATGGCCGCCGCGAACGCCCCACCGCCGGAGCCCACGATCGCCAGGTCGTACGCCATGACCCCTGTCCTCCACCCCGCTCAGCCGAGCCCTGTTACCCAGATGGGAAGATGCTACGCTCCCATCTTGATATCCGGATGAATAGGGGATTGGTTGGTGGGTCAGGATTCCCGCGGCCGGATCATCCTGCTGCCCGACGAGGCAGGCGGGGTGGAGATGGTCGCCAAGTTCTTCCGCGCCCTGGGTGACCCGACCCGGCTGCGGCTGCTGGAGTTCCTCCTCCACGACGAGCACACCGTCGGCGAGTGCGTCGCCCACGTCGGCCTGGCCCAGGGCCGGGTCTCCACCCACCTGGCCTGCCTGGCCGACTGCGGCTACGTCACCGCCCGCCGCGACGGCCGACGCACCTTCTACACCGCCACCGACCCCCGCGTCGCCGACCTCATCCTGCAAGCCCGCTCCCTCGCGGCCGACAACGCCGCCGCCCTGGCCGCCTGCATACGCATCACCCCCAGCCCCGAAGACGGCACCCGATGACGATACGCAACCGGCCCTCCGCCGCCCCGACGGCCGCAGCCGCCGGCGGCGTGGCCGCCATGGCCGCCTGCTGCACCACCCACCTACTCATCCTTACCGGAGTCCTCGGCGGGATCGGCGGGTTCATCCAGGGCGGTGTCGCCCTCGGCGCCGGTGCCGCAGTCGCCGCCGCAGTGGCCATTGAGCGTGTCGAAGATCGCTTCGATCCACTGGCGCACGTGTAGCAGGCGCTGTTCGGTGGGACTCACGGCGGGGGTCGGATGTCCTTGCGGGCGGGGCGGACCAGGTGGGCATTGAGGTCGTCGAGGAACGCCTCGAACGCCTGACCGGCGAAGCCCCGGTCGGCCAGGATTACCTGGCCGGACTGGACGAGGTGGTGATCGACTTCCAGCAGGGCCCTGGTCACCTCGCGTTCGTCGAGTTTCGGGTGGCCAGGCACCAGCTCACCGGCATGCCCTCGACGGTCGTGACCAGATACAGGTGCATGCCCCAGAAGTAGCGGGAGTGGGAGGCGCAGTAGCCGTAGCCGGCGTCGCCTGCCAGGTCGCAACGTTTGGCGGTCTCGCGGGAGGCTCCGCAGGGCACGGGCGTGGAGTCGATCAGTCGCAGGGCCGGTACCCCGGTCGGGGTGTTGGCGGCCAGGTGCCGGATCACTGTGGCGCCCAAAAGTTCGCGTGTCGGCTTCACTGTGAACCACCCGTACTCGTGCGGGTGGACGCACATCGGGTCGGCGCGCTAACGAGTGAATCACCACAGTTGCGGGGACGGGACCGTTAGCGAGACAGCCCCGGGCATACGCACGGGTGTTGTTGACGGGGCTGAGGCTCGATTCGTGTCGTGTGGGTTCGGCGTTCGTCCGGGTGGTGGCTCGTGTCGCGCCTACGATGGGGTCATGTCGCCCTCGGGACGGGAGCTCACGCGGGAGCGGGAGACGTTTTTCCGGTCTCTGTCGTCGCGGGCGGGGCGGGTGCTTCCCTGCTGGGTCGCCGGAGTGGTGTTGATCAAGGTGGAGGTGGGTGACGGCGGGGAGTTCTGGCGGGTGGCGATGCGTGACCGGGGTGTCGTCGTGGACAGGGGCAGCGAGCCGGCCGATGCCACGGTGGTGCTGTCGGCTGGCCTGTTCCACGACTTGATCACGGGTGGTGATCAGTTGATCGCCGCGTTGCTGCGTAACGAGGCGACGGTGGTGGGGGAAGTCGCGCTGTTGTTGGTGTTGAGGCGGTTTTTTCCCTCCGCGCCAGGGTCGGGTGACCCGAGGGACGTGGTCGGTGGCAGTCGTTGGCGGGAGCGGATGGACGAGACCATCGCCCGCAGCACACCAGCGGAGCGGGCATGAAGCCGTTGGTCAACATTCTTGACGGCAACACGTTTCTGGTCAGCGACCGGCAGGGGGATGTGGATCCCTCGCCGGCCTTTCCCACGGGCTTGTTCTCCTACGACACCCGCTTCTTGTCCACCTGGCAGTTGACCATCAACGGTGGCCGGCTCACCGCATTGTCAGTGGATGACCTGCAGTACTACGAGAGCCGGTTCTTCCTCGTGCCCGGTGAGCCGACCCACTACGTGGACACCGACATCTCCGTGATCCGTCACCGCACGATCGGCGGGAGCTTCGATGAGGATCTCGCGGTGCTCAACGAGGGCAACGAGCCGGCGGAACTGGTGGTCAGGGTCGAGATGGGCGCGGATTTCGCGGACTTGTTCGAGATCAAGAACCCGACCCGCAAGGTCGCGCCGGTCACCGTCACCGTCCGCGACGGCCTGCTGTGTTTCACCTACCGTCGGGGCAGCTTCGAACGCCAGACGGTGGTGTCTAGCAGCGTGGCCGGCGATGTCGATGAGCACGGCATGACTTTCCGGATTCAGGTTCCCGCGCACGCGGAGTGGCGCACCCGTTTCCATGTGGCGACGAACATCCTGGGCGCGCAGGGGCGGGACTTCCGGGACAGCCTGCGGCTGCACCGTCCCCGGTCCGCGGCGCAGATCGCCGAGGCGCTGACCAGATGGCTGGACGCCACACCGCGGCTGGTTAGCGACAGCGAGACGCTCACGTCCACCTACCGTCGAAGCCTCACGGACCTCGCCGCGTTGCGGTACACCTCGGTCAGCACCGCCACTCACCTGGTCGCCGCTGGCCTGCCGTGGTTCATGACCCTGTTCGGCCGCGACAGCATGTTCACCTGCCTGCAGTCCCTGCCCTTCCTGCCGCGTCTCACGCCGCCGACCATCACCGCGCTGGCACTGGCCCAAGGGTCCCGTTTCGATGACTTCCGCGACGAGGAGCCCGGCAAGATCCTGCACGAACTGCGCTACGGAGAGTCAGCGGGCTTCGCAGAACAACCGCACTCGCCCTACTTCGGCTCCGCCGACTCGACGATGCTGTTCGTGATCCTCCTCGACGAGTACCACCGGTGGACCGGCGACGACACACTTCCGAAACGGTTCGAGATGGAGGCCCGCGCGGCACTCGACTGGATCGACACCTACGGCGACCTGCTCGGCACCGGATACGTGTGGTACCAGACGCGCAACCCCGAGACAGGATTGCAGAATCAGTGCTGGAAGGACTCCTGGGACTCGATCTCCTACGCCGACGGCCGGCTGCCCGCCTTCCCGAGAGCCACCTGCGAGTTGCAGGGGTACGCCTACGACGCGAAGATGCGCGGCGCCCGGCTCGCCCGGCTGCTGTGGGACGATCCCGCCTACGCGCAGCGGCTGGAACACGAGGCGGCCGAGCTCAAGGACCGGTTCAACCGCGACTTCTGGGTCGGCGACGGACGGTACTACGCCCTGGCCCTGGACGCCGAGGGCGGGCAGGTCGATGCCCTGTCCTCCAACATCGGGCATCTGCTCTGGAGCGGCATCGTCGACCAGCAGCGGGCCGCCGACATTGTCGGCCACCTGCTCGGGCCGCGGCTGTTCTCCGGCTGGGGAATCCGTACCCTCGCCACCGGCAACGGCCGCTACAACCACCTCGGATACCACGTCGGGACGGTATGGCCGTTCGACAACTCGATCATCGCCTGGGGCCTGTGGCGGTACGGGTTCCGGGAGGAAGCCGCCATCGTCTGCCAGGCGATGCTCGACGCCGCCCGATACTTCGAAGGCCGCCTTCCGGAGGCGTTCGCCGGATACGATCGGAAGCGAACGAAGTACCCCGTGCAGTACCCCACCGCCTGCAGCCCGCAGGCGTGGTCCGCCGGAACGCCGCTGCTGCTCATACGGGTGATGCTCGGCCTGCAACCCCACGGTGACCATCTCGTCGTCGACCCGGCGCTCCCCGACAGCATCAACCGCATCGAACTGCTGGACATCCCCGGCCGGTGGGGAGTCGTCGACGCCCTCGGCCGCCGACGACCGGACACCAACCACAACGAACGAGACAGCGCCTCCCGCAGCTGATGAAAGGGCCGGCACCGGCCAAAGGAGGGTGAAGCGGTGGAGACCGCCAACGAGATCTTCTTCTACGAGCTCGCGGCCATGCAGGACCTGGAACACCAGGCGCGTTCCATTCTCGGTCTCCTGATCGGCACCCGCATCCAGGACAGCACGCTCAAACGCATCATCGAGGACATGGCCGACGCCAGCGAGCGCCACTCCGATCGGATGGACGCCTGCCTGCGCCACCTCGGCACCGCACCCCTGCACACCCGATCCGCGCCCATCCGCGGAGTCCAGGACGATTTCCAAGTCTTCCTCCGCACCCCCCACAACGACGCCGTCCGTGACCTGTTCGCTCTCAACGCCGCTCAACGCATCACCAAGCTCGCCATCGCCGGCTACGAACACCTCACCGACTGGGCCACCGCCATCGCCGCCGCGACCTGCATCCAGTGCCTCCTCAAGAACCTCATCGAAAAGACGGAAACCTCACAACAGCTGAGAAAACTCAACCAAACCCTCAGCGAACAACTCCTCGCCACCACCACGTGAACCGTCCACGACCGACCGTGACGCCGACGGATGCGTCAAGCGCACCTTGAACGGCATGCCAACCTGCCCCGCGTGTTCGCCCGCCCAGCGAACATGGAAAAGGCGGTGCTATCCGCGTCGGCCGACCCGGCTCAACGTGACATCCGGCGGTTCAAGGGGTGGTGCCATCGATGAGTGGGTCCGCTTCGTCGCGTGAAGCCACCTGATAGGGCAGAGCAGTGTCGACGCCGAGTGCCCGTCCGTAGTAGCGGTAGCGGACCAGCACCGCGCGCGGAGATGCGTCAAGAACTACTCCGGGCTGCCATGCATTGCGGTACACCCAAACCGGCTTCCCAGGACAGTAGGCACCAGCGTGGGCTATCTCGGTAGAGGAGCCTTCGGGAGGCGCAGTCGGCGCGGCCATCACGCCCAGCGTTGTCGACGAAGGCCGTACCGGGTATCGGTAATCCGTCGATCTGCGAGTGGGCCGGACGGTGCGTCCAGTCCGCCGGATGGTGGAGGATGGTCCGGTCCGGTGCCTGCGCAACCGCCCCCACCGGCCGGCCGAGCAGGTCGCGCCGACGGGATGTGCTGACGTGCGCGGCGTCGCATCCGACCCCCGCGGGGGTGTTCGAGGCGCGAAGGATCTCTGGAACTCCAGTCCCAGGTAGACCAGCTCGGCCAGACTTTAGATGATTGAGTCCGAAGTTCGGGCTGGTCAATGGTCGTACGCGATACCCTTCGCCGCGTCCGAGTCAAGCCCACGCTGCCGTACAGACTTCGGACTCAATCATCTAGTGGCGTCCGATGCGGGTCGTCGACGGCTGCCCGATGGTGAGCAGAACGGCAGAGTACGTACGAGGAACGCGATCTCGTAGGCCAGGGTCGAGCCGCAGGGGCCTGCGTGAGCAGCCGTACGGCGATGGCGTCGGCCATTGGGTCGAGATGTTCCAGGCCGCGACGAGCCTGGGCGTGACACACCCGGCCCCGCGCACGAGCTAGCTGCCGGCATCGCCGGTGGCGGCCACGGGCGGGTTCGGCTTGAGCCGGAACGAGCCCGCGACCTTCTTCCGGTAGACCTCCTGCGTCGCGGAGTCCCAGGGGATGCACCAGCGTCTCGCGCGGCTGTGGGCGGGGACCTGCCCGTGGCGCAGCCAGTTGTAGATCGCGTCGGCGGGGATGCCCAGCAGCTGGGCGGCCTGTTTGACGCTGATCTCCCCGTCCCGCACGGCCATCGTCCGCGACGTGAAGATCTTGTAGATGCCGCGCACCCCCGCGACGTGGCGAGGGGTGAAGCGCAGGTTCTTGCCGGTCCGCAGGCCGGCGTCGTTGAGCATCTTGGCGATCTGCACGTTGCTGTGGGTGGCACCATGCTTGCGGATGATCTCCAGTGCCTCGGGCGGAGTGCGGCCGGGCCCGCGCCGTTGCACGACGAGCTCGTCGGTGGCGCCGGTGTGCCAGCGCACGCCGATCCGAACGATGTCGGAATCCTGCTCTAGCAGGAGCGTGACGTCGGCGATCAGCGTGCGTAGCAGGCGCTTGCGGTCACGTGGACTGGTGGTCGGCGCATCCCACAGCCGGGGCAAATCGGCGGCCAGGGCGCGCAGTGCGTCGTGGTCCGGCACCGGCGGTTTGACCGCGCGGGCGGTCGCCAGCGCGGCCTCCGCCTCGGCGAGAGCGGCGAGTTTGGCCTCCCACCGCGACTCCAATGTCTTTGCCACCAAACGGTTTTCCGGCTCGACCTGGCCGAAGGCGCGTTCGGCGCGGTCGGCCTCGTAGCGGGCCCGTTCCACGGCCAGTTCAGCGGCCCTGTGGGTGCGCACCTGCCGGTCGGCGACCTCATCCGCGGCGGCTAACGCGACCTGGATCTGTTGCGGGGTCACGGTTTTCAGCAGCAACGCGGCGACCGCGTCGTCGACGGTGTCGGCGATGACGGTCCGGCAGCCGGCGGTGGGCTCGGCACACAGGTAGGTCACCTTGCTGTCCTTGCGGCTGCAGCGGGTCCCGACCCGCCCTCCGCAGGTACCACACAGGATGATGCCCTGACACAGGGCGGTGCCTTCCCGCACCGGCCGGGCCCCGCGCCCGGTGTTGTTCGCCGCGAGCTTGGCCTCCGTGGCCAGGAACTCCGCCCAGGTCACATACCCCTCGTGGTGATCCTGAATCAGGACCGCCCAGTCTTCTCGTGCCCGGCGTCGGCGGGTGGAGCGCACCGTGCCGTCGGGCAGCACCCGCCGTACTTCGCGGGTCTTGCCGAAGGTGTAGACACCGGCATAGGTCGGGTTCTTCAGCGCCTGCGCTACCCGAGCGTGGGTGAGCTTGCCCCACTTGATCGTCCCCGCCCACGCCCCGGCCCAGGCCCGCTGCGGGAACAACCGCCCCGTTTCGTGGAACGCGCGGACAGTCTTCAACGCCGAGCCCGTCCGCTGGAACTCCGCGAACAGGTCCTCCACGGCGCGGCGGACCTGCTCGTCGGGGTCTTTGACGATCTGGCCGTCCTCGTCGTAGACGTACCCGACCGGCAACGGATGGCGCAGCTCTCCACGGTGCGCCGCGGCCACCTTCGCCCCGTGCAACCGACCGAGCAGGAAGTGCAGCTCGATCTCCGACATCTGGCCCTTGAGGCCCAGCAGAATCCGGTCGTTGACGTTGGCCAGGTCGTACACGCCGTCGGTGTCGATCAGCAGCGTGTCGGTCAGCCGCGCCAGCTCCATCAACCTCGTCAGGTCGGCGTTCGAGCGGCCCAGCCGGGACACCTCCAGGCCGAACACCGCGCCGACCTCCCCCATGCACAACCGGGCCACGATCTCCCGGTAGCCCTCCCGCTCGGACCCGAACCGCCCGGACACGCCCAGGTCGGCGTCGACGATGACGATCTGCTCGGCCAGCCACCCGAGCTCGGCGGCGGTCGACGCCAGCGCGTACTGGCGCTGCGTCGACTCGGTGTTCTGCCGCACCTGCGCCGACGTCGACTGCCGCACATAGACGATCGCCAGCCGGGACAGGTGACTCGCCGTGATCTTCGAGGTCGGGTTCATCGCCGGCTCCGTGCAGCAGCGACTCGACCATGTTCGCCACGACCATCACGGCCTGGCGAACGTCCCACCCGCTCAACTGTCCCCCTTCCCGGCCCACTTGGTCTGCCATCACACCCATCACTGTCAGGAGCCTGTTCATGGGAATCCGTCACCACCGACGCTGGATCGATCTTGTCGATCAGCGCCCGCGCCGCCGACAAACCCTCCACCGCCAGCCGATCCGACGACGCCGGCACACCACGGTCGGTCCAGTCCTGCGCCACCGTGATGCGCCGCCTCCCCTCGACCTCACACACGAAGAACAGACCATGCCGCCTGCGCTGCGTAAACAGCACAACCAGGCTCTGCCCCCTCAACGGATGGAAAGGATGAGTGATCACCAATGAGTCCGAAACCCGACGCAACTGACGGGCTGTATGGGGCACGGGTTCCCGCCGACGTGGACGCGCCGGACAAGGTGCTCTACGGGCTGACGTTCCGGCAACTCGCGATCGTGGCGGTGGCCGCCGTCGTCTTCTACGGCGGCGGGAAGGCCCTGCACACCGTCGTGCCCGCACCGGTGCTGCTCGGCGCGGGCGTCGTGCTCGGCGGCCTGGTGTTCGGCCTCGCTGTCAGCCGCCGCGACGGACTGCCCATGGACGTGTGGCTGGCCTGCGCGGTACGGCACTGGCGGGCGCCGCGCGCGTTGTCCACCACCGACACCACCGCCAAGACACCCGACTGGGTGCAGGCCCCGGCGTCGAAGGTGACACTGCCGGCGCCGCTGAGGTTGCCGGCCGACGCCATCGACGACCGCGGGGAGATCAGCCTCGGAGCGGTGAAGGCGGCGATCGTCGCGGCGACCAGCGTCAACCTCGCGTTGCGTACCGCTGACGAGCAGGCTGCCCTGGTCGACACGTTCGGCCGGTGGCTCAACAGCCTGTCCACGCCGACGCAGATCGTGGTGTCGGCGCAGCCGGTCGACCTGCACTCCGCCGCCCACACCCTGGCCCAGGCGGCGGACGCCATGCCGCACCCGGCTCTCGCAGACGCGGCGGCCGACCACGCCCGGTTCCTCGACGACCTCGCGCAGCGGCGGGATCCGTTGCGCCGGCAGGTCCTCATCGTCACCCGCACCACCAGCGGCGAACGGGGAGAGCACGCGGCCCGGCGCCGCGCCGACCAGACGGTCCGGGCGCTGTCCGGGCTGGGCGTCACCACCCGCGCGTTGGACGGCCACGCCGCGACCGCTGCCCTGGCCGCCGCCGCCGACCCGTACCGGCCGTCCCGCCCCGGCGGACTCGCCGCACCCCACACCACCATCACCGGCCCTCCGGCCAGGAGGCCACGCACCAGGAGGACATCGTGATCTCCGTCAGGCGCCGACGCGCCCCGCACGACGACAACCCCAGCGCCAGCCCGCCGTCCGCAGGACTGGCGGCGGCGGTGGCACCTGCTTCGGTGGAGGTCACGCCCCGGTTCCTGCGAGTCGGAGACGGCTACGCCGCCACGCTGGTGGTGACCGGGTATCCGGCCGAGGTCGGGCCGGCGTGGCTGGAGCCGCTGCTGTCCTGGCCGGGCCGCCTCGACCTCGCGTTGTACGTCGACCCGATCCCCGCGCCGGTGGCGGCGTCCCGGCTGCGCAACCAGCGCGCCCGGTTCGAGTCGTCCCGGCGGGCCGATGCCGAGAAGGGGAAGTTGGCCGATCCGTCCGTGGAGGCCGCCGCCGACGACGCGGCCGACCTCGCCGAGCGCCTGGCACGGGGGGCGGCGAAGCTGTTTCGCGTCGGCCTGTACCTGACTGTGCACGCCCGCACCGAAGCCGAACTCCTCGACGCGTGTGCGCAGGTGAAGGCCGCGGCCGCGTCGACCCTGATCGAGGTGCAGCCCGCGACGTGGCGGCACCTGCCCGGCTGGACCACCACCCTGCCGCTTGCGACTGACAGTCTGCAGATGCGCCGCACCATGGACACCCAAGCTCTGGCGGCCGCGTTCCCTCTCGCCAGCGCGGATCTGCCCGCGCCGCTGCCCGGCGACCCCGCTACCACCGGCGGGGTGCTGTACGGGGTCAACCCGGACTCCCAGGGCATCGTCTGGTGGGACCGGTGGGCGCAGGAGAACCACAACAGCGTGGTCCTGGCCCGCTCCGGCGCCGGCAAGTCCTACTTCGTGAAACTCGACGTGCTCCGCAACCTGTATCAGGGAGTGCAGGTCGCCGTCGTCGACCCCGAGGACGAATACCTGCGCCTTGCCGACGCGGTCGGCGGCACCATCGTGCGGCTCGGTGCACCCGGCGTGAAGATGAACCCCCTGGATCTGCCGGCCGGCGACGGCCGTCCGGACGTGCTCACCCGCCGCGGCCTGTTCCTGCACACCCTCATCGCGGTGCTGCTGGGGCAGGTGCCGCCGCCCGCCGAGCGCGCTGCCCTGGACCGGGCGATCCTGCAGGTGTACCGGCAGGCGGGCATCACCGCCGACCCGGCCACCCACCACCGGCCCGCGCCCCTGCTGAAGGATCTGGCCGCGACACTGCGGGCCGACGACAACCCGGCCGCCCACGAGCTGGCCGCCCGGCTGGCGCCGTGGGTGGCCGGGTCGTTCTCCGACCTGTTCGACTCACCGACCACGACCCGCCCGGACGGGCACCTCGTGGTCTGGAGCCTGCGGCACCTGCCGGACGAACTGCGCACCGTCGGCACCCTGCTCGCGCTGGACGAGATCTGGCGGCAGGTCGACCTCCCACCTCAGTATCGGCGGCGGTCCCGCGAAGGATCCCGCCCGCAGGGCCGGCGGCTGGTGGTGGTGGATGAGGCGTGGCTGCTGATGCGCGACGGCGAGGGCGCCCGGTTCCTGTTCAAGATGAGCAAGGCCGGCCGCAAGCGCAACGCCGGCCTGTCGGTCATCACCCAGGACGTCGCCGACGTGCTCGGCACCGACCTCGGCCACGCCGTCGTGTCGAATGCGGCCACGCAGGTGCTGCTCAAGCAGGCCCCGCAGGCCATCGACCAGGTCGCTGACGCGTTCGGCCTGACCGCGGGCGAGCGGCGGATGCTGCTGTCGGCCCGGGTCGGGCACGGTCTGCTGATTTCCGGCACGAACCGGACCGCGTTCGAGTCGATCTCCTCGCAGGCCGAACATGTTCTCGCGACCACGACGCCGTCCGACCTCGCCGACCTCGACTCCGACGACGCAGAGGAGGACCTGTGACACCACTGCGTGCCCTGTCGCCGACCCCGGCGCCCAGTCCTTCCGGGCCGGGCGCCGGAGTCATTCTGCCGCCGGAAGCGCCCACGCGCTGGGTTCTGCACGCCGCCGATTGGGCGGTGGACCGGCCGTGGCTGGTCGGCGTCGCCGCCGCCCTGCTGGTGGCCTATGTCGCCGGGCGCAACCTGGTCGATGGGTGGCGGCACCGCCGCCACGCCGACCGGGCCCGCCTCGTCACGGTCGCCCCACCGCCGGAGGTCGACCCGCACAGCGCCGCCGCGCTGTGGGCGAACCTGCACGGCACGCTCGCCCCGTCCCGCCGGCGCCGGCTGCTGTACGGCAGCCCGCACGTGGTGTGGCAGTACACGTGGATCGGCCGTCGGCTACTGATCTCGATCTGGGTTCCCGGGAGCGTGCCGGCCCGGGCGGTTGAGGCTGCTGTGCGGGCCGCGTGGCCCGGCGCCGCCTGCGCCACCGACGACCCGGCGCCGCCGCCGATCCCACTGGACGTGCCGGCCGCCGTCGGGGGGCAGCTGCTGCCGGCGGCTGCCGAGTGGTTGCCGTTGCGGACGGATCACGACAACGATCCGCTGCGGGCGCTGATGGCCGCGGGGTCGCAGCTCAAGCCGGACGAGTACGCCTGCGTGCAGGTCCTCGCCCGGCCCGCCACCGCACGCCGGGGTGCGCGGGCCCGCCGCGCGGCGGGCCGGCTGCGTGACGGCAAGACCGCCGTGCCGGTCGGGAATCCCGCGGCGCCGCTGCTGTGGCTCATCGAGGTCTTCCAGGCGGGATCCTCCGCGCGCAGCCGGGCCGGGTCGGCGGGTGCGGCGCCCCGGAGAGACCCGGGGGTGGAGCGGGACGTGCGGGCGATCCTCGACAAGACCAATCACCCGTTGTGGACGATCGGCGTCCGCTACGCCGTCGCGAAGAACAATCACCGCGGCGGCTCCCGGCCGCAGGCCAGATTGCAGGGCATCGCGGACGCGGTGGCCTCGTCGTTCGCCGTGTACGCCGGCCGCAACCGGCTCACGCGGCGGGCGCGCATGGGGCGGCCGGTGGCCGTGCTGGCCGCACGGCGGCTTGGAGCCGGGTTCCTGGCCTGCACCCCCGAGCTGGCCGTGCTGGCCGCCCTGCCGCGGGATCTGGCCGTGCCGGGGCTGGATCGGGCGCGGGCGAAGTCCATGCCCGCCCCCGTGGCGGTGCCGGCCGGCGGCCGAGGCACGAAGGTCCTCGGCGACGCCGAAGTCGGTGGCCACTCGGTGGCCCTGCCCGTCGCCGATGCGAGGTATCACCTGCATGTGGTCGGCTCGACGGGCTCCGGGAAGACGACCCTGCTGGTCAACATGGCCGTCGACGACATCAAAGCCGGGCGGGGCACCGTGGTCATCGACCCGCACGGCGACATGGTCCTCGACATCCTGGACCGGCTCCCCGCGAGCGTCGCCGGGCGGGTGGTGCTGTTCGACCCCGACCAGCCCAACCCGCCGACCCTCAACCCGCTGTCCGGCACCGACCCGGACCTGGTCGTGGACAACCTCGTGTCGATCTTCGGGAATATCTTCGCCAAGGCGTGGGGGCCGCGGATGGACGACGTCATGCGGGTGGCCTGCCTGACTCTGCTGCGGCACGCCAACGTCACCCTCCAGCACATCCCGCCCCTGCTCAACTCGGCGCAGTTCCGGTCGGCGATGACCGTCGGCCTGGACGACCCGGCCGGCCTGTCCGGGTTCTGGCAGTGGTACGACCAGCTCAACCCGGCCCTGCGCTCCCAGGTCATCGGGCCCGTCCTCGCGAGGTTGCGGGCGTTCCTGCTGCGCGACTTCGTCAAGCGCACAATGCGCTACCCCCGCTCCAGCTTCGACATGGGCGAGGTCCTCGACGGTGGTGCCCTCCTCGTCAGAATCCCGAAAGGGCAGCTCGGTGAGGATACGAGCAAGCTGCTCGGCTCTCTCGTGCTGGCGCAGGTGTGGCAGGCCGCGACCGCCCGCGCCGCCGTGCCGGCGGACAAGCGCCGGGACGCCACGTTGATCATCGACGAGTGTCAGAACTTCCTGACCCTCGCCAACAGTCTCGACTCGATGCTGGCGGAGGCGCGCAAGTACCGGCTGTCGATGGTCCTCGCGCACCAGGACCTGGCCCAGTTCCCGAAGGACCTCCTGGCTGCGGCGTCGGCGAACGCCCGGAACAAGCTGTACTTCTCCGTCGCCCCGGAGGACGCCCGCGTCCTGGCGAGGCACACCCTGCCCGAACTCGACGAGCACGACCTGACCCACCTGGACGCCTACACCGCCGTCGGCCGCCTGGTCGTCGGCGGGCGGCAGACGCCGGCGTTCACCCTCAAGACCCGGCCGCCGAAGCCGGTCGTGGGCGAGGCGACAGCAATCCGGCAGGCCGCCGCCGAGGCGGTGCCGGCGCAGGACACCAGCGCGATCGACCAGCTCGTCGACCGATTCTCGGCCCGACCCGACGACACCCGCCGGTCCCGGAGCAAGGCCGGCCCGGCGGCCGACGCGTGAACCGCGGCCCGGGGTGAGATCGACAGATCGGTCGACGTCGGTCGACGAGCCAGGTCAGCCCTTTCCGTGAGGGCTTCACCAGTCCTTCACCACCGATCACCAGGCGGCACTGACGGATCGGGCCGTGCCTGTCTGTCAGTGCCGCTCGTCGGCGGTCACCCGCTGAGGTGGGCGTCCCGCCGAACCCCGACACCCTCCCTCGGAGGGACTCCCTCTCCCCGCTTGGAGCGTCCACCATGCCTGCCAACACCTCCGGTTCCCGTTCGTCGTCGGCCTCATCGTCGCCTGCCCGCGCGTTGTCTCGCCGGGCTCGTCTCGACCGGCTGCGTCGCCTCACCGCCCGCGATCACCACCTGCTGCGCTGGCTCGCCGAGCACTATGTGCTGTCCACCGACCAGATCGCGGCGGCCCTGTTCCCCTCCCGTCGCTCCGCCCGGCTTCGCCTGGCCCGGCTGCATCAGATGGAGGCGGTCAGCCGGTTCGTCGACGTCACCACTGGCAGCGGCCAGTACCTCTACACCCTCGGCCCGCTCGGCGTCGTGGTCTATCCGAGCGCGTTCAACGACCCCAACCGGGCCGACGTTCGCGCCCCCCGTTCCAGCGTCGAGCGCACCGAACGCATCATCGGCAGCCGCAAGCTGCGCCACCTTCTAGGCACCAACCAGCTGTTCATCGACCTGGCCGCCTACTCCCGCGGCGACGGCAACGCGACGTTGGCCCGCTGGTGGTCCGAACAGCACGCCACCGCGGTGTTCGCCCGCTCCGGTATCCAGCCCGACGGGCACGGCGTGTGGGCGGCCGGCGGCCGGGAGGTCGGGTTCTTCCTCGAACACGACAACGGCACCGAACCCCTCGGCACGGTGCTGCGCAAGCTGCGCGGCTACGAGCAGCTCGCCGCCTACGGGCCGCGGTACCCGGTGCTTCTCCGCGTTCCCGGCCGCCGCCGCGAGCAGCACCTCCTCGACGCCCTCGCCGGAGTGCCCACCGCCATGCCCATCGCCACCGGGATCCACAGCGAACACCCCGCCGGACCCGCCTGGACCCTCACCACCGGCCCCGGCCTGCGCCGCTGGCTGCACGAACTGCCGTCCGACCATGGCCCGGACAACCCGGCCACCAACCCGCACCGCTTCCCCGACGACGACCCCGGCGGCCTCGACCCGGATCGGTGAGACCTGCCCTCGCCCCGAGGGGGTGCGTCCTGTCCACCGGTCGAGGGCGGTTGTGAGACCGGCCAGATCTCACAGTCTCCGGCTGCAGGCCAGAGCAGAACCATGGATGCGTCTGACAGTGCAGGTCAATCCCACTGCTGACGATCATGGCGGCGGCGGGCACTGACAGATGCGGCCGCTACCTTCATCGGCACCACCTTCACCTCTATATCGCTCCACCCGGTCGGGTTCCACCTCGGGAACCACCGCCGCACCCCACGGTGCGCTCCGCCCACCCGCCTTTCGAGGCCGGTCGGCTCCCGCGCCGCGCGGCGACCCCCAGGTCCGCACCCCACCATCAGCACCACCCGCTACACCTGCCCCTGTTCGCCCCGCGAGCCGACCCATGTACCCGGTGGGCCGGCCGCTTCCGCGCGCGAACAGCACGTCCTAGCGAAGGAGGAACCCCAGATGACCGCAACCAACGATGCCGCGACTCCCCTGAGCCGCTACGGCACCCGCGTGATGCCCTGCAGGGGCCGAACGACCGGCCCAGCGGCAACCACCGCCGGCACCACGGCGCCTACCAGGCCGCTGGTCACGCCGACCGCGACGATCCACAGCATGATCGTCTGCCTGCCCGACGGACTGCCGTCGCAGGCACTCACCGACACCCAGCTCGACCGGCACTTCGGCGTGTCCGGCACCCTGCAGCCCCGCTTCTGGGCCATCCCGGACATGTGGCTGTGGCAGCGCGGCCACCTGGTCGCGCCCCGCAAGGGACGCCCGGTCTACTGCGCCGGCGGACCGGTCAAGCTGCTCGGCCTCGCCGCCATGCGCCAGGCCGCCGGCGTCGGTGCCGGCATCCGCCATCAACTGTGGCAGCAGGTCGTGCACGGCACGCGGCCGGCGACCCCGTGGCCGGCCTTGCTGGCCCGCCACCTGGCCGACCCTGCCCGCTACCCGCGTGAGCGGGCCGAGGCGGACTTCCACCACCAGCCCCGCGTCAACGCGATGCGGATGCACAACGCGGCCGCCTACGGCGCCGCCCACCTCGCTTTGGGGGAGCTGGAGATGTTCCAGGCAGGCCCGATGGCCTACCAGCACTACAGCGCCACCACCGCGGTGTGCGGCGACGCCCTGCTCACGGCGGACGGGCACCAGCTGGCACCGGCGAGCGACGCCCTGACCCACCGGGTGACCTACCTCGAGCAGGCGATGCGGTACCTCGACACCGTCGAGGCCGACCAGCGGCTGCTCGCCGTCGCCCTGTAGCACCACCGCACCGGAACCGGTCGGGCGCCGCCACCCATCCTCTTCTTCCCTGGGGATCGGCGGCGGCCCGACCGGCTCTACCCCATCCCCCCTCGGGCCGGCCACCAGCAGCGGACGCAAGCTCCGCAGCCGCGGCCCTGAGCGTCCCCGGCCCTGCGACGCAACCTGGCCGCGACGAGTGCGGCCACTGCCGCCACGCCAACGTCCACCGCCACCTGAACCACGCCCGCCTGGGACTCCATCCGACCCGCTCCTGCGGGCCATGGGCCGTCCCCACGGGCCGAAGCAGCGTGGCGTGGACCCCGCTGCCGGCTCCGCGCGGCGCCGCCCGGCGCCCCGGGCCGGGGCGCCCCTCACGCCCGGCCAGCACAGCGGCCGGCCTTTCCCTCTTCCACGATCAGGAGGTTTCCCCGCCATGTCCGATCGACTGTGGTTTCGCCTCGACGACGTCCTGCCGCTCGCCGAACACGCCGCCTCCACCGGCGCGCACCGCAGGACCCGGCAGCAGTACCGGGCCGGCGTCCCGGACCAGGCCGCGCTCATCTGGTCCCACGACATCGACGGTGACTGGTTGTCCTCCTACGGCGTCCCCCGCTGGTATGACGTCGACGGCGCCGGCCACCGCGTCCGCGCCGAAACCTGGATCCACACCGCCACCGGCGCCACCGGCAACCCGGTCCCTGCCGACGACGGGAACGGATTCCTGCCCCTGCACACCGATCACTTCGACGGCCGCCGGGACCTGCTCGACCTGCTCCGCCACGCCCGCCGCCACGGGATGCACTGGTTCGGGCTGCACCCGGGCCCGGCGGGCGAGACCACCGGCGGCCGCTACCGCGTCTCCCGCAGCCGCGGCGACATCAGCCCGCCGCTTGCCACCTGGGCGCCGGCGACCGTGACCTGCGACGTGGTCGGCGGCGGCGCCTACCGCGCCCTGGTCGCCACCGGCTACACCGCCCTCGCCGGCACCGGGGTGCTGTGCCGCTTCCCTCGGTTCGCGGTGCAGCGCATGGCCGTCCACCTCGACGCCCTCTACCCCGGTGACATGCCCGGCGAGCATCCCCGGCTGTGGTTCGACGGCGACGAGGTCACCGTCGAGTGGGAGGACGACGACGGCCTGGGCAGCCGCTGGGTCGAGGCCGACCGGGTCGTCCCGGATGCCAACGGCTGCTACGCCGTCGGCGCCTACCAGTGGCCCTGGAGCCGTGTCGCGTCCGAGGCGACGACCCGCGCCACCGACCCGGAGGGCCGGTCGCGGTGATCGTTGACGAGGTGTTTCACCAGCGCGGCCACGGCACCTACGAGCTGAGCCGGGTGCACCACATCGACGGGTACGTCCTGCGGGTGCGGGTCTGCCGCGACAGCTACGCCACGCAGAGCACGGCGGTCGCCGAGGTCCTCACCCCGCTGTTCACCTGGACGATCATCGCGAGCAGCCCCGGTAGTGGCTGGCACCGCACGACCCCGGCCACGCCCCCGGACGCGACACCGCTGATCACGGTCGCCGACGAGGTGCTGCAGCGGGCCCGGCGGATCCTTTCCGTGCCGCCTCCGTTCACCACGCCCGGCCGGTAACCGGGCAAGGCCACACCTTCCCGCTGCCCGTCCGGTCGCGCCTCGCGCATCAGTGGACGCAGCGCGGCGCCACGTGCCCGCGTCTCTGTAGGCCCGCCGGAGTACGGCGGCTGACCTGTGTGTTTGCGGCCCACCGCCGCTGACTCTCCTTCTCACTGGCACCACCTGGCCGATGCCCGGCCACCCCGCGCACTCGCGCACACCCGGGCACGGCCGTGCCCGGGTTTCCCGCCCTCCAGAAGGGAACCCTCATGACATCCGCCACCAGGCCCACCATCGCCGTCATCGGCGGCAGTATCACCGGCCCGGTCACCGCGCTGCTGTTGCTGCGCGCCGGATTCGACGACGTCACCGTCTTCGAGGCCGCGCCGGCGTCCGCGCCTCTGGGCGGCGGCCTCATCGGCCTGGAACACCCCGCCCTCGACGTGCTCGACCGCCTCGACATCGGCCAGCACGAGTTCGTCGCCCATGACTCCGAAGCCATCGTCCAGATGACCGTCCTCGACCGCCGGCCGGCCGAGACGATCCGGCGTACCTATCCGGGGCGGAACACCACCTGGACGCTGCTGCACCAGGCGCTGATCCGCCGCCTGCCCGCCGGTGTCCTGCACACCGGTATGAAGGTCACGGCCCTGGTCGAGCAGGACGGTCGGCCGGTGCTGCGGTTCCGCGACGGCCACACCGCGGCCGCCGACCTGGTCGTGTTCGCCGACGGCCGGTCCTCCACCGGCCGCCGGCTGCTGGATCCCGAGCGGGCTCTGCGGTACGCGGGCTACGTCGCCCACCGCGGCATCGCCGGCATCACCCCGCAGCCCGGGCTGCGGGACTTCCTGCGGTTGCAGCCCTGCCCGGGCGTGCAGTTCAACCTCGCCCCGGTACCCGGCGGCTGCGACTGGACCTTCTACCTCGACTGCACCCGCGCCGAGTACGCGCAGCGGTTCGGCGCCGACCCCACCCGCCGGGTCTTCGCCCTGCCCCGGCATGTCAGCCCGGCCGCCCGCGCCCACGTCGACACCCGCGCGGGCCTGCTCCTACCGGCCGACCACGCTGCCGTTGTGCGCGCCACCACCACTCGCATGGCGGTACCGGTCCTCGACATCACCCCACCGCACCGGATGGTGTGGCCGGTCGGCGCCGGTCATGCCGTTCTGCTCGGTGACGCCCTCGCCCCCGTGCGCCCGCACACCGCGCGCGGCGCCAACAACGGCATCGAGCAGGCTGCCGGCCTCGCTGCCGCCCTCATCCAGCACCGCAAGTACGGCGCTGACCTCGCCGCCGCCCTGCACGGCTGGCAACGCCGACACCTGCCCGCCGCCGTCGCCGCCGTGCGTCGCGGGCCCGTCATCGGCCGGCAGCTCGGCCTCGGCAGTCACCGACCCGCCCGGTAACCCACCCGAGTGGAAAGGAGGTGGCCCTGATGGCCACCAAGATCACCGCGATTCTCGTCGACGACCTTGACGGCTCCACCGACGACGTCGCCACCCACCAGTTCGCCTTCAACGGCATCACCTACGAGATCGACCTGTCCGCCGGCAACTTCGACCGGATGGCCGCAGCGTTCGGCCCATTCCTCATGGCCGGGCGGCGCCTGCCGAAACAGCCCCGGGCAGCGCGGCGCCAGCGCGGCACCGCGACCGGCCGCGTCCAGAGCCAGGAGATCCGCACCTGGTGGTGGACGGTCAACTGGCGGGAACTGAACCTGCCCCGGCCACGAACCGGGGGCGTCATCCCCGCCGCGGTGCGCGACGCCTACCACGCCGCCCACTGACCCCGGTCACCAACAGGCTGCCGGGCGTGCGATCACCGGGCGGCGCACCTGTGGCGCCGCCCGGCGGAGTCCCACATCTCGGGCAGACGACTTGATCGATACCCGGTCCGGAGCGTGCATCAGTGCACGCCTCACTCACCAACCCCCTGCCGACGGCAGGAGAAAGGGGGCCACGCGCCCATGACCAGCACCCCCACGAATACGACCACCGATACGCCCGTGCCAGCGCCACTGGCGCCCAGCGTCGTGAAGGTCCTCGCCGCGCTGCACCGGCTCGGCGAAGCGACCGCCGCTGCCATCGCCACCGACGCCGGCCTCGGCTACTCCACCACCACCCCGAAACTGCGCACCCTCCACACCGCGGGACTGGCCGAGCCCACCCGAAGCGACACCGGACCCACCCTGTGGCGGCTGACCGACGCCGGCCGCGCGCATACCGAACAGGGCGGACACGGTCAGCCCACACCGCAGCCCGCCACCCGCGACACCGACACACCCGGCGCCGCCGCAGAGCACGGGCCGTGCGGCGACGACAGGCAGAACACTGGGGAGGCTGACGCGAAGGACGACGACGAGCGGCCAGCCGCCGAGGTTCCCGCCGACGGGCAGCCGGACGCGCCCCAGGATTCGGCATCGCCAGCTCCTGGTGATGCCGGCGCGGCATTCGATGCGGCCGCTGAAGCCGAGGACACCGAAATCGAGCACGGCGACGACAGCGACCGCTCGATTGCCGAGCCCGAGGTGCCCGTCGCGACCGACGGCACCGGCTCGGCCATCGGACCGGCGTCCGTAGCGAACGATGCGGAGGCCGGACCGGCCACACCGCAGCGTCCCTCAGCCGGCACGGCCGCCGACAGCACCACGGGTGAACGCGCTACGGAAGCACCGGCCGCGCCGCCGGCCACGGAGGCGGCGGGCGAGGCGGCACAGGCCTCTACCCGGCGGGCGTCGGGCACCCTGCGCGGCGCGATCCTCGACGTCCTCGAGGCCAACCCCGGCCGGCAGTACAAGGTCAGCGAGCTGTGCAAGCTGGTCGACCGGGCCAACGAGGGAACCGGCGCGAAGAAGGCCAGCGCGGGCGCGGTCCACAACGCCGCCGTGAAGCTCGTCGGGACCGGGGAGGTGGTCCTGGCTGCCGAGAAGCCCGCCACGTTCGCCCTCGCCGATCCCACCGCCTGAACGACCCCGCCCTGCCGGTAGCCCGGAGGCGGGCGTCGAACTTCCCGGAACCACGCCCGCCCCCGGTGCTCCTTACTAGAGAAGGAGCTTCCGAAGTGTCTCCTATCCTGACCTCGATCGTCACCGCCGTCGGTGGAGTCCTCGCCGGTCTCGCCCTCGCCGCAGCGCTGCTGTGGCGCCAGCAGCAGGCGCTGACCCGCGCCCGCTACTCTGCCGACCACGACGACACGACAGGTCTGCCGAATCGGCGGGCCCTGCTCGCCGCCCTCACCCGCGCCACACGCGCCGATGCCCCGTTCGGGCTCGTCCTGCTCGACCTCGACGGCTTCAAAGCCGTCAACGACACCTTCGGCCACGAGGCCGGCAACGACGTCCTCACCGAGGTCGGCCGGCGGCTGGCCGCCCTGCGAGGGCCGGTGCGCCTCGCCGCGCGCCTGTCCGGCGACGAGTTCGCCCTGCTGGTCGACGGCGGCCCCGACGAGGTCGCCGCCGCCGCCCGCGCCGCCTGGCGGGCGGTCGGCGGCCACCCCGTCGACCTCGGCGAGCACGCGCTGGCCGTGCGTGCCAGTGTCGGGCACACCAGCGCAGCCCTCGGTGTCGGCCCGCGGACCTTGCTGCACCAGGCCGACATCGCTATGTATCGGGCAAAGCAATCCGGTGCCGGAGTCCATGGCGCCACCGCCACCACCAGTCACACCGGGCCGCCGCCGGGTTCCCGCCTGCGGGACCTGCGCCGCCACTGACCGCTTACGGACACGCCAGGGGGCCTCGCGCCGATGACGCGAGGTCTTCACCGTGCCCCGCTTTCGCCCGCCCAGCCCTTACCTTCCCCGTCCACGGCGACGGTCGCCGAGACCTCGTCGGGAGCACATCCGCCGTGAGCGTCCCTCACCTGTACACGATCGGTGGCCAGGTGACCATCGACCTGGCAATGGCCCGCGTCAGCAGCCGGGCGAGACTCACCGCCGTCACCCGCTGCCGGTCGGCGTCGTCGTCGAACCCGTTGACGGCGGCCGACCGGTGAAGGTCAGCCCCGTATGCCTGGCCCGCCGCGTCGGCGGACGCCACCACCGGCAGCGAGTGGACCGCGGTCCACGGGCGCCCCTGCACCGGGGCGTTTTCGTCGCCGTCGCCAGGGCGAGCTGGAAGCAGCCTCAAGGCGAGCTGTTCGCGTACGGGTTGCAGGGGCAGAGCCGCGGACGCCACCGATTACATACAGCCTTCGGCATGCGCAACGCGGCGAGCTGGCCGTTAGCTGCGGCCAGCACATAAAGTCATCGACCACATACGGCGGCCTCTGGCGAGCCCGGGCGATGTCCGGATCTAGCCGAGGAGAGGGCGTCGCGGTCGCTGTTGTATCGATGTGAGTTCGCCGAGACGTGGCCGTTGAGCGCTGGCCTGGCCGCGCAGGTCTTGCATGGCGACCGTACTTCCCGGCGATGTGCGGATCTGCTGGCAGATTGTAGGCGGGCTACAGGTTGTTGATTCGGGCCAGCAGCTCTGCCTCGGTCAGGTTTTCCAGGACCGCGTCCTGCTTGCGGCCCAGGACCGCCAGCAGCTTCTCCTTCTCGAGCTTCTTGGCCGCCGCCGCCTTCGCCGCCTGGTCCTCCGCGAGGCGGACGGCGATGACGTGCTTGACGACCTCTAACTTGGTCTCCAAGGTCGCCTTGGCTGGATTGGCCTCGGTGGCAACGAACGACTCGGTGTCGACGGCCTTGAGTTCGGCGTTGACCGCCTTGGCCACATCATCGAGGCTGAAGCCGGACTTGGCGGTCAGCGGAAGCTCCCATAACTGTTCCGTGGTCAGCAGTCCCTTGGCCGACGGATAGCGGAACTTTTCCCGCGTGGCCTTTTCAAAGATGGTCACGATGGCCTCTCCGATTTCTGGGTAGGGAATCAGAACTGGATGCTGATGAGGTGGCGTCGGCCGCCGGTCATGGTCACCTTGGCGACCACAGAGCTGCGGACCGTGGAGCTGAAGCCGAGGCCGGACAGCTGGTCCGGAGACGGCTCGCACTTGGTGCGGTCGCCGAGAACCTCGAACACCTTGCGGTGCGGCTGCAGGTCGCCGCGGAGGAACTCGTTGTAGATCCCCCGCGTCGGCTGGTCGTTCACGCACCCCTTCAGGATGAAGAAGTAGTGCCGGTTGCCGACCTCGTTGTCGTCGAAGTAGTTCGGCGAGTACATGATGGTGGACACCGGCACGAACTGTTCGGTGGTGATGCCCCACACCTGCCTGCCCGCACTGCCCGGCTGCAGGTCTTCACCCGGCCGGAAAGCAGTGATCACACCGCCGGTAACCGTCATCCGGCCCACCTCGACGGTCTCCTTGTGGCCGACCGCGCGCTCGTGGCGGTAGTGCTCGATCCTCCCGTTGCTCTCGGTCTCGATCACGAAGCCGCCCTGGGCGCTGTCCCGCTTGCGGTACTGGTTCACCTCGATCCGGTACTCACCGTCAGGGACACGGTCGGTCCAGGTGACGTTCTCCACCGGCTCGCGGGAGAGCGGCCCGCTGGCGTTCATGTCGACGTCCAGCTTGTTGCGCTTCTCCTGGTACCAGATGTGGTCGCCGTTGGGCTCGAACACGTGCAGGTCGAGGTCGTCGTGGTTGAACCAGGACAGGCTCACCCGCAGCTTGCCGGTGACGTTGCCGCCGGCCCGCTTGACCTTCTCCCTGATCGAGTCGGTGACGTTGCCGCCGTACGACCAGCCGAAGTCGTTGTCCCACTTGAACAACCGCGGAGCAGCCGGGTGCCGGCCGGTCGTGAGACTGACGAAGTGCGGCTCGTAGGTGTTGGCGACCCATAGGTCGATGGTGGTGGCGGTGGGCAGGATGTCCTTCATGAAGGAGATTACGGGAATCTCCTCGGGCTTCGCGTCACGAAGGCGCGCACCTGCCGACTTCACGGTGGCCGCCTGCATGAGCAGCCCTTCGATGCCGTCCTTCATCCGCGGCTGTGTGTCGTTGTCGACCCACAGCACGTTGGTGACCGACACGTCGGACAGCCGGGCGAACCGTCGCTGCAACGAATCCTCGATGCCCAACTCGTCAATGGTCCTCATGGCAGCCTTGACCATGGCCGGGGTGATCAACGCCGTGGGGCGCTGGTAGTTCTGCGGTGCCACCTTCGTCTCGAACGACCGGACCGCCTGCTCCAGGTCGGCGCCCGCGGAGAGATCCTGGACGAGGGTGCCGATCACCGTGTTGCGAAGGCGTGCCGCCGGGTTCATGGCGTTGGCGAAGACGAAGGCCCGTCTGTCGGTCGCCGTCGTCCACTGGTTCTGCAGCGACCGGAACTCGGTCACCGCCCGACGATGCTCCGTGCCGCGGTAGAGGGCGTTGTCGTCGATCAGGTCGACGACGGTGTCCAGAGCGTGCGGGGTCAGCTCGGCCAGGCCACGCTGGAAGACCTGCACCGCCGCGTCGAAGTTGCCCTGTGCCGCGCCGACGTCTTCGATGCGATGCCGGTTCTCCACCCGGCCGTGCAGGTGATGCCACACCTCGACCTGGCCGTCGCGCAGCGTCCGGGTGGTCTTCGTCCCGTACTGCGCCTGGGTGGACCGGAAGATGGTGGACAACGGCAGCGAAAGAACGAACTCGTCCAGAGCGGCGGCGACGACGGAGAAGACCGGGTCGGATGCCGACGCCCCGGACCAGACGGTACGGACCCGCCCGTCGTGGATCTCGACGACGTTGCCGAAGTGCTTGATGAAACCGCGGCACGTCGAGCAGTCGTACTCGGACCGCTCACGGAACCGCAGATTGGTACCGGCGGGGAAGGAATCGAGAAAGGTGAGCCAAAGTGAGTCCCGGTCGAGACCGTCGCCGACGATGTACAACTCAGCCTTGGACATGGTGGACAGACGCGAAGTCACATCCGCCACGAACTGCTGGAAATCGCCCACCGCTTCATCCCCCTTGATCGCCGGAGATCCTACGGAGCGAACGCCAATCGGAGAAACGCCTTTCCGGCTTTCCGCACGGTCACGGACGGGCGCCGGTGGCCGGCGGTCAGCCGACCGGAGCGCGTACGGCGGTGGGGTGCCGGGCCGGCGGTCAGCAATTTCCGCCAGTTGGCCGGTGGCGCCGATGAGTACATCCCGGCTCACGCAGTGGTCGCCTTCCCGGCACCGGCAGGCCTGGGTGGTCGAACAACTTCTCAGGCACGCCAGGCTCGGACCGAGGGACCGCGTGAAGGCGCGTTCGCTCATGCCGCGTTCCGGTCGCCAGCCCATGTTGGCT
This sequence comes from Micromonospora sp. HUAS YX12, assembly GCF_040215685.1. Lineage (NCBI taxonomy): Bacteria > Bacillati > Actinomycetota > Actinomycetes > Micromonosporales > Micromonosporaceae > Micromonospora > Micromonospora sp. HUAS YX12. The sequence goes on from NZ_CP157974.1 coordinate 6,331,343, forward strand.
GATTGATCATCGCAAGTAGCGGCCCTGGGTCATCGGGCCAGCCACCACCACTGCCCTACGGCAGCGTCGGCGTCTCCATCGACCCCACTCGGCGGCAACAACCGCCGCCACTGCCTGACGTCTTCCGCCACCTGCTCATCACCGTCGACCCCACCCGCGTGCGCCTGGATCCCGAGCAGGCCACCTGAGCGGCGACTCCTCACTGCCGTGTCGGGCGGGCAACGTCTCACCCGTCCGACATGACTTGACCTTCGTCGAGAGATGAGCGTCGATCAGTGCTGGTCGTCGTCCGTCGTCCGGGCGGCAGCATTTCCAGAGGCCCCGGCGCGAGTCGGGCGGCGACCGTGCATGCCCGCGATCCGCCGACCGAAGGGCCACCCGCATGGCACACCCCGCAGACCCCGAGGACCGCAGCCGGCGTCCCAGCGACCGCACCTCTGTACCGGAGGACGTCACCGACAGGCTTTTGTGGGCGCTCGCGGTCGACGTCGCCGCCGCCCATCAACTGGGATCCGATGGTGCCTGCAGGAACCTGCAGTGCCGCCGGCAGTACGCCCCCTGCTGGGCGTTGCGCACCGCCCGGCACGCCGAACAACGCGCCCGCCGCGCCACCACCGCACTCGCTCCGCCGCCTTCGCCGCGTCCGGCCGGGACCGCACGCGGACGCGCCCCCGTGCCCGCCGTGCCGCGTCGCTTGACCGGCTGGTTCACCCCGGCCCACTCGCCGGCACCTGTGATGCGGCCCGCGTCCGTACCGGGCGCGGTGCTGCCGGAATCCCGGCTTCACCGGCGTCCACCCGTGGCGGCGTCGGCCGCCTGAGCACGCACCCTGGAGGCAGAACTAGTGAACTTCCTACCGAACGACACACTCGCCGGCTACGCCCGCACCGCCGTCGACCTGCGCATCCGCATGGTCGACTACCACCGCAGTCCGCTTGCGGCGCAGTACCTGCAGGCGTTCTTCGGCAGCCGTCTCGCCGACCACCCCAGTCCCAGTTCCGGGGGCATGGCGAAGGTCCTCGACGCGGTGCGTGCCATCACCGCCAACCCGTGGCGATTCGGCGAACCGTACGTCATCGCCCCCGCGATGACCGCGATCATCGCCGCCGCCGCGGCGGCCCTCGACCTGACCGGCGAGGTGCTTCCCGCCGACGTCGCCCCCGATGACGGCGGGGTGCTGTTCCTTCCCGAACCGATCTACCACCGCAGCCTCAGCGGTGAGGTGTCCTCGATCGGGGCGATCACCTGGGCCCGCACCACCAGCACCAGCAGCGGCCGGTTCTTCTGGGCCGTCGCCGGCTGGGCCGACCACCATGACGCGCACGACCCGGCGGCGGTGCGCCGTCGTGCGCAGCTCGCTGCCCGGCCGGATCTCGCCCGTCAGTTCGGCCCCTACGTGCTGACCGACGTCACCGAGATCCCCATCGGTCAGTCCGTCGACCCCAGCCCCGACCTTGCCGTCTTCGACGGGGACGACCGCGACTGGGAACCGGCGCCCGACGGCCGGTTCTGTATTGACGAGACCACGACCGCGATGCGGGCCTGCGCCGCTGTCGCCTATGCCTTCTGGCGTATCCAGGCTCAACCCCTCGCGACCGTGGCCGCCGCCCCCTTGGACCGCGCCGCGCGGCGCCGCGCGGTACGGGCCGGCATCCGCCATGACACCCGCGTGGTCATGCTGCGCCGCACCAGCCCTCTCGCCGAACCGACCGACGGCGAGCCCAAGTGGCACTACCGGGTGCGGTTCGTCGTCCGCGGCCACTGGCGACGCCTCATCGACCGCGACGGCCACCCCTACCGCATCTGGATCAACGCCCACATCAAAGGCCCCGACGGGGCGCCCCTGCTGCACGGCGAGAAAGTCGCCATTCTCGCCCGCTGATTCCCGCACCCCGCCCGAAGGCCGCGCGACGCCTGTCCAGGCCCCGCTCGGCCTTCGCCGTCCCCGCGCCCGACCCGCTCCCGCCGCCTGCCCTTCCTCAAAGGAGCAACCAGTCATGACCATCCGCGTGCTGTCCTGGATCGCCATCGCGGTCGCCAGCGTCCTGCTGCTGTGCTCCGGATTGGCCACCACCCTGATCTTCGGCGGCGGCGGCGCCGGCGCGTGCGGGCCGACTACCAGCGTCACGCCCACCGCCCCGTCGGCCGCCCGCGGCCCCGCCCTGGGCGGGATCGCTCCGATCGGTGACTGGAACGCCGAGCAGGTCGGCAACGCCGCCACCATCACCACCGTCGGCATGCGCCTGGGCGTCCCGCCCCGCGGCTGGGTCATCGCCGTGGCCACTGCGATGCAGGAATCCTCCCTGACCAATACCCCGGGTGGAGACCGCGACTCGGTCGGCCTGTTTCAACAGCGCCCCTCCCATGGCTGGGGCACACCGGAACAGCTGCACGATCCCCAGTACGCAGCAACGAGGTTTTACCAGAGGCTGCAGGACGTCGACGGCTGGCAGGCGATGCCGCTGACCGAGGCCGCCCAGGCCGTGCAGATCAGCGCCTTTCCCGACGCCTACGCGACATGGGAAGGACCGGCCACCCAGCTGGTCACCGCGATCGCCGACACCGGCGGCCTGGTCGGGTGCGGGGCCACCGGCCCCTGGACGCAGCCCGTCCTGGCCCCTGTCGGATCCGGATTCCGCACCGGCGATCGACCGGGCCACGACGGCGTCGACCTCAGCGCCCCGCGCGGCACGATCATCCGCGCGGCATCCGCCGGGACCGTCCGCACCGTCCGCTGCAACGCCGTCCACGCCGACACCGGCGGCGGATGGGGCTGCGACCGCGACGGCGACCCCGTTCTCACGCGCGGCTGCGGCTGGTACGTCGACATCGACCATGCCGGTGGGCTGCTCACCCGCTACTGCCACATGGACCAGCCGCCGATGGTGACGGTCGGGCAGCCGGTCGTCGCCGGGCAGCCCATCGGTGTTGTCGGCTCCACCGGCCACAGCTCCGGCCCGCACCTGCACTACGAGGTGCACCGCCACGGCGATGCCAGCCCGAACGGTGCGATCGACCCGGTGCCCTTCATGGCCGCTCAGAACGCCCCGCTCGGGCGGTCGACGTGATTCAGGGGCGGTCGTGCAGGAACCATGCGTCGCCTCGGGTGAGGGCGATCGCGAGCTGCCATTGTTCGCACTGCAAGCTGCCACCGACGGCTAACTGCTCCTTGGCCAGCTCCCATGCCTGCGGACCGGGGTGCGGCCGGCGTTGCGCGGTGAACTGCAGCATGGTTCCCCAGGCGGCGATCAGGGCGGCGCCCCACCGCTGTTCCCACTGCCAGATCGCTGCTGCCAATGCGGCGACGCCCTTGTCGCGGTCGGCTCCGAAGTAGGGCACCCAGGCGGGGGCCAGCCACTGCGACGTCGTGGGCAGCAGCACCAGCTGGACTTGCGGCGGGGTGTGCCATCGGGCGGTGCCGACGAGGTACTCGGACCCGCTGAAGGCTCGGGAGGCGAGCTGCCCATCGGCGATGAGGGTGTCGTAGGTCCACCGCTGCAGGGCTGCCGACGTGGTGGGTGGGGTCAGCTCTTCGATGGCCCTGGTGACCATGTCGTCACCCAGAAACGTCTGGACATAGCGTTCAACGTCTTCCTGGTCTTGGACGTCATCCCTGCGGTATCGCCGATACACCGACCACGGATCCAGCGTCCGAGCCACCTGGTCCAGGTCGGCGAGCTCATCGGCATCTGGTTCGTGGCCGGGGACGCCTGGCAGCGTGAACACCGGCCAGCGGCCTGTAACAGGCATGGCCGCATGAGCCGCCTGCCAGGCATCGAGTAGTCGGCCAGGATCGACCTCTTCCACCACGAAGGTGTGACCGGGCCCTTCCTCTACGGGATGGCCGTGCAGAGCAGTACCCCGCAGTGCGGTTGCGATGTCACCAATGTCCTCGATCCGCGGAGCCATCCACGCACGGTAATACCGGCCGCCGACATGCCCGCCTGAGCCGTCGCCTCCTGCCCATCGGCGCGGTTCGGTGGGCGCGATACCGCGGGGTTCGAGTACCGCCGCCTCCCCGCGAAAACCATGAGTGATGCCGGCGCGTCCCTGGCACCCAAGCTCGACGGTCGGCCCGCCCTGGGACGGCCGCCGCAACCCCATCCACGCATTCCTGAGGAGGGAAGGCACGTGAGTACACCAACGCTGATCGGTGTCGCCGCGTTCCGCGGCAGTTACACCGCCCGATTGATCCAGTTCGGTGAGAGTCCGGAGGTTCTGGTGCCGCTGCTGCGCCGGATCTGGACCGACACGTTCGGCCGTGACACCGGCGCTATGGCCGCCGCGCTGCTGGCCCACGACTGGTGGTCCCTCGCCGTCCACCCGAAGCCCCGGCGCTGGGACCGGCAGCCGCCCGTGCCCGGGCTGGGCTACCCGGTCGTCGCTCAGGACGCCACCGTTCGGCGGGGTGCGCTGCGCGAGGACGTCGGCGGGGCCCTGGAGTGGCTGTATCTGCTGCACCTCGACCAGCGGCGGCTGGTGGTGTACGAGGCGACGATTCACGGCCGTTGGCTGCGGCACAGCGCGCATCACCTCGACCCGGTCGAGGACCTGTCAAGCCCCGGGTTTGATGGAGACGGGATTATCTGGTTTCCAGGGTCTCGGTGACCGGGTGGGTCATCGTGTGTAGGGCTTCGTACTCGGCGGGCGGGACGTGCCCGAGTTCGCCGTGCAAGCGCCGGTTGTTGTACCAGTCGATGTATTCGACGGTCGCGATCTCCAGGTCGTCCAGCCCGCGCCAGGGTCCCTTGTTGCGCACGAGCTCGGCCTTGAACAGCGAGTTGAACGCCTCGGCCATCGCGTTGTCGTACGAGTCGCCGACCGAGCCGACCGACGCGACGGCGCCGGCCTCGGCCAGCCGCTGCGTGTAGCGAATCGCCCGATATTGGACACCCCTGTCGGAGTGGTGGACCAAGCCGGCCAGGTCGGCGCCCCCGGCCTGCCGACGCCAGATCGCCATCTGTAGCGCGTCGAGGGCCAGGTCTGTGTAGAGCGAGGTGGCCACCTGCCAGCCGACGATCATGCGGGAGAACACGTCCAGGATGAACGCCGCGTACACCCATCCCGCGCTCGTGCGCACATAGGTGAGGTCCGCGACCCACAACTCGTTCGGGCCGGTCGCGGTGAAGTCGCGTTCGACGAGGTCACCGGGGCGTGCGGTCTCCGGCGCGGGCCGGGTGGTCCGCGGGGACTTGTCCCGCAGCAGCCCCCGCAGGCCGGCTTCGCGCATGAGCCGCTCGACCGTGCACCTGGCGACGGCCACGCCGTGGCGGTTCAGCTCGTGCCACACCTTCCTGGCGCCGTAGACGCCGTAGTTCATCTCGTGCACTTGCTCGATCTTGGCGATCAGCTCGCCGTCGCGGATCGCCCGGGCCGAGGCGGGGCGAGTCTTGGCGGCGTAGTAGGTCGACGGTGCGATCTGTGCCGGCGTGCCTTCGAGCGCCTGCAGGACCGGCTGGACACCGTGCTCCTCCCGCTGGGAGTCGACGAAATCGACCTTCATCGCGACGGACGGTCCAGCTCCGCCGCGAAGAAAGACGCCGCGGACTTCAGGATCTGGTTCGCCCGCCGCAGCTCACGAACCTCCCGCTCCAACTCGGCGATCCTCGCCGCGTCCGACGACGTCGTCCCCGACCGGACTCCATCATCGGTCTCGGCCTGCTTCACCCACGTACGCAACGCCTCCGGATGCACGCCGAGCTGCCCCGCGATCCGCCTGATCGCCCCGACGCTCGACGCCGGGTCCCGCCTCGCCTCGACCGCCAACCGCGTCGCGCGCTCGCGCAACTCGTCCGGGTACTTCCGTGGTGCCGCCATGACAGTGAATCCTCCGGGTGTTCGATGTCTCCATCAAACCCGGGGCGGGACAGACTGGCTGCCGGTCACCGCCCCGCGCGACCGCAGCAACATCACCTATCGCAAGGCACGCGAGGGCTGGTCGGATCGGGGGGACGCGCTGCCGTTCGCCGCCGTCATCGCGTCCCGGGTCCGCAGCCTGATCCACGCCCGCCCGGTCGCTGAGGCACGAGCTACCCGCCTCGGCATCCGCACCTGGGACGACCCGGCCACCGCGGCCGACCGAGTCCTCCTGCTGGCCCAACTGCTCGAGGCCGGGCAGGTACCGGACACGGTGGTGCCCCCGTTCCGCAACGCGTACGAGGATGCCTGGACGGATTTCGTCCGCCAGCGGTCCGCCGGGACGCCGCTCGACCACCAGAGCCGGGCACCGCTGGTGGTCACCCGCGGCACCACCATCGACGTGATCGATCTCGCCGCCGAGACGGCGACCGATCCTGTGTTCGTGCAGGACACGGACGAGCGGCAACGACTCCGGATGCTTGAGCAGTGCGGACTCCCGGTGCTCCGCCTGCGCCGCCCGGAGGCGTCCGCCGTCGCCGACCGGCTGGTCGCGGCGTTCGGCGCTCGGGTGCAGCGGGTCTCCGGCGTGCACCCGGCGGTGACCGTCGACGGCATCCCGTTCACCCCGTCGGACGCGCCGCCGCTGCTGGTGCAGCCGGACCAGGACTGGTTCGCTGACCTGGTTGCCGCGGTGATCGACCTGCGGGGGCGCAGCCTCCGGGCCAGTCGGACGGACGTGCTGCGCCGGGCGAACACCATGCTCCGCCGGATCCGAGTCGTAGAGGCCGACCGGATCGAGGCGGGCTTCGGCGGTAATACGATCGAGGCGCGGCACTTGGCCGTGCCAGACGACACCCATCCAACTGTCCTGCTGCTGCGCTCGCCCGACCGCCAGCGGCTACTGGAATGCGCCGCCCCGGCCGTCGGCGAACTGCTCGGTCATCCGTCGCTGGACGAGTCCCTCCGGCTCGCCCTGATCGAGCTGGCCCGAGACGGCTACGGACCCGACCAGTCCCCGTCGCCGGCCGCGATCGCCGACGTACTCGGCGAACCGGTCGCCAGGGTGGAGGAGGTGCGCGCCGCGATCCGCCGGCCCGACGAGGTCACCCTCGAGGTTCTCGTCCCGCTGGTCGCCGCCCTCGGCCCGGCCCGCGCGCACGATCTGGACGGCGACGACACGGCAGCCACCCCCGGCGAGATCGCGGCATGGCTGTGCGACCGCAGCGACGCCACGGCCACGCCGGACGCCCTGCTCCAGGCCGCCGCCGAGGGCCTGGACGCGGCTCGGCGGTTGCTGGGTATCGAACTGCGCCCGTTGAACGCGGCGATTCGGGCGCTCGGGGCGCCGTACCATCCTCTGACCAACCCGGAGGGGATCGCCCAGCAGTTCCGGGCCTTCGTCGCCGAGCGCACCGGGCCGATCCTCGATGCCCTGCGGGCGGCCTTCCTCGCCGACTTTCGGGCCGGCCGCCCGCTGGACCGATACGTCGCGCACCGAACGCTGGCAAACCTCGGCCCCGATCCGGAGTGGGCACTGGACTACTATCCCGCCGTCCCCGTCGCCCAGATGATCAAGCGAGTCAACGCCTGGCTGGCCGCGTCCGGCGCCGATGATCTCGGCGTTAGTCCCGGGCTCGAACCGCTCGACCGGCTACGGATTGTCAATCGCACTGCAGCACTGAACTGGGCCACCGATGCCGCCCGGGCCGTCCGGGCGTACGAGACCCATCGCGGCCTTACCCCGTCCGGCCTGCCGGGTGAGCCAACCGCGGTCGCCGACGCGGCTAGTAGCGTAGGCATCCTGGACTTCGAGCAAGTCGACGCGGACCGCTTGCTGGCCTGGGCAGCAGACACCAACCGCTGGCCGGCCGACATGCCGCCCTCCACCGACCTGGGCACGCTCGGCCTGCCCGCCAACGCCCTAGACCTGGCCCGAAAGCAACAGCGGGAGATCCACGACCGCCGCGAGCTGGAACGCCGGACCGTCCAGATCAACGGGGTTCAGCTGGTAGCCGACGAGACGAACTACGCAGAAATCGCCACGGCCGTTCGGGCGAGCATCACGCCCGAATTCCGCGCCGCCAATGGTCACACCTCACTGGAGGCCGCCGCACGCCCGACGCGCCGTGCACCCGGGTGGGGCGGCCCCGGGACGACCGCCGCACGGCAGGGCCGGCCGCCGGAGGCCAAATTGGCTGCAATCGGTCTGGCTGGCGAGATCGCGGCGCTGGAGTGGCTCAAGGAGCGCTACCCGGGCCTGAACGAGCTGCAGTGCTGGCATTCCGGCTATCGCAACCAGCTGCTCGGCGACAACGGCGGGGACGACACCCTCGGGTACGACATCCTGGTCGAGCAGGGCCGCCGGCGTCTGATGTTCGAGGTCAAGGCATCCGAGAGCGAAGCCTCCGAGTTCCTACTCACCCCTGCGGAGATCACCAGAGCTCGAGGCCTAAAAAGGAACGAACGCTACACAATCCTCTTCATCACGAACGTCTTCCGTGCCGCCGAGCGGCGGATCCATCTCCTGCCCAACCCGTTCGACCCGGCTCACAGCGCCGTCTACCGGCCAGTCGGCGACGGCGTCCGCTACCGGTTCACTATCGCCTCACCGTGAGTTAGGAAATACACCCTTAGCCTCGGGCCTTCATTAAGGGCTGTCCAAAGTGTGGACCGAGAACGAAGAAGTGCCTTCTGATCAGGGAAAATAGGGCTTGTCGAAGGTCCCATAGTCCCGCCACGGAAGGCACTTGCAGGGTGAAGGCTACCGCAACACGTCCGAAGATCATCGTGACCGGGAACGGGCGGGGCGTGGTCGGTCATGCCGGTGCCCGGCTGCTCGCTGATCTCGCCGATGCCACCGGGTTGACCAGCGCGTTCAGTGAGGCCATGGCGGGTCTGCGGCAGCGCCGCAGAGGCCATGATCCGGGCCGTGTCGCTGTCGATCTGGCGGTGATGCTCGCCAACGGCGGTGAGGCCATCGCCGATTTGGCCGTGCTGCGTGACCAGGCGGCTCTGTTCGGGACGGTCGCCTCCGACCCCACGGCCTGGCGACTGTTGTCGCGACTCGACGAGACGCTGCTGGCCGAGCTGCGTGCCGCGCGGGCCCGAGCTCGGGAGGTCGCCTGGGCCCAGCACGCCGACACCCGCGGTGACCTGCCGCAACCGGCGGTCGCCGGCCAGTTGGTCGACGGCCTGGTCCTGGACATCGACGCGACCATCGTGATCTGCCACTCCGAGAAGGAAGCGGCGACCCGCACCTGGAAGAAGACCTTCGGCTACCACCCGTTGCTGTGTTTCCTGGACAACACCGGCGAAGCTCTTGCCGGGCTGTTGCGGGAGGGCCGGGCCGGTTCCAACACCACCGCCGACCACGTCACCGTCCTCGACCACGCCCTCGCCCAGATCCCCGACGCCTGCCGGCACGGCACCCCGATCCTGCTCCGCGCCGACGCTGCCGGTTCCAGTCACGGGTTCCTCGCCCATATCCGCAGCCTGCGGGATCAGCACCTCGACATCCGGTTCTCGGTCGGCGCCGCGATCACCGAACCCGTGCGTGAAGCGATCCGGGCCGCGACTGGCTGGGTCCCCGCCGTCGACACCGACGGTGACCTGCGTGAACATGCCGAAGTCTGCGAGATCACCGGCCTGTTCGACGCCAGCGGCTGGCCCGAGGGCACCCGCTTCCTGGTCCGCCGGGAACGTCCGCACCCCGGCGCTCAACTGTCGCTGTTCGACACCGTCGAGGGCTGGCGGCACCAACTCGTCGCCACCGACACCCCGCCCGGCACCGGCAGCATCCAGTTCCTGGAAGCCCGCCACCGGGCTCACGCCCGGGTCGAAGACCGCATCCGCACCGGAAAAGACACCGGCTTCGGCCGGTTCCCGTCCCGACTGTTCGCGATCAACCAGGCCTGGCTCCAACTCGCGTTGACCGGCATCGACTTGCTCGCCTGGGCCCAGAATCTGCTGCTGGACGGTGACCTCGCCACCGCTGAGCCCAAGAAACTGCGCTACCGGCTGCTGCACGTCGCGGCCCGGATCACCCGCACCGCCCGCCGAACCCGTCTCGCTATCGCCAACGGCTGGCCCTGGACCGACGCGTTGACCAGCGCATTCACCGCTCTCGCCGCGTTACCCCGGCCCACCGGCTGATCCCGCAGCCCCACACCACTACCAGTCGACTCGGAGGAACCCGGCCCCACGCCGGGCCCTCAGCATGCCGTCAAAACGTCAGCAACCACGCGAATCAGACTCATCGAGAATCGGCTATGCAGTCACACTCAAATGAAAGACCGAGGTTAGCCATCGATGCAACCTCCGTCAGGGTAGCTCCGGATAGACGTCTGACGCCCCTACGTCGTCAGGGTCTGGACTGCTCACGCACAGATGGTCCAGGGCGCGGCAGGGCCTGAGCGCTCACAGGGCGACCAGGCCACGCAACAAGTCACGACCGCTCCGTCATCGATGATCAACCGTCGTCCAAAGTAGCCACGGACGAGCCGGATGATAGCCAAGCCAGCTACGAGCCCGTAGATCTTCGCGGGTGGCGCGGCAGCGATGCAAGGCCGGCAGAGACTTGATCTCGACACGACCGCCCTCTAGCGACGCTCAGCGCTCCGCGGCAAGGTTGTCAGCAGACGGGACGGGCAAGCGGTCGCCGACGCCACTGCTCCCAAACTGCTCCCAATTTAAGGGGCAACAGCGCGAAAGCCCATTACCGGCTAGACCGGTGACGGGCTTTCTACCTGCCAATATTCATGGTGGGCGATACTGGGATCGAACCAGTGACCTCTTCGGTGTGAACGAAGCGCTCTCCCGCTGAGCTAATCGCCCTCAGCGCGCATGACTCTACCCGATCACCCGCCCGGACCAAAAACCGGGCCTCAGTGCGTCGCGAGGTAGTGCAGCGCCTGCGCCACCACGTCGATGCCGAGGCTGTACTTGAGCGACAGCCACACCACCACCGACACGAACACGAGCCCGACGGCGCCGAGCACGAACCGCACCGGCAGCGACTGTCTGGTCACCCAGCGCGTCCAGGAGTTGACGTGCCCACGGGTGAACGCGAGCAGCCGTCGCGCCCAGTGGAACTCGACCGCCCAGACGCCGAGGCCGGCGATGACCAGCAGCCACCCGGGCCCGGGCAGCGGGATCAGCGCGATACCGACTGTGACGACGATGGCGCCGAGGATGCCGATGAAGATCTTCAGGGCGACGCGGCCGGTGGGGTTGGCGCGGATGAGGTCGAGCGTGGTGTGCAGGCGTCCGCGCCAGCCCCGTCGCCGCCGGCGCTGCTCCATGAGAGCGCCTTGCGACCGCCCTTCCACCGGCACCTCGTACCCCCGACTTTCGGCTGCTCGGGCCGCACCTTTCGGCGATTCGGCCGTGGTCCGCGACGTCACCGAGGAGCCCCTCGTGACCATTTCCACCCCCAGTGTCGCCCGGGACCGTCACCCCTGCTGACGACTGGACGTTACCGGAGTAAGTCGACGACTGAACCACCCGTTGCCGGGCGGGACGACGGAGTGGGCGGAACCCGAAATTCTACGCGGGGCCGAGCGGTCCCGGGGGCTTTCGGAACCCCTTCCCACCACTGGGTGAAGTCAGCGTATGGCGGAGCGTAGCCAGGAGCAGCACCTGAGTATGGGAAAAGCGGGACACGCGCGTTCCGCAGCGGTGCCGGGGGGAGAACGTCCATGAGTGTCATCCGACCGACGACCGTAGAGGTCGAGACGTCGCTAAGGCTCGTCGCGCCTGACGCCACCGCCTTGCCGGTGCGTGCCAGTCTGCGTTACGACCCTGCTGACCCGTATGCGGTCCATGTCCTGTTCCACGCCGAATCCGCCGGCGGCGAGGCGGTGAGCTGGTCGTTCGCACGCGAACTGCTGGTCACCGGGCTCGACGAACCGGCCGGCATCGGTGATGTGCGGGTCTGGCCGTGGGCCACCCCGCGCGGCGACTTCGTCGCGCTGGCGCTGTCGTCACCGGACGGCAACGCCCTGTTCGAGGTTCCGCGCAGCGTGCTGGTGCGCTTCCTGCGCCGGACCTACGTCGTCGTCCCGCGCGGCCGCGAGGCCGAGCACCTGGACGTCGACACCGCGGTGAACCGGCTGCTGGCCGGTCGCTGACACGGCGACACCCGGGGCCGCGCGGATCTGCCGAGTCCGCGCGGCCCCGGGCCGTCTCCAACCGGGGGTACGCCTCAGCCGCGCGTGGTGATCCCGCCGTCGACCGGGATGACCGCTCCGGTCAGGTACGCGCCGGCCCGCGACGCCAGGTAGATCGCCGTGCCCGCCATGTCCTCGGGCCGGCCGATCCGGCCCAGCGGCACCTGCTGCTCGATCGCGGCGCGCGAGTCCGGGTCGTCCAGCGCGAACGCCATCATCTTGCTCTCGAACGGTCCGGGCGCGATCGCGTTGACGGTGATCTGCTCACCGGCGAGCTGGTGGGCGAGGCCACGGGTGAGCATGTGCACCGCCGCCTTGGTGGCGGAGTACGCGTACACCTCCATCCACGGCACCCGGATGCCGTCGATCGACCCGATGTTGATCACGCGGGCCGGGTCGTCGGCGCCGGCCGCGGCGCGTAGTTGCGGCAGCAGCGCGGTGGTGAGCCGGAAGACGGCCTTGACGTTGACCGCCCAGAGCTTGTCGAAGGCGCTCTCCGGGTACTCCTGAAGCGGCGCGCCCCAGGTGGCGCCCGCGTTGTTGACCAGCACGTGCAGCCGGTCGTGCCGCTCGCGCACGGCCTCGGCGAGCGCCAGCGCGCCCGCGTCGCTGCCCAGGTCGGCCGGGATCGCCTCGCAGTGGCCCTCGGCGGACAGTTCCTTGGCGACCGACTCGCACACGTCGGCCTTGCGCGAGGAGATGATCACCTTGGCGCCGGCCCGGACGAAGCCCCGCGCGATCATCAGCCCGATGCCGCGTGAGCCGCCGGTGACCAGGACCGTCTTGCCGTCGACCGAGAACAGATCCGTCATGCCCATCCCATCGCCGTCGCCCGGCCGCGGGCCGGTCGGCCGGGGCCGCGTGGCCGGGTGCGCAACGCACGCCGGCCCGGGTCTTACCGATCGGTAACCTAACCGTCCGGCTCGGCTGCCGACAAGAGCGGCCCGGGCGGGTGAAACCGTCGAGATGCAACGTGCGGGCGGGCCGGTTACCGTCGGGATGATGGTCACTACCGGTCAGCCCTCCCCGGCCACCCGCACCGGCCCGCCGGAGCTCCGCGCCGGCACCGACGAGATCGTCACCGGTGTGCTCGGCGATCTCGCCGCCGAGCCCGGCTGGCCCCGCCCGGTCCTGCTCGACCGCGATCTGCTGATCCTGGTCACCCACGGCCACGGCACCGCCGAGCTGGACTTCCGGCCGGTCCCCTGCCGTCCGGGCACGCTGCTGCGCGCGCATCCCGGCCAGGCGCTGCGGTTCGTCGGCACCCAGCTCGACGCGACGGTGGTCAGCTGGCGGCCGGACGCGCTGCGCGGCCTCGACGTCGACCCGGACGCGGTGCCCGCCCACCGCCAACTCGCCGGTGAGGACGAGGACGCGGTGATCAGCGAGGTGAGCCAGCTCGCCGTGGACGCCGACCGGCACGCGCTGGTGCCGGCCGCCGCGGCACTGCTGCGCCACCAGCTCGCCGTACTGCTGCTGCGGCTGAGCCTGCTGCCGCATCCGGTCAACGGCGCGCGGCCCGGGGCCGAGACCGAGACGTTCCGGCGGCTGTGCCGGGAGGTGGAACGCGGCTACCGGCACACCCGCCGGGTGGAGGACTACGCCGCCCAGCTCGGCTGTTCGGTGCGTACCCTGACCCGGGCCTGCCTGGCGGTGACCGGCCGCAGCGCCAAGCAGGTGATCGACGAGCGGGTCGCGTTGCAGGCGTGCAGGCTGCTCGCCGCCACCGACGAGTCGATCGCCGCGGTCGGCCGGGAGCTGGGTTTTCCCGAGCCGACGAACTTCGGCCGCTTCTTCACCCGGGAGGTCGGGGTGAGCCCGGGGACGTTCCGGGCCGAGCGGGAACGCCCGCTGCCCGTCCGTCTGGTGCGACCCCGGCCGCCCGCCGACTCCCCCGCACCCGGCGGCCAGGCATGATGGCACTGTGCAGATCTCCGCGCGCGGCGACTACGCGGTCCGGGCAGCCCTGAGCCTGGCCACCGCGTACCCCGCCCTGCTGTCCACCCAGGCCATCGCGGCGGAGCAGGACATGCCGCGCAAGTTCCTCGAGGCCGTCCTGGCCGACCTGCGCCGGGCCGGGGTCGTCCGGGCCCAGCGCGGCGCCGAGGGCGGGTACACGCTGGCCCGGCCACCACGGGAGATCACCATCGGGCACGTGTTGCGCGCCGTCGACGGTCCGCTCGCGGGGGTACGCGGGCTGCGCCCCGAGGAGACCCGGTACGAGGGGGCGGCGGAGAACCTGCCCCGCCTCTGGGTGGCGGTGCGCGCCTCGGTACGCCGGGTGGTCGACGAGGTGAGCCTGGACGAGCTGGTCAGCGGCCGGCTGCCGGCCCACGTGCGCAAGCTGACCGCGCAGCCGGACGCGTGGGAGCCGCGCTGATTCACAGCGTGCTGACCACCTCCTCGTAGGGCAGGCGCGGCAGCCGTTCCCGCCAGGCGTCCGGCGCCGGGCGGCCGATGTTCATCAGCAGCAGCACCCGGTGCCGCCCGCCGGGGAAGAACTCCCGCTCCACGCCGGCCGCGTCGAACCCGGCCATCGGCCCGGCGGCCAGCCCGGCGGCGCGTACGCCGACCAGCAGGTAGCCGATCTGGAGCGCGGCGTTGAAGCGGGCCTGCGCCTCCCGGCCGGCCGGGTCGCCGGCGAACCAGTCCCGGGCGCCGGGGCGGTGCGGGAACAGCTCGGGCAGCCGGTCGTGCCAGTCCACGTCGGCGGCGAGCACCGCGGTCAGCGGGGCGGTCGCCGTCTTGTCCCGGTTGCCGGCGCTGACGTACGGCAGCAGCCGCGCCCGGGCCGCCGCGGAGCGCAGCAGCAGCACCCGCAGCGGCTGGGCGTTCATCGCGGTCGGGCCGTACCGGACCAGGTCGTGGATGGCGCGGACGTGCTCGTCGCCGACCGGCTCGCCGGTGAACGCGTTGGCCGTGCGGGCCGCCCGGAACAGCAGGTCCTGGGCGGCCCGGTCGAGCGCGATCAGCTCGTCGGCGGTGGTGGTCACCACGCCTCGGGCCAGTCGCCGAGCGTGGTGGTGTAGCGGCCCCGGTGGTGCAGCAGCGGGTCGCCGTCCTCGCCCGCGCCGAGCGCGAGCGGCTCGCCGAGCAGGATGGTGTGGTCACCGGCCTCGATCCGGCGGACCACCCGGCACAGCAGCACGGCGAGCGCGTCGCCGATCAGCGGCACGCCGAACGGCCCGGTGGTCCAGCCCGGATGGGCGGTGAACCGGTCGATGCCGCTGGTGGCGAAGATCTGCGCGATCTCCTGCTGGCCGGAGGCGAGCAGGTGCACCGCGACGTGCTCGGCCTGCTCGACGGTGGGCCAGCTCGACGAGGCGCGGCCGAGGCAGACCGAGACCAGTGGCGGGTCCAGCGACACCGAGGTGAACGAGGTGGCGGTGAAGCCGGCCGGTGGCAGGTCCGGCCGCATCCGGTTGCCGCGCAGGCCGGGGGTGGTGACCACGGTGACCGTGGACGCCTGGCGGCGCAGCAGGCCGCGGAACGAGTCGACGTCGACCGGGCGCAGCTCGACGGTGGCGGTGCCGGGCCGGTCCACGGTGGTCACGACGCCACCAGCTCACGGGTCGCGTAGACGCTGGCCGGGCGGGGCAGGCCGTAGTGCTCGCGCAGGGTGCGCCCGGTGTACGCGGAACGGAACAGCCCGCGCCGGCGCAGCAGTGGTACGACGTGGTCCACGAAGGCCTCCAGTCCATCGGGTAGCAGCGGTGGCATGACGTTGAAGCCGTCGGCGGCGCCCTGGGTGAACCAGAGCTCGATCTGGTCGGCGATCTGTTCCGGGGTGCCGACCACGACGCGGTGCCCGCGTCCGCCGCCGAGCCGGCCGATGAGCTGCCGCAGGGTGAGCAGTTCCCGCCGGGCCAGGTCGACGACGAGCTGGTAGCGGCTCTGGTGGGACTGCACGGCGCCGGCGTCCGGCAGGTCCGGCAGCGGGCCGTCCAGCGGCAGCCCGGTCAGGTCGAGCCCGGTCATGCCGGAGAGCTGGGCGAGCGCGTGCTCGGGCACGATCAGGGCCTCCAGTTCGTCGGCGAGGGCACGGGCCTCCCTCTCGGTACCCCCGATGACCGGCGCGATACCCGGTAGCACCTTCACCAGTTCCGGGTCGCGGCCGGCGTCGGCGGTGGCCCGCTTGAGCGCCGCGTAGAACGCCTGCCCGTCGGCGAGCGTCTGCTGGGCGGTGAACACGGCCTCGGCGTACCGGGCGGCGAACGCGATGCCGTCGGCGGACGAGCCGGCCTGCACCAGCAGCGGCCGGCCCTGCGGCGGGCGGGGCGTGTTCAGCGGCCCGCGGACCCGGAACCGCTCGCCTACGTGGTCGATCTCGTGCACCCGGCCGGTGTCGGCGAACACACCCGCCGCGGTGTCCAGGACCAGCGCGTCGTCCTCCCAGCTGTCCCAGAGCTTGATCGCCACGTCGACGTACTCGGCGGCCCGCCGGTAGCGGTCGGCGTGCGCGGGGTGGTCGTCGAGGTTGAAGTTGCGGGCCTCCCGGGCCTGGGCGGAGGTGACGATGTTCCAGCCGGCCCGTCCGCCGCTGAGGTGGTCGAGCGAGGCGAACGCGCGGGCCAGGTTGAACGGTTCGGTGTACGTGGTGGAGGCGGTGGCGATCAGGCCGATGTGCTCGGTCGCGGTGGCGATCGCGGCGAGCAGCGTGATCGGTTCGAAGACGGCCTGGATGTTGTGCCGCACGGCCGGTCCGACGGCGAGCCCGTCGGCGAGGAACACCGAGTCGAGCGTGCCCCGCTCGGCGATGCGGGCCAGTTCCTGGAAGTGGCGTACGTCGGCGAGGCGGCTCGGGTCGGTGCGCGGGTGCCGCCAGGCGGCCTCGTGGTGGCCGACACCCATCAGGAAGGCGTTGAGGTGCAGGGTCCGGGACATGGCGGTTCCTCTCAGGCGGTGGTGACGTCGGCGCGCCAGGTGGAGAAGCGACGTTCCCCGGCGACGAGGAGCTGGTTGACCACCAGCCCGATGGCGGAGATGGTGATGATCCCGGCGTACATGTCGGGGATCGCGAAGTTGTACTGCGCGTAGTTGACGAGGTAGCCGAGCCCGGCCTTCGCGCCGACCATCTCGGCGGCGACGAGCACCAGGATCGAGTACGCCCCGGCGAGCCGGACGCCGGTGAACACGGTCGGCACGGCCGCCGGCAGGATCACCTTCTGGAACAGCCGCAGGTGGTTCAGCCCCATCGAGCGGGCCGAGCGGATCAGCAGCGGGTCGACGCCCTTCACGCCCGCGACGGTGTTGAGCAGGATCGGCCAGGAGCAGGCGTAGACCACCAGGGCGATCTTCGACGTCTCACCGAGCCCGAGGATGAGCACGAAGACCGGCAGCAGCGCGAGCGCGGCGGTGTTGCGGAACACCTCCAGCAGCGGGCTGAGCAGGTCGGCGAGCGGCCGGTACCAGCCGATGAGGAGGCCGAGCGGGATGGCGGTGACCACCGCGAGCGCCAGGCCGGTCAGCGAGCGGGTGAGGCTGGCGCCGACGTGGTCGGCGAGCTGCCCGCTGCGCAGCAGCTCCCACCAGGCGGCGAGCACCTCGGACAGCGGCGGCAGGAAGACCCGGTCGACCAGCCCGGCGCGGGGCACGGTCTCCCAGATCGCGGCGAGCACCAGCAGCGCGGCGCTGCGGTGCAGCACCCGGCCGCCGAGGCCGAGCAGCCGGCGGGGGCGGGCGGGCACGGCCGCCGGGGCGGGCGGCGCCACCGGCCGGGCCGGCGGTGCGGCGACGTCAACCAACGCGGGCCTCCTCGCGTACGGCGGACTGCGCGGCGCGTACCTCGTCGCGCAGCAGCGTCCAGATCCGGTGCCGGTGGTGGCGGAACGCGTCGGTGGAGCGGACGTCCTCCTCCGCCTCCCGGTCGCCCAGCTCGATGTCGATGACCTGCTTGATCCGGCCGGGCCGGGAGGTCATCACGGCGACCCGCTGACCGAGGTGCACCGCCTCGTCGATGCCGTGCGTGATGAACACGATGGTCTTGCCGGTGGCCTGCCAGATCCGCACCAGCTCGTCCTGGAGCGAGTCGCGGGTCTGCGCGTCCAGCGCGGCGAACGGCTCGTCCATGAGCAGCACGTCCGGGTCGTACGCGAGGCTGCGGGCGATGGCGACGCGCTGCTTCATGCCGCCGGACAGCTCGTGCGGGTAGCGGTCGGCGAAGCCGGTCAGCCCGACCAGGCCGAGGTGGTACGCGACCAGGTCGGCGCGCTCGGCGCGGGGCAGGCCCTTGGCCTCCAGTCCGAACGCGACGTTGCCGGCTGCGGTGCGCCAGGGCAGCAGCGCGTACTGCTGGAAGACGATGCCCCGGTCCAGGCCCGGACCGGTGACCGGGCGGCCGTCGACGAGCACCTGCCCGGCGGTCGGGGTGGCCAGCCCGCCGAGCAGGTCGAGCAGCGTGGACTTGCCGCAGCCGCTGGGGCCGACGACGACCAGGAACTCGCCGGGGCGTACCCCGAGGGTGAGCCCGTCGAGCGCGGTGACCGCGCCGCCCGCGCCACGCCGCCCCGGGAAGACCTTGCGCACCCGGTCGAAGAGGATCTTGTCGGTGCTCACGCGCCACCGCCGGGGGCCGCGAACGTGTTGAACCGGTTGGTGTAGAGGTCGGACGGCTTGGGCCGCTCGCCCTTCAGCTCGCCGGTGTCGGCCAGCCAGTCGATCCAGGTGGCGAACTCCCGGTCGGTGATGACGCCGCCGGGTTCGGCGACGCCGCTGGACTTCCAGTACTCCACGAGCGTGGTGTCCTCGTTGCGCCCGCGCTTGCTGATGACGGCCTTGAGCCGGGCCACCACCGTCTCGAGCGGCTGGGTGCGCGCCCACTCGATCGCCTTGCCCACGCCGGTGACGAACGTCCGGACCGTGTCCGGGTTACGGGTGAGGAAGTCGTCGCGGAAGACGTAGCTGCCGGCGCTGAACGCGCCGAGGAGTTCGTAGTCGGTGAAGACGGTGCGGATGCCGCCGCCCGCGACCGCCTTGTCGCGGATCACGCCGCCGAGCACGGCGACGTCGATCTGCCGGGCGCGCAGCGACTGCTCGGTGTTCACCGGCGGCAGCGCCACCAGCTCGACCTTGCCGATCTCGGCGGCGGTGAGGCCGCCCCGGGCCAGCCAGGTACGCAGGACGGCCTCGGCGTGCGCGCCGAGCGTGTTCATGCCGACCCGCTTGCCGATCAGGTCGCGCGGGCCGCGGATCGGGCTGTCGTCGAGCACGTAGTAGCCCTGGAACGTCTGCGCGTCGGAGCCGTAGTAGCTGACCACCGCGGTGATCGGGGCGTTCGCGGCCTGGAGCTTGACGATCGCGCCGTTGAACGCGCCGCCGAAGTCGCTCTGGCCGGTGGCGGTGGCCTGGATGTCGGCCGGGCCGCCGGTGACGTTGCCGATCCAGTTGAGCTTGACGTCGCCGAGGTAGCCGAGGTCGGCGGCGAGTTCGGGGAGGGTCACCTGGCCCACCGAACCCTGGTAGCGCAGTTCCTTGGTCTGTGCGCCGCCGGCGGAGCCGGCGCCGCACGCGGTGGCGGTGGTGAGGGCGAGCAGGGCGACGGCGGCGGTGAGGGCACGCCGCGGCGATCGGGTCGAGGGCATGGCGGAGTCTCCTGATCTGTCCACGATGCGGTGGAGGGGGCCCGCGCGGGGCCGGGGAGCACGCCGTACCGCGCCGGGCCACGGTGCGCCGGCTGCGGGAACGGACGGGCGGAGAGGGAACGACGAACGCTCGGCTCAACAGAGCGCGCTCGCGTGCCGGACCAGGTCGACGTGCACGCGAGCGGTGAGGAGAAGCTCGTCCCGCTGCGACATGCCCTCATGCTGCCGACCGTTCTCCACGCCGGTCAACGCCCTTCCACTCAGTGAGACTTTCGTCGCTGGCTTTGTTACGACCCGCCACCACCAGCATTTACGACTCCTTAACACCTACCCGTTGGATAGAGATTTTGCCGGGCGGCGGTCCCACCGTCCAGAGCGGACCGGGCAGGGTTTCGCGAATCGTCGATCCGGGCATGTTCGTTGCCGCGAAGGCATGGAGACGACTGCAGAAGCAGGGAGACGAAGGAGGCACCCCCGATGGGCGTCCAGTTCCGCAAGCGTAAGAAGTACGGGCCGCTGATCCTCCACTTCACCCAGAACGGCTTCTCGTCGTGGAGCATCAAGATCGGCCGCTGGTCCTGGAACTCGAACACCCGCGCCCACCGCGTGGACCTTCCGGGGCCGCTGTCCTGGAAGCAGGACAAGACCCGGGCCTGACACCCGGACGCGGATCGGGGCGCCGGCTGCTGGCCGGCGCCCCGATCGTCGTCCGTACCGGCTTTCCGGTTCCGCCGGCCACGGCGTCCCGGCGACCGGAGAATCGCCGCATGGCGGACGTGTTCCTGCGGCGGTTGCGACGGCGGGCCGTGGCGGCCTGCGCGCTCATGCTGGTCGGCTACTTCCTCGTGCCGGTCGAGGCCGATCCGAACGGCCTGCGGCTGGTCCTGCGCTCGGCCGGCACCCTGGTCCTGGTGGCCGTGATCGCGTTCCTGGTCACCGGCCAGGTACGCCGCCAGCTCGTCCGGGACCAGCCGGCCGGACGGGACGAGGACCGGGCGCTGACCCGGCTCGCGGTCGCGCTGATCGCCGGGCTGCTGGCCTTCGCGCTCGGCGACTACGTGGTGGCGAACACCCGGCCCGGCGAGTTCGTCGGCCTGCGGACCCGGGTCGACGCGCTCTACTTCGCGCTGGCGACGCTCACCACCGTCGGCTACGGCGACGTGCACGCCCAGGGCCAGATCGCCCGGGTGGCGGTGTGCGCGCAGATGGTGTTCAGCATCGGGGTGGTCGCCACCGGAGCGTCGATAGTGGTCAAGCAGATGACCCAGCGTTCGGGCCGGCGCTGATCGACACGTCCCCGCCGAGCCGGCCGTGCTCCGGGTCGCGGGTCACCGCGCCCGAGGCGAGCAGCGAGGCGAGCGCCCGGTTGGCGTCGGCGGCCCGGTAGACGGTCGAGGTGGTGGCGAAGCGGCGCAGCTGCGTGACCGTACGCGGGCCGGAGCGGGCCAGCTCGGCCAGCAGTTCCCGGCGCAGCGGGCCGGGCTCGGGGTCGAGCGAGATGTCGAGCAGGCGCCCCTGCGGGTCGGCCGGGTCGCGGTAGCGCACGCCGGCGTACTCGTCGACCGCCCAGAGCGCGTCCTTGACCGCCTCCAGCCCTCGGTCCGAGCCGGTGGCGTAGCCGAGCAGCCGCGCCGGGCCGTCCCCGTCGGGCACCAGCTCGACCTCGGTGACGAGCGGGAACCCGGCACCGGTGAGCGCCGGGCGCAGCGACCGGCCGGGCGCGGTCACCAGCAGCAGCTCGGCCGGGCGCCCGGACGCGGCGGCGGCCAGCAGGGCCGGGTCCGGGCCGGCGCCGTCGGCCACCGTGAGCAGCGGCGCGCCGGCCGCGCCGGCGGCCTTGAGCGCCACCGGCAGCCGGTCCGGCCCGCCGGGCACGAGGTGCACGGCGACGCCGGGCGGCAGCGCGGCCTCGGCGGCGCCGAGGCGTGCCGGCAGGTCGGTGCCGTCGTCGGCGAGCACCAGCACGGTCAGCTGCCGCCCGCGCAGCCGGTCGGCGAACTCGGCCACCACCCGCAACGCCTCCTCCGCGCCGGTGGCGTCACCCCCGGCGTACGCGAGCGCGAGCGTGGCCCGCCGCGCCCGGTGCAGCGCGGCGGGGAGCCAGTGGTCGAGCTGGCGGACGAGCAGCTCGCGCAGGACGGCGTCGGTCGGCATGGTGCCGTTTCTACCGCACGGCGCGGCGGGCCCGGCCGCTAACCCCGCTCAGACCGGGACGGAGATGCCCACGCCGCCGCGGGTCTGCCCGCCGTAGCGCTGCCGCTCGCGGTCGAGGTCGAGCCGCCCGATGCGGGTACGCGCGGCGAGCGCGGCGTCGTCGAGCCGGTCGGCCGGGACGATCCAGACGATCTCGAACTCCAGCCCGTCCGGGTCACGGCCGTAGAGGCTCTTGGTGGTGCCGTGGTCGGACGCGCCGACCAGCGCTCCGGCGGCGGAGAGCCGCTCGGCGGTGGCGGCCAGCTCGTCGAGCGTGTCCAGCTCCCAGGCCAGGTGGTAGAGCCCGACCGTGGCCCGGCCGGCCTGGGACGCCCCGGCCGCCGTGCCGATCTCGAACAGGCCGAGGTCGTGGTCGTTCGTGGAGTCGGGCGCCTGCAGGAAGGCGGCGCCGCGGAAGCCCTCGGGCGTCATCGGCACCCGGCGGAAGCCCAGCACGTCGCCGTAGAAGGCGACGCTGCGCTCCAGGTCACTGACGTAGAGGACGGCGTGGTTGAGTCGGTGGATGCCCATGCCACCGACCGTACCCCGATTTTGTTGAGCGTTCAACTATTGGCGGTATGATGGGCGTCATGACCCGGTGGCTGGACCCCGACGAGCAGCGGACCTGGCGCGCCTTCCTCACCGCCTCCCGGGCGCTGATGGAGACGCTCGACCGCGAGCTGCAACACGACGCGGGCATGCCGCACGCGTACTACGAGATCCTGGTCCGCCTCTCCGAGGCCCCGGACCGGCGGCTGCGGATGAGCGAGCTGGCCGAACTGACCGGCTCGTCCCGCAGCCGGCTCTCGCACGCCGCCGCCCGGCTGGAGGCGTCCGGGTGGCTCCGCCGGGAGGACTGCCCCACCGACCGGCGCGGGCAGGTCGCCGTGCTCACCGACGAGGGCTTCGCCACCCTGGCCGCCGCCGCGCCCGGCCACGTCGAGGGGGTACGCCGGCACCTGTTCGACGCGCTCAGCCCGGCCCAGGTCGACCAGCTCCGCCGGATCAGCGAGACGCTCGCCGACCACCTGACGGATTCGGGACCAAACTGATCCACTCCGGGTCTTGTACATACCGTCGCCGGACGAGCACGATGGGGCGTGTCCTCCGGCTTCGCTGACCTGACCGTCCAGGCGCACCAACTGGTGTCCGAAGGCGACCTCACCGGCGCGGAACGGCTGCTCGCCGACGCGCTCAGCGACGCCGATCCCCGTCCCGGCAACGCCTCCCCCGAGCTGGCCGAGGCAGCAGGTCTCCAGGCCCGGGTGCTGGTCGCGCTCGGCGAGCCGCACTCCGCCCGTGGCTGGGCCGCGTTCGCGTACGCGGCGGCCACCCGGCTGCACGGCCGCTCCGACGAGCGCACCGTCACCGCCGCCGCGACGCTGGCCGCGGTGCTGCACCGGGTCGGCAGCGACGCCCGGGCCGCCCGGCTCTACTCCGACGTCATCATCGAGCTGACCGCCCGCGACGGCCCGGAGTCGCAGCGGGTGCTCGCCGCGCACGCCGACCTGGCCACCGTGGAGTACGCGCGCGGCCAGTGCGAGGTGGCCCGCGACCGGTTGCAGGACGCCTGGGAGCTGCACCGGGAGGTCTACGGCGACGGCCATCCCAGCGGCGTCAAGATGCTGGCGAAGCTCGGCGCGATGGAACGCGACTGCGGCCGGTACGCCGACTCGCACGAGCACCTGACGCTCGCCGAGGAGCTGTGCCGCCTGCACCTGGACCCCGACGACCCGCTCGCCGCCCAGGTGGCCGGGCTGGCCCGCGCCGCCGCCGACCCGGACCACGTCTGCCCCGCGCCCGCCCCCGAGCCGCCGCCCGCCCGGACCACGCCGGTGGTGCCCGCCGCCCGGGTTCCCCCGCCCGCCGAAGGCCCGCACGACCTGCCGCCGTACTCGCCGCCCGCGCTCGACGAGCCGGTCGAGACGCCGCTCTACCACCCGCCCGGCCGGGCCGCCGAGACCGCGCACGTGCCGACGCCGCGTACCGCGCCCGAGGCCGACGGCGACGCCTTCGACGACTACCCGTGGCCGCCCGACGAGCCCGCCGAGCAGCCGTGGCGCCCCGACGCCGACCCGCTGCCGCCCACAGTGGTCGGGCTCGCCGACGACGAGCCCGACGGCGTACGCCGGGTGCCGCCGCCCGCGCCCGAGCCGCCGTCGCGCTACCTGCCGGTGCACGTGCCCCGGCCACCGGCCGCCGAGCGGCGCACGCTGCCCTGGCTGCCGCTCGTGGTGCTCGGCGTCGTGGTGGCGCTGCTGCTCGGCACCATCGCGGTGATCGCCGGGGTGTCCCGGGTGGACGACGGCCGCGACACCCCGCCACCGGCCACCAGCGCACCGGCGCCGACCTCCGCCGGTCCCGCGCCGTCCACTCCCGCCGCCGCCGAGCCCGGCACGCCGCCCGGGAGGTTCGCGCTCACCGACCGGCGCGACAGCATCGTGCTGAGCTGGACGTACCCGGCCGGCGCGGAAGGACCGGTGGTGGTCGCCGGGGGCCGGTCCGGGCAGCCGCAGGGCACGTTCGCGACGCTGCCCGCCGGCTCGGCCGACTACATCGCCTACGGGCTCGACCGCACCACCGACTACTGCTTCACAGTCGCGCTCGTCTGGTCCACCGACACCGTCGCGCGCACCGGCCCGGTCTGCACCAAACGCCGCCGCTGACCGTCACTCCGCGTCCGGCTCGGCCAGCGCGGGCAGCCGTACCGTCACGCGCAGCCCCGGCGCGGCGGCGCCGGGCGTGGCGTCGGCCAGCTCCACCGTGCCGCCGGCCCGGCGCACCAGCTCGCGCACGATGGCCAGGCCCAGGCCGGCGCCGCCCGCGTCGCGGGCCCGCGCGTCGTCGAGCCGGGTGAACCGGGCGAACACCCGCTCCCGGTCCGCCGCCGGGATGCCCGGCCCGTCGTCGGTCACCGTGATCAGGTGGTACGCACCGTCCGGCCCGCTCACGGCCAGATCCACACCGGTGTACGCGTGCCGCAGCGCGTTGTCCACCAGGTTCACCAGCACCCGGCGCAGCTCCGACGCGTCCCCCTCGACCCACCGGGGCGCGTCGGGCGGCGTCAGCCGCACCGGCGGTGACGGATAGCGCGCGGCCACCGCGCGCAGCAGCTCACCCAGCTCCACCGGGCCGACCGGGGACGGCCGGGCGTCCTGCTCGTCGAGGCGGGCCAGCAGCAGCAGGTCGTCGACCAGGCGGCTCAGCCGCTCGGTGTCGGCGAGCAGGTCGTCGGCGACCGCCGGCCAGTCGGTGTCGTCGCCGAGACGCCGGGCCACCTCCAGCTCGGTGCGCATGTTCGTCAGCGGGCTGCGGAGTTCGTGCGCGGCGTCGGCGACGAACGCCCGCTGCCGGTCCCGGGACGCGGCCAGCCGGTCCAGCATGTCGTTGAGCGTGACCGCGAGCCGGTGGATCTCGTCCTGCCCGGCCGGTACGGGGAGCCGCTCCGCCCCGGCCCGCCCGGTGATCTCGGCGGCGCCGCTGCGCAACTGCTCGACCGGGCGCAGCGTCGCGCCCACCACCCGCCAGGCCACCACCCCGAGCCCGGCCACCAGCAGCGGGAAACCGACGAGCAGCAGGTTGCGGACCACGTGCAGGCTGTGCCGCACGTCGGTGAGCGACTTGGCCACGAGCACCGTACGCGGCTCCTGCGCCGTACCGGCCGGCACCGTGACCACCCGGACCGGGCCGGGCATGCCGACGCGCCGCCCGTCCACCACCAGCCGCTGCCGCTGCCCGGGGCGCAGCTCGGCCGGGCCGAGCATCGGCACCAGGCGGTCCGCGTCGATCGAGGCGGCCCGGATCCGGCCCTGCCCGTCGACCACCTGCACCCGCAACTGCCCGCCGGCCACCGGCAGCGGATCCGGCAGCGCGTCCTCGGCCGTCAGCAACGCCACCGCGTCGGCGGTACGCAGCGCCTCCTCGTCGACCGAGCGCTGCAGCGTCCAGCCCAGCGCGCCGAGCAGCAGCGCCCCGCCGAACGCGAACCCGACCACGAGCCCCAGCACACCCAGCGCGAGCAGCCGGGCCCGCAGGCCCAGCCGCGGCAGCGGGCCGCGTATCCATCGGCTCATGTGGCCAGCCGGTAGCCCGCGCCGCGCACCGTCTCCAGCCGCTCCCGGCCGATCTTGCGGCGCAGGTAGCCGACGTACACCTCCACCGCGTTCGGGGCGGTGTCGACCGAGGCGTCCCAGACGTGGTCCAGCAGCTCGGTCTTGGAGACCACCTCGCCGGGGCGGCGCATCAGGTAGTCCAGCAGCGCGTACTCGCGGCTGGTCAGCACCACCTCCGCGTCGGCCCGGGTGACCCGGCGGCGGGCCGGGTCCAGGCGCAGGTCGCCGACGGTGATCACGGCCGGCCGCCGGGGCGCGCCGCGGCGCAGCAGCGCCCGCAGCCGGGCCAGCAGCACCACGTACGAGAAGGGTTTGGTCAGGTAGTCGTCGGCGCCGCAGTCCAGGCCGTCGGCCTGGTCGTACTCGCCGTCCTTGGCCGACAGCATCAGCACCGGCAGCCAGCGCTGCTCGGCGCGCAGCCGGCGCACCACCTCGTACCCGGAGAGGCCGGGCAGCATCACGTCGAGGATCATCGCGTCGTACTCGCCGTGCCGGGCCGCGTCCAGCCCCTCCGGGCCGGTGGCCGCCACGTCGACCACGAAGCCCTCCGCCGACAGGCCCCGGCGCAGCGCCGCCGCGAGCCGCGTCTCGTCCTCCACCACCAGCAACCGCACCGGTCCAGGGTGCCACCATGGGGTCACCCGTAGGGGATCTCCTCAGCGTGGTCACAGCGACGATCGCGCAGCATGGTGCGCAGGAGGTGCACACTATGTCCGTGATGAAGAACCGCGCCGTGCTGCGCTGGCTGGTCCCGGTGACCGCGGGGGTCGCCGTGATCGGCGGAGGCGCCGCGGTCGGCACGTTCGCCGCCGGCGCCGACCCGGCGCTGCCGCCGCGCAGCGCCGCCCAGCTCCTGGAAGACCTGCGCACGTCCCGCCTGGACGGGCTCTCCGGCACCGTGGTGCAGCGCGCCGACCTCGGCCTGCCGCCGATCGCCGCGCTCGCCGGGCGGGCCACCGGCAACGAACTGGCCGCGCTGGTGTCCGGTACGCACACGCTGCGCGTCTGGTACGGCGGCGAGGACCGGCAGCGCCTCGCCCTGGTCGACACGCTCGGCGAACAGGACATTCTGCGCAACGGGCGCGACGTCTGGACCTGGAACAGCCGGGAGAACACCGCGACGCACCGGGTGCTGCCGGCCGACGCCCCGGACCGGGCCACCGTGCCGGCCACCCCGGCCGACGCCGCGGACCGGGCGCTGGAGGCGATCGACCCGACCACGGCGGTCACCGTCGGCCGCACCGCGACAGTGGCCGGGCGCAGCGCGTACGAGCTGGTGCTCACCCCGCGCGACAAGGCGTCCCTGGTGCACCAGGTCCGGATCGCGCTGGACGCCGAGGAGCACGTCCCGCTGCGCCTGCAGGTGCTCGCCGACGGCCAGGACGAGCCGGCGTTCCAGGTGGCGTTCACCCAGGTCGACTTCCGCACGCCGGAGGCCGACCAGTTCCGGTTCAACCCGCCGCCCGGCGTGAAGGTCACCGAGGCACCGGCCGACGAGCGGCCCGGACCGGCGGGCAAGCGGTTCGACAAGCCGGACGCCGAGCGGCCGGACGTGCGTACCGTCGGCACCGGCTGGACCACGGTGGTGGTCGCCAAGATCGGCGACGCGGCGACCGGCGGCGGCGCGAAGCCCGGCGCGGACGCGCCGGATGCCCAGATGCTGGCGCAGGTGCTCGGTGACCTGCCGAAGGTCAGCGGCGACTGGGGCAGCGGCCGGCTGCTCAGCGGCAAGCTGTTCAGCGTGCTGCTGACCGACGACGGCCGGGTGATCGCCGGTCTGGTCACGCCGGAGCGGCTCTACGAGGCGGCCAAGGGCTGAGACATGCCGTGCCCGGGGCTCGGTCGGCTGACGCCGGCCGGGCCCCGAGTCGTGTCCGGGCTTGGTCGGGTGGCGGCCGACGCGCTATCTTTCTCAGTTCAGGCACAAAAAAGGAATGGCTTCTGAATGCCATTCCTGCGGCAATTTTAGTCAATGAGGAGCCGGATTGTCAACGCACTCCGACGTGTCGGCTGACCTGCGCCAGGACGACGAGATCGGCCGGGAACAGGAATACGTCTCGATGCTGTACGACCGGCTGGACGGCATGCGGGACCAGGCCGCCCGGCGGCTCGACGAGGAGTTGCGCCACACCGGTGGCACGCAGCAGGCCCGGTCGCAGCGCGACTCGACGGTGGCGATGTACGCCGACCAGGTCGAGCAGTTCTCCGCGGTGGAGAGCGGCCTGTGCTTCGGCCGCCTCGACGGCGACGACGGCGCGGTCCGCTACATCGGCCGGATCGGGATCTTCGACTCCTCCGGGGACTACGACCCGCTGCTGATGGACTGGCGCGCCCCGGCCGCCCGCCCGTTCTACCTGGCCACCGCCGCCAACCCGCAGGGCGTACGCCGCCGGCGCCACCTGCGTACCCGCGACCGGAAGGTGACCGGGCTCAACGACGAGGTGCTGGACATCGCCGCCGCCTCCCCCACCGCGCACGAGGAGCTGACCGGCGAGGCGTCGCTGCTCGCCGCGCTCAACGCCGGGCGCACCGGCCGGATGCGCGACATCGTCGAGACCATCCAGGCCGAGCAGGACCGGATCATCCGCGCCGACCTGCCGGGCGTGATGGTGGTGCAGGGCGGGCCGGGCACCGGCAAGACGGCCGTGGCGCTGCACCGGGCCGCGTACCTGCTCTACACCCACCGCCAGCAGCTCTCCACCCGCGGCGTGCTGCTGGTCGGCCCGAACGCCACGTTCCTGCGCTACATCTCCCAGGTGCTGCCCACGCTGGCCGAGACCGGCGTGCTGCTGCGTACCCAGGCCGACCTGTTCCCCGGCGTGCACGCCCGCCGCGCTGAGCCGGCCACCACCGCCGCGCTCAAGGGCCGCGCGGTGCTGGCCGACGTGCTCGCCGCGGCGGTCCGCGACCGGCAGTGGGTGCCGGACGAGCCGGTCACCATCGAGCTGCCGCAGCGGGAGGTGCTGACGCTCGACCCGGAGACCGTGCGGCAGGCCCGCGACCGGGTACGCCGCACCGGCCGCCCGCACAACCTGGCCCGCGCCCTGTTCGACGTGGAGATCGTGCACGCGCTCGCCGACCAGGTGGCCGAGCGGATCGGCGCCGACCCGCTGGGCGGGGAGAACCTGCTCTCCGAGGCCGACCGCGCGGAGATCCGCCGCGAGCTGCGCGAGGAACCGGAGATCCGGGCCGCGCTGGACGAACTGTGGCCGGTGCTGACCCCGCAACGCCTGCTCGCCGACCTGTACGCCTCGCCGGAGCGGATCGCCACCGCCGCCCCCATGCTCACCGACGCCGAACGGGCCGCGCTGCACCGCGAGCCCGGTGGCTGGACGCCCGCCGACGTGCCGCTGCTGGACGAGGCCGCCGAGCTGCTCGGCGAGGACGAGCGCGCCGCCGTCGCCCGCCGGGAGCGGATCCGGGCGCTGGAACGCGAGTACGCCGAGGGCGTGCTGGAGATCTGGCGCGGCTCCCGCTCCATCGACGTCGAGGACGAGGCCGACGGCGGTGAGATCCTCGGCGTCACCGACCTGATCGACGCCGACCGGCTCTCCGAGCGGCAGGAGGAGTCCGACCGGCTCACCACCGCCCAGCGCGCCGCCGCCGACCGTACCTGGGCGTTCGGGCACGTGATCGTGGACGAGGCGCAGGAGCTTTCGCCCATGGCGTGGCGGCTGCTGATGCGCCGCTGCCCGAGCCGGTCCATGACGATCGTCGGGGACGTGGCGCAGACCGGCGCGCTCGCGGGCACGCCGTCGTGGGGCGAGGCCCTGGCGCCGTACGTGGCGGACCGGTGGCGGCTGGAGGAGCTGACGGTCAGCTACCGCACCCCGGCCGAGATCATGGCGGTCGCCGCCGACGTGCTCGCCGAGATCGACCCGGCGCTGCGGCCACCCCGCTCGGTACGCGCCACCGGCGTACCGCCGTGGGACCGGACCGTACCGGCGGACCGGCTGGTGACGGAGCTGGTCGAGGCGACCGCCGAAGAGACCGCGTCGCTCGGCGACGGGCGGCTCGGCGTGCTGGTGCCGACCGGCCGGGTGGCCGAGCTGGGCGGGGCGGTGGTGGCGGCGCTGCCCGAGGCGACGGTGGGTGAGCAGCCGGAACTGGCGAACCGGGTGGTGGTGCTGACCACCGAGCAGGCCAAGGGCCTGGAGTTCGACTCGGTGCTGGTGGTCGACCCGGCCCGGATCGTGTCCGAGTCCCCGAGGGGCAACAGCGACCTCTACGTGGCCCTCACGAGAGCCACCCAGCGCCTAGGCATCCTCCGCACCCCCGCTGCCTGACCCCCCCGCGCCCGCCCGCCCTTGCCCCGTCGATCATGAAGTTAGCGGCGATGTGGATCTCCCCAACTGCCGCCAACTTCATGATCGACGGAGTCGGCGGCGAGCAGAGGGGACGTGTGGGGCGGCCGGAGGCCGCCCCACCGATCTTGGCGCTGCTCGGTCAGCCTGGGTTGGGGCGGTTGTTGGTGAAGTTGCCTACCTGGGCTCCCGTGGCCGAGTTGTCGCTCGTCGAGCCGCCGGCCGGGGTGCTCAGGCCACCCGTGCCGGCGTCACCGGTTGTCGTCGGCGCGACCTTGCCCGGGTGCTTCTCGGGCTGGCGGGCCAGGCGGCGCGCACTGGCCGGGCCGGCCGTGCCACCGGTCGTGGTCACCGCGCCCTGGCCCCCGGTGGGTCCGCCGTCGCGCAGCACCGTCGGGTCGACGGGTACGTCCGCCGGGTCGTCCGGGTCGAGTTCCTGCCGCATCCGCTCGACGTCGGTCTGCGGCACCGTGACCTCGTCCAGCGCGCCCTCGCCGTACACGCCTCCGGCGACCCGCTGCTCGGCCCGCCGGGCGGCGTCCTGCCGCATGTCGTCCTCACGCACGTCAACCACCTCGCAGCTCTCTCGGGGTATCGGTGTTGCGTGCCCGAGGCTGGGTGGCTGAAACCGGAACCAGCGGCGGGAGGCCGGGAAGGCGCCCGGATGTCCGGTTCGGGAGCGCGGCGGCCATCAGATGCCGAACGGCGGTTACCTTGTCTCCGGCCCCGGGTAGACCCCGGGTGCCCCCGCCACCGAGCGCGAACCGCGCCGTGGCCGACCTGCGGTAGCGGGGCGAGGGTGTGCAGGTTAACGACTCATCAAATCCTGAGGAGGACCAGATGAGCACGCAGGCTGCATCCACCAGGCCGATGAACCGGCCGATGTCCGACGTCCAGAACCGGTCGGGCATGCAGGACACGTCGACCCGGCAGATGCCGTCGATGCACGACGGTCACCGGGAGAACATGCCGTCTCCGGGTACGGAGACGAAGCAGGCGTTCCTGACCACCGAGTTCTGGGTGTACGCGGCAGCGGTCGCGGTCGTCGTGATCGCCGCGTTCTGGCGAGGCGCCGCCACCAACGGCCTGAACATCAACAACCCGAACCAGGCCTGGTGGTACCTGACCGCGCTGACCGGCGCGTACCTGATCAGCCGTGGCCTGTCGAAGGCGGGCAGCGCGCGCCGCTCCAGCAGGGAGCGCCGCGGGCGTTGACCGACGCCGCGCAGACGGCGACGCCCCCGGGATCCGTCCCGGGGGCGTCGTCGCGTGTGCTCACTCCTCGCCGAAGTCCCCGGAGTCGTCGCCGCCGTCGAACGCGTCCTCGAGCATCTCGCCGGCGATCATGCCGCCGGCGACACCCAGCGCGGCGCCCGCCACCACGCCGCCCATGCCCGGGCCGCGCCGCCCGTGACCGGCGTATCCGTGCTGACCCGGGTAGCCGTGGCCGCCGTGCGGCATGCCGAAGCCCTGGGCCCGCAGGCTGCCGTAGCGGCCGGTGGTCTCCCGCAGCCAGCCGTCGACGACCTGCACCCAGTCGGTACGGGCGGCGTCGCTGTGCGGGACCGAGTACCGCCCGACGACGTCGTGCCCGGCGCTGAGGAAGCCGCCGCGCTTGTCGCACTCCAGGATCACCTCGACGCCCTGCTGGCTGGTCACGAACGTCAGCTCGACCTCGGTGACCGTCTGCGCGTACTGCGGCGCGGCGAAGAACTCGATCTCCTGGTAGAACGGCAGCGTCTGCGGCACGCCGTAGATGTGGCCCCGCTCCAGGTCGGCGTGCTTGAACCGGAAGCCGAGCGCCTGGAACGCCTCCAGGATCCGCTCGTGGATCGGCAGCGGGTGCACCGACACCTGGTCCAGGTCCGACTTGTCGACCGCGCGGGCCACCGCCAGCTCGGTACGCAGGCCCATCGTCATGCCGTGCAGGCGCTGGCCGTACACGTCGGTGATCGGGGTCTCCCACGGCACCGGCATCTGGAACGGGATGGAGAGCTGCTGCTTCGGGGCCAGCTCGAAGGCACCGCTGACCGGCATCCGGTGGAACTCCATCACGCCCGCGAACTCGTGGTCGCCGCTCTCGATCTCGACCCGGGTCACCAGACCGATGTTGATCTGCTCGATGCGGGCCGGCGCGTCGCCGCCGACCAGGTTCACGTGCCCGTCCAGGGTCAGGCCCGGCCGGGTGTTCGGGTTGCTGAGCACCGTGTCGACACTCGGGCCGCCCACGCCGAACGCGCTCAACATCTTCTTGAAGACCATCGGTCACTCCCGTGCAACTGCGCTCCGACATGGACCGTCGGGCACTTCGTCAGAGCACCCTAGACGGCGGGGCTGAGAACTGTCTGTGAGGCACGCCGTGGCCTCAGTCCGCCGGGACCACCACCAGCTCGCCGACCTGCTCGCCGAGCTGCCGGCGGGCCTCCGGGGACAGGCCCGCGTCGGTGATCAGCACGTCGGCCTCCTCCAGCGGGGCGATGGTGGCGATGCCGATGGTCTCCCACTTGGTGTGGTCGGCCAGCACCACGAGCCGCCGGGCGGCGCCGATCAGCCGCCGGTTCACCGCCGCCTCCAGCAGGTTGGGCGTGGTGAATCCGGTACGTGGGTTCATCCCGTGCACGCCGAGGAAGAGCAGGTCGACGTTGAGCGCGGCGATGGCCGCCTCGGCGACCGGGCCGGTCAGCGCGTCCGACGGGGTACGGATGCCGCCGGTCAGCACCACTGTCTGGTCGGCGCGGGGGTTCTGGTAGAGCGCGTCGGCCACCGGGATCGAGTTCGTGACCACTGTGAGCCCGCGTACCTCGGCCAGCCGGGCGGCCAGCGCGGCGGTGGTGGTGCCCGCGGAGAGCGCGACGGCCATCCCTGGCTCGACCAGCCCAGCGGCCCGCTCCGCGATGGCGCGTTTCTCGGCCTGCTGGCGGACCGACTTGGCGGCGAAGCCGGGCTCCTCGGTGGAGCCGGGCCCGGCCAGCGTCGCGCCGCCGTGCACCTTGTCGATGAGGCCGCGGTCGGCCAGCACCTCCAGGTCGCGGCGGATCGTCATGTCGGACACCCCGAAGCGGCTGACCAGGTGACTGACCCGGACGCCGCCGCGCTGGCGGATCAACTCCAGGATGGCGCTCTGCCGTTGCTGGGCGAGCATGGGAACCTCCTCGGCGCGAACGGCCACGTACCGGTCAGGCGGTCGCGGGCACCGGCGCGGGCTCCTCGCGGACCACCGCCACCTCACCCGCCGGCACCTCCAGCTCGCCGTCGCAGCGGGCGCCGCCGAGCAGCTCGACGCCGCTGACCGCCAGCCGGGCCGGCTCGGTGGTGTGGTTGACCACGAACAGCCAGCTCCGGTCCGCCGAGCGGCGGCGGACCACCTCCACCCCGGCCGGCGCGCTCACCGCTGGGCGCACGCCGGTCTCGGTGAGCAGCCGGGCCACCAGCCGGTCGGTGGCGTCGTCGTCGAGCCGGGTGCCGACGTACCAGGCGGCGCCCGCGCCGACGGCGTTGCGGGTCAGCGCCGGCACGCCGGGCAGCGGCCCGTCGGTGTACGCGGCCAGCACCTCGGCGCCCTCGGCGTGCAGCCACTCGGTCCACACGTCGGCGCGGGCGCCGTCGTCGAGGCGTACCGTCTCGCCGGCCCGCAGCGGGAAGAACTCCTCGACGCGTACGCCGAGCAGGTCGCGGAACGCGCCGGGGTAGCCGCCGAGCCGGATGTGGTCGTGCTCGTCGACGATGCCGCTGAAGTAGGTGACCACCGCGGTGCCGCCGGCCTCCACGAACCGGCGCAGCGCTGCGGCGTCGGCGTCGCGGACGAGGTAGAGCGTGGGCGCGAGGACGAGGCGGTAGCGGGACAGGTCGGCCGACGGGTGCACCACGTCGGCGGTGATCCCGGCCCGCCACAGCGCGGCGTGCAGGGCGGACAACCGGTCGGTGTAGGTGACGTCGACGCTCGGGTGGGAGTCGAGTTCGGCGCCCCACCACGCCTCGTAGTCGAACAGGATCGCCACGTCGGCGTCGACGCGGCTGCCGCGTACCTCGGCCAGCGCGCGCAGGTCGGCGCCGAGCCGGCAGACCTCGCGGAACACCTTGGTGTCCGGGCCGGCGTGCGGCACCAGCGCGGAGTGGAACTTCTCCGCGCCGGCCCGGGAGGCCCGCCACTGGAAGAACAGCACCCCGTCGGCGCCGCGCGCGACGTGGGCGAGGCTGTTGCGGCGCATCTGACCGGGCGTCTTGGCCACGTTGCGGGGCTGCCAGTTGACCGCGCTGGTGGAGTGCTCCATCAGCAGCCACGGCGCGCCACCGGCGACGCCCCGGGTGTGGTCGGCCGCGAGGGCGAGGCCGACCTGCGGCTGCGGGTCGGCGGCGGTGAGGTAGTGGTCGTTGGCGACCACGTCCACGTCGGAGGCCCAGGAGTGGTAGTCCAGGTACTTGATGCCGGTGCCGATCATGAAGTTCGTGGTGACCGGCTGCGGGACGAGCCGGTTCAGCAGCTCCCGCTCGGCGCGGAGCTGGGCGCGTTGCTCGTCGGAGGAGAACCGCAGGAAGTCCAGTTGCTGGGTCGGGTTGGCGAACGTCGGCGCGGTACGCGGCGGGTTGATCTCGGCCCAGTCGTGGTAGCGCTGGCTCCAGAACGCGGTGCCCCAGGCCGCGTTGAGCGAGTCCAGGTCGCCGTAGCGCTCGCGCAGCCAGCCACGGAACGCCTCGGCGCTGACGTCGCAGTAGCAGTGCACGTTGTGGCAGCCGAGTTCGTTGGAGACGTGCCAGAGCACGACGGCGGGGTGGCGCGCGTACCGGCGGGCGACGGCCTCGACCAGGGCGAGCGAGTGGTCCCGGAACACCGGCGAGCTGGGGCAGTACGCCTGCCGGCCGCCGGGCCAGAGCACTGTTCCGTCGGCCCGGCGGGGCAGCGTCTCCGGGTGCCGGTGCGCCAGCCACGGTGGCGGGCTGGCGGTGGCGGTGGCCAGGTCGACGCTGATGCCGCCGTCGTGCAGCAGGTCGATTGCCCGGTCGAGCCAGTCGAAGACGTACCGCCCGGGGGTGGGCTCCAGCAGGGCCCAGGAGAAGATGCCGACCGAGACCAGGTTGACCCCGGCCCGGCGCATCAGTTCGACGTCCTCGGCCCACGTCTGCTCGGGCCACTGCTCCGGGTTGTAGTCCGCGCCGCACCAGAGGCCCTCGCCGTGCCAGTTCCGCATGACAGCAGAGGTTGCCCCCGAACAGCACCCAAGTCAACACTTTCCAACATCGACAGAGGTTCCAACGTTTACCGGCTCTTTGCCCTGCCTTACCGCTGACGGCGTCGTCTTTTTGCCCTCTTGACAGCGCCGCACCAAGGGGTAGCTTCAAGCGCCACCGGCTGTTTGTGTTCGGACGTGTGGATTCTCGGTGGATCTGCCGCGGCCGACACGGACACCGCTCACCGCCAACGATCACGGTCCATGAGCGCAGCGCACCTCTTCCATGCAGGAGGCACCATGTCCCGTCCCCGCTCGCAAGCCGAATACCTCGCCCGGCTCGTACCCCCGTCCGTCGCCGGCCTGAACCGGCGCTCGCTGCTCGCCGGCGCGGCCGGCGCGGGGGCGCTGCTCGGCACCGGTCTGCTCGCCGGCTGCGGCGACTCCGACTCCGGATCGGGCGGTGACGCCAAGAGCGTCTCCCTCGGCTCGAACCAGTCGGACCCGAAGCCCAAGGACGTCGTCGCGAAGGTGATGGACGGCTTCAAGACGTCCTCCGGCGTGACCGTCGACATCAACACGGTCGACCACAACACGTTCCAGGAGAACATCAACAACTATCTCCAGGGCAAGCCGGACGACGTGTTCACCTGGTTCGCCGGCTACCGGATGCGGTTCTTCGCCGCCAAGGGCCTGGCCGGTGACCTCAGCGACGTGTGGGGCAAGCTCGACGGCTACTCCGACGCGTTCAAGAAGGCGTCCACGGGCGACGACGGCAAGCAGTACTTCGTGCCGGCGTCGTACTACCCGTGGGCCGTCTTCTACCGCAAGTCGGTGTGGCAGCAGCGCGGCTACGAGATCCCCAAGACGCTCGACGACCTGAACACGCTCGGCGCGCAGATGAAGAAGGACGGCCTGGTCCCGATCGCGTTCGCGGACAAGGACGGCTGGCCGGCGATGGGCACGTTCGACATCCTCAACCTGCGGATCAACGGCTACCAGTTCCACATCGACCTGATGGCCGGCAAGGAGGCGTGGACCTCCGACAAGGTGAAGAAGGTCTTCGACACCTGGGCCGGGCTGCTCCCCCTGCACCAGCCGGACTCGCTCGGCCGCACCTGGCAGGAGGCGGCCCAGTCGTTGCAGCAGAAGAAGAGCGGCATGTACCTGCTCGGCCTGTTCGTCGGCCAGCAGTTCAGCGGCGCCGACCTGGAGGATCTCGACTTCTTCACGTTCCCCGAGGTCGACTCCACGATCGGCGCGAAGGCGCTGGACGCCCCGATCGACGGTTACATGATGGCCCGCAAGCCGAAGTCCAAGGACGCGGCGCAGAAGCTGCTGACGTACCTGGGCTCGAAGGAGGCGGCGGACATCACCGTCAAGAACGACCCGAGCACGCTCGTCGCGAACAGCGGCGCGGACACCGGCGCCTACACCGCGCTGCAAAAGAAGGCCGCCGAGCTGGTCGGCTCCGCCACCGAGATCGCCCAGTTCCTCGACCGGGACACCCGGCCGGACTTCGCCTCCACCGTGATCATCCCGGCGCTCCAGCAGTTCATCAAGGACCCGAAGGACATCAGCGGGCTGCTCACCAGCATCGAGAACCAGAAGAAGTCGATCTTCACCAGCTGACGGCGGAAGGGGGAAGGACATCATGTCCGACCTGCCCCTGATCCAAGCGGATCGCGCCGTGCCGCCGCCGGCCGCGACCACCACGAACGGTGGTCGCGGTCGCCGGCTACGGCTCCTGTCCCGCACCGACCGCGTGGTGATCACGCTGATGGTGCTGGTACCCCTGTTGCTCGTCACCGGGCTGGTCTGGCTGCCCGCGGTGGCGACGGTGCTGCTGTCCGGCACGAACTGGGACGGCATCGGCCCGATCAGCGAGATCGAGTGGGTCGGGGCCAAGAACTACGACGACGTGGTGAACATCTACCCGCCGTTCGTGCCGGCGGTGCAGAACAACCTGCTCTGGCTGGCCGCGCTGTTCGTGGTGGCCACCCCGATCGGCATGTTCCTCGCCGTGCTGCTGGACAAGGAGCTGCGCGGCAGCCGCTTCTACCAGACCGCGCTCTACCTGCCGGTGGTGCTGTCGCTGGCACTCATCGGCTTCGTCTGGCAGCTCATCTACAGCCGGGACCAGGGCCTGCTCAACGGCGTGTTCGGCGGCGAGACCGACTGGTACGGCGACCCGAACGTCAACATCTGGGCCGTGCTGGTGGCGGCCGGCTGGCGGCACGTCGGCTACATCATGCTGCTCTACCTGGCCGGGCTCAAGGGCGTCGACCCGTCGCTGCGGGAGGCCGCCGCGGTCGACGGCTCCTCGGAGACCAGCACGTTCTTCCGGGTCGTCTTCCCGGTGATGCGCCCGATCAACATCATCGTGCTGGTGGTGACGGTGATCGAGTCGCTGCGCGCGTTCGACCTGGTCTGGGTCATCAACAAGGGCCGCAACGGGCTGGAACTGATCTCCGCGCTGGTCACCCAGAACGTGGTGGGCGAGGCCAGCCGGATCGGGTTCGGCTCCGCGCTGGCGACGATCATGCTGGCCGTGTCGCTGGTCTTCATCACCATCTACCTCTGGACCGTGATGCGGGAGGACAAGCGATGACCGCCGTCTCCGCCGGCCGCCGCCGCCCCGTGCGGCCCGCCCGGGTCGTCCTGCACCTGTTCCTGGGTACGGTCGCGGTGGGCTGGCTGTTCCCCATCCTCTGGGCGGTGCTCACCTCGTTCCGCTCCTACGAGTACACAGCCGCCAACGGCTACGTGTCGCTCGGCGGCTGGACGATCGACAACTACGTCACCGCCTGGCGTACCGCCGAGTTCGGCAAGCACTTCCTCAACTCGGCCTACATCACCATCCCGGCCGTGCTGCTCACGCTGTTCCTCGCCTCCTGCGTGGCGTTCGTGATCGCCCGGTTCAGCTGGAAACTCAACATCGCGCTGCTCGGCCTGTTCACCGCCGCGAACCTGCTGCCGCAACAGGCGCTGCTCATCCCGCTGTTCCGGATGTTCACCGAGATCCCGCTGCCGGCCTGGATGAGCGACTCGGAGCTGCTCTACGACAGCTACTGGGGGCTGATCCTGGTCAACGTCGCGTTCCAGTGCGGCTTCTGCGTGTTCGTGCTCAGCAACTACATGAAGGCGTTGCCGCACGAGCTGTACGAGGCCGCGATGGTCGACGGGGCGAACGTGTGGCGGCAGTACTGGCAGGTCACGCTGCCGCTGTGCCGCCCGGCGCTCGCCGCGCTGGCCACGCTCGAGGTGACCTGGATCTACAACGAGTTCTTCTGGGCCACAGTGCTCATGCGGACCGGCGACAAGTTCCCGGTCACCAGCTCGCTGAACAACCTGCGCGGCGAGTTCTTCACCGACAACAACCTGGTCTCGGCGGGTTCGGTGCTGGTCGCGATACCCACCCTGGTGATCTTCTTCCTGCTCCAGAAGCAGTTCGTCCGGGGTCTGACGCTGGGAGCCTCCAAGGGATGACGATCGTCCACCTGCGCCGCGCGCGGACCAGCCTGGTGCTCGACGCACGCGGCCCGGGGCTGCCCCGGGTCGTGCACTGGGGCGCCGACCTCGGCCCGCTGCCCGACGGGGACCTGCCCGCGCTCGTCGACGCCACGGTGCCGCCCGTGGTGCCGAGCAGCTTCGACGCGCCCACCGTGCTGTCGCTGCTGCCCGAGGCGAGCGCCGGGTGGAGCGGGCGGCCCGGTCTGGCCGGTCACCGCGACGGCCGGGACTGGTCCACGGCGTTCCGCCTCACCGGCCTCGACGTGCACGACGACCTCGCGCCGCCGCCGCCCGACCTGTTAGGAGGGGACCCTTCACATGCACCAGGCGTTAAAAAGGGGCCCTTCCTTACCTCGGGGCGGGTGGTGGTGCGGGCGGCGGACCCGGGCGCCGGGTTGGGCCTGACCGTCGAGATCACGCTGGACGCGGCGGGGGTGCTGACGCTGCGGCACCGGCTGCGCAACGACGGCGACGGCCGGTACGAGCTGCGGGAGCTGACACCGGTGCTGCCCGTGCCCTCGGTCGCCACCGAACTGCTCGACCTGACCGGCCGGTGGTGCCGGGAGCGGGCGCCGCAGCGGCACCCGTTGCCGATGGGCGCGTGGGTACGCGAGGGGCGGCACGGCCGCACCGGCCACGACGCCACGTTGCTGCTGGTCGCGGGCACGGCCGGGTTCGGTTTCCGGCACGGCGAGGTGTGGGCGGTGCACACCGCGTGGAGCGGCGACCACGTCACGGCCGCCGAGCGCCGCCCGACCGGTGAGGCCACGCTCGGCGGCGGTGAGCTGCTCGCGCCGGGTGAGGTCGTGCTGGGGCCGGGCGAGGAGTACGCGACTCCCCTGCTGTACGCGGCGCACTCGGCCGACGGGCTGGACGGGCTCAGCGCAGCGCTGCACACGCACCTGCGGGCGCGCCCGTCGCACCCGCGCACGCCGCGGCCGGTGACGCTGAACGTGTGGGAGGCGGTCTACTTCGACCACGATCTGGACCGGCTGCGGGCGCTCGCCGACGCGGCCGCCGAGGTCGGTGTGGAACGCTTCGTGCTCGACGACGGCTGGTTCCGCGGCCGGCGGCACGACCAGGCCGGGCTCGGCGACTGGTGGGTCGACGGCGCGGTCTGGCCGGACGGGTTGCAGCCGCTGATCGACCACGTACGCGGGCACGGCATGCAGTTCGGGCTCTGGGTGGAACCGGAGATGGTCAACCCCGACTCCGGCCTGTTCCGCGCCCATCCGGACTGGGTGCTCCAGGCGCCGGGCCGGCTGCCGCCGCCGTGGCGGCACCAGCAGGTGCTCGACCTGGCCCACCCGGACGCGTACGCGCATCTGCTCGGACGGCTCGACGCGGTGCTGAGCGAGCACGACGGGATCGCGTACCTGAAGTGGGACCACAACCGCGACCTCACCGAGGCCGGGCACGCCGGACGGCCCGGGGTGCACGCGCAGACGCTCGCGGTGTACCGGCTGCTCGACGAGTTGCGCGCCCGGCACCCGGACGTCGAGATCGAGAGCTGCTCCTCCGGGGGCGCGCGGGTCGACCTGGAGATCCTGCGCCGCACCGACCGGGTCTGGGCCAGCGACTGCAACGACGCACTGGAACGGCTGTCCATCCAGCGCTGGACCGGCCTGCTGCTGCCGCCGGAACTGATCGGCACGCACATCGGGCCGGAGCGCTCGCACACCACGCACCGCGTACACGACCTGGGGTTCCGCGCGGTCACCGCGCTGTTCGGCCACCACGGAATCGAGTGGGACATCACCGCGATCGACGCCGCCGAGCGGGCCGAACTCGCCGCCTGGGTGGCGCTGCACAAGCGGCTGCGCCCGCTGCTGCACACCGGCCGGGTGGTCCGGGCCGACCACCCGGACCCGGCCGTGCAGGCCCACGGCGTGGTCGCCCACGACCGCTCGCATGCGGTGTACGCGGTCAGCCGGGTGGCCACCTCGGTGGCGCAGGTGCCGGGCGCGGTCCGGCTGCCGGGGCTGGACCCGGCGCGGCGCTATCTCGTGCGCCCGCCCGCCGGGGTGCCGGAGCCGGCGCGGCTGGAGCTGTCTCCGCCGGGCTGGCTGGCCTGGCCCGGCGACGGCATCACGGTGAGCGGTTCGGTGCTGGGGTCGGTCGGCCTGCAACTGCCCGCCCTGCACCCCGAGCAGGCCCTCCTGCTGGAGGCCACCGCCGCCTGACCACCCCGCCCCACCCCGGTGATCAAGGAGTTTGTGTCTCCGTCGAGGTCCGATCGGGACACAAACTCCTTGATCACGCACTAGGGGGTCAGGCGGGGGTGCAGGTCACGGCGGGGGCGGGGTTCGTGGCCTGCCAGGTGCCGATGAAGCCGAAGCTGGTGCTCGCGCCCGCGCCCAGCCGGCCGTTGTAGTCGACGTTGCGGGCGGTGTACGCCGACCCGCTGTTGCTGACGCTCGCGTTCCACGCCTGGGTGACGGACTGCCCGTTCGCGTACGTCCAGCGCACCGTCCAGCCGGTGATCGCGGCGGCTCCAGCGGTCACCTTGACCTCGCCCTGGAAGCCGCCCTGCCACGAGTTCACGACGGTGTAGGTGGCGGTGCAGCCACCGGACGGCGGGGGCGTGGTGGTCGGCGGCGGGGTCGGGCTGGGGCTGCTCGTGGGCGTCGGGCTGGTGGTGGGGCCGCCGGTGGGGCTGGCGGTCGGGGTGCTGCCGGCGTACACCGACGCCTCGCGGGAGGTGGCCGCGATGCCGTTGGCGCCGTTGAAGATCCGCTGACCCCAGCTCGTGAGCTGGGCCGGGTTGAACGACGTGGTCATGTCCAGGTACTCCACGCCGCCGCCGTTGCCGCTCCACGACCAGCCGAGGTAGCCGATGCCGTTGGCCTGGCTGTACGCCATGATGGCGTCCTCGTCCGGGTTGCCGTCGGAGTGGTTGAAGCCGAACTCGCCGACCACGATCGGCAGCCCGGCGCTCCGGAACCGGCCCAGGTAGTCGCTGATCTCGGCGGCGGTGTCGAACACGCCGTACATGTGGATGGAGAAGACGGTGTTGCGCTGCGGGTCGGCGGCGAACACGGTGCCGGCGTTGTCGCGCATGGTGAACGACCAGTCCTGGCCCCAGTTCGGCGCGTCCACCATGATCGTGTGGGTCAGGCCGGCGGTGCGCAGCCGCTTGATCGCGTTCGAGGTGTCGGTGGTCCAGGCGCTGTAGCCCTGGTTGCCGAACGGCTCGTTGCCGATGTTGACGATGACGTACTTCTCCTGGCCCTTGAGCACGTCGGCGATGCTCAGCCAGTAGTCGGTGGCCTTCGCCAGCGTGGTGGCGGCGCCGTCCTCGCCGTATCCGGTGGTGTCGTGCACCTCCAGCACGCAGATCAGCCGGTTGGCCTTGCACAGGGAGATCACGTTGGCCACGTCGGCGGCGCTGTTCTTCGTCCAGCGGTCGCCGCTGGACAGCACCACCCGGACGGTGTTCGCGCCGAGCGCCTTGATGTCGGCGAACGAGCTGGTCTGCTGCGGGTACCAGGTGTGCGCGTGGTTGACCCCGCGCATCACGAACTCGACGCCGCCTGCGTCGTAGAGCCGCCCGTTGGAGACGGAGAACCCGGTGGCGGCGTGGGCCGGCTGCCCGAGGGCGAAGACGGCGGCGAGGGCCGTCAGCAGGGCGGCGCCCGCGACGGAGAGCAGTTTCTTCATGGCTGTCCTCAAGGGAAGGTCTCCCCCGGTGCCCGAGCGGGGGGTGCGGTGACG
The DNA here is from genome assembly GCF_040215685.1 of Micromonospora sp. HUAS YX12. Lineage (NCBI taxonomy): Bacteria > Bacillati > Actinomycetota > Actinomycetes > Micromonosporales > Micromonosporaceae > Micromonospora > Micromonospora sp. HUAS YX12. The sequence continues at coordinate 6,373,950 of NZ_CP157974.1, forward strand.
GTGACGAGGTGGTGGCGGCTGAGCCCGGTAGCCGCCGCCCGGTTCCCGAACGGACGCAGGCATCAGCGTAGGACGATGGAAGACTTTAGGCAACCGGTTAAGCGGGATCGGCCGGGAGGCGGCGACGCTTGACGGGTCGCATGAGCTGAACCGGTTAAGGAGCGGCGGCGAAAGCGGACAGCAGGGTTGACCCGCGCCCGGTGGGGTATCCGGGGACGATCCGCCCGGGAAGGAGACGTGCCATGGTCAACGTCGGTTACACCCTCTTGTGCGAGCAGGCCGGCCCGAAGGAACTGGTCGACCACGCCGTACGCGCCGAGGCCGCCGGCTTCGACCATCTGGTCATGTCCGACCACTACTACCCCTGGCTGGAGTCCCAGGGCCACTCCCCGTACGCCTGGTCGGTGCTCGGCGCCGTCGCGCACGCCACCAGCCGGGCCGAGCTGATGTCGTTCGTGACCTGCCCGATCCGGCGGTACCACCCGGCGGTGGTGGCGCAGAAGGCCGGCACCGTCGGCGTGCTCTCGGGCGGCCGGTTCACGCTGGGCCTCGGCTCCGGGGAGAACCTCAACGAGCACGTGGTGGGCGGATGGCCGCACGTGCAGCAGCGGCACGAGATGTTCGAGGAGGCGCTGCAGATCATCCGGCCGCTGCTCAACGGCGAGACGCTGACGTTCTCCGGCAACCACTTCGACGTGCCCGACGCGTACCTCTGGGACCGCCCGGAGCGGCCGGTGCCGATGGCGGTCGCCGCCTCCGGACGGCAGTCGGCCACGCTGGCCGCCGAGTACGCCGACGCCATGATCGCCACCGACCCGCTGTCCCACCTGATCGACATGTACGAGGAGGCGGGCGGCGCGGGCCGCCCCCGCTACGGGCAGCTGGCCATCTGCTACGGCCCGGACGAGGACGAGTGCCGCAAGATCGTGCACGACCAGTTCCGCTGGTTCGGCCTGGGCTGGAAGGTCAACGCCGACCTGCCCGGCCCGGAGTCGTTCGAGGCGGCCACCCGGTTCGTCCGGGAGGAGGACGTGGCCGAGGGCATCCCCTGCGGCCCGGACACCGACCGGCACGTCGAGGCGTTCAAGAAGTTCGTCGACGCGGGCTTCACCCACGTCGCGCTGATCCAGGTGGGCGGCGGCACCCAGCCGATGTTCCTCGACTGGGCCCAGGAGGAACTGCTGCCCCGGCTGCGCGAGCTGTGACTGTCGCACCGTCCCCGCCGGGGCGCTTCGGCCCGGCCGAGCTGCGCCTCGCGTGCGCCGTCCACGACCTGCTCACCACCCCGCTGAGGAGCTGACGCCATGCGTATCGGGAACACCGAGATCCGGCCCGCCGGAGGCGGGCTCGGCTGCCTGCTGATGATCCTCTTCTCGATCGTCGCCTCGGTGGTGCTCACCGTGCTGCTCAACCTGGTCCTGTAGAACCCGGCCCGGCGCGCACCACGGCGACACCAGAATGAAGCATGCCCATGCTGACCGCGCTGCCGCTGGCGCTGGAGATGGTCGCCGGATCGAAGCTCGTCGGCGCCGTCGTCCTCGCCGCCGGCCGTCACCCGCGCCGCAGCTCGGTGGCCTACCTGGCCGGCGTCACGGTGGGCGTACTCGGTCCGCTGACGCTCTGGTACGCGGCGTTCCGGGTGGTGCGGCACACCGCGGTGCACGGCATCGGGGTGGGCGGCAGCCGCAAGCTCATCGACTGGATCGTGCTGGCGCTGCTGGCGGTCCTCATGGTGATCACGTTCCGCAGGCGGCACCGCAACCGGCCGTCCGGGTGGCTCCGCCGGTTGCAGGATCCGCGGCCGTCGTACGCCTTCGGTCTGGGGCTGGTGCTCGCCGTCGCCGTGCCGAGCGACGAGCTGGTCATGGCGTCGGTCGCGGGCAGCATGGCCGGGCACGGCCGCCCCTGGTGGCATCTGCTGCCGTTCACGGCGCTCACCGTGCTGCTGCTGGCCCTGCCGCTGCTCACGCTGCTGCTGTCCGGCGGGCGCGCGGAGCGTCTGCTCCCCGCGTTCCGCTCCTGGACCGACAGGCACTCCTGGCTGATCAGCGAGACGGTCATCGGAATCTTCGCGGCGTTCGTGGTGGCCGACCTGGCGTCCGGGTCGTTCAGCCGGCCGTGAGGTCCACGTCGGCCAGCACCGGATAGTGGTCGGAGGCCGAGTCGGCGTCACCCTCGCGGACCACCCGCACCGCGCGTACCCGATCGGCCAGCGCCGGGGTGGCGAGCAGGTAGTCCAGCCGCATCCCGGCGAACTCGGCGCCGCCGTGCCGGGTCGGCACGGTCAGGCCGCCGGGCTCGTCGCCGCCGGAGCGCGGCCACAGGTCGACCAGCCCGGCGTCGAGCAGCCGGGCCACCGCCCAGGTGTCCACGGTACGGCCGTCGCGGCGCAGGTGCCGCCGCCGGTACGGGGTGGCCAGCCCGGCCAGCCGGGCGGTGTGGTCGACGGTGGGCTCCAGCGTGTTCAGGTCACCGGCGAGCAGGGCCAGCGCTCCCCCGGTACGCCGGAGCGCCGCGGCCAGCCAGTCCGCCTCCATCCGCCGCCGCCCACCCGAGTACGGGTTCAGATGCGTGCTGAACACGGTGAGCGGTCCCGCGCCGGTGGCGACCCGCACCCGGGCGGCGGCGTGGTGGAACGGGCGGCGGACCCGCCCGGCGCGCAGCACCCGCAGCGGCGGGCGGACCAGCACCGCCACCGGCTGGCCGAAACAGGACCGGGCCAGGTGCGCCGCCATCCCGAGCCGCTCGGCCAGCCCGCCCAGCGTGGCGTCCATGCCGCGCAGTTCCTGCAACGCCAGCACGTCCGGGCGCTGCGCGGTGACGACCGAGACGATCCGGTCCCGGCGGTCGGCGCCGTCGCCGTCGCGCCCGCCGGTCCGGATGTTCCAGGTCATCACCCGCAGCATCGGCTCAGTCCGGCCGCGCGGCCTTGGCCAGCTCGTCGTCCAGCTCGTCGACCTGTTCGGACTCGATCGCCGGCCGGTTGCCCTCGTGCACGTCGGCGTTCGGCTTGATCACCCAGTACAGCAGCGACAGCCAGAGCGCGCCGAGCAGGATCGCGCCCATGAAGTCGGTCGGGTGGTGCATGCCCCGGTACATCCGGGAGGTGGCCACGCCGACCGGCATCAGCACGGCCATGCCGACGAACAGCCACCGCCACCACCTGTCGGTACGCGGGAACACGATGACCGCCATCGCCACCCAGAGGCAGATGGTCGCCGCGATGTGCCCGGACGGGAACGACGAGGTGGGCATCGGCCCGTCCAGGTTCTCCACCGGCGGCCGGGGCCGGTCCACCACCCGGGCGCTGGCCAGGAACAGGCTGAGCTCGCCGAACATCGCCAGCACCACGTACAGCACCGGCCGCCACCGCCGCCACACGGCCAGCACGATCGGGCAGAACACCAGCGACACCAGCAGGATGGCGTGGGTGTCGCCGAACTTGCTCCACCACCAGCTCAGCTCCGTGAGCACGTCGGTGTGCCGCTCGGCGAACCAGCGCGGCACCTCGGTGTCCAGCGTGTCGAAGAACGTGCCCTTGGCGTGGTAGCTGACGAACATGCCGAACGCGTAGAGCACACCGAAGACGAGCACCCACCCGACCAGCAGCTCGGCCACCGCCGAGCGCGGGTGCTCCAGCACCTTCTCCTCGTCCGGCGCGAGCGCCAGCTCCTCGCCCGCCTCCGGCTCCAGGCCCTCACGCAGCGGCGGCACCGGCCGGCCGCGCTCGCGCCGCCACAGCCGGAAGGCGTACGCGGTGACGCCCAGCCAGGCCGCGCCGAGCAGCCAGCCGCCGATCACGTCGGACACGAAATGCACACCCAGCGCGATCCGGGTCAGCCCGACCAGGAGGATCAGCACGCCGGCGATGGCGATGGCGGCCTTGCGCCAGCGCGGCGACATGGCCGGCAGGAACACCAGCAGCAGCGCCCCGTACGCGACGAACGATCCGAGCGCGTGCCCACTGGGGAAGCTGTTGCCCGGTGCGCTGGCGATCGGCACGTCCACCACCGGGCGCAGCCGCCCGACCAGCGCCTTGAGCGACGGGTCGAGGATCAGCCCGCCGGCGCCGGTGACGATCAGGTAGACCGCCAGCCGGGACTGGCGGCGGATCAGCAGGCCCACCACCGCGATGGTGACCAGCCAGATCATCACCGGCCGCCCGCCCAGGTCGGTGATCGCCTGGAGCACGGTGACCAGCGGGCCGTGCGGGGACACCAGGCCGTTGAACCACTCGGCCACCGCGTGGTCGGCGTCGCCCAGCGGGCTCCACCGGAACCGGACCAGCATGAGCAGCACGCCGAACCCGACTCCTGCGCCGGCCACGGCGAGCAGGCCCGCGAGGCTCCGCTCGGCGAAATGGCTGAGCGGCCGGCTCCCGGCTTCCTTGACCGCGGTCACACCGCACCTCCCTCGTTCTTCTGCGAGGCGCGCTGTACCCGATCGGCGTGTTCCGTACACGCCGTACCGGCGCGGCGTCATCGCCGGACCGGCCGTGGCGTCAGAGCGAGGTCATCTCGCCGGTGTCGAACAGCTCCGCCCGCTGCGCCTCCGGCTCCCACAGGTCCGGCTGGGCGGGCTCGTCCACCCCGATGCGCATCGCTTCGAGCTGGGCGGCGAAGGCCAGCCCGCCGAACAGCGCGATCCCGGTCAGGTTGGCCCAGAGCAACAGGGCCATCATGCCGGTCAGCGCCCCGTAGGTCTGGCCGAATCCGCCGCTGTACTTCACGTAGGCGGCGAGCAGCAGGCTGGCCAGCCACCAGATCGCGATGGCGATGGACGCGCCGAAGAAGAGCCAGGACAGGCCGGGCTGGCGGCGTCGCGGGGCGTGCCGGAACAGCACCGCGACGGCGAGCACGGTCAGGCCGAGGCTCAGCGGCCAGCGGATCACGTCCCACCCGGCCATGGCGAGGTCGCCCCACTCGTAGTGCCGCCGTACCGACTCGCCCATCGCCCGGCCGCCGACCAGGATCAGGAACCCGGCCAGCGCGGGCACACCGGCGACCACCGCGAGGACCGCGGCGCGCGCGTACTTGGCCAGCGCCGGGCGGTCCCGCTCGACGCCGTAGATCCGGTTGGCGCCCCGCTCGATCTGCGCCATCGTGGTGGTCAGCGCGACCAGCCCGGTGAGCAGACCGAGCGTCAGCGCCAGCTCACCGGCGTCCTCGGTACGCTCGCTGTCGGTCAGCAGGTCCTGCACCATGGCTTCGCTCTGGCCGGGCGTGATGGCCAGCACCGTGTCGGCGACGACCTTGCCGCCCTCGTCCACGCCCAGGTCGGTGATCAGACCGGTGAGCGCGATCAGAAACGGCACCACGGCCAGGCAGAGCTGCAACGCCAGCGCCCGGGAGTGGCTGAAGCCGTCGCCGTAGCGGAACCGGATGAACGCGTCCCGCAGCAGGCACCAGCCGCCGTGCCGGCGCAGTGTGTGCCAGGCGTCGTCGGCGGAGAGCTGGTCCTCGGTCATCAACCGGGTCTCGGGGACCAGCTTCGTGCTACTCACGGCGGGCCTCCTCGACCAGGTGCTCTCCGCGCTCGCCGACCGCGTCGGCGTCCTCCGCCAGGTCGGGGTGCTCCTCCGGGCGCGGTACGCAGAGCCAGAGCGACTCGGGGCGGATGGTGGCCTTCAGCGACCGGCCCGGCTCGATCAGGTCGCCGTCGAGCTGCCGGGGCTGCGCCCGGGTGCTGGTGATCTCGACCGAGCGGGCCCGGAACACCTCCATCCGGGGCACGCTGTCGCGGCGGCGCAGCACCGCCCAGCCCATGGCGAGCCAGTGGCGCAGCGTACGCGGCGTCAGCACCGCCACGTCGAGCCAGCCGTCGTCCGGTTCGGCCTCGGTGAGCAGGCGTACCCCGCCCTGGAGGCGCCCGACGTTGGCGACCAGGACCGAGCGGGCGCGGCGGCGCAGCGGCGGCTTGCCGTCGATGCGCACCGAGACCCGCATCGGCCGGTCGCGCAGGTGCCGGGCGGCGCCCACCACGTACGCCGGCCAGCCGATCCGCTTCTTCGTGGTCTCGGAGGTGGAGTCGAGCATCTGGGCGTCGAAGCCCATCCCGGCCATCACGGCGAAGCACTTGTCGCCCACCACGCCGACGTCGAGGCGGCGCATCCCGCGCTCGACGGCGACCTCCAGCCCGGCGGCCAGGTCGCCGGAGAGGCCGAGGTTGGCGGCCAGCAGGTTGCCGGTGCCCTGGGGCAGCACTGCGAGCGCCACGTCGGTGCCGGCCAGCGCGGTCACGCAGGCCATCACCGTGCCGTCGCCGCCGCAGGCGAAGACGACCTCCGCGCCCGCCTCGACGGCCTGTTCCGCCTGCCCGCGGCCCGGGTCCTCGACCGTCGTCTCGTACCAGGCCGGGGCCGGCCACCCGGCGGCGGCGAGCGCGCCGTCCACGGTGCGGCGGAACTCGTCCAGGTCGGCCACCTTCACCGGGTTGACCACCACTGCCGAGCGCGGGGTGCGGTTCTCCGCGTTCACCGGGCGCTTGTCGTCTGCACCGTCCACGGCGTCAGTGTGCAGGACACGGGGCGTGACGGCGACCCGGCGGCGCGGGACGTTGCGAGGACCGCAAACAGGTTTGAGGACCGGGTGCGGGTCAGGCCGCCTCGCGCAGCGCCGCGTCGACGCGCCGCCGCAGGTCGTCGAGGTCCACGCCGGCCTCGGTGAGCACCACCGCGGCCAGTCCGTCGCCCTCGCGCAGCAGGCCGAGCAGGATGTGTTCGGTGCCGATGTGCCGGTGGCGCAGCCGCAGCGCCTCGCGCAGCGACAGCTCCAGCACCTTCTTGGCGCGGGGCGAGAACGCGCCGTGGTGCGGCCCGCGACGCCACCACCGGCGCGGGCGCGGGGTCGCCTCGCGCAGCGCGTCGGGGCCGAAGGACTCCTCGATCCGGGCCACGATCGCGGCGAGGTCGATGCCGATCTCGCGCAGCGCCGCGGCGTCCGCCGCGCCGAGCCCGTCCACGCCCTGCGCGGTGTGGCGGGCCACCGCGGCCCGCAGCGCGTCGGCGTCGACGCCGCCGGCCGCCAGCAGCCGTACCGCCAGGTTGTCGCGGTCGGCGAGCACGCCCAGCAGGAGGTGCTCGGTGCCGACCGGCCGCCGCCCCTCGGCGCGGGCCTCGTCGAGCGCGTGGTGAACCACGGTCCGGGCCCGGTCGGTGAATCGTTCGAACATCACGCCTCCCAGCTCTCGCGTACCGCCGGTCGTCCGGCGTGCTTCTTGTGGACCGCCTGCCGGCTGACCTCGAGGGCGTCGGCGATCTCCTGCCACGACCAGCCCTGCCGCCGGGCGTTGTCGACCTGGATCACCTCGAGCCGTTCGAGCAGCCGGCGCAGGGCGAGCACGGCGCGCAGGCCGACCTTGGGGTCGGTGCTGCCGGCTGCCGCCGCGAGTTCCGTCGCTTGACTCATGCTGTCAATGTAGGTTGACACGCCTCGCCTGTCAACCCTGGTTGACAGCCGCCCGGCCTGCCGCTGTCCGGCCCGTCCCGGTGTTACGGTCCGCTGGTGTTCCGCCGCCGCCCGCTGGACCGGCCGGTCGAGTCCGCGCGCCGGCTCACCGCCGGCCGCCTCACCCTGGAGATCGCCGGCGGCAGCGTGGTCGGGCACCGCTACCCGGAGAACTACGACGTGCTGCACGTCGACCCCGAGCTGCCGCTCGCTGTGGTCTGCGACGGGATGGGCGACGGTGAGGGCAGCCGGGTGGCCGGCACGACCGCCGCCGAGACGTTCGTGGCGCGGGTCCGCGCCGGCTGGCCCGCCGTCGGCGCCGCCGCGCTGCGGGCCGCCGTGGCCGAGACCCAACGGCGGGTACGCCAGGCCGGCGCCGCGCAGCCGGGCCTGACCGGCTGCACGCTCACCGCGTTCGTGGTCGAGCCGGACGGCGACCAGGGCTGGCTGGTCCAGCTCGGCGACTCGCGGGCGTACCGGCTGCGTGACGGGCTGCTGGAACTGGTCACCGTCGACCACACCATGGCCTGGCTCGGCCTGCTGCACGGCTGGTGGCCGGCGGACTCGCCGGAGGCGGCCCGGGCGCGCTACCAGCTGCTGCGCTACGTCGGCCACCCGGACCGGCCCGAGCCGGACCTGCTCGCCGTGCCACTGCGCCAGGGCGACACCTGGCTGCTGTGCACCGACGGGATCAGCGACCAGCTCGGCTACCACCGGCTGCGCGACCTGCTCTCCGCGCGACGCGACCCGGCGCGCACCGCCGAGGCCCTGCTCGCCGCCAGCCTGGACGAGGGCGGCGAGGACAACGCCACAGCGGTCGTGCTGCGCGTACACCCGGCGCTTCCCGCGCCGCGCTGACCGCCAGTTCCGCCGACCCGCTCCGGCGCACCCGGTCCCACGACTACCGTGGGTGAAAAGCAGGGTCGGGAGGTGAGCCGGGGTGGCCGCACCCAGCCACGGCGCCGTGGTGGTCGGCGTCGGCCGGTCCGAGGCCGATCTGACGGTGGTCCGCACGGCCGCCGCCGAGGCCGCCGCCCACGACCGGCCGCTGTACCTGCTGCACGCGTTCAACTGGGCCGCGACGCCCGGCCCCGCCCCGGCCGGCGGCACCCGCACGGACGCGGAGAACGTGCTGGAGCATGCCGGACAGGTCGTCGCCGAGTGCGCGCCGCAGGTGCCGGTCAGCGGCCGGATCGTCGAGGGCTCGCCGGTCGAGGCGCTGCTGCGGCTCGCCGACACCGCGTTCCTGATCGCGCTCGGTGACGGGGGCATGTCCGCCCACCCGGACCGCGTACCGCCCGACACGCCGGCCGTGGACGTGGCCGCCCGGGCCGGCTGCCCGGTGCTGGTCGGGCGCACCCAGCCGGCCCCGCCCGGGCCGCTGGTCGTCGGCTTCGACGGGTCGCCCAGCTCGCGGGCCGCCCTCGGGTACGCCTTCGACTGCGCGCAGCACCGCGGCGCCCGCCTGCTCGCCGTCCGGGTGATCGAGCCGGAGTCCGGCGACCGCGACGACGGGCGGCTGGACGAGGCGGTCACCCGGCAGGCCCAGCGGTACCCCCGCGTCGCCGCCGACTGCGAGACCGTCCACGGTGAGCCGCGGTCCGTCCTGCTCGACCGGTCCCGTACCGCGCAGCTCGCGGTGGTGGCCGCCTGGGGAGACGGGCCGGTGGGGTCCACTCTGGGCACGGTCAGCCAGTCCCTGCTCTACCACTCGCCGGCCCCGCTGATCGTCGTACGGGGCGTCCCCGCGGATGCCGGGGACGGGTCATGACGCCCGCGCGAGGCGGGACCTACGGCCCTGACCGCCGACCCCGAATGGGGACGAGGCTGGACGCGCCGGGGAAGAAGATGTGGTCCCCGAGTGGCAGCCGACCCCGAGCCACGAGAGGCTAAGGCAGCATGGACACCGCGGTGAACCTGCACAGCCCCCTGACCGAAGACGAGTTGCGCCGGCTGGACGCCTACTGGCGCGCGGCGAACTACCTGACCGTCGGCCAGATCTATCTGCTCGACAACCCGCTGCTGCGCGAACCGCTCAAGCCTGAGCACGTCAAGCCGCGCCTGCTGGGCCACTGGGGCACCAGCCCCGGGCTCAACCTGCTCTACACCCACCTCAACCGGGTCATCGTGAACCGGGACCTGTCCGCCATCTTCGTCACCGGCCCCGGCCACGGCGGCCCGGCGCTGGTGGCGAACACGTGGCTGGAGGGCACCTACAGCGAGCTGTACCACCACATCCCCCGGGACGAGACCGGCATGCAGCGGCTGTTCCGGCAGTTCTCCTTCCCGGGCGGCATCCCGAGCCACGTGGCGCCGGAGGTGCCGGGTTCGATCCACGAGGGCGGCGAGCTGGGGTACGCGCTGAGCCACGCGTACGGCGCCGCGTTCGACAACCCGGACCTGCTCGTGGCCTGCGTGATCGGCGACGGCGAGGCGGAGACCGGCCCGCTGGCCGGAAGCTGGCTGTCGAACGTGTTCCTCAACCCGGCCCGCGACGGCGCGGTGCTGCCGATCCTGCACCTCAACGGCTACAAGATCGCCAGCCCGACGGTGCTGGACCGGATCCCCGGCGAGGACCTGCGGGACATGATGCGCGGCTTCGGCTACGAGCCGTACGTGGTCGAGGGCGACGACCCGGCGACCGTGCACCAGCTACTGGCCGCGACGCTCGACCGGGCGGTCGACGAGATCGCGGCGATCCAGCGCCGGGCCCGCTCCGGCGAGCACGTCGAGCGCCCCCGCTGGCCGATGGTCGTCCTGCGGACGCCGAAGGGCTGGACCGGTCCGTCCCGGGTCGACGGCAAGCAGGTCGAGGGCACGTTCCGCGCCCACCAGGTGCCGATCTCCGGGGTCCGGGACAACCCGGAGCACCTGGCCGAGCTGGAGCGCTGGCTGCGCAGCTACCGGCCGGAGGAGCTGTTCGACGCCACCGGCGGCCCGGTCGCCGAGGTGGCCGGCCTGCCTCCCACCGGTGACCACCGGATGAGCGCCAACCCGGTCGCCAACGGCGGCCGGCTGCTGCGCAACCTGGAGCTGCCGGACTTCCGCGACTACGCGGTCGACGTACCGACGCCCGGTGAGCCGATGGCCGGCGCGACCGGTGTGCTCGGCCCCTGGGTCCGCGACGTGATCGCGCGCAACCCGGAGACGTTCCGCCTGTTCGGCCCGGACGAGGTCGCCTCGAACCGGCTCGGCGCGGCGTTCGAGGTGACCGACCGCGCGTTCGTGGGCGCCGAGGTGCCCGGCGACGACCACCTCTCCCCCGACGGCCGTGTGATGGAGGTGCTCTCCGAGCACCTGTGCCAGGGCTGGCTGGAGGGCTACCTGCTGACCGGCCGGCACGGCATCTTCACCAGCTACGAGGCGTTCATCCACATCGTCGACTCGATGGTCAACCAGCACGCCAAGTGGCTGAAGGTGACCCGGAACATCCCCTGGCGGGAGCCGGTGGCCTCGCTGAACTACCTGCTGTCGAGCCACGTGTGGCGCCAGGACCACAACGGCTTCTCGCACCAGGATCCGGGCTTCATCGACCACGTGGTCAACAAGAAGGCCGAGGTGGTCCGGGTCTACCTGCCGCCGGACGGCAACACGCTGCTGTCCACCATGGACCACTGCCTGCGCAGCCGGCACTACATCAACGTGGTGGTGGCCGGTAAGCAGCCCGCGCCGAACTGGCTGACCATGGACGAGGCGGTCCAGCACTGCCGCCGCGGCCTGGGCATCTGGGACTGGGCCAGCAGCGACGACGGCACCGAACCGGACGTCGTGCTCGCCTGCGCCGGCGACGTGCCGACGCTGGAGACGCTCGCCGCTGTCGACCTGCTGCGCCGGCACCTGCCGGACCTGAAGGTGCGGGTGGTCAACGTGGTCGACCTGATGCGCCTGCAACCGCCGTCGGAGCACCCGCACGGCCTGCCGGACAACGAGTTCGACACCATCTTCACCCGCGACAAGCCGGTGATCTTCGCGTACCACGGCTACCCGTGGCTGATCCACCGGCTCACCTACCGCCGTACCAACCACGAGAACCTGCACGTGCGCGGCTACAAGGAGGAGGGCACCACCACGACGCCGTTCGACATGGTGATGCTCAACGACCTGGACCGCTTCCACCTGGTCATCGACGTGATCGACCGGGTGCCGGGGCTGCGGTCGCGCGCCGCGCACCTGCGCCAGGACATGGTGGACGCCCGCCAGGCCTGCCGCGACTACACCCGCCGTTACGGCGAGGACGACCCCCGGGTCGCCGAGTGGCGCTGGATCAGGGAGAACGACCCCGCGGTGAGGAGCGGCGAATGAGCGGCGACGAGATCCTGGTCGGCTACGACGGGTCCGCCGACGCGGCGGTCGCCCTGAACTGGGCGCTGGACGAGGCGGGCCGGTCGGGGCGGCCGGTACGCCTGGCGTACGTCTTCGAGTGGCTGACCGTGACCGGCTGGATCGGGCCCGGTGTGGCGCCGGGGGTGTGGCCGGACGAGGCCGCCCGGCAGCAGGTCGAGGAACTGGTCCGCAAGGCGGCGGCGGACGCCGCCGCCGAGCGGCCGGGCCTGACCGTGCACGGCGAGGTGTTCGACGGGCCGCCCGCGCTGGTGCTCCAGGAGCGGTCCGCCGAGGCCGGGATGCTGGTGCTCGGCAGCCGGGGCCACGGCGGCTTCGGCGGGCTGCTCGCCGGTTCCACGGCGGTCTCGGTCACCGCGCACGCCCACTGCCCGGTGGTGGTGGTCCGCGACGGCCAGGCCGCCACGTCCGGGCCGGTGGTGGTCGGCTCGGACGGCTCGGAGTCGGCGCTGCGGGCGCTCGGCTTCGCCGTCGAGCGGGCCGCGCAGCGGGACGTGCCGCTGCGGGTGCTGCGGGCCTGGGAGCCGCCGGGTGAGCGGTGGGTGCCGCCGGACTTCGACCCGGAGCAGGTCGCCGCGAGCGAGCGGGCCGCCGCCGAGGCGGAGCTGGCGCCGTGGCGGGAGAGCTTCCCCGACGTGCCGGTCGAGATCGAGGCGGTCCCCGGCAGCGCGTCGGCGCTGCTGGTGGAGGCGAGCCGGTCGGCGCAGCTGGTGGTGGTCGGCAGCCGGGGCCGGGGCGGCCTGCGCGGCATGCTGCTCGGCTCGGTCAGTCAGCAGCTCATCCAGCACTCGCACTGCCCCGTCGCTGTGGTACGCGAGCCGTGACTCAGCGGCCGGGCGAGGTGGAGCCCTCCTCCGGGTCGAGCGAGAAGTAGTCCTCCTCCTCCTGGGCCAGGTGCAGGCGCAGCACCGCGTCCAGGCCGTAGAGCGCGGCCAGCAGATCGGGCACCTCGTCACGGCGCAGCCGGCCGTCCGGCTGCGCCGTGAGGTGCCCGCCGATCCGCTCCACCAGCCGCACGATCTCCACGTGCGCCCGGCTCATCGTGGAGGTCGCCTCGTCGCTGCCGAGCGGCCCGGCCAGCGCCGGGTAGAGCTGCCGGTCCTCGGCCGCCTCGTGCGGCAGCACCTCGTCGACCAGGCGCCGGTGCACCTCCCGCAGCGCCGGCAGGCACGCCGGGTCGTCCGGGCGGGTCGCCACCAGGTCGGCGGTGTCCCGCAGCCGGGCGAGCACGTCGCGCACGCCGCCGTGCTCGCCCGCGTACCGGTCGAGCAGTTCGCGGGTGTGCGCGGGCAGATCCCGGCGCCGCAGGCCGCCGCCGAGCGCGCGCAGCGCGTTGAGGATCACCAGGACGTCGATGCCCTCCTGGAGGAACGCGCCGGCCACCGGGGGCAGCCGGCCCGCGGCGGCGACGAGCATCGCCAGCACCGCCAGGCCCATCCCGACGGTGGCGCTCTGCACCGCGATGCGGCGGGCGTACCGGGCGATCTCGACGGCGTCGGCGAGCCGGTCCAGCCGGTCCACGGTGAGCACCGCGTCGGCCACGTCCGCCGAGGCGGTCGCCCCGGTCGCCCCCATCGCCACGCCGACGTGCGCCTCGGCCAGCGCGGGCGCGTCGTTGACGCCGTCGCCGACCATCACCGTCACCGCGCGCGCCGACTCCTGGCGTACCCGATCGACCTTCTCCTGCGGCGAGCACCCCGCGATCACGTCGTCCACGCCCACGACCTGCGCCACCTGCCGGGCCGTGCCCGGGCGGTCACCGGTCACCATGACCAGCCGGGAAAGGCCCGCCTCGCGCAGCCGCCGCACGGTCCGCCGGGCGTCCGGCCGGACCGGGTCCTCCAGCAGGATCGCGCCGAGCGGCCCGTTGTCGTCGCCGACCCAGACCGCGGAACGCCCGGCCCGTTCGGCGCGCTCACCGAGCCGGCCCGCCCACTCCGGCGGTTCCCCGGCGAGCTGCCCGACGTGCACCATCCGCCCGTCGACGCGCCCGCTGACCCCGCGCCCCGGCTCCTCGGTGACCTGCGTCGGCTCGGCCAGCGCCAGCCCGCGCTCGCGGGCCTGCCGGACCAGCGCGGCGGCGAGCACGTGCGGGGAGAGCTGCTCGACCGAGGCGGCCAGCCGCAGCACCTCGTCCCGGTCGCCGCCCGGCGCCACCACCACCTCGGCCGCCCGGGGCCGGCCGGCGGTGAGCGTGCCGGTCTTGTCCAGCAGCAGGGTACGGGCGCGGCCGAGCTGTTCCAGCGACCCGCCGTCACGGACCAGCACACCCCGCCGGGCCACCCGGGACAGCCCGGAGACCACGGCGATCGGGGTGGCCAGCAGCAGCGGGCACGGTGTGGCCACCACGAGCACCGCCACCGCCCGGGTGAACTCGCCGGACAGCAGCCACGCCAGCCCGGCCAGCACAAGCGTGAACGGCACGAACGCGGCGGCGTACCGGTCGGCCAGCCGTACCATCGGGGCCTTGCGGGCCGTCGCCTCGCCGGCCAGGCGGACGATGCCCGCGTAGGTGCTCTCCGCCGCGTTACGGCGCGCCCGCAGCCCGAAGCCGGCGCCCGCGTTCACGACGCCGCTGGCCACCTCCTCCCCGGCCGCGCGGGTGACCAGCTGCGACTCGCCGGTGACCACCGACTCGTCGAGCGTGGCCGCCTCCTCGACCACGCCGTCCACCGGCACCACGTCGCCCGGCCCGACGACCAGGCGGTCCCCCACCGCGACGCGGTCCAGCGGCACCACCTCGATCCCGCCGTCCGGGGTGCGCCGCCGGGCCTGCCGGGGCGCGCGTTCCAGCAGCGCCCGCAGGTCGCGGGTGGCGCGGCGCTGGGCGTACTCCTCCAGCGCCCGGCCGGTGGCGACCATCACCGCGATCACGGCGCCGGCCAGGTACTCCCGCACCAGCAGCGCGCCGAGCAGCGCCAGCACCGCGATGACGTCCACCCCGAACTGCCGCAGCCACAACTGGCGCAGCGTCGTCCAGGCCGCGGGCACCAGGGCGACCACTGTGACCGCCGCCCAGAGCAGCCGGGCGGCCTCGTGCGCGCCGGCGAACCACAGCGCCGCACCGGCCAGCACCGCCGCGGTGAGCAGCACCAGCGGCGCCCACTCGGTCCAGGCCCGCCGCGGCGCGCGGGCCGGCTGCCCGGGTACGCACTCGCGTGGTTCGCTTCCCACGTGTGGATCGTCTCAGTCCCGGCGCGGGGCGGGCGGGGCGACGCGGGTAATGCGGGGGCGAAGGACCCCTGCGGGGGCGGCCGGGCATGCCCGAGGATGGAGCGGCATCCCCACCCGGGCGTCCCGGGCGTGGGGCACGATGGGGAAAACAGGAAAGGTCGTGACGATGAGCCACGAGACGCCGGCCGGCGATCGCCCGTTGACCACCGCGCTCGCGGAGGCCGCCGGAATGGCCGGCCACGCCCCCTCGGTGCACAACACGCAGCCGTGGCACTGGACGGTCCTGCCCGACGCGCTGGAGCTGCGGGTGGTCCGCGAACGGCACCTCAGCGCCCTGGACCCGGAAGGGCACCTGCTGGTGGTGAGCTGCGGCGCCGCGCTGCACCACGCCCGGGTGGCGCTGGCCGCCGAGGGCTGGACCCCGGTGGTGGAGCGGCTGCCCGACCCGAAGGAACCCGACCTGCTGGCCCGGATCACCAGCCTGAAGCACACCGGCGCCGACCCCGACGCCATGCGCGTCGTGCAGTGCATGCAGGTGCGGCACACCGACCGGCGGCCGGTCAGCGACGAGCCGATCCCCACCGACGCGCTGAACGACATCGAGCGGGCGGCCACGCTGGAGGGCGTGAACCTGCAACTGCTCGACGACACCCAGAAGATCCAGCTCGCCGGCGCCGCCCAGCAGGCCGCCGCCGTCGAGGCGGACAGCCCGGAGCTGCGCGAGGAGCTGGCGTACTGGACCAGCCGGGCCGGCACCGGCACCGGGCTGCCGCCGGAGGTGCTGCCCGAGCAGGCCCCGCAGACGACCGTTCCGGCCCGCGACTTCGGCCGCGGCGGCTCGCTGCCGATCGGGCCCGGCCACGACAAGGCCGCCGTGTACGGGATCCTGTGGGGCTCCGACGACGAGCCGATGAGCTGGCTGCGCGCCGGTGAGGCGCTCTCCGCCGCCTGGCTCACCGCCACCCGGCACGGGGTGTCGCTGGTGCCGCTGTCCGGTGTGGTGGAGGTCGAGGGCACCCGCGAGGTGCTGCGGCAGATGCTCGCCGGCCTCGGGTTCCCGTACATCAGCATGCGGCTCGGCGTGGCCGACCCGACGCACGCCGGCCCGCCGCACACGCCCCGGCTGGACGTCACGCAGACGGTCGACACCTCGGCGGTCCGCGACCGTCTCGCCTGACCGGTCTCGATCACGGCGGCCACCGGGCGTTACCATCGCCGGGTGGCCGCCGCACCCCAGTCCCGGCACGAGCACCTCGCGCCCTCGCTCGGGCTGACCCCGCTGTCCCGCGTCCGCCTGGACGAACTGCTCCAGGAGATGCTCGACCGCGTCGGCGAGGTGGTGACCAGCCGCGAGCGGCTCCGGGCACTGCTGGACGCGGTCGTCGGCATCGGGTCCGACCTCGACCTGCGCAGCACGCTGCAACGGATCGTGCAGTCGGCGTGCGAGCTGGCCGGCGCCCGCTACGGCGCGCTCGGCGTGATCGGCAGCGACCGGATGCTGCACGACTTCATCGTCCACGGCATCAGCCCCGAGCTGCACGCGAAGATCGGCGAGCTGCCGCACGGGCGTGGCGTGCTCGGCCTGCTCATCGACGACCCGAAGCCGGTCCGCATGCCGGACATCACCAAGCACCCCAACTCGTACGGCTTTCCGCCGAACCACCCGCCGATGCACAGCTTCCTCGGCGTGCCGGTGCGCATCCGCGACCACGTCTGGGGCAACCTCTACCTGGCCGAGAAGCAGGGCGCGACCGAGTTCACCGAGGACGACGAGGAGATCGTGGTCGCGCTGGCCGCCGCGGCCGGCGTGGCGATCGAGAACGCCCGCCTCTACGCGCTGGCGCACCGCCGGGAACGCTGGCTCGCCGCCGCCGCGGAGATCACCTCGGTGCTGCTCGGTGAGGTACGCCGTACCGACGCGCTGACGCTCGTGGCCCGCCGCGCCCGTGAGGTCGCCGAGGCCGAGCTGGCCCTGGTGCTGCTCTACGACGAGGACGAGGCGCAGTTCACCGTCGAGGTGGTCGACGGCGCCGACCCGGTCACCCGGGAACTGGTCGGCGCGGTGCTGCCGGCCGCCGAGACCAGCTTCGCCGCGTCCGTGACGCAGGGCCGGCACGACCAGGTCGACGACCTCGCCGCCGCGGCGCCCTGGCCCCGGCCGGTGGTCGCCGGGCCGGCCGTGGTCTCCCCGCTCGCCGCCGCGGACACGCTGCACGGCGTCCTGGTGATCGGCTACCGGCCCGACCACGCGCCCGCGGCCGACGACGACCTCGCCCTGCTCGCCAGCTTCGCCGGGCAGGCCGCGCTGGCCATGGAACGCGCCCGCGGGCAGGAGGAGCGGGAACTGCTGGTGGTGCTGGAGGACCGCGAGCGCATCGCCCGTGACCTGCACGACGTGGTGATCCAGCGGCTGTTCGCCACCGGCCTGCAACTGCAGAGCGGCGCGATGAACGCCCGCCCCGAGGCGGCCAAGCGGATCAACCAGGCGGTCGACGACCTGGACGGCACCATCCGCGACATCCGCCGCACCATCTTCGAGCTGCGTACGCCGATGAGCGCGGCGCTGCGCACCGAGATCCGCGAGGCGATCGAGGTGGCCGCCGAGTCGCTCGGCTACCGGCCGGACCTGGAGCTGATCGGCCCGATCGACAGCGCCGTCCCGGACGACCTGCGCCCCGAACTCACCGCCGTGCTACGCGAGGCGCTGTCCAACGCGGTACGCCACGCGCAGGCCGACCGGGTGTCGGTGCGCGTACGCGTCGACTCCGGCCGGGTCGAGATCACCGTCACCGACGACGGGATCGGCTGCGACCCGGAGGCGGCCCGCAGCGGCCTGGTCAACCTGCGGGAGCGGGCCGAGCGGCTGGGCGGCGGGTTCTCGCTGCGCCGGGCCGAGCCGCGCGGCACCGAGGTGCGCTGGAGCGTCCCGCTCGGCTGAGGAGCCGTCAGGTGTTCTTGCCGAGCAGCCGGGTGGCCAGCACCGCCGCCTGGGTACGCCGCTCCAGGCCCAGCTTGGCGAGCACGCTGGAGACGTAGTTCTTCACCGTCTTCTCGGCGAGGAACATCTTCCCGGCGATCTCCCGGTTGGTGAGCCCCTCCGCCACGTACTCCAGGATCCGCCGCTCCTGCTCGGTGAGCGACTTCAGCTCCCGCGGCTGCTCCACGCCGCTGCGGATGCGCTCCAGCACGCGGGTGGTGATCGCCGGGTCGAGCAGCGACTGCCCGGCTGCCACCCGGCGGACCGCGTCCACCAGGTCGGTGCCGCGGATCTGCTTGAGCACGTACCCGGCGGCACCCGCCATGATCGCCGCGAACAACGCCTCGTCGTCCTCGTACGAGGTGAGGATCAGGCCCTTGATCGAGGAGTCCACGGCGCGGACGTCCCGGCAGACGTCGATGCCGTTGCCGTCGGGCAGCCGGGCGTCGAGGATCGCCACGTCGGGGCGCAGCGCCGGGATGCGGCGCGTCGCCTCCTGGGCCAGGCCGGACTCGCCGACCACCTCGATGTCGCCGCTGCTCTGGAGCAGGTCGGCAAGGCCACGACGGACGACCTCGTGGTCGTCGAGCAGGAACACCCGGATCATCCGTCCTTTCTACCCGCTCTCCCGCCCCGGCAGCACGGGTCGAAAGTCCCGTCCTGCCCGCGTCGGCCGGGACCGACGGCCGGGCGCAGGTGGGGACCTCCGGCCCTGCTCACCGCGCTGGCCGCTGACGCACCGTAGTGGTGTACCCGGCCGGGGGAGCCGGCGCCGCACGAGAGGGAGCACCACCATGACGACCGAATACACCGCCGGGCAACTGCGGGCCGCGGTCGCCGACGCGGTCCGGGCGCCGTCGCTGCACAACACCCAGCCGTGGCGGTTCCGGCTCGTCGGCGGCGGCATCGAGGTGTCCGTCGACCCGCTGCGCGGCCTGCCCGCCACCGACCCGACCGGCTGGGGCGCGCGCATCGCCGCCGGAGCGGCGCTGTTCAACCTGCGGCTGGCGCTCGCCGTCGCGGGCACCCCGGCCACTGTGCGGCTGCGCCCGTACCCCGCCGACCCCGACGTCGTGGCCCGGCTGGTGCCGGACGTGCCGCGCCGTCCCACCCCGGTCGAGCAGAGCCTGTACGGGGCCATCAGCCACCGGTTCAGCAACCGCGCGCCGTTCTGGCCCGACCCGGTGCCGGCCGAGGCCCGCTGGCGGCTCGGCGAGGCGGCCCGCGCCGAACAGTGCTGGCTGGAACTGGTGATCGGCACCAGCGCCGTCAACGCGGTCGCCGAGGTCGCCCGCAGCGCCCACCGCGTGCTGGAACGCGACCCCGCGTACGTGGCCGAACGGGCGCAGTGGATCCGCTCCGAGCCGGCCCCGGACGGCGTGCCCGCCGGCGCCGGCGGACCGCAGAGCGAGCCGCAGGACCTGCTGCCCCAGCGCGGCTTCGGTGGACGCAACCGCGCCCCCGGCCGCGACTTCGAACCGGAGCCGCTGGTCGCGGTGCTCGGTTCGGCCGGCAACACCTCGGCCGACCAGATCCTCGCCGGGCAGGCGCTGCAACGGGTGCTGCTCACCGCCACCGACGCCGGGCTGAGCGTGTCGATGCTGTCCCAGCCGATCGAGGTGCCGGCCGCACGGGAGGCGCTGCGGATGTCGCTGGGCCGGTTCGGCACCCCGCAGATGGTGATGCGGATCGGGTACGGCCAGCCGGGCCGGGCCACCCCCCGCCGCCCGGTCGAGGAGGTGCTCGACCTGCCGGTCGTCCCGGCCTGACCCGTACCCCTCCGCCGGTCAGGCCGGGAGCGCGGCCAGCAGGGCGGCCTCCCGCTCCGGTGCCAGGCCGACCGGGGCGCGCGCCGGACGCCCCGCGCGGGCCGGCACCCGGCCCACCTCGCGCAGCCACCGCCAGGTGTCCGCGACCGTCTCGGTGACCGGCCGGCAGACCAGCCCCGCCGCGTACGCGCGTTCCACGTCCCGCTCCTGCAACCAGCGGTACTCGTGCCCGCGCGGAATCCACACCGGCAGGTCGTTCCACGGCTCCACACCGGCGGCCAGGATCGGCTCCGGCGCGGTCCACCGCAGCGTCGCGTCCGACCCGGTCACCGCCACCGCCGCGTCGAGCAGGTCACCCATCGTCGCGTGCCCGGTGCGACCCACCACGTTGTACGTCCCGCCCACGCCCTCGGCGCCCCGGTCCAGCAGCCAGGTCGCCAGATCCCGGACGTCCACGTACTGGATCGGCAGGTCACGCGGCCCCGGCGCCAGCACGTCCCCGCCCCGGGCGACCCGGTTCAGCCACCACGGCAACCGCCCGATGTCCTCCCCCGGCCCCAGGATCAGCCCGGCGCGCACCAGCAGCGCCCGGTCACCGAACACCCGCGTCGCGGCGCGCTCCCCGCCGGCCTTGTTCGCCGGGTAGTCACAGTCGTCGGCGTCCGGGTCGGCCGGCACTGTGTGCGCCTCCTCGCCGCTGCCGGGCTCGACGGGTGGCGCGTACACCGATCCGCTGGACACGTAGATGTAGTGCGGCACCGCGCCTTCCAGCGCCGACGCCGCGTCCCGTACCGCCCGGGGCGCGCCGTCCCAGGTGTCCACCACCAGATCCCACTCGCCGCCGGTGAGCGCGGCCAGCCCGTCCGGCGCGGTCCGGTCACCCCGCAACCGGTGAACGCCGTCCGGAACCTGCCCGTGCACGCCCCGGTTGAACACGGTCACCTGCCAGTCGCGGCGTACCGCCTCGGCCACCACGGCACCGCCGACAAAGCCCGTACCGCCAAGCATCAGGAGTCGCATACGTCCCAGCGTGCCGCCCGGCGCCGCCCGGCAGGTGCCCCGTTCACGGTCAGCGGATCTGCCAACGGCAGAACCCGGTTCTCCCGCCCCGCACCGGGCCCGCCGCCCCCGTTCCGTGCGGCCCGGAGTTGTCGCTGGAGTCGTCGCTGGAGTTGTCGCGACCCAGCCCTCCCCCGCCGATCTTGGAGTTGTGGCACCTCGCGAAGGTGGTGATCCGGGCATCGTGGGCGCCACAACTCCAAGATCGCGGGATCCTCCCGAGGTCGCCGGCAAGTCCTCATCAGCCCCGAGTAGCAGCCGTCCAAGATCCCTCGGTTCAGCCCGCGATCTTGCACTTTCGGACCCCGCAAACCTCGCGAATAGGGCACCCGGAGGGCTCGACCTGCAAGATCGCGCGGGGGTGACCCCGCCCCCGCCCTTGCCCCGCGCCTCGGCCAGCCTTGCCCGGGTCGGGTCGATCATGAGGTTGACGGCGTGTGGTGTCCGTTTTGTCGCCGCTAACCTCATGATCGACGCTCTGGGTGGGTGCCGGGGGAGGGCTTCGTCGGCAGTGATCAAGGAGTTTGTGTCCTCGCCCGCGCCGGATGTTGACGCGAACTCCTTGATCACCGGGGTGTAGAGCGTGTTGGCCCTGGCTGGGCCGGGTGGGGGGTCTGGCTGCGTGGGGTCGGGGTGTCGGGTTCGGGGGTGGTGGGCGGCACTCTGGCGGCGGAATGGCTGGCGGGTGGGTGGCGTTGTAACCGGGTGAACGACCGAGCACCAGCCGAGCCCCCGGAACCGGGGTCGCGCCGCCTGTGGGAATCAGCCCGGGCCGCCGGTCGTTGAACACGGTTCCGGCGACGTGAACCCCCGCGCTGCTCCCCGGCGGCGTGCACCGCCTCGGGAATGGTGGCGGGTGGCGGGTCGTTGGACATGCTTCCGGCGCCGCGAAGCGGCACCCCCCGAGTGCCCCGCGAGCAGCCGGACCCCCCAAGACTTTGAGCGCCTGACGGTGCCCGCGCATCCCGTCCCCCGGGTGCGTCGACCCCCGAATGGAGCATTTCTGATGAACACGATTCTGCGTAAGAGCATCCTGGGTATCGCTGGTCTGGCCTTCACCGGTGGTGTGTTCGCCGGTCCGGTCGCCGCCCACGCCGCGGACACCACCCACGCGAAGCCGGTCACGGCGACGGTGCAGGGTGACAAGCTGATCCCGCACGGCGTGCAGGGCGCGCAGTCCCGCATCGACCTGAACGACGAGCAGACCGCCAACGTGAAGGCGATCATCGCGGCCACGAAGAAGGCCGGCATGGACGAGCGCGCCGCGGTCGTCTCCATCGCCACCGCGTTGCAGGAGTCGAAGCTGGAGAACCTCGGCCACCTCGGTGACCGCAACGACCACGACTCGCAGGGCCTGTTCCAGCAGCGCCCCTCCAGCGGGTGGGGCACGGTCGAGCAGATCACCGACCCCGAGTACTCCACCACCGCGTTCCTGAAGGGCCTCAAGCAGGTCGACGGCTGGCGCGACATGCCCCTGACCAAGGCCGCCCAGACCGTCCAGGTCTCCGCCTACCCCGACCACTACGCCCAGTGGGAACAGCAGGCCGCCGACCTCGTCGCCGAACACTGGAACAAGTAAGACACAACGAGAGGCCGGCACCCCGAACCCGGGGTGCCGGCCTTTTCGCGTACCCGATGGGTCAGGCCGGGGGCAGGACGAACGTCCACGTGGTGGTGGTCGTGCTGGCCGCGGCGCCCGTGGCGGTGAGCCCGCCGTAGCTGCCGGTCGGCACGCTGCTCGCCGAGTCGGCGAGCAGGCCGGTCACCCGGCCGCCGCCGGTCTGCGAGGTGTTGCTGCGCACCGCCACGCCGGCCGGCGGGGTGAGCGCGGTGGACGTGCTGTCGCCGTGCAGCCAGTACGACACCGCCCAGCTCTGGGCGGCGGTCACCGGCGCGTACGGGGTGATCCGGGTGGCGGTGCTCGCCGGGTCGGTGGCCCGGGTGAAGACCGGCGCGATCGGTGCCACTCCCCGGTACGCGGCCAGCACCAGGTTGCCCTTCGCCTGGCTGTCCAGCGTCACCCGGACCGCCGTGCCGGCGTCACCCGCGCTCGCGGTCTTCCACCAGGCGGTGGTGGTGGCGAAGCCACCGTCGAGCCGGTCGAGCCTGGTCCAGCCGGTCACCCCGGCCGGTTCGCCGGTGCCGGTGTGCGTGTTCTGGCTGAGCAGGAGCAGCAGCGTGTCACCGGCCTGCACGCCCGCCGGGACGGTGACCGTGTGGCTGGTCCAGTTGGCGTTCGCGGTGGCCTGGCCGACGAACGAGATCCGCTCCGGTACGGGCGCCACTGTCACGTCGGCAGTCGCGGTGCCGGTGGCGCCCCGGTCGTCGGTGACGGTGAGCGTGACCGGGTAGGTGCCGGCGGCCGCGTACGTGTGCGACGTGGTCGGTACGGAGGCGGTGCCGGTGGTGTCCCCGTCGCCGAAGTTCCAGCTGTGGTCCTGGATCGCGCCGTCGGCGTCGGTGGAGGCCGCGCCGGAGAACGTGCACACCAGCCCGGAGCAGGTCGGCGTCAGCGCCGCGACCGGCGCCTGGTTGGCCGGGCCGCCCGATCCCTTCAGGATCTTCACGTAGTCGATGTCGCCGGCGAAGTAGTCGCAGGTGACCTTCGTACCGTCGCACTGGCTC
The DNA here is from genome assembly GCF_040215685.1 of Micromonospora sp. HUAS YX12. NCBI lineage: Bacteria > Bacillati > Actinomycetota > Actinomycetes > Micromonosporales > Micromonosporaceae > Micromonospora > Micromonospora sp. HUAS YX12. The sequence goes on from NZ_CP157974.1 coordinate 6,397,340, forward strand.
TTGCCGCCGACGGACAGCGGCCAGGTGTTGGCGATGGTGCCGGTCGGCCCGTTGAGGCGGCTGGTCCGCACGCCGTCGACGTACATCTCCACGTACGCGGAGGTGCGGTTGCAGGTGACCGTGTGCCACTGGCCGTCGGAGATCGGCACATCCGTGTAGCCGGTACGGGAGGCGCCGTCCGCGCCCCGGAACAGGCACTTCGGCTTGCCGTTCGGCGCCTCGAACTTCCAGTAGCCGCCGGCCGTGTTGCCCTGTCCCTTCTGGAGGAGGTTCCCGAAGGAGTACGTGGTCCGGTAGCGGATGGTCACCGAGAAGTCCCCGGCGTCCGGGTTGAAGTCGGTGCTGTGCGGCACCACGTCGACGTGACCCGGGACGTACTCCTTGTCCGTGGGCAGGTGGGTGGCGAAGCGGTGGCCGGTCGCCCCGGCGTAGAGCGCGCCGGTGACCACCTCGCCGCCGATCGTGCCGTGGCGGCCGTTGCCGCTGTAGTCGGTCAGCACCGTCGACGACGCCGGCTCGTCCATGCTGAAGAACGCCACCGTCCGCGTCGCGGTGGCCTGAGCGGGCGCGGCCGAGACCGTCACCCCGGCCGCCGCGACGACAGTCGCCACCCCTAACCGGGCGGCCGTCCGCCGCCACCGTCCCCGCTCGATCATGTGCATGTGACCGCCTCCCTGCGTATCGGGCATCACAGTGACACGCGCGGTGGCGGCGGCTGAATAACCCGCACGGTGGAGCCGGGTGACCGATGTGGCCGGTACGAACCGTCCGGTGGGATACGTCCGCCGATCGACCGGCGGCGCCGGCGGGCGGGGAGGGTGAATCTCGGTGGGCGATACTGGGTTTGAACCAGTGACCTCTTCCGTGTCAAGGAAGCGCGCTCCCACTGCGCCAATCGCCCGGGCAATCGCGAGCGGACGACGGGATTCGAACCCGCGACCCTCACCTTGGCAAGGTGATGCGCTACCAGCTGCGCTACGTCCGCGTGCCGCCGGTTCGCGCCGGCGACGGGGTGAACTCTACCCGATGCCAAGATCGCCGTGCGGCAGGCCCCCGCCGCGCCCGGTGGCCGTGTGGTTGCGCTGCTCGCCGCCGGGGTACTGAGGCCGGTGACAGCACAACCATCCCCCCGAAGGAGGCTGTCGTGGGTATCGGTACGAGCATTTTCCTGATCGCGGTCGGCGCGATCCTCACGTTCGCGCTCAACGCCAGCGTCGGCGGGGTCGACCTCGACGTCGTCGGCTGGATCCTGATGGCGGCCGGCGTCCTCGGCCTGATCATGACCACGCTGGTCTGGGGTCGCCGTCGCCAGGTGGTCACCACCACCGCCGAGCAGCCGGTGGAGTACCGCCGGGTCGAGGAGCGCCGGGACGTCGCCCCGCCGATGTGACAGCGACCGGGGCCGACGGAGCTGATCGGTCCCGGACCGGGCCGGCCGGATCACCCAGATCCGGCCGGTCTCGCCGCCGGCGCGGCCACCGTCTCCGGTTCCACGGTCCGGGTGGGGCGCTCCGGCCGCGGCAATGGCTGGCGGCGCGGCACTGGACTGACCGATGACGACGAGAAAGGCCGTGTCGAATGATCGACACGGCCTTTCCGCTGGTGGGCGATACTGGGTTTGAACCAGTGACCTCTTCCGTGTCAAGGAAGCGCGCTCCCACTGCGCCAATCGCCCTCGTCTAATGCCGAGGTGGAGACGGGATTTGAACCCGTGTACACGGCTTTGCAGGCCGTTGCCTCGCCTCTCGGCCACTCCACCGAGGTTGCCCCCGAACTGCGTGGCGGCATCTCCGAGCGGACGACGGGATTCGAACCCGCGACCCTCACCTTGGCAAGGTGATGCGCTACCAGCTGCGCTACGTCCGCACGCCCCCGGTGTTATCCGGTGACGGATGAGAACTTTAGCCGAGCCCGGAACGGTTGCCAAATCGGGTTCCCCTTTCGGCGCGTCCGGATGTTGCCGGCGCCCCACCCCGCAGGCTTCCTAGGAGCCTGGGTGGCTGGTCTCCGAGGCCGGCAGGCAGGGCCGCGACCTGCGGAATCCGATCGGCGAGCCGAGTGTCCGGCATCCGACTGTCCTGCTGCCGACCGGCCGCTTCGGTAACTCCCCGTGGTCATACGGATGGGCTACCGTAACGCCGTGACGAGACGAGCCGCCGAGATCCGCCTGGACGCGCTGCTGCGTACGGCCTGTGAGGTGATCGCGGAACGAGGGCTCGCCAACACCCGCACCGCGGACGTGGCCGAGGCCGCCGGGGTCAGCCAGGCCCTCGTCTTCTACCACTTCGCGACGAAGGACCGGCTACTCGCGCAGGCCTTCGCGTACGCGGTCGAGCAGGATCTGGCCCGCCTCGACGCGGTGCTGCGCTCCTCCGCCCCGCCGCTGGCGAAGCTGCGCCGGATGCTGCGCCTCTACGCGCCGACCGGCCGGGCCACCTCCTGGTCGATGTGGATCGACGGCTGGGCGGAGTCGCTGCGTACGCCGGAGCTGGAGAAGCTCTCCCGCCGCCTCGACCTGCGGTGGCGGCAGGACCTGGCCGCGGTGATCACCGCCGGGGTCGCCGAGGGCACGTTCGACTGCCCCGACCCGGCCGGCGCGGCCTGGCGGATCAGCGCGGTGATGGACGGGCTGGCGGTCCAGCTGGCGGTGCACGAGCGGGTGATCACCCGCCGGCAGATCGCCGAGTGGATCCGCCTGGTGGCCGCCCGAGAACTGGGCCTGGAACCCAGCCAGCTCGACTGACGGCTCCTCCGCCCTGCCCCGCCCTGCCCCGCCTCGCGCCGGCGATCAAGGAGTTCGTGTCTCCATCCGGGCCGGCAGAGGACACAAACTCCTTGATCACCGGGGAGACCCCAGGGGAGGAAGCGTCAGTGCCAGCGGGGGCGGGGGCGTTCGAAGGGGGGCGGGAGTTCGGGGTCGGCGGACGGGCGCAGCAGGCGGCGCATCCGCAGCAGCAGACCGGCGCCGAGGAACAGCAGCAGCCCGCCCAGCAGGAACGCGGCCTGCACCATGCCGAAGCCGCCACTGTCGGCCACCGGCCGCCCGGCCACTCCACCGGGCGCGGGCGGCTCCACCACCGCGGCGTCGGTCGGCTCGTCCGTGGACTCCTCGCCGGGCGCCTCGGTGGGCGGCTCGCCGGTCGGAGTGTCGGTGGGCTCCGCGCTGGTGGGTGCCGGCGTCGGCGAGGCCTCCTCCTCCCCCACCACCTCGCGGGAGGCGGTCCGCCGGGCCAGCAGCCGCAACTGCGGGTCGTACGCCTCGGCGGCGAAACTCACCCGTCCGCGCCCGACGTCCTCGGCGAACGCCACCCGGTAGCGGGCGGTCACGGTACGGCCGGGACAGAGCACACCCGGGTCGAGCTGCCGGTCGGTGAGCCGGGCGGTGTCTCCCTCGGTGCGGATCTCCAGCGGGAACGAGCCGCTGTCCTCCACCCGGTCCACCTTGAGCTGGTCCAGCCGCAGGCCCTGCACCCGCACCAGCATCGACCAGCGCACCTTGACACAGCCGCCCCCGTCGGAGCGGGACACCACGGCGGACAACGTCTCCACCCGGTTCCCGGCGGTGAACTCGTCCGGCAGGCCGCTCAACTCCGTGGAGAAGGCCGCCGCCGCCCGCGCCGGCAGGGCACCGCCGTACCCGGTCCCGGCCACGAAGGTCAGTACCAGTCCGATCCGCAGCGCGTGCCGCCACCCGCTCACCACGCCTCCTCACCCTCGGTCGTGTCCACAGGCAACGCTAGGAGCGCGCCGGGCACGCCGGTAGACGGGCGTGTTCGCATCCAACGCCACAACACGGGGGTGATTTCACCGAGCGTGGTGAACCGGTCACGGCCTCGCCGCGACACGCCCGGGATCGGTTCCGGAACCCGTGTGGGACACAATTCTCCGGTGTCCGAGCTGTCCGCCGCGTTCGTCCGGCTGCACGCCCGCCTCGCCCCCGTGGCGTTCGTACCCGAGGTGCGGCTGCACCAGGCCGACGAGCCGATCGGTCTGTGGGAGCTGACCGAGGGCGAGTTCCGCAGCTCCCAGCCGCCGCCGTTCTGGGCGTTCGCCTGGGCCGGCGGGCAGGGCCTGGCCCGTTACGTCACCGACCACCCCGACACGGTCGCCGGCCGCCGGGTGCTCGACCTGGCCTCCGGCTCCGGTCTGGTCGCCATCGCCGCCGCCCGCGCCGGCGCCGCCGCCGTCCGGGCGGTCGAGGTGGACGAGCGGGCCGTGGCCGCCGTCGCGCTCAACGCCGAGGCCAACGGGGTACGCGTCGACGCCGAACTCGGCGACATCCTCGACTCCGACGCGGGCGACGCGGAGGTGGTGCTGGCCGGGGACGTCTTCTACAGCGAGGCGATGGCCCGGCGGATGCTGCGCTTCCTGCTCCGGGCCGCCCGCGCCGGCGCCCGGGTGCTGGTGGGCGACCCGGGCCGGGCGTTCCTGCCCCGCGAGCGCTTCCACGAGCTGGCCGCGTACGACGTGCCGGTGTCCGAGGCGCTGGAGAGCGTACGGGTGAAGCACACCACCGTCTGGGAGCTGGACCCGAACCCGCCCGGCGCCCGCCGCTAGCGTTACCGCGTGCTGTTCCGGGGCTGGGGGGAGTCCGTCGACGAGCAGTGGCCCGACGTGGCCACGGTGGTCGACCACGTCGGCGTGCCGCACCTGGTGGTGACCCGGCACGCGCTCGTACGCGAGGTGCTCACCGATCCGGTGACGTTCCGGCCGGACAACGCGCTCGACGCGGTCACCCCGATCCCGGTGGCCGCGCTGCGGGTGCTCGCCGGGCACCGGTTCCGGCTACCGCCGACGCTGGCGAACAACGGTGGTGCCAGCCACCCGGAGATCCGGGGCATCGTCGCCGACGCGCTGCACCCGCACCGGGTGGACGCCCAGCGCCAGTGGCTGACCGGGCTGGTCCGGGAGCGGGTGGCGGGGCTGGCGGCGGCGCTGGACGCGGGCCGCCCGGTCGACCTGTACGCGGGCCTCGCCGCCGACCTGCCGCTGCTGGTGCTCGCCCGGCTGGTCGAGCTGCCGGACGCCCCGGTCGGCGCGGTGAAGGACTTCGCCCGCGCCGCGCTGGAGCTGTTCTGGGCGCCGCTGGACGCCGACCGGCAGCTCGCGCTGGCCGCCGAGGTGGGCCGGTTCCACACCGTGCTGCGCGAGTTCGCCGCCACCGGGGGCGGGCTCGCCGCGCGGCTGCGCGAGGCCGGGCACTCCCCCGACGTGGTGGTCGGGGCGCTGTTCTTCCTGCTGGTCGCCGGTCAGGAGACCACCTCGCAGTTCCTCACCCTGCTGCTGCACCGGCTGGCGAACGAGCCGGCGGTACGGGCCGGGCTGCGCGCGGGCACGGTCGACGCGGACGACGTGGTCGAGGAGGGGCTGCGGCTGGAGCCGCCGATCGTCACCTGGCGGCGGGTGGCAGCCGCCGACACCACACTCGGCGAGGTGCCGGTGGCGGCGGGCACCAGCGTGGTCGCGTGGCTCGCCCGCGCCGGGCGCGATCGGGCCGTGGTGGACGCGCCCGGCGAGTTCCGTCCCGGGCAGCCCGGCTCGCGGCGGCACCTGGCGTTCGGCGCCGGGCCGCACCGCTGCGTCGGCGCGCAGCTCGCCCGGATGGAGGCCGCCGTGGTGGTCGCCGAGGCCACCGCGCTGCTCGACGGCGTGACGGTGGTGCGTCCACCGTGGTGCCCGGACAACCTCACCTTCCGGATGCCGGACGCGTTCGTGGTCCGTCGCACCTGAGCCCTGCGGGCGTTAATAGGGGGCCCTTCCTCTACCGGAGGCGTTAAGAAGGGGCCCTTCCTTACTCCTCGGCCCAGGCCCGCCAGTCGTCCAGCACGCCGTACAGGGCGGGGGTGAGCCAGCCGGGCGCGGACCGGCGGAACACGCCCGGGTCCATCCCGCCCGCGCCGGCCGGCACCGCGCCGAGCAGGTTCGGCACCAGCTCGGACAGGTTGAGCCAGTGCACCAGCTCCGGTTCGGCCGGCCAGGCGCCGATCACCACGCCGGCCGGGACGGCCCGCCGCTCCAGCGCCTCCAGCGTCAGCGCGGTGTGGTTGAGCGTGCCGAGCCCGGCCCGCGCCACCACCACCGCGGGCGCGCCGAGCGACACCGCCAGGTCGGCCACCGTCCACGGCTCGCCGGACGGGCGCAACCCCATCGGTACGAGCAGCCCGCCCGCGCCCTCGACGAGCACCAGGTCGTGCTTGTCCGCCTCCTCGCGGATCGCGTCGACGGCGTTGTACAGCTCCAGTGGCGGCAGCTCGGCCACCCGGGCCGCGGCCAGCGGGGCCAGCGGATCGGGGTAGCTGGCCAGCGTCCGGCCGGTGAGCGGGGCGGCCAGCCGGGTCACCGAGTCGACGTCGCCGGGCTCGCCTGTCGCCGTACCCGTCTGGCCGGGCTTGACCACAGCGACCCGCAGGCCGGCCGCCTGCGCGGCGGCGGCGACCGCGGCGGTCACCACCGTCTTGCCGACCTCGGTGTCAGTGCCGGTCACCAGCACCGGTCCGGTCCAGGCGTCGCCGAAGCTCATGGCGCACACTCCACGATCACGTCCAGGGCCCGGTCGAAGCCGGCCCGGTCCACCCCGGCGCTGACGGTGAGCCGCAGCCGGGAGCGGCTGTCCGGCGTGGACGGGGGACGGAAGCAGCCGACCGCCACGCCCCGGTCCCGGCAGGCGGCGGCCCAGGCGGTCGCCTCCTGCGGGCCGGGCGCGGTCACCGAGATCACGGCGCCGTCCGGGGCGGACACGGACAGCCCGGCCCCGCCGAGCCGGCGCACCGCCGCCGTGACCCGGTCGGCCAGCTCGGCGCGCAGCGCGTCACCGGTGCGGGCCAGGCGCACCGCGGCGCGTACCCCGGCCACCACAGCGGGCGGCGGCGCCGTGTCGAAGATGAACGTGCGGCCGGTCTCCACCAGGTGGCGGACGAACTCGGCCGGCCCGGCGACCACGCCGCCGGCCCCGCCGAGCGCCTTGGACAGCGTCGCGGTGACCACCACGTCGGGCGCGCCGGCCAGCCCGGCGGCGGCCACCCCGCCGGCCCCGGCCGGGCCGGTGACGCCGAGCGCGTGCGCGTCGTCGACGAGCAGCAGCGCGCCGTGCCGGCGGGCCACCGCGTGCAGCTCCGCGAGCGGGGCCAGGTCGCCGTCGACGGAGAAGACCGACTCGGTCACCACCACCGCCGGGCGGCCCGGCGCGGCGGCGAGCGCCGCGGCCACCGCGGCCACGTCGGCGTGCGGCGTCACGAGCGTCTCGGCACCGGAGATCCGGCAGCCGTCGATCAGCGAGGCGTGGTTGTGGGCGTCGGAGACGAGCAGCGTACGCGGCTGCGTCAGCCCCCGGACGGCGGCGAGGTTGGCCAGGTAGCCGGAGGAGAACACCAGCGCCCGGTCGACGCCGAGCCAGCCGGCCAGGTCGTCCTCCAGCGCGTGGTGGGCGTCGGTGGACCCGCGCACCAGACGCGACCCGGTGGCGCCCAGCCCGTACGCGGACAGGGCCGTCGCGGCGGCGGCGGTGACCTCCGGGTGGGTGGCCAGGCCGAGGTAGTCGTTGCCGGCCAGGTCGACCACGGCGTCGTCGGCGGCCCGGGGGCGCAGCGTGCGGGTCAGCCCCGCCCGGGCCCGCAGCTCGGCGCGGCGGTCCAGGGCCGCCAGCCAGTCCGCCACCGTGCCGTCCCCTCCCGCCGACTCCCCGCCCCCGCCGGGCGCTTCCGCGGGGCGAAGTTACCACCCGCTCCGGCGGGCCCGGCGTGGCGCGGTCCCGGCTCGCCGGAGGGCCGGCGGCGGCGGTTTCCCGCGCTCACGGTGGCCTGTTAGGTTACGAGCCATGCCAGAGATCCTCGACCAGGCCCGGGAGCGGGTGCTGGGCAACGGCGTCGGCCTCGACGAGGCCGGCATCCTCGCGGTGCTGAATCTTCCCGACGAGCACCTGCCCGCCGCGCTCCAGCTCGCCCACGAGGTCCGGATGCGCTGGTGCGGTCCGGAGGTCGAGGTCGAGGGCATCGTCTCGCTGAAGACCGGCGGCTGCCCGGAGGACTGCCACTTCTGCTCGCAGTCCGGCCTGTTCACCTCCCCGGTGCGTTCGGTCTGGCTGGACATCCCGGCGCTGGTCGAGGCCGCGAAGCAGACCGCCGCGACCGGGGCGACCGAGTTCTGCATCGTGGCCGCCGTGCGCGGCCCGGACGCCCGGCTGATGAAGCAGATGCGTGAGGGCGTCGCCGCCATCCGCGCCGAGGTCGACATCCAGGTCGCCGCCTCGCTCGGCATGCTCACCCAGGAGCAGGTCGACGAGCTGGTCGAGATGGGCGTGCACCGCTACAACCACAACCTGGAGACCTGCCGCTCCTACTTCCCGAACGTGGTCACCACGCACTCCTGGGAGGAGCGCTGGGAGACGCTGCGGATGGTCCGCGAGTCCGGCATGGAGGTCTGCTGCGGCGGCATCCTCGGCCTCGGCGAGACGGTCGAGCAGCGCGCCGAGTTCGCCGCCCAGCTCGCCGAGCTGGACCCGCACGAGGTGCCGCTGAACTTCCTCAACCCGCGCCCCGGCACGCCGCTCGGCGACCGCCCGGTGGTGGAGGGCAAGGACGCGCTGCGCGCCATCGCCGCGTTCCGGCTGGCCATGCCGCGCACCATCCTGCGGTACGCGGGCGGCCGCGAGCTCACCCTCGGTGACCTGGGCACCCGCGACGGTCTGCTCGGCGGCGTCAACGCGGTGATCGTCGGCAACTACCTGACCACGCTGGGCCGGCCCGCCGACGCCGACCTGAAGCTGCTGGAAGACCTGAAGATGCCGGTGAAGGCGCTCTCGGCGACCCTGTGAGGCAGCGGTGACCGAATCCTCCCCCGCCACGGCGGCCCTTTCCGGAGTGGCCGCGCGCTGGTGCGACAGGTGCGGCGAGTCGGTGGCGGCCGGGCCGCACCCGGCGTGTGAGGCGGCGCGGGCGTGGGAGCCACCACGCTGGTGCGCGTCCTGCCGGCGGCGGATGAAGGTGCAGGTCGTACCGGCCGGCTGGTCGGCGGTCTGCGTCGAGCACGGCGAGCGGCGAGGCTGAGGCATGCTGCGAGGGCGGGCGGTGACGCTGCGGCCGGTGACCGACGCCGACGTGCCCGCCCTGGCCGCGATCCGGGCCACCCCCGAGGTGCGCCGCTGGTGGCGCGGGGGCGACGACCTGGCCGCATCGGTGCGGGCCGACCTGGCCGACGACGAGGTGACGATCTACGCCGTCGAGCACGACGGCAGGCTGGTCGGCGCGATCCAGTGGTACGCCGAGACCGACCCGGACTACCGCCACGCCAGCCTGGACGTCTTCCTCGACCCGGCGGTACGCGGCACCGGGCTGGGCGGCGACGCGATCCGCACGCTGGTCCGGCACCTGATCGACGAGTACGGCCACCACCGGTTCACCATCGACCCGGCGGCGGCGAACACGGCGGCGATCCGGGCGTACGCGAAGGTGGGCTTCCGCCCGGTGGGCATCATGCGCCGCTACGAGCGCGGGGCGGACGGACGTTGGCACGACGCGCTGCTGATGGATCTGCTCGCCGAGGACCTGACCGGCTGAGACGGACGGGCGTGCCCGGCACCGCACGGGTGCCGGGCACGCCTTCCTCGAACGATGTGGCGCCTAGCGCTGGAGGGTCAGCACACCCGGCCGCCACGGCAGCAGGTTGTAGTCACCGCCCGCACTGGGGTTCTTGCCCTGGTACAGGAACTGGAGGTTGCAGGCGTCGACGGTCTTGGTCTGGTCGGGGTTGGTGCGGACCAGGTCACCGTGGCTGATGTCGTTGGTCCACGTCGCGCCGCTGTTGGCCTTGCCGGCGAACGGGTTGCTCTCGCTGGCGGCCTGCGGCGTCCACGAGCCGTTCAGGCTGGTGGACGTGAACGACCGGAAGTAGCGGCCCTGGCTCCCGATCGCCTCGACGATCATCAGGTACTGGTTCTGGCCCGCCACCTTGTAGACCTCGACACCCTCGAACAGGTTCTCCCTGGTGTCGGTCATGATCGTCGTGTAGCTCGACCCGAAGCTGCCCGGGAAGTTCCCGAGCGGCATGCTCGACCGGTAGATCTTGCCGTTGTCCCCGGCGAAGAACAGGTACATGTTCTGGTCGTCGCCGATGAGCGTCTGGTCGATCACGCCGTACGGGGCGTCGGGCAGGGTGGCGGTGGAGAGCGTCTGCGCCGAGGACCAGCCGTTGGCGTTCGTCGGGTCGCTCGACGTCTTGTAGCTGAACGAGGTCGGTCCCCACTGGTACGCCAGCACCCAGATGTTCTTCGGGGCGAAGTACAGCAGCGTGGGTGCCACGGTGCCCTGGCTCATTCCGGTCTGGCCGGCCGAGGCCATGTCGGACCAGTTCGTGAACGGGGTGAAGTTCATCGAGCTGTACTGGCCGCTGCTGTTGACGTACGACCCGTAGACCAGGTGCTTGCCGTTGTGGACCACGTTGGTGAAGTCCTTGAGCGAGACCCAGCCGTTCTGCGGGTTGGCCAGCGCGCCGGTCGACGACCACCGGTAGGTCGACGGGAGCGAGCAGCCGCCCGGCGGCGGCGTCGTGGTCGGCGGCGGGCTGGTCGGGGGCGTGGTGCCACCGAAGTTGGTCCGCCACTGCTGGTTGGTCTGTCCGTGGCAGTCGTACAGCTGGATCTGCTGGCCGTTGCCGGTGCCCCAGACGTCCAGGCACCGGCCGGACTGCACGCCGGTGATGGTGCCGTTGGAGTTGATGTTCCACTGCTGGTTCGACTGGCCGTTGCAGTCCCAGATGATGATGCCGGTGCCGTTGGCGGTGGCCGCGCCGTTCGCGTCCAGGCACTTGGTGCCGTAGACCATCAACTGCTTGTTCGAGGTGTACGTCCACCGCTGGTTCGACTGGCCGTTGCAGTCCCAGAGCTGCACCCGGGTGCCGTTGCTCTGGGTGGCGTTCGGTACGTCGATGCACCGGCCGGACTGCACCCCGGCGATCTGCCCGGCGCCACCGCTCGGCGGCGGTCCCGTGGTCGGGGTCGTGGTCGGCCCCGAGGTCGGGGCGGCCGCGTTGAGCGCGTTGAGGACCGAGTTGTACGCGGCCTTCTTGTTGCCGCTGCCGTCGAACAGCAGCGGGTTCTCGTTGGAACGCCAGGAGTCGCTGTCGCGGACACCCCACACGGTGATGCCGATGCAGCGCGGCACGTTGATGCACGCCTGGGTCAACCCGGCGTACTGGCTGGTCGAGGCATTGGTGACGTCGACCTCGGTCAGCGCCACGTCCACACCCAGCGCCGCGAAGCTGGACAGCGTGGTCTGGAAGTTACCCGGCAGCGAACTGCCGCCGGTGAAGTGGGTCTGCAACCCCACGCAGTCGATCGGCACGCCCCGGGACTTGAAGTCCCGGACCATGTTGTAGACACCCTGCGTCTTGCCGTACGACCAGTTCTCGATGTTGTAGTCGTTGTAGCAGAGCTTCGTCGACGGATCAGCCGCCCGCGCGGTACGGAACGCCACCTCGATCCAGTCGTTGCCGGTGCCCTGAAGGTTCGACTGGCGACGGCTGCCGTCCTCGTTGAACGCCTCGTTCACCACATCCCACGCGACGAGCTTGCCCCGATAGTGGGCCATCACCCCGTTGATGTGATCGATCATCGCCTGACGCAGGTTGCTACCACTCAGACTCTGCATCCAGCCCGGCTGCTGCGCATGCCACGCCAGCGTGTGGCCGCGGACCTGGAGGCCGCGCTGCGTCGCCCAGTTGTAGATCTGGTCACCGGAGGAGAAGTTGAACTGGCCCCGCTGGGGCTGCAGCGCGTCCGGCTTCATCTCGTTCTCGGCCGTGATCATGTTGAACTCACGCGCCGCGATGGTGCTGTACGTGGAGTCGCTCAGGCGGTTCGCCGCGATGGCGGTGCCGAAGTAGCGGCCCGACTGCGCGGCGGCCGCCCCCAGCGTGCTCGCCGCCGCGTTCGCCGACGGCATCATCACCGCGACGGCGGCCACCGTCACGGCGCTGACCGCGCCGGCGAGCAGCGCTCGGACGGCGGGCGATCGCCGTCGCCGGCTCCCGCCGCGATGAACGGATGGGCTCATTGCCATCTTGGCCTCCTTACTGGCCAACACCCAGGCCGCCGGGGCGAAGACGACTGGACGTCTCGGTTGGGGTATCTAGCTCCGTCGATGCTTCCATCGCGCATCGGCGGGGACAATGGTGTTTCGGAAACGTTTCGGAAAGGTGCTGGCCGTGCGAGGCATGGCGTGGCCGGTCGCCCGGTGCGGCACCGGCCACGCCACCTCGACGGTCAGGAGACCGTGCAGGCGGAACCGTTCAGGGTGAAGGCGGCCGGCCTCGGGTTGGCGCCGGTGTGGGTGCCGTTGAAGCCGAAGCTCGTCGACGCCCCCGGCGCCAGCGTCCCGTTGTAGGACAGGTTCGACGCGGTCACCGCGGTGCCGGTCTGGGTCACGTTCGCCGACCAGGCCTGCCCGGCCTTCTGCCCGGTGTTGCCGAACGTGAACGCGAGCGTCCAGCCGTTGATCGCCGTGGTGCCGGTGTTCGCGACGGTGATGTTCGCGGTGAACCCGGTGTCCCAGGTGTTCGCCGTCCACGTCACCGCGCAGGCACCGCCCGTGGGCGGGGCCGTGGTGGTCACCGTGACGCCGGGCGAGGCGGGCGAGACGTTGCCGGCCGCGTCCACCGCCACCACTGTGAACGTGTACGTGGTGGAGGCGGTCAGCCCGGTCACCGCCAGCGTGGTGCCGGTGGTGGAGCCGACCAGGACGTTCCCGCCCCGGTAGACGCGATACCCGGTGACGCCGACCGCGTCGGTGGACGGGCCCCAGGTCAGGGTCAGACCGGTCGGGCCGACCGCCGAGGCGGTGGGCGTACCGGGCGCGGTCGGCGGGGTGGTGTCCGGCGCCGGGCCGGCCGGCGTGGTGACGCCGACGGCAGCCGACGACGCGGACCGGTTGCCGGCGCCGTCGAGCGCCCGCACGGTGAACTGGTACGTCCGCTCCGGCAGCAGCCCGGTCACGGCGAGCGTGTTGGTGGTGGCGGTCCGCAGCACCAGCGCGTCGCTGCCGGTCTGCGACTGGGTGATCTCGTACCCGGCCAGGCCGCTGCCGCCGGTGTCGGTGGACGCGGCCCAGGTCAGCGTGAGCCCGCTCGACGTGACGGCGGAGGCGACGGGCGTGCCGGGCACCGTCGGCGCGGTGGTGTCCGGGGTGGCCGGTCCGGGCTCCTCGCCCCAGACGCGTACGCCGCCGGAGTAGAGCGGCACCTTGCGGTTCGGCCCGGCGGTGGCCTGGTACGACGGGTCGTTCGCCGGATCCCAGGTGCCGCCCTCCGGCACCCCGATCTTGAACTGGACCTCCATCCGGTGCTGCGACTGACCGGCGGGCGCGATGGGGTAGCCGGTGCAGTCGACCTCGACGTACCAGATGTCGCCGGAGAACTGCTTCGCGGTCGACGGGGACGGGCAGCCCTGGGTGTAGCCGGGCGTGACTGTGACCGGGCCGGTGCCGTCGGGCCGGAAGAAGTACCGGAACTTACCGGTGGTCAGCGCCCGGGCCGGGAACGCCGACTTGTTGTAGATGATCGCCTTGAGCCCGGTGGCGCGCGGCTCGGCCTGCATCACGGTGGTCTCCACCGTCAGCTCGTCCAGGTCGGGCGTCTCGGCGACCGGGAAGCCGGCGAGCGGGCTGCCGCCGTACTCGTTCGTCAGCCGGGCCAGCGCGGAGGTGAAACCGGCGTTGTAGTCGGTGGCCACCTCGTTCATCACGTAGTCCGACCGGCTGTCGGTGTACGCGTCGTTGGCCGAGGACGGGCCGCCGACGAGCGCGCCGTAGAGCACGTGCCGGGTCTCGGCGGGCACGGTCTGGCTGTCCCACCAGGAGCCGTGCGCGGTGCGGTGGTGCGGGTTGCGCGGCGAGCCGGCGCCGAAGCCGATCTGGTAGCTGGAGTTGCGCGGGTTGTCGCCGAGCGCGTAGTTGATCTGCCGGACGGCGAAGTCGTGGTAGCGCGCCTTGCGCGTGGTGTCGGTGGTCCTGTCGCTGTAGACCAGCGCGGCGAACGCGGTGTTGGAGGCGTACCGCAGCGCGCCCCAGGAGTCGAGCACCGCCATCCCGCCGGGTGAGTAGGGCACCCGCTGCCCGTTGACGCCCACCGTCCAGTAGTCGAGCCACCGGTTGGCGTCGTCGACGTACTTCTGCTTGCCGGTCAGGTTCGCCAGCAGCACGTACGCGCCGAACTGCTTGTTGTCCCAGGCGATGGTCCACTTGTAGGAGCGGGTGGTGGACTGCGGCTCGGTGCCGAGCTTGTCGTACTCGCTCTCGGCCTTGGCCAGGTAGGTGGCGTCGCCGGTGGCCCGGTACAGCCAGATCGCGCCCCAGACCAGTTCGTCCTGGTAGCCGCTCCACGACCGGTAGAAGCTGGTCGCGTCGGTGATGCACTCGTGGTAGCTCTTACGCACGGTGTCGGCGAACGTGTAGAGCTGCTTGGCGTGGCCGAGCAGCTTGTCCGCGTAGGCCGCGTCGGTGGACCGGAAGACCATCGAGGAGGCGGCCATCGCGGCCGCCGTCTCCCCCGCCAGGTCCGCGCCGCCGCAGCTCGCGTCGATCTTGTACGCGGGCCGCGCCATCGGCATCACCTCGGCCGGGCCCCACCACTTGTGGTCGTCGTCGCCCTTGCCGACCTGACCGTAGAGGACGTTCGGGGCGGGGTGCGCCTTGACGAAGTAGTCGTTGACGAAGCGCAGGTTGTTGAGCAGGTGGGTGAGCTGGCCGGAGGCGGCGTACCCGTCGCGGTACTCGACCGCGCCCCACGCCAGCATGGTGGCGCTGAACGCCATCGGGAAGCCGAAGTTCACGTGGTCGCCGGCGTCGTACCAGCCGCCGGTGAGGTCGGCGCCGACGTCGGCGCCGTCGGTGAGCGCCGAGTCGCCCCGCCAGGACACCCGGTTCCAGGAGGGCTTGCGGCCCGACTGCTGCGCCTCGTAGAAGAACAGCGACTTCTGCAACGCCTCGGCGTAGTTGAACGCGGGCGCGGCCTGCGCGGCGGAGGCGGACGCGGGTGGCGGGGCGGCGACGGCAGCGGCCAGGCCGACGGCCAGCGCGGCGCCGGTGGCGAACAGCCGGCGGAGCCGGGACCGGCCTCCCGGCGGCGGAATCGGACGGGGCATGGCGAGCTCCTGTGGCTGGCGCCGGGCGGCAGCCGGAGCGGGGACGGGTTCGCAGGGCTCCGGCTGCCGCGTGGCGGTGGTGGTGGGGTGTCCGCGAGAGGTTCGGGAGCGCTCCCATGGACAACCGACAATGTAATGCGCCGTTCATCACAGGGGAAGACCACGCCGACCCGGGGCATCCGGGCGTACTCACGGGTAACTGTCGGGAGCTGGATCACATCATCGACACTATTCGATATAGAGCCGGTTCAGCCCCAGCTCAGCGGCATCGTCACGGTGGTGAACGCGTCTGCGAGGGCACCGGCGACGGCTCGGCCGTCCTGGCATACGAACGTACGGTTGCCCGGCCGCTCGGCCCCGCGGGACAGTACGCCTCACCTGCGGTGCCATGGATGCCGCCGCTCCCCGGACGACACTGAGGAGATCGCGATGGCTCTACGACTCGCCGAGGGCACCTCCTGGTCCGACACCCTCGCCCGGGCGGTGGCCGCCACGCCCGAGGCGTTCGGCACCGGCCCCGACGGCACCACCCTGCACAACCTCGTCCAGGGCGACTGGCGCGCGCTCGGCACGCCCACCGCCGTACGTACCCCGGTGGACGGCACCGTCCTCGTACACCTGGCCCGGCTCGACGCCGACACGGCCCGCGCCGCCGTCGCCCACGCCGCCACGGCGCACCGGGAGTGGGCGCAGACCCCGCTGGCCGAGCGCGTCGCCCGGGTCACCGACGCGCTGGACGCGCTCACCGAGCACCGCGACCTGCTCGCCCTGCTGCTGGTCTGGGAGATCGGCAAGCCGTGGCGGCTGGCCTGCGCCGACGTGGACCGCGCGCTGGACGGCGTGCGCTGGTACGTGCAGGAGATCGAGCGGATGCTCGCCGACGGCCGGGAACCGCTGCCCGGCCCGGTCAGCAACATCGCCTCCTGGAACTACCCGATGAGCGTGCTGGTGCACGCCGAGCTGGTGCAGTTGCTGGCCGGCAACGCGGTGATCGCCAAGACGCCGTCGCAGGGCGGCGCGGTCTGCCTCACCGTCGCGCACGCGCTGATGCGCCGCGCCGGACTGCCCGCCACGCTGCTGTCCGGCAGCGGCGAGGAACTGTCCGAGGTGCTCGTCCGCGCGCCGGAGATCGGCGCGGTGGCGTTCGTCGGCGGGCGCTCCAACGGCGGCAAGGTCGCCGCCGCGCTGCTCGACTGCGACAAGCGGCACTTCATCGAGCAGGAGGGCCTGAACGCCTGGGGCATCTGGAACTTCTCCCAGTGGGACTCGCTGGCCGCGCACCTGCGCAAGGGCTTCGAGTACGGCAAGCAGCGCTGCACCGCGTACCCCCGGTTCGTGGTCCAGCGCGACCTGGTCGACGAGTTCCTCGACATGTACCTGCCGGTCGTCCGCTCGATCCGGTTCGGCCACCCGCTCGCCGTCGGTGACGACTGGTCGGCCGGTGACCCGCTGCCGGAGCTGGACTTCGGGCCGCTGATCAGCGCCGCCAAGGCCGACGAGCTGCGGCGCAAGGTCGACGAGGCGGTACGCGGCGGCGCCGTGCCGCTGCACCGCGGCAAGCTGGACGGCGCGCCGTTCCTGGACGGGCAGGACACGTCCGCGTACGTAGCCCCGGCCGTGCTGCTCGCCCCGCCCGGCCGGTCCCGCCTCATGCACGCCGAGCCGTTCGGCCCGGTGGACACGATCGTCGTGGTGGACACCACCGACGAACTGCTGGCCCAGATGAACGCCTCCAACGGCGCGCTCGTCGCCTCGCTCGCCTGCGACGACGAGGAGCTGGCCGGCAAGCTGGCGGTGGACCTCCAGGCGTTCAAGGTGGGCATCAACAAGCCGCGGTCCCGGGGCGACCGGGACGAGCCGTTCGGCGGCCGGGGCGCGTCCTGGAAGGGCGCGTTCGTCGGCGGCGACCTGCTCGTGCAGGCGGTCACGGTGGGCGGTGACGGCCGGCTCTACGGCAACTTCCCCGACTACAGCAGCTACCCGGCCACCTGATCGCGCACAGACGGGCGGGGCCCCCGCATCGGGAGCCCCGCCGTGTCACCGTCCTCCGTATCGGAGGCCGGCCCCTGTGGCGCGTGACCGCGCCGGTTCCGGCCGCCGGGCCGTACCCCTCGGGTGTGCCGCGCCGTTGCGGCGCACCTCCGGGGTCCGGCCGGCGGCCGTCAGCTCAACTCGACCGCTGCGCCGGCACCGTCACCTCGGCCCGCGCGGCCGGCTCCCCCGTCGGCCGCGCGGCCAGCGGCAGCGTCGCGGTGAGCACGCCGCCGTCGCGTTCCAACGCCACCGGCCGGTCCAGCCGGCGCAGCGTCCGCAGCATCGGCGTGTTCTCGGACTGCACGTGCAGCAGCACGGCGGCGTACCCGGCCCGGTCGGCGTGCCCGACCAGGCGGCGCAGCAGCGCCGAGCCGAGGCCCCGGCGCTGCCAGTCGTCGCGGACCAGCAGCGCCGCCTCGGCCTCGTCGCCCTCGCCGAGCAGGTTCGCCATCGCCACGACCGGCTCCGCCGCCCCGCCGGAGCCCGCCGTGGCGAGCAGGGTCACGCCCCGGGCCGGCTCCAGCAGCCGGCGCAGCCGGGCCGGCGACGGGTCCGCCGCCCCGCTCAGGTAACGCCGCTGCCGGCTGCGCGCCGAGCAGGCGGCGTGCAGTTCGCGTACGCCGGGGACGTCCTCGGCGGTCGCGGCCCGCACCGACACCTCGCCGCCGTCCGGCAGCACCAGCGTGATCCGGTCGGCGTCCCGCCGGGCGAGCGTCGCCGCCAGCTCCACCAGGGCCTGCGCGCGGGCGTACTCGGCCGGGGTGAAGCTGGGCTCCCGGCGGTGCAGTTCGTGCGCGCCGCCGGCCGGATCGGCGAGCACCATCGTGGTGCCGCCCACCCCGCCCGGCCCGGTGGCGGGTGCCGGACGCCAGGTCACCGCGTCGGCGCCGAGCAGCGTGCGCAGCACCTCGCCGGTCGCCTCCGGGTCGCGGACCAGCCGCCCGGCGAGCCCGAGCAGCCGGGTCGGCTCGTCGGCCAGCCCGCGCGCCCCGCTGCGCGCGACCCAGCAGTCCCGGCCCCGGCCCCGCTCCACGGCGGCCCGCAGCTCCGCCTCGGTCACCTGCTCGGGCGCGTCGACCAGGAAGTCGTCGACCGCGCCGGCCTCGGTGGTGTGCACCTGCACGCTGAGGATGTTGACCCCGCGCAACGCGAGGCTCGCCGTGAGCACCGACAGGTAGCCCGGCCGGTCGTCCACGGTGGCTCGGATCCGCCACAGCGCCATGGTTGTCTCCCTTCCTCAGCACCGACCATGCAGTCCGCCTGTTGCCGGCCCGTTGCCCCGGGGTGACGCGGGCCGTCCGGTCAGGTGACGGTGGTCACTGGCGGCGCGCCGACCAGGTCCAGCCGGTCGCCGAGGATCACCGCGCTGGCGCGGACGAGCTGGGCGAGCCGGTCCACCTCGGTGGAGTGGAACCCGGCGGCGGCGAGCGGCTCGCTGTGGTCGCGGGCGACCACGAGCACCAGCCCGGCCCGGCCGAACGGCGCCACCGCGTAGTGGTGCCCGTCCGGGCTGGTCATGGCGCGCGCCCGCAGCGGGGTCACCTCCGGCAGGCGTGGCGGCGACGGCGCCCGCCAGCTCGCGTGCCCGATCGCGGCGACGCCGGCCTCACCGCTGCGCGAGGCCCAGTCCAGCGGTACGACGGCGGCCACCGCCCAGTCCGCCGCGAGCAGCCCGGGCACCGCGTCGACGAGCGTGGCCACCCCGTCGACCGGGTTCGCCGCCACCTGGGCGAACAGTTCGGCGTCCTGACCGGTGGTGGTGGGCGCGCCGATCGCCCGCCACACGCCGTCCACCCGGACGCCGGGGATCGCGGCCAGCCCGGCGAGCATCCGCTCCACCCGCGCCGCACCCGGCCACACCACCGTGAAGTCGTCCACCGCCCGGCCGCCGAGCCGTTCCAGCACCACCACCTGCACGATGTCCGCGCCGGAGACGCCGAGTGTCCGGGCCACCTGGCCGAGCGTGCCCGGACGGTCCGGCAGGGTCACCCGAACTCTCAGCAGCATGTCTCATCCCCTCCGCTCGGCGGGCCGGCCGAGCGGCCGGCAGGCTGGGGCCCAGCCTGCCGGTTGACCATTTCGTCCCTGTTGCAGGGGCATGTCCCGCCGGGAAAACCCGACCTTGACAACAAAGCTGAGCTGCCATCAACTAATCGGATGACCGATCCGGCCGCCGATGTCGCCGCGCCCTCGACCGGTCCCGCCCCGCGCGGGCTCGACCTCGACCGGCTCGCCGCCCACCTGGCCGTCCGCCGGCCGGACCTGAACGGGCCGCTGTCGGCGCGGCTGATCGCCGGCGGCAAGTCCAACCTCACCTACCTGCTGCGCGCCGGCGACCGCGAGGTCGTGCTGCGCCGGCCGCCGCTCGGGCACGTGCTGGCCACCGCGCACGACATGGCCCGGGAGCACCGGGTGATCTCGGCGCTCGCCCCGACCGGCGTACCGGTGCCGGAGGCGCTGCTGCTCTGCGCCGACGAGAGCGTCATCGGCGCGCCGTTCTACCTGATGGCCAGGGTCGACGGCGAGGTCTACCGGCGGCGGGAGCAGACCGACGCGCTCACCGCGGCGCAGCGGCGCGACCTCGCGATGGCGATGATGGACACGCTCGCCACGCTGCACCGGGTCGAGCCGGCCGAGGTGGGGCTGGCCGGCTTCGGCCGTCCGGAGGGCTACCTGGCCCGGCAGGTACGCCGCTGGGCCGGCCAGCTCGACCGGTCCCGCAGCCGGCCGCTGCACGGCATCGACGAGCTGCGCGACGCGCTGGCCGCCGGCGTGCCCGAGGGCGCGAACGCGGGCCGGATCGTGCACGGCGACTACCGGCTGGACAACCTGCTCGCCACCGCCGGCCCGGTGGCGGTGCGGGCGGTGCTCGACTGGGAGATGGCCACGCTCGGCGACCCGCTGGCCGACCTCGGGCTGCTGCTGACGTACTGGGACGTACTCGGCGACAGCGACCACGGCGAGGACAACCCGGTGGCCGACGGCATCGGCCCGCGCGCCGGCTTCCCCACCGGCGCCGAGCTGATCGAGCGGTACGCCGGGCGCAGCGACGTCGACGTCGGCCCGCTGCACTGGCACGTGGCGCTCGGCTGTTTCAAGCTCGCGGTGATCTGCGAGGGCATCCACTACCGGCACACGCTCGGGCAGACGCTGGGCGAGGGTTTCGACCGGATCGGCGACATGGTGACGCCGCTCGTGGCACACGGGCTGCGCGCGGTGAGGGAGAACTAGATGGAGTTCGCGTACGACGACCGGACGGTCGAGCTGCGGCAGCGGCTGGAGGCGTTCCTCACCGAGTGCGTGTACCCGGCCGAACCGGTGCACCACGAGCAGGTGCTCGCGGCCGGCGACCCGTGGGCCCGCCCGCCGGTGATGGAGGAGCTGAAGGCGCAGGCCCGGGCGCGCGGGCTGTGGAACCTGTTCCTGCCCGACGCCCGCTACGGCGCCGGGCTGACCAACCTCCAGTACGCGCCGCTGGCCGAGCTGACCGGCCGCAGCCCGCACCTGGCGCCGGAGGCGCTCAACTGCGCCGCGCCGGACACCGGCAACATGGAACTGCTGGCCGAGTTCGGCTCCGAGGAGCAGCGGAAGCAGTGGCTCACGCCGCTGCTGGCCGGTGAGATCCGGTCCGCGTTCTGCATGACCGAGCCGGAGGTGGCGTCCTCGGACGCGACGAACATCGCCACCCGGATCGTCCGCGACGGCGACCACTACGTGATCAACGGCCGCAAGTGGTGGTCGTCCGGGGCGATGGACCCGCGCTGCGAGATCTTCATCGTGATGGGCAAGACCGACCCGGACGCCGACCGGCACCGCCAGCAGAGCATGATCCTGGTCCCCCGGGACGCCCCGGGCGTGACGGTACGCCGCGGGATGCGGGTCTTCGGCTACAGCGACGCCGCGCACGGCGGGCACGCCGAGATCGACTTTTCAGACGTGCGGGTGCCGGTGGAGAACCTGGTCGGCGAGGAGGGCACCGGGTTCGCCATCGCCCAGGCCCGGCTCGGCCCCGGCCGGATCCACCACTGCATGCGCCTGGTCGGCATGGCCGAGCGGGCCCTGGAGCTGCTCTGCCGGCGCGTGCTCGACCGGGTCGCGTTCGGCCGCCCGCTCGCCGAGCAGGGCGTGGTACGCGAGTGGATCGCCGAGTCGCGGGTCCGGATCGAGCAGGCCCGCCTGCTGGTGCTCAAGACCGCGTGGCTGATGGACACCGTCGGCAACAAGGGCGCGCACACCGAGATCCAGGCCATCAAGATCGCCACCCCGCTGATGGCCGAGTGGGTGATCGACAAGGCCATCCAGGCGTACGGCGGGGCCGGGGTCAGCCAGGACACCCCGCTGGCCGAGCTGTGGGCGCAGGCCCGCACGCTACGCCTGGCCGACGGCCCCGACGAGGTCCACCGCGCCTCGCTGGCCCGCCGGGAGCTGCGCCGCCATTCCTGACCGGCTCCCCCGCCGCACGGGTCAGGCGGAGGCCCGGTGGACGAGTTCGGTGTCCAGCAGCACGTGCGGCGAGGGGACCTCCTCGCCGCGGATGCGGGACACCAGCAGCCGGGCCATCTGCCGGCCCATCTCCTCCACCGGCTGGAAGACGGTGGTCAGCGGCGGGTCGGCCTGGCGCGCGATCGGGGCGTCGTCGAAGCCGATCACCGCCACGTCCTCGGGCACCCGGCGGCCGGCCTCGCGCAACGCGCGCAGCGCGCCGAAGGCCATCAGGTCGGAGGCGACGAACACCGCGTCCAGTTCCGGGCAGGCGTCGAGCAGCCGGCGCATGGCCGCGGTGCCGCTGCCCTCGCTGAAGTCCCCGTACGCGATCAGGCCCGGGTCGACCCGGCCGCCGGCGGCGCGCACGGCCTCCTGGTAGCCGGAGAGCCGGGCCAGGCCGGCGCCCATGTCCTGCGGGCCGGCGATGGTCGCGACCCGCCGGCGGCCCTGGCGGAACAGGTGCTCCACCGCCTGCCGCGCGCCGCCCACGTTGTCCATGTCGACGAACCAGGCCGGCTGCGCGTTCGGGTGCAGCATCCGGGCCGGCCGGCCGCCGAGCACCGTCGGCAGGCCGCGCTCCTCCAGCAGCGTGGGCAGCGGGTCGGCGTCGTGCAGCGAGAGCAGGAGTACGCCGTCCACGTGCTGGTTGGTCAGGTGGTGCTCGACCCGTTCCCGCTCGATCGGCGACTGCACCATGGCCAGCCAGAGCTGCATCGGCGTCTCCACCAGCCCGGAGCTGACGCCCCGGACGATGGCCGCGAAGAACGGCTCGGTGAAGACCCGCTCCCCCGACTCGGAGACGACCAGGGCCACCGAGTCGGTCCGCTGGGTGACCAGCGCACGGGCGGCGCGGTTCGGCACGTACCCCAGCTCGGCGATGGCCTGCTGGACGGCGGCCCGGGCCTCCGGGCTGACCTGCGGCGAGCCGTTGACCACGCGGGAGACCGTGCCGCGCCCGACGCCGGCGCGGGCCGCGACCGCGTCGAGGGTCGGACGCCCGAGCGAGCGGGTGCGCTGGGTTGTCATCGTCTGTGCTCCTCCGACGGTCGGGCGGGCCCGGCACCGATTGAGGCGTCGGCGCCGGGCCGCCCGTTACTGGCTGGCCCAGCTTATTGTGCGGGCAGTCCGTTGCGTCGGATCACGTCGGCGTACCACCTGGCGCTGGACTTCGCGATCCGGGCCTGGCTGTCGTAGTCGACATAGACCATGCCGAACCGCTTCGTGTAACCCCAGGCCCACTCGAAGTTGTCCATCAGTGACCAGGCGAAGTAGCCCTTGAGCGGCACGCCGGCCTCGATCGCGGCGTGCGCCGCGCGCAGGTGCGCGGCGAAGTAGGCCAGCCGGTCCGGGTCGTCCACCCGGCCGTCGACGAGCGTGTCGACGAACGCCGAGCCGTTCTCGGTGACGTAGAGCGGCAGGTCGGTGTACTCCCGGTGGACCCGCTCCAGCGTCTCCACCAGGCCCGGGGCGTCGATCTCCCAGTCCATGTCCGTCACCGGGACACCCCGGGTGACGAACCGGACGTCCTCGCTGCCCGGCCAGCAGGACGGCGCCCGCCAGTAGGGCTCCGGCTCCGCGCCCTCGACCGGCGCGGCCACCACGTGCCGGCTGTAGTAGTTGACCCCGACCATGTCCAGCGGCGTGGAGATGGTCGCCAGGTCACCGTCGCGCACGTGCCCCATGTCGGTGACCTGACGCAGGTCCGCGACGAGGTCCGCCGGGTACGCGCCGCGCAGCACCGGGTCGAGGAAGAACCGGTTCGCCAGCGCGTCGATCCGGCGGGCCGCGTCGGCGTCCGCCGCCGACCCGGTGGCCGGGGTCACCGGGTACAGGTTGACGGTGATGCCGAGCTGCGCCTCCGGGCGGGCCGCCCGTACCGCCTGCACGGCCAGGCCGTGCCCGAGCATCAGGTGGTGCCCGGCCCGGACCGCGTCCGCGCCGTCGGAGCGGCCCGGCGCGTGCGCGCCGGAGCCGTAGCCGAGGAACGCCGAGCACCACGGCTCGTTCAGCGTGGTGAAGTACTTCACCCGGTCACCGAGCGCCTCGGCCACCAGGTGGGCGTACTCGGCGAAACGGCCGGCGGTGTCCCGGGCCGGCCAGCCGCCCGCGTCCTCCAGCGGCTGCGGCAGGTCCCAGTGGTAGAGCGTCAGCCAGGGCTCGATGCCGTGGCCGAGCAGCTCGTCGATCAGCCGGCGGTAGAAGTCCATGCCCTCCTGGTTGATCCCGCCGGTGCCGCCCGGCTGCACCCGAGGCCAGCTCACCGAGAAGCGGTACGACCGCAGGCCCAGGTCGGCCATCAGCCGCACGTCGTCCGGCATCCGGTGGTAGTGGTCGCACGCCACGTCGCCGGTGTGCCCGGCCACCGTCCGGCCCTCGGTGTGGCTGAAGGTGTCCCAGATCGACGGGGTACGGCCGCCCTCCGTCGCCGCGCCCTCGATCTGGTACGCGGCGGTGGCCGCGCCCCAGAGGAAGCCGGGCGGGAAGGTGAGGGCCGGACCGGCGTCGAGGACGCCGACGGCGGGCGGGCTTGCTGGGTTGCTCACGACTTGACGGCGCCTTCCATGATGCCGCCGATGATCTGGCGGCCGAACAGAACGAACACGACGAACAGGGGCAGGGTCGCGATCAACGTACCGGCGAAGATCTGCGAGTTGTCGGCGAAGTAGGCGGTGTTGAGGCTGCGCAGCGAGATCTGGACGGTCGGGTTGGACGGGTCCGCCAGCACCACGAAGGGCCAGAAGAACTGGTTCCACTGCTCCATGAAGGTCAGCAGGCCCAGCACCGCGGCGGCCGGACGCAGCGCGGGTGCCACCACGTGCCAGTACACCCGCCAGGTGGAGCAGCCGTCCACCCGGGCGGCCTCGATCAGCTCGTTCGGTACCGCCTGCTCGGCGTACTGGCGCATCATGAAGATGCCGAAGCCGCCGATCAGGAACGGAACGGTCACCGACGGCATGGTGTTCAGCCAGTCGAGCTTGGCCATCAGGATGTACAGCGGCAGCACGCCGAGCTGGATCGGCACCATCATCGAGGTGAGGATGATCAGCAGCAGCGCGTTCTTGCCCCGGAACCGCAGCTTGGCGAACGCGAAGCCGGCCAGCGACCCGAAGAACACGGTCGCGATGGTGATCGTCCCGGAGACCAGGAACGAGTTCATCAGGCCCTTGACGATGTTGGCGTCGCTGTTGGCGAGCACCCGCTCGATGTTCTCGCCGAGCTTGCCGCCGGGCAGGAACGGCGGCGGCCAGGAGTTCGCCGCGTCGTTCGTCCGGCTGGCGATCACGATCATCCAGTAGAACGGGAACAGGGAGAGCAGCACGCCGAAGATCAGGCCGATCATGGTGAGCGGGCTGGCCTTCCAGAGCCGCTCGGCCTGGTGTGTGGTCTTCACCGGCGGGCTCTGCCGGGTGGGCGGGCGGGCGGCGGTGGTCGTCATCTCGTCACCTCACTTGTCGGAGCTGATGCGGCGGGCGAGCAGGTAGTTGATCGCCGACATCAACGCGATGAGCACGAAGAGCACGAGCGCGACCGCTCCGGCGTACCCCCACCGGAAGCGCTGGTTCATCACGTCGAGCAGGTACATCGTGATGGTCTGGAACTGCCCCTCCGAACCGCCGGAGAGACCGCCCGAGCCGCTGGTGAACAGCAGGGGCTCGGTGAACAGCTGGAGGCCGCCGATGGTGGAGATGATCAGCGTGAAGATGATCGTGGGGCGCAGCTGCGGGACCGTGATGGACCAGAACTGGCGCCGCCGGGAGGCGCCGTCCAGCGCCGCGGCCTCGTACATGTCCTTGCTGATCGACTGCATGGCGGCCAGGTAGATCAGCGCGTTGTAGCCGACCCAGCGCCAGTCGACCATGGTGGAGATGGCGAACCAGGACGCGAAGCGGTTCGCCCGCCAGTCGATCGGGTCCAGGCCGACGCTGTCGAGCAGCCAGTTGACCAGTCCGAAGTCCTTGGCGTAGATCATCGAGAAGATCAGCGCGACCACTGCGGTCGAGGTGATGATCGGCATCGCGATGGCCATCCGGAAGAACGTCTGCGCGCGCAGCTTCCGGTTCAGCGCGTTGGCGAGCATCAGCGCCAGCAGCAACTGGGGCACTGTGGAGAGCAGGAACATGCCGAACGTGTTGACCACGGCGTTCCAGAACTGCGGATCCTCGGTGATCAGTTCGACGAAGTTGTCCATCCCGACGAAGGAGATCGTCGGGTTCAGCGGCGACCGGTCGGTCAGCGCGATCCAGACCGTGTACGCGATCGGGTACACGCCGAACACGGCGAAGATCACGAAGAACGGCAGGACGTACAGGTACGGCGAGTACTTCAGGTCCAGGCGCGTCAGTGAGGCGGCACGGCGGCGCGTGTGACGGGCGGCGCGCGGCGGGCCGGGATCGGGCGGCGCCGCGGCGTGCAGGTCGAGGCTCATGGGGAGTCCTTCTCCTCGGCCGGCGTCACCCGCCACACGGGCGAACGCCGGACTCTGCGGGCACCGCGGGTGGCGCCGGCAGCCGGGCTGCCGACGCCACCCGCGGGCGGCTCAACCGGTCACTTACCGGCGGCCGCACCGTTCTTCAGGGCCGCCTGCCACTGCTCGTCGGCCGACTTGCCCTGCTCCACGGCGCGCAGCGTGTTCTCCACGGCGGTGCGGACCGCGTTGTTCTTCGGGCCGAGGTAGACCGGCTTCAGCTCGGTGGCGCCGGCGGCGAAGATCTTGCCGACCGGGGCCTTGCTGAAGTAGTCGTTGGTCGAGTCGGCCACGGCCGGGTCGGTGAGCGCCTGCGGGTTCGAGGGCAGGTTGCCGACCGCCTTGTACGCGCCGATCTGGCCCTTGGCGCTGGTCAGGAACTTGGCCAGCTCCGCGGCCTCCTTCTGGTGCTTGCTCGACTTCGGCACGCCGAGGAAGGAGCCGCCCCAGTTGCCACCGGCGCCCGGCGCCTTGGCGATGTCCCACTTGCCGGCCGCCGCGTCACCGGCCTGGCCCTTGATGACACCGGTCATCCAGGCGGGGCAGGCGATGGTGGCGAAGGTGCCGTTCTTGAAGCCGGCGTTCCACTCGTTGGAGAACGACTGGAGGTTGTTGGACAGCCCGGCCGAGATCATCTTGGTGGTGAGCTGGTACGCGGCCTGCACGTCCGGGTTCTGGTCGATGACCAGCTTGTTGCTCTTGTCGTAGTAGGTGTAGCCGGTGCCCTGGCCCGCGATCTGCATCAGCACGACGTTGTAGAAGTTGGTCGCCGAGTCGACGAACTTGTGCTTCTTGTCGGCGGCGGCGAACTTCTGGCCGGTGGCGATGAACTCGTCCCAGGTCGGCCAGAGCGCGCCGACCTGCTCGCGGTCGGTGGGCAGCCCGGCGGCCTTGAACAGGTCGCTGCGGTAGCACAGTGCCATCGAGCCGACGTCGGTGCCGAGGCCCAGCACCTTGCCGTCGGGGGTGGTGCCCTGCTCCCACTTCCACGGCAGGAAGTTGCCCTTGAGGTCGTTCGCGCCGTGGTCGGCGAGGTTCACGAACTTGTCGGCCTGCGCGTAGAACTGGACGATGGTGCCCTCTTCCAGGGCCACCACGTCGCCGGCGCCCGAGCCGGCGGTGATCTGCTGGGTCAGGCGGGTGTTGTAGTCACCGAGGCCGAGGCCCTTGCCCCGCTCCTGGATCTTGACGTTCGTGTGCTCCGCTTCGTACTGCTTGTACAGCTCTTCGTAGCCGAAGCCCTGGTCGCCGAAGACGTCGACGACCAGGGTGATCGGGCCGCCGCCGCTGCCACTGTCGCCGCTGTCCGAGTCGTCGCCGCAGGCGGCGGTGGTGCCGAGCACGACGACGGACGCGAGCGCGATGGCCGCGAAGCGCCGACGACGGATTGGGACGCTCATCCGAGACCCCTCTTTCGGTGGTGAGGCGATATCTGCTGTGTGGTGGGGGGTGCGTGTCGCGCGGGCCGGAGCGGGCAGGAACGAGATCCGCGCCACTCCCGGGAGCGCTCCCATGAGGTTGCCGGGAGGTGACAGGGGTGTCAATAGACCGTTGGGAGCGTTCCCATTTCGTTACCGCGTCGGCGGGCGGGCCCTGTCCGAGGGCCGCGCGGTCAGCGGCGCGGGGGTCGCTTTGGTCAGCAGCGCGACGGTCGCTCGGTCAGCGGCGCGGGGGTCGCTTTGGTCAGCAGCGCGACGGTCGCTCGGTCAGCGGCGCGGGGGTCGCTTTGGTCAGCAGCGCGACGGTCGCTCGGTCAGCGGCGCGGGGGTCGCTTTGGTCAGCGGCGCGGCGGTCGCCGGTCAGCAGCAGCGGCGCAGCAGGACGGTGGCGCGGCCGGGATCGAACGCGGCCGGATCGAACGCGGGGCCGGCCCACTCCCGCATGGTCGCGTGCTCCGGATGCCCGGGGTCGGCGAGCGCGGCCAGCAGGACCACGTACCCGGCCGGACCACCCACGCCCTCCGGCGGGCAGGCCCGCTCCCCGTCCAGGCAGAGCGGGTAGCGCTCGTCCGGGTCGGCGGCGCAGCAGTCCTCCACCACCAGGTCGTGCTCCCACCAGTCGCCGAAGTCGTAGGTGTAGCGGAACCGGTCGCCCTTGCCCACGAGCGCGTCCAGCCGGACGTCCAGCTCGTCGCGCAGCGCCAGCTCGCCGTCCGGGTCGGGCTCGCCGTACTGCCGGCCGTCGACGTCGAACGAGTGCAGGTGGCAGTCGCGCCAGCCCATCGCGTGCTGGATCACCCGGTGCAGGCGGTCCAGCGTGTAGCCGCCGGGCACCAGTACCCGCCGCCACACCGGCGGCCGGACGCCGGTCAGCGACACCATGAGCTGGAAGATCTGACGCGACACGACGTCCCATCCTTCCTGGGCATAGGCTGCCTGCATGATCTGCCGAGCCTGCCGGGAACGGCGGCACGACGACTGTCCTGGCCGGAAGTGGTGCGACTGCCAGCACCGTACCCCCGAACCCACCCCTCCGGTCACCGGTCCGGCCGGCGAATGACCGTCGGAACCCCGATCGAACGGATCTGGCCCGCACCCGTCACCGGTGCGCTCACCGATCCGCAGCTCATCGCGCTCTACGGCCGCGCGGACCGCCCGCACCTGCGGGTCAACTTCGTCGCCAGCGCCGACGGCGCGGTCACTCTGGACGGCTACTCCGCCGGGCTCTCAGGCGAGCCGGACAAGCGGGTCTTCGGGCTGCTGCGGATGCTCTGCGACGGTCTCGTGGTGGCCGCCGGCACACTGCGGCACGAGGGCTACCGGGCGGTGCGGCTGAGCCCGGACCGCCGGGCCTGGCGCCGCGAGCAGGGGCTGGCCGAGTTCCCGACGCTGGTGGTCGTCTCCGGCTCGCTCGACCTCGACCCGGCGCAGGCCGCGTTCGCCGACGCCCCGGTCCGGCCGATCGTGCTCACCCACGCCGGCGCCGTACCGCCGCCCGGACTGACCGACGTCGCCGACGTGGTCCGCTGCGGCAGCGGCCGGGCCGACGGCGCGAGCCCGCTCGACGGCGCCGGTCCGGTCGACGGCACCGGGCGGGCCGACGACGCCGGGCCGGTCGACGACGCCGGGCGGGCCGGCAGCGCAGGTCCGGTGGACGACACAGGGCGGGTCGACGGCGGCGACCGGGTCGACGGCACCGGGCGGGTCGACCTCGTCGCCGGCCTGGCCGAGCTGCGCCGGCGCGGACTCGACCAGTTGCTCTGCGAGGGCGGCCCGCACCTGTTCGGCGCGCTCACCGCCGCCGACCTGGTCGACGAGCTGTGCCTGACCATGGCGCCCCTGCTCGCCGGCGCCGGTCCCGGCCGGATCACCGCCGGGGACGCCAGCGTCCCGCGTCACCTGCCGCTGCGTCACGTGCTGGCCGCCGCCGACGGGGTGCTGATGCTGCGCTACGCACGCGACGCCGCCGAGACACCGCCCGCCGGCGCCGCCCCCGCCGCCTGACGCGCTCGCGGCTCGCGGCTCGCGGCTCGCGGCTCGCGGCTCGCGGCTCGCGAGATCTTGGTAGCAAACGGCCCCTATGGGGGCGCTTTCGTACCAAGATCTCGGCGTCGTCCTGAGAAGCGGGACAGGGCTCCTGCTTTTCGGGACGGCACGTGCCGGCATCGCCGAATCGTGAATGGGGCAGGCGACGGGTGGAACGCCACGGGTGTCATCGGCCTGCGGAGACACCCGTGGTGTTCCATCGAGCGGGCGGGCCGGGTTGCACGGCGCCGGACGCCACCTCGGAAGACATCGACGGCACCTCCGGCGGTCATCGGGCGGGCGGCCCGGGAGCCGGCGGCGACAAAGCGATGCGGCGCGCGGCAGGCGGCAGGCGGCGGACGGCGTGCAGGCGCCAACCCGCGGGCGGCGGGCGGGAGCGGCGAACGGCGGGAGCGGCGAGCGGCGGGAGGAAACGCACGCATCGTGATCGGGCGGATCCGGGTGGCTACCGTTCGGCGCACGGGTGACGTGGCGTCCGCCGCGTCGCGTGGCAACCTGTCGCATCCCTCGGGCAGGATGCACGACGTGCACCGCCAACGGTACGACCAGCCGACCGGAGACCGCCGATGACCGACGACCAGCTCGACGGGCCCGGCGAGGGTGTCGGCCGGGTGCTCGGCACCGCCGACGCCACCCCGCTCACCTTCTGGACCGCGGTCGCCCCGGGCAGCTACCTGCAACTCGACGACGTGGTGGTGACCCGCCGCGACCTGCCCGACCGTGAGCCGGTGACGATCGCCGGGGTGGTGACCCAGGTGCGTGCCCGGCACGAGGGGGCGCAGTTCGACTCCGACGTCTTCGCCATCGCCGACGGCACGCTGCCGGCGCAGGTGCAGGAGGCGGCCGAGGTGACCACCACGCGGGTCGACCCGGAGTTCTACGTGCCGCCCACCCCGGGCGCCGTGGTGCACCGGGCCGAGGGTGACGCGCGGGCGCGGGCGCTGCACTTCGACCGGATGGAGCGGCGGATCCCGATGGGGATGGGCCGCGACGGCGTGCCGGTCTACCTCAACGCCGACTTCCTCGACGGCACCCGGGGCGCGCACGTGTCGATCTCCGGCATCTCCGGCGTCGCCACCAAGACGAGCTTCGCCACGTTCCTGCTCTACTCCGTGTTCCGCTCCGGGGTGCTGGGCGGCGACGCGGTCAACGCCAAGGCGCTGATCTTCAACGTCAAGGGCGAGGATCTGCTCTTCCTCGACCACCCGAACAGCCGGCTCGACGACCCGACCCGGGCGGCGTACGCGAAGCTGGGCCTGGACGCCGGGGCGTTCCCGGACGTGCGGGTGTACGCCCCGCCGCGGGTCGGCGACTCCTCCGGCACGCCTGACGTGAGCAGCCGGCTCACCGGCGTGGACAGCTTCTACTGGACGCTGAGCGAGTTCTGCGCGGACCGGCTGCTGCCGTACGTGTTCGCCGACGCGGACGACGAGCGTCAGCAGTACACGATGGTGGTCCACTCGGTCGCCGCCCACCTGGCCCGCTACGCCCAGCCGGCCGACGGCGGGGTAAGCATCGACGGGGTGCGGCTCGGCTCGTACGCCGATCTGGTCGACCACGTGGTCGAGCAGCTCAACGACGACGAGACGCGCGGCGAGTGGGCCGGCAGCGCGGTCGGGCTGGGCACCGTGAACGCGTTCGCCCGCCGGCTGATCGGCAGCAAGAAGGATCTGGGCCGGCTGATCCGGGGCGACCTGGCGACCCGCCGCCCGCACTCGATCAACACCGCGGAGAGTGCCCAGGTCACTGTGGTCGACCTGCACAACCTGCCGGACCGCGCGCAGCGGTTCGTGGTCGGCGTGACGCTCAAGAGCGAGTTCGAGCGCAAGGAGAAGGCGGGCACGGCAAAGCCGCTGCTGTTCGTCGTGCTGGACGAGCTGAACAAGTACGCGCCGCGGGAGGGCTCGTCGCCGATCAAGGAGGTGCTGCTCGACATCGCCGAGCGGGGCCGGTCGCTGGGCGTGATCCTGGTCGGCGCGCAGCAGACCGCCAGCGAGGTGGAACGGCGGATCGTCACCAACTCGGCGATCCGGGTGGTGGGCCGGCTCGACCCGGCCGAGGCGTCCCGCCCGGAGTACGGCTTCCTGCCGCCCGCCCAGCGGCAGCGGGCGCTGCTGGCCAAGCCGGGCACGATGTTCGTCAACCAGCCGGACATCCCGGTGCCGCTCTGCCTGGAGTTCCCGTTCCCGGCGTGGGCCACCCGGGTCTCGGAGGCGGGCCGCGCGCCCTCGGAGACGCTACGGTCGATCACCCAGGCCGCCGATCCGTTCGCGGTGGTCGGCTCCGGCTCCTCCGACGACGACATCCCGTTCTAGGCGGCACCCACATGAAGATCCTGCACACCTCCGACTGGCACGTCGGCAAGGTCCTCAAGGGGCAGTCCCGGGCCGAGGAGCACAAGCAGGTCCTCGCCCAGGTGATCGAGATCGCCCAGCGCGAACGGCCCGACCTGGTGGTCGTCGCCGGTGACCTGTACGACACCGCCGCGCCCACACCGGAGGCGACCCGGCTGGTCACCCGGGCGCTCACCGCGTTGCGGCGTACCGGGGCCGACGTGGTGGCGATCGGCGGCAACCACGACAACGGCGCGGCGCTGGACGCGCTGCGCCCGTGGGCCGAGGCCGCCGGGATCACGTTGCGCGGCAGCGTCCGGGAGAACCCGGACGAGCACGTCGTCGACGGGGTCACCGCCGGCGGGGAGCGCTGGCGGCTCGCCGCGCTGCCGTTCCTGTCCCAGCGGTACGCGGTGCGCGCGGTGGAGATGTACACGCTCACCCCGGCCGAGGCCAACCAGACGTACGCCGACCACCTGGGCCGGGTGCTGGACCGGCTCGCCGAGGGGTTCACCGAGCCGGACCGGGTGCACCTGGTCACCGCGCACCTCACCGTGGTCGGGGCGAGCACCGGCGGCGGCGAGCGGGACGCGCACACCGTGCTCGGGTACGCGGTGCCGGCCACCGTCTTCCCCGGCAACGCGCACTACGTGGCGCTGGGTCACCTGCACCGCTCGCAGCGGGTCATCGGCCCGTGCCCGATCCGCTACAGCGGCAGCCCGCTCGCTGTCGACTTCGGCGAGCAGGAGAACGTCGGCTCGGTGACGGTCGTGGAGGTGACCGCGACCACCGCCGCCCGCATCCGCGAGGTGCCGGTGCCGGGCGCGGTGCCGTTGCGTACGGTACGCGGCACGCTCGCGCAGCTCGCCGAGATCGAGCCGCCGGAGGGCTGGCTGCGCGTCTACGTCCGGGAGCAGCCCCGGGCCGGGCTGCGCGAGGAGGTGCAGGAGCTGCTGCCCCGGGCGCTGGAGATCCGGATCGACCCGGAGCTGGTGCCCGCGCCGGGCAGCGGGACGCGTACCGCCCAGCGGGCCGGCCGGTCGCCGGGTGAGTTGTTCGGCGACTACCTGGACAGCCGTGGGCACGCCGACGAGGGTGTCCGGGAACTCTTCGACGAGCTGCTCGAGGAGGTGGAGCACTGATGCGGCCGATGCGGCTGGACATGGCCGGGTTCACGGTGTTCCGCGACGAGACCACTGTCGACTTCACCGACGCCGACTTCTTCGTGCTGGTCGGCCCGACCGGTTCGGGCAAGTCGACGGTGCTCGACGCGATCTGCTTCGCGCTCTACGGCACGGTGCCACGCTGGGGCGGCACCCGGGGGCTGGCGAACGCGCTGGCGCCGTCGGCGACCGAGGCGCGGGTCCGGCTGGTCTTCGAGTCCGCCGGGGACCGCTACGTGGCGACCCGGGTGGTGCGCCGCGACGGCCGGGGCACTGTGAAGACGGCGAACGCCGGTCTCCAGCTCATGCCGCCGGGTTTCGACGTCACCAAGCTCGACACCGGGCTCAGCCCGGAGGATCTGGGCGAGGTGGTGGCGGGCACCCCGGCCGAGATGGAACAGGCGGTGCTCGACGCGGTGGGGCTGCCGTACGAGCAGTTCACCTCCTGCGTGGTGCTGCCGCAGGGTCAGTTCGCCGACTTCCTGCACGCCAAGCCGGCCACCCGCCAGCAGATCCTGGTGAACCTGCTCGGGCTGGGCGTCTACGAGGAGGTGCAGAAGAAGGCGGTCGAGCGGGCCGGGCAGGCCGAGGCGAAGCTGGAGACGGTCGACAAGATGCTCGGCGGGCTCGCCGACGTCGACGACGAGAGCCTGGCCGCCGCCCGGGAGCGGGTGGACGCGATGCGGGAGCTGGCCGCCGCGGTCGCTGCCGCCGTACCCGAGTGGGAGCGGGCCCGGGCCACGGCCGGTGAGCGGGCCGCGGCGCTGGCCGCCCTCGACGCCGAGCTGGGTGTGCTGGCCGGGGTGCGGCCGCCGGAGGGCACCGCCGAGCTGGCGCGGGCGGTGGCGCAGGCCCGGGTCGCCGCCGACGAGGCGGCGGGCGCGGTCGGGCTGGCCGAGGAGCGCGAGGAGAAGCTGCGCGGGGAGCTGGCCGCCGCCGGTGACGAGAGCGCGCTCCGGCTGCACCTGAAGGCGTACGCGGACCGGGACCGGCTGACCG
The DNA here is from genome assembly GCF_040215685.1 of Micromonospora sp. HUAS YX12. Lineage (NCBI taxonomy): Bacteria > Bacillati > Actinomycetota > Actinomycetes > Micromonosporales > Micromonosporaceae > Micromonospora > Micromonospora sp. HUAS YX12. The sequence continues at coordinate 6,431,431 of NZ_CP157974.1, forward strand.
CGGAGGCGGCGACGGTCCGCTCGGCGGTGGACGCGGCACGGACCGAGCACGACGCGGCGGTGGCGGCGCTGGCGGCGGCGCGGGCGGACGCGCAGCGGGCCGAGGCGGAGCTGGAGTCGGCGTTCCGCGCGCACGAGGAGGCGAAGGCCGCCGACCAGGCGGTGGCGCTGCGGGCCCACCTGGTCGGCGGCGCGCCGTGCCCGGTGTGCGAGCAGACGGTCACCACGGTGCCGGCGGTGCCGGAGGGTTCGGCGGTGAGCCGGGCGATCGAGGCGGGCAAGGCGGCGCGGGCGGCGAGCGAGGCGGCGAAGCGGGTGGTGCAGGAACGCGACGCCGCGGCCCGTGACCTGGACCGTGAGCTGCTGCGCGCCCGGACCCAGCACGACCAGCTCGGCGCGCGCCTGGCCGAGCTGGACGAACAGCTCGCGGACGCGCCCGCGCCGGAGCGGCTGCGCGAGTCGCTGGCCGAGCACGCGCGGCTGCGTACCGCGCTGGAGGAGGCGGCCGGCGCGGTGCGGGCCGGGCGGGACGCGGCCCGGCGGGCGCGGGGCACGCTGGATGCCGCGCAGGAACGGCTGCGCCGGGCCTGGCGTGACTTCGACGCGGTACGCGACGGGCTGGCCCGGTTCGGCCCACCGGCCGCCGACCGGGACGACGTGGCAGCGGCGTGGGCGGCGCTGGCCGGCTGGGCGGGCGAGCAGGCGCAGGCGCGGCGCGCGGAGCGGGACGGGCTGGCCGCCTCGGTGGAGGCGGCGCAGCGGGCCGCGGCCGAGGTCGCCGACGGGATCGCCGCGTTGTTCACCGCCGCCGGGCTGGACGCCCCGCAGGACGCGCCGCGCGACGTGGCGGTGGCGGTGGAGCGGGCCGAGGCGGAGTTGCGCCGCGTCGACGAGCGCCGTGAGCAGGCCGCCGGGCTGCGGGAGCAGCGGGCCGGGCACGAGCACGAGGCCCGGGTGGCGCGGGCGCTCGCCTCGCACCTGCGGGCGAACAACTTCGAGCGCTGGCTGCTCACCGAGGCGCTGGACCTGCTCGTCGACGGCGCGTCGCGGATCCTGCGGGAGCTGTCCGGCGGGCAGTACGACCTGGTGCACGACAAGGGTGAGTTCTTCGTGGTCGACCACCACGACGCGGGGCTGCGGCGCGGGGTGCGGACGCTGTCCGGCGGGGAGACGTTCCAGGCGTCGCTGGCGCTCGCGCTGGCGCTGTCCGAGCAGCTCGCCGGCATGTCCACCACCGCCGCCAGCCTGGAGTCGATCGTCCTGGACGAGGGTTTCGGCACGCTCGACGCGGCGACGCTGGACACGGTCGCGGCGACGCTGGAGAACCTGGCCGCCCGGGGTGACCGGATGGTCGGCGTGGTCACCCACGTGCCGGCGCTGGCCGAGCGCATCCCGGTCCGGTTCGAGGTCCGCAAGGACGCGCGGACGGCCCGCGTGGAACGGACCGGCCTGTGACCGGCACCGCTCGGCGGAGCGCCGCGTGACCGGGCCGTCGCCGGTCGGCGCGCGGTTCTTCGTCGACGCCTGGGATCCGGCGTACGGCGCGTCGTTCGAGGCGGCGGGCGGGTCCGGGCCGGCCGCGCCGAGCAGCGCCCAGGTCGACGCCGACGTCGAGTTGCCGGCCACCGACTGGCGGGCGATCGGCCCCCGCGCGGGCGTGCGGGCGCCGGACGTGGTGCTGCTCGTCGACGGGGTACGCCGGATCGACGCCAGTGTCTGGACGGCCGAGGAGGACGGCGGTTCGTTCCCCGGCATCGCCGCCTCGTACGCGGCCGGGGTGGTGCGCTGCGACCTGGATCGGGGCGCCGCCGAGCTGGCCGGTTCCCGGGTGGGCCGGGGGCTGTTCACGGCGAGCCCGTCGGCGCAGGACGTGGTCGCCGGTACGGTCCGTTACCCGGTGCACCGGGTCAGCGGCACCGGTGAGCTGAGCAAGCTGCCCGCGGCGGTGCAGGCGCCGCTGACCGCGCTGGAGGTGGCCGTCTCCGACGCGGTACGCACCGACGGCGACCTGCTGGTGGTGGACGGCCCGCTGCGCAGCCGGCGCAACCTGCCGCGCACGCTCGGGTACATCAAGACGCAGCACAGCCAGTACCTGGACGCCCGGCTGACCGCTGTGGTGACCGGGCTGGCGCCGGGTGAGCGGTGCCCGGTGTTCCGGCTGGGCACGGCCTGGGGCGGGTGGTCGTGGTATCTGCGGCTGCCGGTGCGCGCCGGCGCGCCCTGGGCGGGCATCGTGCGGGTGGAGTGCTCGGCCGACCTGACCGTGCCGGAGGCGATCGCGCTGGCCGACCTGTCGCTGGTGACGCTGCCCCGGTTCGCCTCCACCCCGTACAAGGATCCGCGTGCCCCGCAGAATCTGGTGCCGATCGCCGGGCTGGAACGCCGGCTGCGCGGGATGCTCGGCGACGCGCGGCTGCTGCACCGGGTGCTCACCGCCGCGGCGCGCGGGATGCGGCGCTGATGGGCCGGCGACGCGACTCCGACCGGGTGGTGGCCGACGTCGACACCGGCCGGGCCGAGCTGGTGCCGGACGTCGACCGTCCGGGCTCGTGGACGCTGCTGCTGGACGGCGCGCCGCAGTCGCACGTGGACCTGACCGACCCGGCGCACCTGGAGTTCGAGTACGTCCGGCGGCTGGCCGCCGCGCTGGACCTGGTGGCGCCGGCCGGGACGCCGCTGCGGGTGCTGCACCTGGGCGGCGGCGCGCTGACCCTGCCCCGCTACGTGCAGGCCACCCGGCCCGGTTCGGCCCAGCGGGTGTCCGAGGTGGACGGCGCGCTGGTCGAGCTGGTCCGCCGGGAGCTGCCCTGGCCGTCGGATCCGCGCCTGAGGGTCCGGGTGGCCGACGCGCGGGCGACGCTGGCGTCGAGCCGGGACGGCGCGTACGACGTGATCGTGGCCGACGTGTTCGCCGGCGCCCGTACCCCCGCGCACCTGACCTCGGTGGAGTACGCCGCCGAGGTGGCCCGCGTGCTCGCGCCCGGCGGCAGCTACCTGGCGAACGTGGCCGACGGCCCGCCGCTGCGGCACGCCCGCGCGCAGGTCGCGACGGTGCGTAGCGTGCTGCCCCGGGCCTGCCTGGTCGGCGACGCGGCGGTGCTGCGCGGCCGGCGCTACGGCAACCTGGTGCTGGTGGCCTCCCGGGTGGAGCCGCCGGTGCCGGAGCTGGCCCGGCGGGCGGCGGGCGACTGGTTCCCCGGCCGGGTGCTGGCCGGCGCCGAGCTGGACCGGTTCACCGGCGGCGCGGCGGTGGTCCACGACGCGGACGCCGTCGACTCCACTCCCCCGCCGCCGGGAATTTTTTCGGTCAAACGTTGATCCGATCGGCTGGTCGCTGCGTATCACCGGGCGGCCATGCCCGTGGGGGGCCGGCTGATGTCATTGGACAGCGGAGGTCTGCATGCATGCGGTGGCGGCCGGCTGGCACGGCGAGGTGGCGCGGCCCGAGTGGATGTTCGCCCGGGCGCAACCACACTCGCGCGCCTCGCGTTCGGGCCGGGGGGTCGACGCCCGGTCCACCGATCGCCAGAATGACCCGGTGCCGCCGCGACCCGCTTCCGGACGCCACAAGGCGACCTCCGCCGAGGCCAGCCACTCCGACCAGCTGATCCGCCTGCTGTACGCCGAGCACGCCGGCCCGCTGCTGATGTTCGTGATGCGGCTGACCGGCGGGGACCGGCAGCGCGCCGAGGACATCGTGCAGGAGACGCTGCTGCGGGCCTGGCGCAACGCGCACCGGCTCGGCGTGCAGGGCCAGGGCTCGCTGCGTCCCTGGCTGGTCACTGTGGCCCGGCGGATCGCCATCGACGAGCACCGCAGTGAGCAGGCCCGCCCGCCCGAGACGTACGACCGGGATCTGACCATGTTCGCCGAGTCCGACAGCACCGACCGGGTGCTGCGCACGATGACCGTCGCGGACGCGCTGCGTACGCTGAGCCAGTCGCACCGGGAGATCCTGGTGGCGACGTACTTCCGGGGGCGCACCGTGCCGGAGGCGGCCGAGGAACTGGGGCTCCCGCTCGGTACCGCCAAGTCACGGGTCTACTACGCGCTGCGCGCGCTGCGCACGGCCCTGCAGGAGAGGGGGGTGACCGAATGAGCCGGGCCGACCACATGGACGTCGCCGCGTACGCGCTCGGCGTGCTGGATCAGCAGGACGCGGAGCGGTTCGAGGAGCATCTGGCCACCTGCTGGGCCTGCGCGGCGGAACTGGAGACGATGGTCCCGGTGGTGGGGCTGCTCGCCGGCATCGACGGCGAGGCGATGGCCGCGCTGGAGCAGACGCACACCGATCCGGCGCTGCTGGACCGGACGCTGATGGCGGTCCGGCGGGACCGCCGTCGCACCCGGGTGCGGCAGTTGCTGGCGACCGCGGCGGCCGTGGTGGTGTTCGGCGGCGTGAGCGCGGTGGCGGCCGGGATGCTCGGCGACGAGCCGGCGCCGCCGCAGGCGGGGCCGACACCGGCCGCGCCGACGGCGGCGCCGAGCGGCGAGCCGGGCGACCCGAACGCCCCCGGTGTCGGCGGGAAAGAGGACATCGAGGGCGACCAGCACAATGCCACCGACCCGGCGACCGGCGTGCAGACCACGATGTGGCTGGCCCGCAAGGAGTACGGCACGCAGATCGCGGTGCAGCTCAGCCGCCTGCCGGGGCCGCGCACGTGCCGGCTGGTGGTGGTGCGCAAGAACGCCACGAGCGAGGTGATCTCCACCTGGTCGGTGCCGGTCGGCGGCTACGGGACGAACCAGAACCAGCTTCCGCTGGAGCTGAGCGCGTCCACCTCGGCCCCGGTGCGCGACATCGACAAGCTTCAGGTGCAGTCGGTCGACGCGAACGGCGTGGCGAGTCCGCTGGTGACGGTGGACGACATCTGACCGGGGTGCTCACGGCGCCGGGTGGTTCAGCCGCCCGGCGCCGTCGCGTCGTGCCCGGGCCGGCGGACCCCCTCGTGCTGACGCACGCACGGCGACGCCCATCGGTTCAATCGGTCCACTGTGAAATGTGCCACCGTTTTGGTTTCAACCTTGACAGCGCCGCGCCCGTACTACTCGGCGAACTGCCAAGAACGAGGAGGGCACGTGGCACACCACAAGCGGACGACCGTCATCGTCGCGAGCGCGATGGTCGCACTTACGGCCTGCGCCCCCGCAGGCTACAACGGGGCGAACTCGGGCGCGGCCGAGCCGGTCGCCGTCGCCGCGGCCGAACCCACCGCGGCGGCCGAACCGGAGGCGTCGGCGGCTCCCGAGGAGCCGGTCGCGGACAAGGCGCCCCCGGCCAACGTGAAGATCACCGACGAGCTGGTCGGCAAGAAGCTGCCCCGGATGGGCCGCGTCGTCACCGACCAGGACGGCTGGGTGCTGTACCGGTTCGACAAGGACTCCGACGACCCGCCGCAGTCCAACTGCGTGGACAAGTGCGCCGAGGTGTGGCCGCCGTCGCTCACCGACGGCAACCCGCAGCTGCGTGGCGTCTCCGACGACAAGGTCGGCACCATCACCCGCCAGGACGGCACCCGGCAGCTCACCATCGGCGGCTGGCCGGTCTACCGCTACATCGGTGACAAGAAGCCCGGCCAGTGGAAGGGCCAGGGCGTCGGCGGCACCTGGTTCGTGGTCGACCCGAACGGCAAGAAGAACCTGACCTGCCTGCCGACCGGCACGCCCAAGGCGGTCGCGCCGCCCGCGGCGGGTGGCTCGGACAGCTCCGGCGGCGGCTCGGACTACTCGTACTGACGCACCAGGACACGGTGACCGGTCGCCGCCGGGGAGGGCGCGGCCGGTCACCGTCGCGGACCCGGGAGGCGGGGCGTACCGGCATCGGCCCGCCTCCCGGCACGCGGGGCGTGCCCCGGCGTCACGGCCGGGCCGCGTGGCAGAGTGGGCTGGTGACCTCGCCCGACGCCCGCCGTACGCTGCGCCCGCCGGCCGGCTACCGGCTGGCCGCCTCGGTGCGGGCGCTCACGTTCAGCCCGTACGACCCGTGCGCGCGGATCGCCGCCGGCACGTTCTGGTGGGCCACCCGCACCCCGGACGGCCCGGCCACGCTGGCGCTGCGCACGGAAGCCGGCGAACTGCTGGCCGAGGGGTACGGCCCGGGCGCGGCCTGGGTGGTCGACCGGGCCGACCGGATCGCCGGGCTGTGCGACGACCTGACCGGGTTCGCCGCGCTCGCCGCCGCGCACCCGCTGGTGGCCCGGCTGGCGCACACCCACCACGGGCTGCGGATGCCCGCCACCGGCCAGATCTTCCCCCGGCTGCTGCGGGCGGTCTTCGAGCAGAAGGTCACCGGCAAGGAGGCGTACCGGGCGTACGCCGCCACAGTCCGGCACTTCCGGGAACCCGCGCCCGGCCCGCTGCAACCACTGCTGCTGCCGCCGGAGCCCGCCGCGGTGGCGGCCACGCCGTACTGGGTGTTCCACCCGTTCGGCGTCGAGCAGCGGCGCGCCGACACGCTGCGCCGCGCGGCGGCCGTCGCGGACCGGCTGGAACGCTGCGCCGACTCGGCGGAGGCCACCCGGCGGCTCACCGCGATCCCCGGGATCGGGCCGTGGACCGCCGCCGAGGTGGTGCGCATCGCGTACGGCGACCCGGACGCGGTGAGCGTCGGCGACTACCACGTGCCGAACACGGTGGCCTGGGCGCTGGCCGGGGAGCCGCGCGGCGACGACGCCCGGATGCTGGCGCTGCTGGAGCCGTTCCGGGGGCACCGCGGCCGGGTGTGCGTGCTGCTGGAGGCGGCCGGTGTCCAGGCACCGAAGTACGGCCCGCGCGCCCCGATCCGCTCCTTCGCCCGCTACTGACCGCTCAGCGCCGCCGGCACAGCCGCCGCAGCGTCCGCCCCAGCCACCAGGCGTACGCCCGCTGGAAGCCCAGCACGACCGGCCCGCCGGCCCGCACGTACCAGTGGGCCGGGCGGCTGAACGCGGTCACCTCGAACCAGACGCCGTCGGCGCCCCGGGTCACCAGGAACGCCTCCTCACCGACCTCCGGGTGCCCGGGCAGCGTGCCGTAGCCGAAGCCGGCCCGGTCCGGCTCGTCGACCGTCCAGACCACCTCGGTCGGGCCCCACAGCCGCACCGGGCCGACACCGAGTCCCGGCGTGACCCGCACCCCGGGGGCGGCGCGCGGCGCGTCCGCGCGCATCACCACGCCGGCCGCGCGGTGCAGCCGCCAGCCCAGCACCGCGTCCGCCGCCACCGGGAAACCGCCGTCCGGCAGCCGGACCCGGTGGCGCAGGTGGTGGTAACCGGCCGGCCGGCCGCCGTCGCGGGTCGCGCCCACCTCCGGGTACGTCAGCTCGGGCACGGCGGCCACCTCCACGTCGCGGGGACACCCGCCAGGGTACGGCCGCCCCGGAGCGCTGTGGTGAGCTGAGCCGGTGACCGACGTGACCATCGCCCCGGCCGGCCTCGCCGACGCCGGGGAGATCCTCACCGTGCAGTGTGCCGCGTACCTGGTGGAGGCGCAGCGCTACCGGGACGTGTTCCTGCCCCCGCTGACCGAGACGCTCGACGAGGTACGGGCGGCGCTGGCCGGCCCGGACGTGGTGCTCGCCGCCCGGCGCGGCACCCGCCTGGTCGGCTCGGTACGCGCCCGCGTGGACGGCGACACCGCCCACGTCGGCCGCCTCTCGGTCGCCCCCGACCAGCAGGGCCGGGGCGTCGGCGGGCGGCTGCTGGACGCCGTCGAGCTCGCCTGCGCCGGCCGGGTGACCCGGTTCGCGCTGTTCACCGGCGCGGACAGCGCGGCGAACCTGTCCCTGTACGCGGGCCGCGGCTACCGGGTGGTGTCGCACCGGCCGGACGAGAACGGCAACCGCCTCGCCGTCCTGGAGAAGACGGTCAGTCCCGCTCGCACCGGCGCCTGAGCCCGTCCGCCTCCTGCCGCAGGTAGCGGCGCATCATCGAGCCGGCCAGCAACCCGATCAGGCCGGCCAGCGGACCGGTCTGCACCAGGACCAGCTCGGCCCGGGTGCGCCCGTCGTCCAGCGGCACCAGCCGGTGCTCACCCCGGCTGCGCACGCCGGGGCCCGCCGACTCCCAGACGAACGAGTACGGCGGCTCGATCTCGGTGACCCGCCACACCGCCGGACGCAGGCGCGGCTGCTCCAGCCGGGCGGTCGAGCCGAGCGTCAGCGGACCGGGTTCCAGCCGGCGGGCGGCGGTGACCGAGGGCGTCCACTCCGGCCAGTGCTCCACGTCGGTCTGCACCGCCCAGACCCGGTCGGCGTCGGCGGCGATCTCGACGGACTCGGCGAACCGCATCGGCGTTCCTCCCCCGTGGACGGTCCCCTCAGGCTATGCCCGCACCCCGTTCCGCCGCCGCCCCGCGCCCGCGCCTCGCTCGGCTGGTTGCCACGTGGAGCGCCCCCCGTCCCGCGGGATTGGCGTTCCGCGAAGTGGGATCGGTGGAGATCTTGGTAGGAAGGGGCCCCTATGGGGGCCGTTTGGTACCAAGATCTCGCCGGGAGCCGGGAGCCGGGCCCAGCCGGCGGACCATAGCGCGTGGGGGTCAGGCGGCCTCGTGGAGGTCGGCCAGGGTTACCGGGGCGTACCGCTTCAGCAGGCGTTCCAGCTCGGCGACCGAGCCGACCTCGCCGAGGACGTTCGCGCCGCCGCCGTGCTCGGGCGGGTAGTGGTGCGCCAGCCGGTAGCGGTAGTGGCCGCGGATCAGCTCGACGCTGACCCGCCAGCGCCCGCAGCATCCGCAACTCCACTCCGGCACGCCGCGACGGTAGCTCTGACCTGCGGTTTCACCATTCGGGCGGCGGTGACGAACGCGGCCGCGACGGGACACGCCACTCGGCCACCGGCGGTGATCTGCCTCACCACTGTCGGTGGGGTCTGGTTGACTGGTCGCCGTGGACCTGCCGATCAACCCTCCGGTCGAGCCGATGCTGGCCAAGAGCGTGGCCGACCTGCCCACCGATGACGGCCTGACCTACGAGCCGAAGTGGGACGGCTTCCGCTGCATCGTCTTCCGTGACGGCGACGAGGTCGAGCTGGCCAGCCGGGGCGGCAAGTCGATGACGCGCTATTTCCCCGAGGTGGTCGAGCAGGCCCGGCGGCAGCTCCCGCCCCGGTGCGCGGTCGACGGCGAGCTGATCGTGATCCGCCGGGACGGCCCGGGCGGGCAGCCGCGGCTCGACTTCGAGCTGCTGGCCCAGCGCATCCATCCGGCCGCCTCCCGGGTGAAGCTGCTGGCCGAGACCACCCCGGCCGACTTCGTCGCGTTCGACCTGCTGGCCGTCGACGACGAGCTGCTCACCGACCAGCCCTACCCCCGGCGCCGCGAGCGGCTGGAGCAGGCGCTGTCCGGGGTGCGCCCACCGGTGCACGTGACCCAGGTGACCACCGACCCGGAGACGGCCCGCCGCTGGTTCGACGTGTTCGAGGGCGCCGGGCTGGACGGGCTGATCGTCAAACCGGCCGACCTGCCGTACGAGCCGGGCAAGCGGCTCATGTTCAAGGTCAAGCACGCGCGCACGATGGACGCGGTGGTGGCCGGTTTCCGCTGGCACAAGTCCGGGCCGGTGGTCGGCTCGCTGCTGCTCGGCCTCTACGACGACGACGGCGTGCTGCACCACATCGGCGTCAGCTCCTCGTTCACCATGGCCCGCCGCAAGGAGCTGCTCGACGAGCTGGAGCCCTACCGCGACGTCGGCGGCGAGCACCCGTGGGTGCACGGCGACCACGAGCGGGGTCAGCGCATCCCGGGCGGGGTGAGCCGGTGGACCGGCGGCAAGAACCTCGAGTGGGAGCCGCTGCGCCCGGAGCTGGTGGTCGAGGTGGCGTACGACGCGATGGAGGGCGACCGGCTGCGGCACACCGCCCGGTTCCTGCGCTGGCGCCCCGACCGTGATCCCCGTTCCTGCGACTACGGCCAGCTCGAACGCCCGATCCGCTACGACGTCGACGAGGTGCTGCGCGGCGATCCGGCGGCGACGGTCGGTGACACCCGCGGCCGGGCGTAGCCTGACGGTCGACACGATCATGGAAGGCGCCCACGTGACCCGCTTCCCCGACCGGACCCGCCGGTTCCGGCCCGCCCTGGCCGCGTTCGTCGCGGCGGTGGTGCTCACCGCCGGCTGCACGCTGCCGGCGTTCGCCCCGCGCGCCGAGAGCGAGGGCGAGGCCGCCCCGCCGGGCACCGCTCCGGAGTGGCGGGCCTGCCCGGAGGTGCCCGACGAGCTGGTCGGGCGGGGCGCGGCGGACATGCGCTACGACTGCGCCCGGATCGCCGTGCCGCGCAACTGGGGCACCGGGGCCACCACCGGCGCGACCGCCGGGCCGGGCGCCGGTGAGACGTTCGAGATCGCGCTGATCCGGGCCCGCTCGACCAAGCAGCGCGACCGGATCGGCTCGCTGGTGATCAACCCGGGTGGTCCCGGGGCGTCCGGCGTCGACACCGCCGTCTACCTGTCCTTCGGCCCGGCGTTCGGCGGCCTGCCGACGGCGATCACGGACCGGTTCGACATCGTCGGCTTCGACCCGCGCGGGGTGGCCCGGTCCAGCCCGGTCAAGTGCATCTCCGACGCCGACCTGGACGCCAGCTTCGGCTACGACCCCGACCCGGAGAGCCAGTCGTCGTTCGACGGCTTCGTCGGCCTCAACCGGCGCATCGGCGAGCGGTGCGGCGCGAAGTACGGCGACCAGCTCCCGCTCTACGGCACCGAGCAGGCGGCGCGGGACATGGACGCGGTCCGCGCGGCGGTCGGCGACGACAAGCTGACGTACCTCGGCTACTCCTACGGCACGCTGCTCGGCGCGACCTACGCCCAGCTCTACCCGCAGCGCGTGCGCGCCCTGGTGCTCGACGGCGCGGTCGACCCGCAGCAGAAGCTGATCGCCGGGTCGGAGAGCCAGGCGAAGGGCTTCGAGCGGGCGTTCGACAACTTCACCAGGTGGTGCGCGGCGAACGCCGGCCGCTGCCCGATCGCCCCGGACGCCCGGGGTGCGGTCACGGACGCGATCGCCAAGGCGAAGGCCTCCCCGGTACGCGCGCAGGACGGCCGCGAGGCCACCGCCGGGTGGGTCTTCTACGCGGTGATCTCGTCGCTCTACACCGAGCAGGGCTGGCAGGAGCTGGCCCGGGCGATCGACGACCTGCAGGGCGGCGACCCGGACGGCGTGTTCAAGCTGGCCGACGCGTATGCGGGCCGCGAGCCCGACGGGCACTACTCCAACCTGTTCGACGCCAACCTGGCGGTCAACTGCGCCGACGAGACCGAGAAGCCGACCCGTGAGCAGGTCCGCTCGTTGCAGTCGCAGTGGCGGCAGAAGTATCCGCTGTTCGGTCCCGCCCTGGCGGTGGGGATGCTGGGCTGCGTGGAGTGGCCCGGCGAGCGGGATCCGTACCCGACCGGGCGGGCGGACGGCGCGCCGCCGATCCTGGTGGTCGGCACCACCGGTGACCCGGCCACGCCGTACGAGCAGACGCCCGCGCTCGCGTCCATGCTCGGTGTGGGGCGGGTGCTGACCTGGGAGGGCGAGGGGCACACCGCCTACCCGCAGACGTCGTGCGTGACGTCGGCCGTCGACGCGTACCTGATCTCGCTCACCGTCCCCCGGGAGGGGCTGCGCTGCCCCGCCCGGTGACGGTCCGGGCCGGCGGCCGGGAGCCGGACGCCGGCCGGTCGAACGCCGGCGGTCAGCCGGCCGCCGGGGGCGTCCAGCCCTGCGGGATGTGGCCGATGCGGACGCGCTGGGGGTGGTCGCCGACCGGGACGCTCGCGACCTTCTGCCCGGTGGCGAAGTTGATCGCGGTGACCTGGTCGGCGCCGGATTCGGAGATCACGCAGTCCCGGCCGTCCCCGCTGACGGTGGCCCAGTACGGCTTGCTCGCGGGCACCAGCGGGCCCTCCCGCAGCGTGGCCCGGTCCAGCACTGTGGCGTAGTCGTCCATGGTGCCGGCGACGCAGATCCGGGCGCCGTCGGGGCTCATCGACAGGCCGTGGTGCCGGGAGTCGTTGACCCAGGTGGTGCGGTCCTCGCTGGTGGCCGGGTTCTTCGGCAGCGTGGCGACGCGGGTGACGCGGTCGGTGGCCACGTCGTACTCGACGACGCCGTTGAAGAAGGACACCTGGAAGTAGAGCCGGCTGCCGTCGGGGGTGAACACGGCCGGGCGGACCGCGTCGGAGAGGTCCCGGCGGCCGGCGGCGTCCAGCCGGTCCCGCATGTCGATCACCTTGACCACCTGGTACGTGCCGGTGTCGGCGACGGTGATCCGGCGGTCGCCCTTGGTCCAGTCGAGCCACGGCGCGTCCAGGTCGGTGTTGACCTCGCCGATGGACATGTTCCACAGCCGGGTGCCGCCGTCGGTGTAGATGTTCTCGTGCGGCTTGTCGCCGGCGCCGAACGAGCCGAGTTGCGCGCCGGTGCGGATGTCCAGCACGTGCACCGTGTTGGAGGTGGACGCGGAGACCGCGACGCGGGTGCCGTCGGGCGAGACGGCCATGTGGTCGGCGCGGTAGCCGGAGACCGGGAACCGCCAGCGCAGCGCGCCGGTGGCCAGGTCGATCGAGACGACGTCGGCGAAGCTGGGCCGGGACACCACGAGCGCGGTGCCGTCCGGCGTGGTGTACATGTCGTCGATGAGCTGGTCGTGTCCCTCCCCCGGGCCCTGCCGGATGCCGAGGAAGAACGCCAGCTTGATCGGGTTGAGGTAGATCTCGCGCAGCCGCGCGGCGCGGTCCGGGATCACGTTGATCCGGCCGAGCCTGGCGTAGTCGCCGCGAGAGCGGATGACGTCGGCGGTGCCGTCCCAGGTGTTGCCGACGAACATCACCTCCTGGAGCGCGACCGCGGCGGCGGCCGGCGCGGGGGCCGTCACCAGCGGCGTCGGCGCGACCAGGGCGAGCGCGGCCAGGACGGCCAGGCCGGCGCAGCGGCGGGAGCGGGACGGGCGGGGTGGCACGGGTGTCATGGACGCCTCCTGGCAGCCGGTGGAACATCGACGTTTCTCAGTGGCGCGAGCGGTGTTACCTTGCGGTAACAACCAGGAGAGCAACCGGCCGGCCGCCGGGGCTAGGGAGCTGACGCCAACGCCCGCGCGGCCCGGTTGTGCCGCGTCGACAACCGGAGGGCGGCGGACGCCGATGACCCGGACCGGACAGGCCCCGACGTTCGGCGCGCTGCTGCGCGACCTGTCCGCCGATCCGGCCGCCGTCGACGAGGTGGCGCGGGCCGCCCGCGCGAACTCCCCCGAGGTCGCCCGGCTGCCCGCCGACGAGGTACGCCGACAGGTCGTCCTGCTCCTGACGAGCGGTCTCGGCGCGCTGGAACGCCACGAGGATCCGGCCGGGCGGGACTTCGCCGAGGCCCGCCGGCTGGGCGCGGACCGGGCGGCGCAGGGCGTCTCCGTCGCCGGTCTGCTGCGCGGGGTGCAGGCCGGGCGGGACCGGGCGGTGGAGCTGGTGGTCCGGCACGGCCGGGCCGCCGGCATCCCCGACGAGGTGCTGCTGGAAGGGCTGCTCACCATCGGCCGGTACGCCGCGGCGGTGGAGCGGGCGGTGGTCGACGGGCACCGCAGCGCCGAGCGGGAAATGGTACGCACCGGCGCGGCGGCCCGGGCGCACCTGCTGCGGCGGCTGCTGCGTGACGGCCCGGCGGGCCTGCCCTCGGCCGAGCTGACCCGGTTCGGGCTGCGGCCGGACGGGCGCTACCACTGCCTGGTCGCCGCGCCACCGGACCCGGTCCGGGCGTACGCCCTGCACCGGCAGCTCACCGCGCGGGGCGGCCTGCTCGGCACGGTCGGGGACCGGCTGGCCGGGCTGCTCCCGCGACCGCCGGACGCCGTACCGGCCGACCTGCTGACGCTGGTGGCGCCCGCGCAGCCGCTGGAGCGGGCCCCGGCCATGTACGCGCTCTGCCTGGCGGCGCTGGCCACGGCGGCCAACCGGCGGCTGCGCGGGCTGCGCCGGGTCACCGACCTGGCCGGGGAGACCGCGCTGGCCGCCCAGCCGCTGCTGGCCGAACTGCTGCGCGGCGCGCTGCTCGGCGCGCTCGACCCGGCCGACGACTTCCACCGGGAGCTGGCCGGCACCGCGCTCGCCTGGCTGCACCACGGCCAGCGGCTGGACCAGACCGCCGCCGCGCTGCACGTCCATCCGAACACGGTGCGCTACCGGCTGCGGCGGCTGCGGGAGCTGACCGGCGGGCCACCGGTCGAGGAGGGCGCGCGGTGCACGGTGCCGGAGACCGTGCACTGGTGGTGGGCGCTGCGGAGCTGGCTGGACGGCGGCTGACCACGGACGGCGCGGCCAGCCGCCGCGACCGGCCGACACGACCGGACGGCGCGACCGGGCGACACGACCGGCCGCCGCCACCGGACGACACGACCGGGCGACGCGTCGGGACGCCGCCCGGGCCGCACCGGCGCGCGGCGCTGTGCCAGGCTGGCCGGGTGACCGAGGTGATCTTCCGGGAGGCGGTCCGCGCCGACCTGCCCGCCGTGCTCGCGCTGCTCGCCGACGACGTGCTCGGGCGTAGCCGCGACCTGCCCGAGGTGGACGAGGCGTACGAGCGGGCCTTCGCCGACCTGGACGCCGACCCGCGCAACCAGTTGATCGTCGCCGACGACGGCGGGGAGCTGGTCGGCTGTTTCCAGCTCACGTACATCCCGGGGCTGGGCCGGCACGGGGCGCAGCGGTGCCTGATCGAGTCGGTGCGGGTGCGCTCGGACCGGCGCGGTCGCGGGCTGGGCGGGACGATGATGCGCTGGGCGATCGACCGGGCCCGCGAGCGCGGCTGCGCGCTGGTGCAGCTCACCACCGACAAGCAGCGCGCCGACGCGCACCGGTTCTACCGCGACCTGGGCTTCGTCGCGAGTCACGAGGGCATGAAGCTGGCGCTCTGACCCGGCCGCGACCCGCCGCCGGGCCGGCCGCGACCCGGTACCGGGCCGGCACCCGAAGGTGCGCGGCCCGGTGGACGGGTCAGTCCTCCGAGACGAGCCGGCCGTCGCGCAGGGTGAGCGTCCGGTCGGCCAGCTCGATCAGCGCCGGGTCGTGCGTGGCCACAAGCGCGGTCATGCCCCGGGCGTGCACCACCGCCCGGAGCAGGTCCATGATCGACCGTCCGGTCTCGGAGTCGAGCTGACCGGTCGGCTCGTCGGCGATCAGCAGGTCCGGTTCGTTCGCCAGCGCCCGGGCCACCGCCACGCGCTGCTGCTGGCCGCCGGACAGCTCGTACGGGCGCTGCGCGGCGTGCCCGCCCAGCCCGACCAGCTCCAGCAGCACCGCCACCCGCTGCTCCCGCTCGGCCGCCGGCACCTTCGCCAGCCGCAGCGGCACCCCGACGTTCTCCGCCGCGGACAGGATCGGCACCAGGCCGAACGTCTGGAACACGAACCCGATCGTGCCCCGGCGCAACGACAGCAGCTCCCGCTCACCGGCGGCTGTGACGTCGTGCCCGGCCACCCGGATCCGCCCGGCGTCCGGCCGGTCCAGGCCGCCGACCAGGTTCAGCAGCGTGGTCTTCCCGGCGCCGGAGCGGCCCCGGACGGCGACCAGCTCACCGCGTCCCGCCGTGAACGAGACGTCCCGCACGGCGTGCACGGCGTGCTCGCCCCTGCCGAAGGTGCGGCTCACCCCCTCGACCCGGACCACGTCCTCGACGGCCGGCGCCGGCACCGCCGGCAGCACCACTGTCCGGTTGGTCATCACTCACTCTCCTCGCCGTGTGCCCGGTCGCCGGGGCGCACCTCGACGTGGTCGGGTTCCAGGTTGAGCCGGACCCGGTCGCGCAGGGACAGCGCCTCCACGAACTGCGCCGGCAACTGCATCCGGCCGGTGCGGTCCAGCACCGCGTACTCCTCGCTGACCATCTCGGTGCCGCCGTCGGCGGTGACGCGCGCGGTCCGGCGTACCTCGGAGGCGGTCCGGCCGTCGCGGATCGCGACGGTACGGCGGACCTGGCCGGCCACGGCGTGGTCGTGGGTGACCACCACGATGGTGACCCCCAGTTCGGCGTTGATGGTGCGCAGCGCGGCGAACACCTCGGCGCCGGTGGCCTCGTCCAGCTCGCCCGTCGGCTCGTCGGCGAAGAGGATCTCCGGGTCGTTCGCGACCGCCACGGCGACCGCGCAGCGCTGCTGCTCGCCGCCGCTCATCTGGCCCGGCCGGCGGTCCGCGCAGTAGCCGACGCCCACCATGTCCAGCAGCTCACGGGCCCGTTCCCGCCGCTTGCGCCCGCCGCCGGCCCGTCCGGCCAGCTTCATCGGCAGTTCCACGTTCTCCAGCGCGGTCAGGTACGGCAGCAGGTTGCGGCCGGTCTGCTGCCAGATGAACCCGACCACGTCCCGCCGGTACGCCAGCCGCCGCTTGTTCGACAGCGACAGCAGGTCGTAGTCGGCGACCCGGGCGATGCCCGCCGTCGGGGTGTCCAGCCCGGACAGGATGTTCAGCAGCGTCGACTTGCCGGAGCCGGACGCGCCGACGATCGCGACCAGCTCGCCCCGGTCGATGACCAGGTCGAGGCCCTGGAGCGCGACGACCTCGACGCCCTCGGTCTTGAAGATGCGCACCAGGCCGTCGCAGACGATGTGCCCGCGCAGCCGGTCGCGTCCACCGGCCCGTTCGGCGGCGCGCTGCGCGGCGCGCTGTTGCAGCGACGCCAGATCCGGTACGGCGGACGACGGTTCGTCGCGCGGCGTGAGACGCGCCGGGCCCGGATGGCCGGAAGCGGTCGCGGTCATGTCAGCTCTCCTCTCCGAGCCGCAGCACCTCGCCGAGGCGCAACCGGCGGTTGTTCACGGCTTCCACGGTGATCGCGAAGCCGAGGGCCAGCATGGCCAGGACCGACACCCCGGCCACCAGGCCGGGCTCGAAACTCGGGCGTACCTCCACGCCCCCGGTGAAGGCGGGCAGCCCGAGCACCGGCGTGAGCAGCAGCGGCAGCAACGCGCCGACCACCGCCCCGGTGAGCACCGACACCAGCACCAGCGGCGTCAGCTCCACCATCAGCAGTCCGCGCCACTGCCGGCGGGACAGGCCCATGGTGCGCAGCCGGGACAGCACCTGCCCGCGCGAGCGGGCCCCGGCGAGCACCGCGAGCGCGAGCCCGAGCAGCCCCAGCACGGCGCCACCCCCGGCGCCGAGCACGAAGCCGAACACCAGCAGGCCGTTCACGCCGGTGCCGCCCAGGTCGGCGCGCACCGCCGAACGGGTCGTCACCTCCGGCGCGCGGGCCTTGTCCCCGGTGCCGACCCCGCCGATGCGCAGGTAGCGGTTCTGCCCCTCCCTCGCGACCCGGTCCACCTCGGCCGCGTCCACGCCGGATCCGGCGAGCACGAAACCGGTGGGCGCGAGCTGGTGCGGCGCGTCGGGCGGCAGCGCCGGCCACGGCAGCACCACGAACCGGCGTACGCCCTCGCCGACGAGCGCGAACTCGTCGACCGTGGCGGCGGTCCGCACCGGCAGCCGGTTGCCCTGCACGTCCAGCCAGGCGGGCCGGTCGCCCTGCGCGTCGGCGAGCCCGGCGTCGGCCAGTTCCTCGGCCACCGCCGGGGACACCAGCGCCGGCAGCGGCGTGCTCCCGTCGGCGCGGGCCAGCACCGGGCCGGGCACGCTCACCGGTACGCCGGCCTGCCGTGCCACCTCGGCGAACCGCTCCCCCTCCACGAGCACCACGCGCATCTCGGTGACCGGGGTGGGGCGTCCGGCGCGGTCGGCGTAGGGGCGTTCGGCCGGCACCGTGAGCAGTGGCGCGACAGCGCGTACCCCGGGCAGCGCGGCCAACTGGTCCGCCGTGTCCGGCGTGAAGCGTTCCCCGCGTACCAGCAGGTCACCGGGCACGGCCTGGGCGGCGGCGGTGTCCCGGCCGGTCTCGATGCCGGTCGCCACCACGCCGCAGAACGCGGCGGTGGCGACGGCCAGCACCACCACGACCAGCGGCCCGGTGCTCGCGGCCCGGCCCGCGCGGGCGGTGCCGAGGAACGCGACGCTGCCGCGCGCCCGGGAGGCGACGCGGCTGACCAGCCGCAACGGCCAGGGGTACGCGCGCAGCGCCAGCAGCGCCGCCGCGATCGCCAGCAGCACCGGCACCGAGACCAGCAGCGGGTCCACCGAACCGGCGGTGAGCCCGCGACGGCGCAGCAGGAACGCGCCGAGCACGGCGAGCCCGAGCACCGCCACCTCGACGGTGAGCCGGACGGCGGGCGACCGGCCGCCCAGGTCGGAACGCCCACCGGCCCGGCGACCGACGGCGAGCGCGGCCAGCGGCGGCAGCAGCGTCGCCACGAGCCCGGCGATCACCACCCAGCGCCACGACGCCCCGGTGCCGGGCAGCAGCCCGCCGAGCAGCCAGCCGATCCCGGCCGCGGCCGGCAGCACCAGCAGCGACTCGGCCAGGCCGCGGCGCAGCACCGCGCCGGTGGAGCCGCCGCGTGCCCGGATCAGGTGGAACTCGGCGCGGCGGCGGCGCGCGGCCAGCCGGGCGGCCAGCAGCGTCAGCCCGGCCAGCGTGGCGAGCAGCCCGGCCGCGATGACCGCGAGCAGGGTACGCGCGGCGGCGAGCGAGTCGGCGAAGCGCCGCAGCGGGATGTCCACGCCCTGGCTGAGGGTCGTCTTGACCTCAGTGGGCATGGCCCGGTCCAGCCCGTCGACACCGGCGATCAGCGCGTCGAGGCGGCCCGGTTCGAGCCGGTCCGGGGCGATCCGGTACCGCCAGCCGAAGGTCACCGGCCATTCGCGGGCGGTGATCGAGTTCAGGCCCGCGTCGGCGGTGTACGCGACGGCCACGAACGGGTCGCCGTCGCCTTCGGGTGGGCTGAGCTTCAGCATCGACGGCAGCGTGTCCCAGACTCCGCCGGCCGGGTCGTTCGGCCGCCACACGCCGACCAGGTCGACCGGGCGGGAGTTGAGCACGTTGTCGTCCGCGTCCAGCAGCGAGAGGCGGAACCGGTCGCCGGTCGCGACGCCGAGCCTGGTGGCGATCGTCTCGGCGAGCGTCACCTCGATCGCGCCGGCCGGGGTTACGCCGCGTTCCGGCCACCGCCCGTCGACCAGGGTGGCCGCCTCCCGGATGCCGGTGCCGGCGCGCAGGTGCAGGTCGATCAGCCCTTTGTCGTCGCTCAGCGTCGGACCGCGCAACCGCCCGGGGACGGTCTGCGCCGCGAACCAGCGCTCGCCGATGGTGTCGCGCACCTCGGCGGGCATCTTCTCCTCGATCGCCGCGAGCAGGGCCCCCCGGCTGGCGACGGCGGGCTGGTCCGAGGCCGGCACGACGTCCGGTCCGGCGCTGTACGTGAGGTCGCGGCGGGCCACCGGCTGCCCGGCCACGTACTCGGTGAGCCCCTGCCCGGTCAGCCGGTCGGCGACCCGGGGAACGCCGGTGATCAGCAGGGCGGTCACCAGGGTCAGGACGGCGAGCAGCAGGAACTGTCCCCCGTACGCGCGGACCCGGCGCGCGGCACCAGGAAGGCTCATCGTTCTCCTCCGATCCGGAGCTGCGCGGCGGCGACCCGCTGGCGGATGCCGGTGGTGATGAGGGCGGCGAAGGCGAGCGCGGCGAGCAGCAGCCCGGCGGCGGTCGTCCCGATCGGCACCCAGGGCACTGTGAAGGCCGCCTCGGGCACCGGCCGGCCGGCGGCCGGGGTGAGGATCACCAGCGGCACCATGGTGGCCGCGACGAGGGCGCCGACGAGCATCCCGACGCCGACGCCGATCGCGGCCAGGAACGTCTGTTCCGCGAGGTACGCGCGGGCCAGCAGCCGGGTGTTCGCGCCGAGCGTGTTGAACACGGCGAACTCGGTGAGCCGGCGCCGGGTGGTGGCCCACACGTCGACCGCCAGGCCGACCAGGGCGAGCAGCACCGAGCCGAGCGCGGCGGCCAGCAGCCCGGTGCGCGCGCCCTGCCAGTACGGATCCTCGGCGGCCTCCGCGGCCACCGCCCGGCGGTCCAGCAGCACCGTGCCGCCGGTCGCGGCGAGCGCGTCAGCGGCGGCGGTGTGCCCGCCGGGCGTGGTGCCCAGCCACCACTCGGCCACCGGCCGGACGCCACCGCTGCGTTCGAGGAGCTGCGTGGTGGCGGTGGGCAGGTCCAGCAGCACCCCGTCGCCGGTGGTGCCGGGGATCGCGGCGACCTGGCCAGCCACTGTGATCTCCAGGGTCACCTCGGCGACGGACAGCTTGACGGTGTCACCGGTTTTCACGCTCAGCGCGGCGGCGACCCCCGGCGTGATCAGCACCGGCACCGGCGGATCCTCGGCCCGGGGCACCACGGCGAACCGGGACGAGGGTGTGCGGGCGAACTGCAACAGCCCTTCGGGCACATCGAAGCTCTGCGTCGCGTCCACCCGGGTGGGGGTCGCCTGCGCGTCCCGGCGCGGACCGCTGCCCGGGTCGATCACCCGCCAGGCCCCCTCCACCGGCACCGGCAGGGGCGCTCCGGAGGCGTCGGTGAGCCGCAGCTCGTCCAGGAGCAGCCGGTACGAGCTGCCGCTGGCGTCGCCGCCGTCGGCCTCGAAGCCGGCCAGGCGCAGCGGTGCGCCGCCGCTGTCGGGCAGCGACACCGAGAAGCGCACCGGCTTCCCGTCGCCGCCCGCCTCGGCCAGCCGGACCCGCCAGGTGGCCCCGGCGTCGGTGGCGAACAACGCGGTCACTGCCACCTGCGGCCGGTCGAACATGCTCTCGACCGGGGTGCGGACGGTGCCGGACAGCGTCTTCGCCCCCTCGGGCAGGACGCCGCCGGCCGGCGCGGTCCGGCCGTCGGCGAGCCGGTCCAGCAGGGCGCCGGTGGACGCGTCACCGCCGGCGTCGTCGAGCCGGATCATCCCCTTCGCGGCGGCGGCGTCGAACGCCACCACTGTGGCCGGCTGGGCCTCACGACCCAGGCGTACGTCGTCGCGCCAGGCGGGCAGCACCCGGTCCAGGCCGGGCACGGCGGCCAGCGCGGCGGCCCGGTCGGCCGGGGCGGCGCCGTTGCGCTCGGTCAGCCGCAGGTCCGCGCCGACCGTGTGCTGCGCCTGGTCGCGCTGCGAGCGTTCCCAGGAGGCGACCAGCGACCAGGCGAGCGTGCTGCCGCCGACGGCGAGCGCGAGCAGCAGCACCGGACCGGCGTGCGGGCGGCGGCCCGCCTGCCACATGCCGAACATGGTGGCGTTCCACGTCCGGCGGTCCACGAAGCGTTCCGCGAGCCGGGTGGTCGGCGGCAGCAGCCGCAGCGCGATCACCGCGCCGGCCAGCACGCCGATGGTGGGCGCGGCCGCCAGCAGCGGGTCGATGCCGAGGCTGCCGTTGGCGCCGGCGAGCGGCGAGGAGTACTGCCGTAGCTGGGTCCAGGCGAGCACGGCGAGGGCCACCAGCGCCACGTCGACGCTCGCCCGCTGCACGGCCGCGCCCCGGGAGGGCCGCGACCGGGACGCCATGTCCGCGACGTACGTGCCCGCCCGGCGCATCGCCGGCAGCACCATGGCGAGCAGGCAGCCCACCGCCGCGCCGACCGCGACCATCCACACCCGGGCGAGGTCGCCGTCGGCCAGCCCCAGGTCCGCGCCCAGGTAGTGGATCGCCTGCCCGGTCAGCGCCGGGGCCAGCAGCAGCGCCGGCGCCACCACGAGAGTCGCCTCGCGTACGGCCAGCCCGGCGATCTGCCCCCGGGCGGCGCCCCGGGCCCGCAGCAACGCGGTCTGGGCCCGCCGGTCCTCGTTGAGCAGCGCGGCCACCAGCACCAGCGCGTACCCGCCGAGCACCACGATCAGCAGCAGCGGGGTGAGCAGCGCGGACCGGCCCACCAGGTCGGCCCGGCTGAGCCGGTCGACGAGCCGGTCCAGGTGGCTGACCTGCTGTGTCGAGGAGCCCAGGCCGGTGGCCTCGGGCAGCTTCCCGGTGATCTCGTCCAGCGCCGTGATCACGGCGGGCAGCCGGGCCGGCTCGACCGCCACCAGGTCGGGGTCGACCACCCAGGCCGCCGAGGTGGAGCCCGGGAAGGTACGGGTGAAGTCGGCCGGGTCGAGCGCGAACGGCCCGTACGAGGTGACCTCCGCGTCGCCCTGGCTCTCCCCCACCCCGGGGGCGAGACGCCAGTACGCCTCGGACGCGTCCCGTGGGCGCCACGTGCCGACCACCACCACCGTGCCGGCGCGTTCGGCGCCCCGGTCGTACAGCGGCACCCGCTCCCCGACCTCCAGGCCCAGTCGCGCGGCCACCGTCTCCGGCAACGTCACCTGCAACGGGTTGCTGCCGGGCACCGGCCACGCCCCGGCCGCCAACTCGGCGTGCGCCGGCAGGTCGTCGAGCGTGGCCAGGTTGGCGAACATCGGATCGTCGTCGGTACGGGCGGCGCCCACGTCCCCGGTCAGCTCCCGCCCGGTCCCGGCGCGGCTCGCGGCCACTGTGACCGGGGCGCCGCCGAGCCCGTTCGCGAACTGTTCCCGTACCGCCCGGTCCCGCTCGGCGAACGCGGCGGCGTCGGCGCCACCGGAGCCGCTGATCAGCAGGCTGCGCTCCTCGGCCGGGGCGGCGTCGAGCACCGCCCGGGCGCCCGCCTCGACGGCCCGGCGGTTGTAGTCGGAGAGCCCGGTGACCAACGCGACCGCGACGAGTGCCGCGACAGCGGCGGCGAGCAGCAGCCCACGGGCCTCTACCGCCCGCCTCCACACCAGCTTCATCCGACGTCCTCTCCTGGCCCCGGCGGGCCGATGCCGAGAGAGAGCAGTGACACCCCGCAAAAGGTTCGCGCCCGTTACATGATCGTTATCGGTCCCTCCCCACCCTTGCGCGCGCCGCCCGCCCACCTCCCCGTCGATCTTGGAGTTGTGGCACCTCGAATGCGTTCTATGCGGCTTTTGGGAACGACCACAACTCCAAGATCGACGGCCACCACCGGCGCGAGGGCGAGGGCTGTCCACAGGGGCGGACGGGAAGGGCGGCGGGGCGGGAAGGTGGGCGGGTGTGGCGGTACGGGGAGTTGCTGGCGGGTGGGATGAGCCGCGGGGCGGTCCGGCACCAGGTGGAGGCGGGACGGCTGGGCCGGCTGTCGCGGGGTGTCTACGGCTGCACCGACGACGAGGCGAGCCGGTTGCGCGCCCTGTTCCGGCGACTGCCGCCGGGCACTGTCGCGGGTTTCCACACCGGCGCGCGACTGCACCGGTTCGGAGCGGTGACCCACGACCGGGTGCACGTGATCGTGCCGCCCGGTGTGAGTGCACGGCGAATCCGGGGCGTGGCGACACATCAGACGGTGCTGCCGGTGCCGGACGCGGTGGAGATCGCCGGCATCCCCTGCGCGCCCGCGGCCCGTTGCGCCGTGGATCTGGCGCGGGTGATCCGGCGGGCGGACGCACTGCCGGTGCTGGACCTCTGCCTCCGGGCCGGCGCCTGCCGCCGCGAGGACCTGCTGACCGAGGTGGCGTGGCACGTCGGCCTGCGGGGAGTACGACAGGCGGGGCAACTCGTCGCGTTGGCCGATCCGCGCTCCGAGTGCCGGCAGGAGAGCCAGTTACGCCTGTTGCTGATCGACGGCGGGCTGCCGCCGCCGGAGCCGCAGCTGTGGGTTCCCGACGACGACGGGATACCGATCTACCGCCTCGACCTGGGCTATCGCGACCGGCGGATCGGCCTGGAGTACGACGGCGGATCCCACCTCGACCCCGGCCGGCTGCACCACGATCGGTCCCGGCTCAACTGGCTGGCCGAGCGCGGCTGGCGCATGCGGGTCTACACCGCCACCGACCTCTACCGCCGTCCCCGGCACGTCGTCGCTTCGGTCCGAGCCCTGCTCACCGCTTCCGGCTGAGCCGGGGTCACCCGACCGCGGGCGCACGCCGCGCCGCCTCGCCGACAAAGGGACGGCGAGGCGGGGTCAGGGGCGGGGGCGGTCGCGGTCCTTGGAGGGCTGGACCCGCTTCGGCTCGCCGGGCATCTTCGGGTATTCCGGCGGGTAGGGCATGTCGCCCAGCCCGTCCGCGGCGTCCCGCTCGGCCCACTCCAGCAGCGGCGTGATGTCCCACGGGGCGTCGTCGATGCCGGCGTGCGGGTCGCCGCGCTCGGCGAACCGGGCCGGCACCGTACCGAGGTGGAAGTCGTCCGGGTCGACCTGCGGCAGCTCGTCCCAGTCGACCGGGGTGGAGACGGTGGCGCGGGCGTTCGCCCGCAGCGAGTACGCGCAGGCGATGGTGCGGTCCCGCGCCATCTGGTTGAAGTCGACGAAGACCCGTTCGCCGCGCTCCTCCTTCCACCAGGCGGTGGTGACCAGCTCGGGGCGGCGGCGTTCCAGCTCGCGGGCCAGCGCGATGGTGGCGCGGCGTACCTCCACGAACGTCCAGCGCGGCTGGATGCGCAGGTAGACGTGCACGCCCCGGCCGCCGGAGGTCTTCGGCCAGCCGGGCACGCCCAGCTCGTCGAGCAGCCCGCGCAGCTCACCGGCGGCGGTCACCGCGTCGGCGAAGTCGGTGCCCGGTTGCGGGTCGAGGTCGACGCGTAGCTCGTCCGGGCGGTCGGTGTCGGCGGCGCGCACCGGCCACGGGTGGAACACCACGGTGCCCATCTGCGCCGCCCAGGCCACGTGCGCCAGGTCGGCCGGGCACAGCTCGTCGGCCGGGCGGCCGCTGGGGAAGGTGATCCGCGCGGTGCGGACCCACGGCGGCACGCCCCGCTGCGGCACCCGCTTCTGGAAGAACATCTCGCCCTCGATGCCCTCGGGGAAGCGCTGGAGCGTGGTGGGCCGGTCGCGCAGGGCGCGCATGATCCCGTCGCCGACCGCCAGGTAGTAGCGGAAGACGTCGGCCTTGGTGAAGCCGCGCTGCGGGAAGATCACCCGATCCGGGCTGCTCAGCCGCACCGTGTGCCCGGCTACCTCGATCTCCTCGACCGCACTCCTGCCCGCCATCACGCGACCATATGCGATGCCACCGACACCCGACGTACCGTGGAACGGTGAGTCTTTCCGACAACGAACTGCCCCGTACCGAGGACGAATGGCGCGTCCGGCTCAGCCCCGAGGAGTTCCGGGTGCTCCGCGAGGCCGGCACCGAGGCGCCCTGGACCGGTGAGTACGTCGACACCAAGACCCCCGGGGTCTACCACTGCCGGGCCTGCGGGCTGGAACTGTTCCGCAGCCAAGACAAGTTCGACTCGCACTGCGGCTGGCCGAGCTTCGACGACGCCATCCCGGGCGCGGTCAAGGAGATCCCGGACAACACGCTCGGCATGCGGCGCGTGGAGATCCGCTGCGCGCGCTGCGACAGCCACCTCGGGCACGTCTTCGAGGGTGAGGGCTTCACCCCGAAGGACACCCGGCACTGCGTCAACTCGATCTCGGTGCGGCTGGAGCCCAGCGCCGGCTGACGGCGGCGTCACAGCCGCAGCAGGCCGCCGGCCTCGTCCACCTGGTCGGCGGCCTCGTCGTCCAGCCACACCCCACCGGTGGCGAGGTAGCGGAAGCGGTACTCCCCCGGCGCGAGCCGGACCGTCACGGTACGGGTGCCGTCGCGCCGCGGCACCAGCTCGTGCCGGCCGGGCTCCCACCCGTTGAAGCAGCCGACCACGCTGACCGTGCCGGCCGGGGTGTCCCGGGGCAGCGAGAACGTCACCCGGGTCTGGTTGCCGAAGAGCCTGTTGCGCTTGATCACGAATCCTCCGGAGATTTTCGGCGGTCACAGGAGTCAACGCGCGACACGCCGGGAGCGACTCGCCGTGGGGCCGGATCAGGTTCGCCGGTTCCGGTTGCTCGGGGGTGTCGTCTGCGCGACTCTCGGATGACAGGTCCGTTTTCGGGGGGTTTCGCATGACAACCTGCGAGGTTTGTGGCAACGACTACTGGATGGCGTTCGAGGTGCGCACGGTCGACGGGTCGCGGCACACGTTCGACTGTTTCGAGTGCGCGGTGCACAAGATGGCGCCGATCTGCGAGCACTGTCAGATCAAGATCGTCGGGCACGGCGTCGAGGTCTCGGGCCGCTTCTTCTGCTGCGCCCACTGCGCCCGCGCCGTCGAGGGCGAGCATGGTGCCGAGGTACGCGACGCGGTCGGCGCCCGCCCCGCCTGACGCGGGCGCTCCCCGGGGCGCCACCGGCGTCGATCTCCGTCTAGCATCCCTCCGGTGTCCCGACGGTTGATCATCGCGGCGGCCCTGGCCGCCCTCCTCGCCGGCTGCGGTTCCGCCACCGGGCCCGGCGGCGCGACCGCCCCCGAGCCTGCGCTCGCCGCGCCCTCACCCACCGACGGCGGCGCCGCCGCGGCGCTGCGCGACCGGTACGCCGCGACCGGCAGCCTGGCCGGCCTGGCCGAGACGCCCGAGTACGCCAGCGAGCAGCTCGACTCCGACGGTGTCGCCTGCGGGCGCCCGCTGCCCCTGCTCGACCGGCGGCTCGTCGTGTCCACCCGGGTCTTCGTCACGCCACAGGGCACCCCGGCCGGCGAGTTCGCCGAGATCGTCCAGGAGACCGTGGTCTACCCGGACGAGCCGACGGCCGCGGACGCGGTACGGCAGGTCTTCGCCGTGCTGGAGGCGTGCGAGCGCGACGAGGAGGACGGCCAGGTCACCACCGGCCACACCGCCGGGAAGCTGCCCGCCGGGCTGGGCGTGCCGGGCCGGATGATGTCGGCCACCATGACCGTGTCCGGCGGCACGCGCTTCCCGCACCGCTACGGCTGCCTGCACCAGGGCCGGGTGACCCAGTGCGTCGCGGTCTGGACCCGCTCGGCGGCGGACACCGGCACCTGGTTCGAACGCGCCGTCACCGCCACCGCCACCGGCCTGCGCACGTCGAAGGGCTGAACCGGCACGCCGGACCGGCCGCGCTGAACCGCCGCGCGCTGAACCGGCACGGCGGACCCCGCCGGCCCGGCACGCCGAACCGGCGCGGCCCGGGGTGCACACGACCGGCCGGAGACGCGCCGCCTAACCTGGGCCGATGCCCGTCGAGTCCCACCTGGCAAGCTTCGCCGACCTGGACGCCCGCACCTTCCACGACCTGCTCCGGCTGCGCATCGACGTGTTCGTGGTCGAGCAGTCCTGCCCGTACCCGGAACTGGACGGCCGGGACGTCGAACCCGGCACCCGCCACCTGTGGCTGAGCCGCGACGGCGCCGTGGTCGCGTACCTGCGGATCCTGGCCGACCCCGGTGGTGTGGCACGGATCGGGCGGGTCGTGGTGGCGCCGGCGGCCCGCGGCGC
This sequence comes from Micromonospora sp. HUAS YX12, assembly GCF_040215685.1. Classification (NCBI taxonomy): domain Bacteria; kingdom Bacillati; phylum Actinomycetota; class Actinomycetes; order Micromonosporales; family Micromonosporaceae; genus Micromonospora; species Micromonospora sp. HUAS YX12. The sequence continues at coordinate 6,458,549 of NZ_CP157974.1, forward strand.
GGGCCTGGCCGGCGCGCTGATGACCGAGGCCCTCGCGGTGGTGGGTGACCGGCCGTGCGTGCTCGACGCGCAGACGCACCTGGTCGGCTTCTACGCGGGGCTCGGCTTCGCGGTCAGCGGCCCCGGGTACGTCGAGGACGGCATCCCGCACACCCCGATGCGCCGCGACCCGACTCATTGACGTTTGTCGCTTTTTGTGGCAGCCTGCGGGCGGAGCCGCCACGCGGGAGAGGGCAACTCCCGACAGTCCGGGCGTCGTGCACCGACACCCATCCCGGAGGCTTTCCATGTCCACTCCGTACCGCCGCCCGCTACCGCTCGCGGCGGCGATCCTCGCCGTCTGCGCGGTGGTGGCGGCGCTGCTCACCACCGCGTTCTCCGGCCCGGCCTCGGCGCACGGGTCGGTGGTCGACCCGGCCTCGCGCGCCTACAGCTGCTGGCAGCGCTGGGGCGGTGACTTCCAGAACCCGGCCATGGCCACCCAGGACCCGATGTGCTGGCAGGCGTGGCAGGCCGACCCGAACGCGATGTGGAACTGGAACGGCCTGTTCCGCGAGGGCGTGGCCGGCAACCACCAGGGCGCCATCCCCGACGGGCAGCTGTGCAGTGGCGGACGCACCCAGAGCGGCCGCTACAACGCCCTCGACACGGTCGGCGCCTGGAGGACCACGTCGGTCTCCAACAGCTTCCGGGTCAAGTTCTTCGACCAGGCCAGCCACGGCGCCGACTACATCCGGGTGTACGTGACCAAGCAGGGTTTCAACGCGCTCACCTCGCCGTTGCGCTGGAGCGACCTGGAACTGGTCGGCCAGATCGGCAACACCCCGGCCAGCCAGTGGACGCGTGAGGTGGACGGCGTGTCCATCCAGATCCCGGCGAACGCGCCGGGCCGCACCGGCCGGCACGTCGTCTACACCATCTGGCAGGCCAGCCACCTGGACCAGTCCTACTACCTGTGCAGCGACGTGGACTTCGGCGGAGCCGGCCCGTCGCCGACCGCGTCCCCGACGGCGTCGCCGACCACCCCGCCGACGAGCACCCCGCCGACCAGCACGCCGCCGAGCAGCCCGCCGCCGACCACGCCGAACCCGGCCGGTGGCTGCACCGCGACGTACGCGATCACCGGTTCGTGGAGTGGCGGCTTCCAGGCCGAGGTGAAGGTGACCAACGGCAGCGGTTCACCGATCCGCGGCTGGTCGGTGAGCTGGAACTACCAGAACGGCCAGCGGGTCAACTCGGCGTGGAACGCCACTGTCACCACGAGCGGAACGCTCGTGACGGCACGCAACGTGGCCTACAACGGCTCGCTCGCGCCGGGTGCGAGCACCTCGTTCGGCTTCACCGGCTCGGCCGGTGCGACGAACCCGGTGCCGGGCATCCTGTCCTGCACGACGACCGCCTGACGGCTGCCGTCCCGGTCGGGGCCCTGCTCGACACCGTCTCCGGTGTTAAGCAGGGCCCCTTCCTCTACCGCAGGCGTTAAGAAGGGGCCCTTCCTTTCAGACCATGCAGTTGACGATGTCGGCGACCGGGCGGCGGCGGCCGGTGTAGAACGGGATCTCCTCCCGCACGTGCCGCCGGGCGCCGGAGGCGCGCAGGTCGCGCATCAGGTCCACGATCCGGTGCAGCTCGTCGGCCTCGAACGCGAGCATCCACTCGTAGTCGCCGAGCGCGAACGAGGCGACCGTGTTGGCCCGCACGTCCGGGTAGCCCCGCGCCATCCTGCCGTGCTCGGCCAGCAGCTCACGCCGCTCGGCGTCGGGCAGCAGGTACCACTCGTACGAGCGCACGAACGGGTAGACGCACAGGTAGGCGCGGGGCTGCTCGTCGGCCAGGAACGCCGGGATGTGGCTCTTGTTGAACTCGGCCGGGCGGTGCAGCGCCATCTGCGACCAGACCGGGGTGAGCGCCCGGCCCAGCGTGGTGCGGCGGAACCGCAGGTACGCGTCCTGGAGCGCGTCGCTGGACGACGAGTGCCACCAGATCATCAGGTCGGCGTCGGCGCGCAGCCCGGCCACGTCGTAGGTGCCCCGGACCGTGACGTCCTTGCCGGCCAGCTCGGTGAAGAGCGACTCGACCTCGTCGATGACGTTCTCCCGCAGCGACGGCAGCGGGCCGGTGGCCCGGTACACCGACCACATGGTGTAGCGAATGGTCTCGTTGAGCTCCCGCAGCCGCGCCGCGTTGGTCTGCTCGGTCATGCTGCCGATCCTCCCAGTGCCGTGATGATCTCTTCGGCCGCCGTCTCCCCGGAGCGGACGCACACCGGGATGCCGACGCCGTCGTACCCGGCCCCGGCCACTGCCAGCGTCGGGCAGGCGGCGCGCAGCGCCGCCCGGACCGCCGCCACCCGGGCGGTGTGCCCGGGCGTGTACTGCGGCAGCGCGCCGCCCCACCGCTGCACGTGCCGGGCCACCGGGGCGGGCAGCGGCGCGCCGAGCACCGCCGACAGCTCCCGGTGCACCGCGTCGGCCAGGTCGTCGTCGGTGAGCTGGAGCGACGCCTCGTCGCCGTACCGGCCGACCGAGGCGCGCACCAGCGCCAGCCCGTCCGGCCGCCGCAGGTGCCCCCACTTGGTGGTGAAGAACGTGGACGCCTTGATCAGCAGCCCCTCGCCGGCCGGCACCAGGAAACCGGACAGCTCCGGCAGGGCCGGGCCGGGCAGCGCCAGCGTGATCAGGGCGACGCTGGCGTAGTCGAGCGCGCCCACCGTGTCCGCCACCTCGGGCGCGGCGGCGGCGAGCAGCCGGGCGGCCGGGCGGGCCGGCACCGCGAGCAGCACCGCGTCGGCCTCGACGTGCTCGGCGTCGCGGGCCGGCCCGACGGTGAGCCGCCAGCCGTCCGGGGTGCGGCGCAGCTCGCGTACCGCAGCGCCCCGGCGGATCGTCGCACCGCTCGCCGTCGCCGCCGCCTCGACCAGCGTGCTCAGCCCGCCGGCGAGGGTGCCGAAGACCGGGGCGCCCGGCGCACGCGGCGCGGCGGCCTGCGCGGCGCGTACCGCACCGACCAGCGTGTGCTCGGCGCGGGCCGCGCGGGCCAGCGCCGGCATCGTGGTCACCAGCGACAGGTCGTCGGCCCGCCCGGCGTACACGCCGCCGAGCATCGGGTCGACCAGCCGCTCCACCACCGCGTCACCGAGGCGCTTGCGGACCAGCTCACCGACCGAGGTGTCCTCACCGTCGGCCAGCAGCGGGTGGCCCGCGTCGCGGTCGGCGTCCGCGGCCGGCGGCGCCACCGCCGCCACCTTGTCCAGATCCCCGGGTACGCCGACGAGCGTGCCGCCCGGCACCGGGCGCAACGTGCCGTCGACCAGCAGGGCCGCCTGCCCGACCGTGGGGTGCACGATCGAGCTGTCCAGGCCGAGGCGCCGGGCCAGCGTCACCGCCGCCGACTCGCCACCGGCCGGGTCGCGCATCAGGAACGACTCGGCGCCGAACTCGACCGGGCCACCGGCCAGCTCACCCGTGTGCAGCTTGCCGCCGAGGCGGCCGGACTGCTCGTATACGGTGATCTCGGTGCCCTCACCGGCCCGGTCGCGCAACCGGACGGCGGCGGCCAGCCCGGTGATCCCGCCACCGACGATCGCCACCCGCCGCGGTCGCACCACTGTCTTCTCCTAGCGCTCCGGCCGCGCGGTCAGCTCGTGCACCAGCGCGACCACCCGGGTCAGCACGTCGGGGTCGGTCTCCGGCAGGACGCCGTGACCGAGGTTGAACACGTGGCCGGGAGCGGCCCGGCCCTGCTCGACGATGCGCCGCACCTCGGTCTCCACCACCGGCCAGGGGGCGAGCAGCACTGTCGGGTCGAGGTTGCCCTGCACCGCCTTGTCCGGCCCGATCCGGCCGGTGGCGACGTCCAGCGGCGTCCGCCAGTCCACGCCCACCACGTCGGCGCCGGCCTCGCCCATCGCGCCGAGCAGCTCGCCGGTGCCCACCCCGAAGTGGATCCGCGGCACACCGGCGTCAGCGAGCCCGCCCAGCACGTACGTCGAGTGCGGCAGCACGAAACGGCGGTAGTCGGCCTCGGAGAGCGCGCCGGCCCACGAGTCGAACAGCTGGACCGCGGAGACCCCGGCGTCGATCTGCACCCGGAGGAACGCCAGCGTCACCTCGGCCAGCCGCGCGCACAGCGCGTGCCACAGGTCCGGGTCGCCGTACATCAGCGCCTTGGTCTTGGCGTGCGTACGCGACGGGCCGCCCTCGACCAGGTAGCTGGCGAGCGTGAACGGGGCGCCGGCGAAGCCGATCAGCGGGGTGTCGCCCAGCTCGACGACGAGCAGGCGGACCGCCTCGTCCACGTACGACACGTCGTCGCGGCCGATCGGCCTGATCCGCTCGACGTCGGCGGCGGTACGGACCGGCTCGGCCACCACCGGGCCGGTGCCGGGCACGATGTCCAGGTCGACGCCGGCCGCGGCGACCGGCACCACGATGTCGCTGAACAGGATCGCCGCGTCCACGCCGTGCCGGCGCACCGGCTGAAGCGTGATCTCGGTGACCAGCTCGGGCCGGCGGCAGGACTCCAGCATCGGCACGTTGGCCCGGATCTCCCGGTACTCCGGCAGCGACCGGCCGGCCTGGCGCATGAACCAGACCGGGGTGTGCGGGCCCGGCTCGCGCCGGCAGGCGCGGACGAAGGGCGAGTCGGCCGGCCCGCCGCGGCGGGGTTCTCCGTCTCGGGCGGCAGTGCCCGTGGTGTCGGTGGTCATCGCGGCAATCGTGCCACGCCCCCGGTGCGCGCCCGCGTTCACCGTCCGCATTTGTGACGCAGAAGAAAGGGCCCCCGCTTAACGCCTCCGGTAGCGGAAGGGCCCCTTCTTAACCGTCGATCACCCGGCGCGCCGTCGCGCGCCGTGCGGTGAGCGCGGCATAGGCTGCCCGCATGGCCCCCCCGATCGCGCTCCCGGAAACGTTCGCTCGCGCGGTCGCGGGGCTGCGATCGGCCACACCCCGCCCGGAGATCATCCTGGAGGAGGTCGGCGCGCCGCAGCGGCTGGCCCCGTACGCGTTCGCGCTCTCCGCCGCCGTGATGCGCGACGACGACGAGGTGGCCACCGGCCGGCTGATCCTGCTGCACGACCCGGCCGGGCACGAGGCGTGGCAGGGCACGCTGCGGCTGGTCACATACGTCACCGCCGAGCTGGAGGTCGACCTCGCCAGCGACCCGCTGCTGCCCGGCGTCGGCTGGACCTGGCTGACCGACGCGCTCGACGCGCAGGGCGCCGGGCACCGGGCGATCGGCGGCACCGTCACCCAGACGCTCTCCACCCGCTTCGGCGAGCTGGCCGGGCCGCCCGCCGCCGGTGACATCGAGATCCGCGCCTCCTGGACGCCGCTGCGCGCCGACCTGGGCCCGCACCTGCTGGGCTGGTGCACGCTGCTGGCCTCCACGGCCGGCCTGCCGCCGCCCGGCGTCACCGCGCTGCCCACCCGCCGCTCGGCGGGCGCCGCCTGACCGTCGTACTCTCTCCGCTGCCCGGCCGGCTCTGCCGCTGACGCCCGATGCGCGAAGGCCGCCCCGGGCGAGCCGGGGCGGCCTTCGGGCGGACCCGGTCAGAGGTAGTTCTCGGCCTCGTCGCAGACCTTGTCCAGGCCCTTGTTGGCCGCCTCGAAGGCGGCCCGGTCGCCGCGCGACGCCGCCGCGATGGCGGTGGTCAGCTTGTCCAGGCAGTTCGCGATGACCTTCTTCTGCCGGGCCTGCTCGTCCCTGTCGTTCTTGGTGCCGGTCAGGTCCTGCTGGGTGTCCGACAACCGCTCCTGGACCGTCTTCAGCTCACCCTTGAGCTTCTCCATCTCCTGCTGGTTCGCCGAGATCGTGCCGTCGCGCTGGCTGACCGTCTGCCGGGACTTGTCCAGCTCGCCGTTCGTGGAGACGTACAGGAACGTCATCACGCCGCCGAAGACGAACAGCAGCGCGGCGACGAGGCCGAGCACCAGCGCCGCCCACTTCCGGCCGCCGCCGCTCGTCGGCGCGGCGCCCGCCGGGCCGTACGGGCCGGGCGGCCCGGACATCGGCGGCGGCCCGAAGCCGGGGCCGGACACCGGCGGAGCGGACGCGGGCGGGACCGACATCGGCTGCGCGTAGCCGGGCCCGGAGACCGGCGGGACGGAGACCGGCGGCGCCGACATCGGCTGCGCCGGCGGGGGCACCGGGGCGGCGCCGGGCGCGTATCCCGGCTGTCCCGGCGTGGCGGGCTGGTATCCGCCGTACCCGGGGGCGCCGTCGGACACGGTGGGCTGGTGCAGCGTCGGCGCGGGCTGGTTCGGGTCGTACTGCTGGGGCGCGGGCCGGCTGCCGTACGGGTTGCCGTAGACCGTGCCCCCCGGCGCCGGGGGCGGGTTGTCGCCCTCGGCCGGTGGGTAGGACATGTCGTTCCTCCAGATGTGCTGGTCCCCCGCGGGGTGGCCCGACGGGCCGGGGTCGATGCGGTGCGGCCGGGCCGGTGTGGCCACCGGTCAGCAGAGCCGGAACCGGTCGCAGGCGGTCTTGATCGGCACCGCGAGCCCGATGCCCTCGGCGTTACGGGCCTTGGCCGTGGCGATGCCGACGACCTCCTTCGAACCGTTGATCACCGGACCGCCGGAGTTGCCCGGGTTGATCGGCGCGTCGAACTGGATCACCGGGCCGCCGCCGCGCTCGTCCTCGCGGAACGCGCTGACCACGCCCGTGGTGACGCTGTCCTGCAGCCCGAGCGGCGCGCCGACCACGATGATCTGCTGGCCGGAGCGCACCGGGCTGCGGGCCGCGACCAGGCCGGTGAACTTGGCGGTGGTCCGCAGCTGAGCCAGGTCCTTGTCCTTGTCGGTGGCGATGATGGTCGCCTCGAACCGCTGGTCCTTGCGCTCCAGGAACACCTTGCGCTCGCCCGCGGTGAAGACCGACTCGACCACGTGGAAGTTCGTCAGCAGCGTGGTGCCACCGCCGGCCGGCGCCTTGCCGACGGCGAAGGCCGTACCGGTGAACTGCCCGGCCCGTACCCGGAACACGCTCGGCAGCACCGCGCCGGCCACCGCCTCCGGGTTGAAGGCCGCGCCCGCCTGCTTCTCCAGGCTGCCGGCGCGCTGCTCCAGGCCGTCGAGCCGGCCGGCGTCCGCGCCCTGCCCCTCGGCCATCCGCTTGTCGGCGGCGGCGAGCCGGTCGTCGAGCCGGTGGATCTGGTACGCCTGCACGCCGGTGACCACCGTCAGCACGGCGGCCAGGGCCAGCGCCACCACCGCCAGCCGGCTGCGCCGGGACGCCGGGCCGTTCATGGGGGCGGGCTGACCCGGGTACGCGGAGCCCGGCTGCGACGGCCCGGACACCGGCTGACCCGGGTAGGCGGGCGCGGACACGGGCGGGCCCGGGTACGACGGGCCGCCGCCCGACGGGCCCGGATACGACGACGAGCCCGGCCCGCCCGGATACGACGGCGACGCGGCCGCCTGACCCGGGTACGCCGGAACGGCGCCAGGCCGGGAGGTCTGCGCCGGTACGGCGCCGAAGGACGACGGCTGGGCCGGTGCGGTGCCGTAGGCCGGCTGGCCCGGCTGGGCCGGCGCGGCGCCGTAGGCCGGCTGGCCCGGCTGGGCCGGCGCGGCGCCGTAGGCCGGCTGCCCCGGCTGGCCGGGTGTGGTGCCGTAGGACGACGGCTGGGCCGTGGCGGGCGGGGTCGCGACGCCGGACGAGGCCGCGTAGGGCGTCGACTGCGGCGTGCCGGCCGCGTCCGGGCGACCCGGGTAGCCGGCGGGCGGCGGGACGGCGGGTGGCTGGACGGCGGCCCGCGCCGAGGGCGCCGGGTAGCCGGGCGTGCCGCCCCACTCGGATCCACCGGCGAACGGCACCGGGGCCGGACCGGCGGGCGGGGCGAAGCGCGGCGGCAGCGGCCCCGGCCGGTCGGCTGCCGTGTCGCCGCCGCCCTGCCCCGGCACGTCGTCGCCGGTTCCGTACCCGCCTGTCATGCTCGACCGTCCTCCCCGTCGGCTGCGCCGACGCCCCCCGACCGCTGCGGCACGGCCCGTACGCCGTTCGCGGCTCGATGGACCGTACCGGCGGGAACGGGCTTTGTCTTCCCCCTTGTCCGACCCTCTCACGGCCCCGCAACCCGCACCTTTCCGGTCACCTGACGGCCGTCGCGCCGACACGCGCCGGACCGGCTGCGCACACCGGATCGTCCGGCCTACTAGGGTTGTCAGGTGACCGACGAACCACCCCTGCGCCGTCGGGCCGCCGAAAGCCGTACCGGGGAGGCGTCCGCCGATCCGACGTCGGACCTGCCGGAGCCGGCGGACGCGGGGACCGAGACCGACCCGGGCGCGGCCGTCCCCCTGACCGCGCCGCGCGACGGCACGCCCGCCCCGGTGGCCACACCCGCCGAGCTGGACGAGGTCGTGGCCCGCTTCGCGGCCGGCACCGGCCCGGTGGCCCTGGACGCCGAACGCGCCTCCGGCTACCGCTACAGCCAGCGCGCCTATCTGGTGCAGCTGCGCCGCGGCGGCGCCGGCACGGCGCTCATCGACCCGCTGCCGCTGCCCGACCTGTCCGCCCTGGACGCGGCGATCGCCGGGACCGAGTGGGTGCTGCACGCGGCCAGCCAGGACCTCGCCTGCCTGGCCGAGGTGGGGCTGCGCCCGCGCCGGTTGTTCGACACCGAACTGGCCGCCCGGCTGGCCGGGTTCGAGCGGGTCGGCCTGGCCGCGCTGACCGAACAGCTGCTCGGGTTCAGCCTGGAGAAGCACCACTCCGCCGCCGACTGGTCGAGCCGGCCGCTGCCGGAGTCCTGGCTGACGTACGCGGCGCTCGACGTGGAAATGCTCGTGGACCTGCGCGACGCCCTGGACGAGGAGTTGCAGCGGCAGGGCAAGTCGGGCTGGGCGGCGGAGGAGTTCGACGCGCTGGTGCGCAACGGCGCCCGTCCGCCGCGCGTCCGCGCCGAGCCGTGGCGGCGCACGTCCGGCATCCACCGGGTACGGGGCGCGCGCGCCCAGGCCCGGGTGCGTTCCCTCTGGTACGCGCGGGACCAGATCGCCGCCCGCCGGGACGCCGCGCCGGGCCGGGTGCTGCCCGACTCGGCCATCGTGGCCGCCGCCGAGCTGGACCCGAAGGACGAGAAGACGCTGCTCACGCTCCCCGGGTTCGGTGGGCGGTCGGTGCGCCGGCTGGCGCGTACCTGGCTGGCGGCGCTGGACGACGCCCGCCAGTTGCCGGACGACGCGCTGCCGGTGAGCCCGGCGGTGGAGGGTCCGCCTCCGCCGCACCGGTGGGCCGAACGCGACCCGGTGGCGGCCGGCCGGCTGGCCCGCGCCCGGGAGGTGGTGGTCGGCACCGCCGGGGCGCACCGGCTGCCGGCGGAGAACCTGATCGCGCCGGACTCGATCCGCCGGCTGGCGTGGCAGCCGCCCGCGGAGATCACCGACGAGACGGTCGCGGAGACGCTGCGCGGGTTCGGCGCCCGCGAGTGGCAGATCGGGCTGCTGCTGCCCGCTCTCACCGAGGCGCTGCGTACCCCCCAGCAGTAACGTCGGCGGCAGGTGTGAGGTGGGCCACGCCGGGGGTGGTGCCACGTTTGGTTACTGGCGAGTAGCATCCGGGGAAATGCCCGTGCCGAGGGAGGCTCCAAGTGCCCCGTGAAGTCCGGGATGTCGTCTTCGTCGACGGCGTCCGTACCCCGTTCGGCAAGGCGGGTGGGATGTACGCCAACACCCGCGCCGACGATCTGGTGATCCGCTGCATCCGCGAGCTGATGCGCCGCAACCCGCAACTGCCGCCGGAGAAGGTGGAGGAGGTGGCCATCGCCGCCACCACCCAGATCGGTGACCAGGGCCTGACCATCGGCCGCACCGCCGCCCTGCTGGCCGGCCTGCCCAAGACCGTGCCCGGCTTCGCCATCGACCGGATGTGCGCCGGCGCGATGACCGCCGTCACCACAGTGGCCAGTGGCATCGCCATGGGCGCGTACGACGTGGCCATCGCCGGCGGCGTCGAGCACATGGGCCGCCACCCGATGGGCGAGGGCGTCGACCCCAACCCGCGCATCGTCGCGGAGAAGCTGGTCGACCCGTCCGCCCTGGTGATGGGCTCCACCGCGGAGAACCTGCACGACCGCGTCCCGCACATCACCAAGGAGCGCACCGACGCGTTCGCGCTGGCCTCGCAGCAGAAGACCGCGAAGGCGTACGCCAACGGCAAGCTCCAGGGCGACCTGGTGCCGGTGGCGGTCCGCGACCCGGAGGCGGGCTGGGGCCTGGCCAGCGTGGACGAGGCACCCCGGGACACCTCGATGGAGAAGCTGGCCGGCCTGAAGACCCCGTTCCGGCCGCACGGCAAGGTCACCGCCGGCAACGCGGCCGGCCTGAACGACGGCGCCACCGCCGCGCTGCTGGTGGCCGAGGAGACCGCTCGCGAGCTGGGCCTGCCGGTCGGCATGCGCCTGGTGTCGTTCGGCTTCGTCGGCGTCGAGCCCGAGGTGATGGGCGTCGGCCCGATCCCGTCGACCGAGAAGGCGCTGCGCATCGCCGGCCTGAGCATCGACGACATCGGCCTGTTCGAGCTGAACGAGGCGTTCGCGGTGCAGGTGCTCGCCTTCCTCGACCACTTCGGCATCGCCGACGACGACCCGCGGGTCAACCCGTGGGGCGGCGCGATCGCCATCGGTCACCCGCTCGCGTCCTCCGGCGTCCGGCTGATGACCCAGCTCGCCCGCCAGTTCGCCGAGCACCCCGAGGTCCGCTACGGCCTCACCGCCATGTGCATCGGCATCGGCATGGGCGGCACCGTGATCTGGGAGAACCCGCACTGGGAGGGTGGAGACAAGTGAGCCTCGCCGCACCGAACGAGGTCGTCACCAAGGCGCTGCTGCGCCAGGTGGCCGTACCCGGGCTGGACCGGCCCGCCGCCCTCATCACCCTGGACAACGGCTTCGACCACACCAAGCCGAACACCTTCGGCCCGGCCGGCCTGACCAGCCTGGACGAGGCGATCACCGCCGCGCTGGCGGCGGAGCCGGCGTTCATCGCGGTCACCGGCAAGCCGTACATCTTCTGCGTGGGCGCGGACATCACCAGCCTGCCCGCGCTGGAGAACCGCGAGCAGGCGCTGGAGATCGGCCGGCTGGGCCACCGGGTCTTCGCCCGGCTCAAGGACAGCACCGTCCCCACCTTCGCGTTCGTCAACGGCGCGGCGATGGGCGGCGGCCTGGAGCTGGCGCTGCACTGCCACTACCGGACCCTGTCGGCGGGCGCGGCGGCCCTGGCGCTGCCCGAGGTCTCGCTCGGCCTGATCCCCGGCTGGGGCGGTACGCAGTTGCTGCCGAACCTGATCGGCATCCCGGCCGCGACGCAGGTGATCATCCAGAACCCGCTGATGCAGAACAAGATGCTCAAGCCGAAGCAGGCGGCCGAGATGGGCGTCGCGGACGTGCTGCTGGAGCCGGCCGACTTCCTGGAGCGGTCGCTGGAGTGGGCCGCCGGCGTGGTCCGGGGCGAGGTCACCGTGACCCGGCCCGAGGTCGACAAGGACATGTGGGCGGGCGTGCTCTACTTCGCCCGGCAGACCCTGGACCAGCGGCTGCACGGCGCGGTCCCGTCCGCGTACAAGGCGCTGGACCTGCTGGAGACGGCGAAGGACGCCGACTTCGCCGCCGGCACCGCGGCGGAGGACGAGGCCCTCGCGGACCTGATCTTCTCCGAGGAGCTGCGCAGCGGCCTGTACGCCTTCGACCTGGTGCAGCGGCGGGCCAAGCGCCCGGCCGGCGCGCCGGACAAGGGCCTGGCCCGTCCGGTCACCAAGGTGGGCATCGTCGGCGCCGGCCTGATGGCCAGCCAGCTCGCGCTGCTGTTCGCCCGGCGGCTCCAGGTGCCGGTCGTGATGACCGACCTGGATCAGTCCCGGGTGGACAAGGGTGTCGGCTACGTGCACACCCAGATCGAGAAGGCCGTCAGCAAGGGCCGGATGGACAAGGGCACCGCGGCCAAGCTGTACGGCCTGGTGTCCGGCTCGGTCGACAAGTCCGTGTTCGCCGACGCCGACTTCGTCATCGAGGCCGTGTTCGAGGACCTGGGCGTCAAGAAGCAGGTCTGGGCCGAGCTGGAGAAGATCGTCAAGCCGGAGGCGGTGCTCGCCACCAACACCAGTTCGCTGTCCATCACCGAGATGGCCGCCGACCTGGAGCACCCGGAGCGGGTGGTCGGCTTCCACTTCTTCAACCCGGTCGCGGTGCTGCCGCTGCTGGAGATCGTCCGCGGCGAGCGGACCGACGACGCCACGCTGGCCACCGCGTTCGCGGTCGGCAAGCAGCTCAGGAAGTCGTCGGTGCTGGTGAAGGACGCCCCGGCGTTCGTGGTGAACCGGCTGCTGACCCGCTTCCTCGGCACCGTGTTCGCCGCCGTCGACGCCGGCACCCCGCTGGACGTGGCGAACAGCGCGCTGGACCCGCTGGGCCTGCCCATGCGTCCGCTGGCGCTGCTCCAGCTCGTCGGCCCGGCCGTGGCGTACCACGTCGGCGGCACCCTGCACGAGGCGTACCCGGACCGGTTCGGGGTCAGCGAGAACCTCAAGCGGATCGCCGACTCGGGCCAGCCCATCGTGGTCGACGACCAGATCAACGACGAGGTGGCGAAGCTGCTCGTGGTCGGCGACGAGCCGCTCACCGCCGAGCAGGTCCGGCAGAACGCGCTGGACGCGCTGGCGCAGGAGATCCGGCTCATGCTCGACGAGGGCGTCGTCGCCGAGGCGCAGGACATCGACCTGTGCATGATCCTCGGCGCCGGCTGGCCGTTCCACCTGGGCGGCGTCACGCCGTACCTGGACCGGACCGGCACCTCCGAGCGGGTGACCGGCAAGCGGTTCCTGCCGCGCGGCGTGGCAAGCCTGCGCTGACCGACCGCACCGCATCGATCGCGGTGGTCGGGCTGTCCGTTCCGGACGGCCCGGCCACCGCGATCGGCGTCTGCGGCCCAGGTCACGGGTAGGTCGCAGTTTCCCGTCGTCGCCCTTGGGCGGGACAGCGGACCGTCGGTGGTGCTGGCTACGATCACGCGTCCAGTTTTCTCACAGGAGCTGCCTACATGTCCCAGCCGCCGTCCAGTCCCTACTCCGGCAACTACCCCTCCCCCCAGCAACAGCCCGGTGGCTACCAGCCGCCGCAGCAGCCGCAGTACGGCGGTGACTACCCGCAGACTCCGCAGCAGCCGCAGTACGGCGGTGACTACCCGCAGCCGCCGCAGCAGCCGCAGTACGGCGGTGACTACCCGCAGACTCCGCAGCAGCCGCAGTACGGCAGCCAGCTCGGTGCGCCGGTCCCGCCGAAGAAGAAGTCCGGCGTCGGCAAGGTCCTGCTGATCGTCCTCGCCGTGGTCCTGGTGCTCTGCGTCGGTGGCGGTGTCGCCGCCTACTTCGCCACGAAGGACACCGTCGACGAGGTGGTCACCGCCACCAAGACCCGGGTGGTCGAGCCGCAGACGCTCGGCGGCCGGGCGAAGGTCACCGACCCGCAGCTGCAGACCGCCGCGGCGCAGATGAAGTCCGAGCTCAGCAAGGACGTGCCGGACGCGACCAGCACCGTCGGCGCCTTCTACGGCGACCCGGCCAAGAAGGACCTGGTCATGATCGTCGCGGTGTCCGGCGTCATGGCGGACCCGAAGAAGGAGCTGGCCGACGCGACCGCGGCGGTCACCCCGGACCTGGCCACCAAGGACTTCAAGACGGTCGACGCGGGCCCGCTGGGCGGCGACGCCAAGTGCTCCGACGGCAAGGCGTCGGACGTGCCGGTGGCCGTCTGCATCTGGGCCGACCGGGGCAGCCTCGGCATGGTGGTGGTCTACTTCAAGTCCGCGGCCGAGCTCCAGCCGGAGTTCGTGACGATGCGCGGCGAGATCGAGAAGCAGGACTGACACCCGTCACGCACCGGGCCCCCGCCGTCACGGCGGGGGCCCGGTGTCGTTTCCGGATCAGGCGGACGCGGCCCGTTCGGCGGGGCTCCGGCAGACGCAGAACTCGTTGCCCTCGGGGTCGGCCAGCACCACCCAGCCGGTCCCGTCCGGCCGGCGCCGGTCGGCCACCAGCGTGGCGCCCAGCTCACGCAGCCGCGCCACCTCCTCGTCCCGGGTGCCCTCGGCCGGGTGCAGGTCGAGATGGAACGCGCCCTTGCCGTGCCGCTCACCCACCTCGACGAACAGCAGGTCGGGGCCGTGCCCGCCGGGTGCGGCCAGGACCGCCTCCGGGTCGCCCGGGTGGTCGTCGTCGGCGAGCCGGCGGTCGAGCACGCGGGCCCACCAGCCGGCCAGGGTGTACGGGTCGTCGGACTCGACGGTCACGCAGTGGATCTGTGCACTCATGGTGCTTCCTCCTGTGGGGAGCGCGCCCCGGCACAGGGGGAACGTCAGCGGGGAACGCGGGGCGCGGGACGGCTCACGACGGACATCGACCACACCCCCTTCCACCTCTCGGGCTGACCCGATCATCATTCCACCGCCCCGCGGCGCACACCACCCCGCCCCCTGTGCAAGGAAGGGCCCCTTGTTAACAGCCAGGTGTCAACAAGGGGCCCTTCCTCTACCGGAGGCGTTAAGAAGGTGCCCTTCCTTACGGGCCGACGAAGACCGCCTTGGCGCGCCAGTCGACGCCGTCGACCGCCGGGCCGCTGCGCACCGTGAACGTCCCCGACGGGGCGCCGTTCGCCCAGCCGACGGCGGACAGGTCACCGGTGCTCCGGTTCACCTTGTAGAGGGTGGAGCCGGCTACGAAGACGGCACCCGCGTCGGAGAACCCGCTCGCCCCGGCCACGGAGAACCGGTCGGCGCCGACCACGCCGCCGTCCGGCGTGAACCAGCGCCAGAACAGGCCGTTCTGCCCGGTCAGCGTGTAGTAGAGCCGCCCGCCGGTGTAGAACATGCCGGTCACGTTCGGGATCTCGGCGTAGAAGCCGGTGGTCGCGCCGACGTACGTCTGCCCGTCCGGGCCGGAGTTGGTCACCACGGTGTCCCAGTAGGGGTCGTGGTACGGGTCCACCAGTTCCGGCGTGCCGAACGTGGTCCCGTCGAACGTGCGCCGGTACAGCGCGCCGTCGGCGCCGTAGAACAGCGTCCCGCCGACCCAGAACGCGCTACGCGTGGCGGACCACACGGTCTCGTCCGGGTTCGCCACCGGGCCGGGCGTGCCGACGCCGTTCAGCCCGTCGTACGACCGGACCTGCACCTCTTCGCCGGTGCCGGCCGGCGGAGGCCCGGTCTTGACGATCTCGACGGCGTCGACGAGCGGGTTCTCCTTGACGTGGCGGAACTCGATGTCGACGGTGCCGTCGCTGGTCACCGTGAACTCTCGCATGGTGCCCACGTTGTGCCCGACGGCGGCGGACAGGTCCAGGTCGTCGAGGACGACGGTGCCGTCCAGCGCCACGTCGAAGACGCGCGTGTTGGGCGCGGAGGTGCCGTCGTACCGGTTGGCCAGGTAGAGCCGCACGTGCACCTCGGTGCCGGTGGGCACGGGGAACTGCCAGAGCATCTCGGCGCCGCCGGCCGGGTCGTACCGCTCGTCGCTGTAGAGCGCGGCCGGGGTGCCGGCCGGCACCGTCGCGTCCAGGCTGCCGACCGTGCTGAAGCTGGAGGTCGAGCTGCCGGTGTTGTGGTACGGGCTGGGGCTGGAGCTGGTGTCGGCCGCCCAGTCCGGTCCGCCGTCGGTGGCGGCGACCACCGGGCCACCGGCGTTCACCCGGTACAGCACGTTGGTCGGCTTCGGCAGGCCGGCCTGGTACACGTTGCCGGGCAGCGTCGCCGTGGTGGTCGGGTGCGGGGCCTTGCCGCCGGCGAGCGGGAAGAAGGCGATCCGCTCCCGCCGGTACTGGAAGTTGCCGATCCAGAGCGTGTCGCCGCCGACCCAGAGGCCGGCCGGGGTGACCAGCATCTCCGAGGCGCCGATGCCGCGGGGGTGCCGGCCCGGGTTCCAGGGCAGCGGCAGGCCGTTGGCGGGGTCGAGCGCGGCGATGCTGGCCCGGCCGACCGCGCCGGCCCGGGCGTTGTCGGCGCCCGCGGTGTTGTTGAGCCAGCGGAGGTGACCGCCGACGTAGACCGCCTGCTCGCTGATGCCGACGGACAGGAACGTGTCGCCGCCGCTGTAGTCGACCCAGGTCGGCTGGAGGCTGGTGCCGGTCGCGCCGGCCTCCCAGCGGGCCGCGGTGTCGCAGAGCGTCCCGCTGTACGGGGCGCCGGTGGTGACCACCACGAAGTAGCTGTTGTCCGGGGAGAACGCGACGTCGCGGACGTACGAGTCGAACGACTGCCACCTGCAGCGCGGCGTGTAGCGGGCCGTGTTCCAGTCGGCGACGGTGGCGGCGGTGGGGCCCAGGTCGAGCTTGACGATCTGGTCGTGCAGCACCCCGTCGGCCTTCTTGAAGTTGCCGATGACGACGAGCTGCGTGCCGTCCGGGGAGACGGCGAGCTTCTCCGCGCCGACGCCGGCCTTGGCGCCGCTGACGCCGTCCCAGTTGTGGTTCTCGGTCAGCGTCGTGGTGAGGTAGCCGTCGACAGCGCCGGTGGTGGCGTTGAGCGAGGCGAGCCCGCCGCGCGGGTTGGGGTTGCCGGCCGTGGTGAAGATGCCGCCGACCAGCAGCCGGTCGCCGACCAGCGCGATGTCCTTGATCAGCCCGTTGAACGCCGGGGGCGTGAAGCTGGTGACGACCGCCCCGGTGGCGACGTCGAGCAGGGCCACCTTGCGCCGGGTCACGCCGTTGACGGTGTTGAACTTGCCGGCGACGAAGACGGTGCCCGCCGTGGGGCCGGCGACGACCGCCGTCACCTCGTTGTCGAGCGTGGGCGCGAACGCGGTGTCCACCTGTCCGGTGGCCTTGTCGAAGGCGAGGAGGTAGTCGCGGGGGATGTCGACGTCGGAGTTGCGGTTCTGCACCCGGGTGAAGGAGCCGCCCGCGATGATCTTCGTACCGGCGTCGTGGATCGCGTCGACCGAGCCGTCCTGGACGTCGGGCGAGGCGGCGGAGGGGACGGTGTGGACCACTTTGTCGTGGCCGGGCGCGGCGTTGGCCGACGCGGGCGTGGCCGGGGAGAGTCCGGCGACGGTGAGGGCGCTGGCGGTGAGGACCGCGAGGAGACGGCGGCGGCGCGGGGCCGAGGGGTGGGTCACGGGCAGCTCCGGTGGGTGAGCAGGGTGAAGCGTCGCTGCGCTTACTCTCCGTGGACCGCCCGCTCCGCGTCCAGCGTGGACGGCGCATTCTGCCCGACCACCGTTCCGCCGGGGGCCGACCACCGTCCGGCCCGGCCAGGACAGCCGAGGCCGCCCGCACGAAAAGGTGAGGCCGCCTCACCGGCCGGGCGTGCCGGGGCGGCGGTCAGGTGGCCGCCGCCGGGTCGGCCGACGGAAGCGTGACTGTCACCTCCAGGCCGCCGCCGGGCTGGGCGACCGCCTTGACCGTGCCGCCGTGCGCGTCGCTGACGGCCCGCACGATCGACAGGCCGAGACCGGAGCCGCGCGCGCCGGTGCGTTCCTGGCCGCCGCGCCGGAACGGCTCGAACAGCCCGGGTACGTCGGCCGGGGCGACCTCGAAGCCGGTGTTCCCCACCACCAGCCAGGACCGTTCCCCGTCGGTGCCGGTGCGGACCCAGATCCGGCCGTGCAGGTGGTTGTAGCGGACCGCGTTCTCCACCAGGTTGCCGGCGAGCCGGTCGAGCAGGCCGGGGTCACCGATCACCGGCGCCGGGCGCAGCGAGGTGTGCACCTTCAGGCCGATGCGCTCCACCTCCCGGGAGACGGCGGACAGCGCGTTCGCGGTGCCGATGGCGAGGTCCGACTCGGCGCGCCGGGCGAGCCGCCGTCCGGTCTGCGCCTCGCTGCGCGCCAGCACCAGCAGCGCGTCGACAAGGCCGTTGGCGCGCTCGGAGGCGTCGCGCACCACGCCGGCCATGCGGCGGTACTCGGCGAGGTCGGCGTCGTCGTCGCTGAGCGTCACGTCGATTTCGGTACGCATCACCGCCAGCGGTGTCCGCAGCTCGTGCGAGGCGTTCGCGACGAACCGCTTCTGCGCCTCGAACGCGCCGCTGATCCGGTCGAGCATGGCGTCGAACGTCTCGGCCAGCTCGGCCACCTCGTCGTCGGCGCCGGACCAGCCGATCCGCTCGTCGAGCGTGGCCTCGCCGAGCCGGCGGGCGGTGGCGGTGACCTGGTGCAGCGGGCGCAGCGCCCGGCCGGCCACCAGGTACGCCCCGGCCACCCCGACCACGCTGATCGCCAGCAGCGCGAGCAGCCCCTTGACCAGCAGTTCCTGTGACGCGGCGTCGACCAGTTGCCGCTGCCACTGCCCGGCGTCG
The DNA here is from genome assembly GCF_040215685.1 of Micromonospora sp. HUAS YX12. NCBI lineage: Bacteria > Bacillati > Actinomycetota > Actinomycetes > Micromonosporales > Micromonosporaceae > Micromonospora > Micromonospora sp. HUAS YX12. The sequence continues at coordinate 6,476,836 of NZ_CP157974.1, forward strand.
AGCGTGCGCCCGTCGGTGAGCACCACAGTGGTGCCGGGCAGCAGCTCGTCGGTGGGGCGCAGCGCGTCGCGGACCAGCAGCCAGGCGAGCAGCACCAGGATCGCCCCGGCGCCGACCAGCAGCACGCCGTTGAGCAGGGTCAGCCGCAGCCGCAGCGTCGGCCGCACCCGGCGCGCGCTCACTGGCGTACCCCGCCGATGCGGTAGCCCGCACCGACAACCGTGTCGATGAGCGGCGGGTCGCCGAGCTTCTTGCGCAGTGTCATCACGGTGACCCGGACGATGGTGGTGAACGGGTCGGTGTTGGCGTCCCAGACCCGCTCCAGCAGCTCCTCGCTGGAGACCACGGCGCCGCGCGCCTTGAGCAGCTCGGCGAGCACGCCGAACTCCTTGTTGGTGAGGTCGAGCGGCACGCCGCCCCGGCTCACCACCCGCCGGGCCGGGTCGAGCACCAGATCGGCCACCTCCAGCACCGGCGGCGCGGCCGGGGTGGCGCGGCGGCCGAGCGCCTGCACCCGGGCCACCAGCTCGTCGAACGCGAACGGCTTGGCCAGATAGTCGTCGGCGCCGAGCTGCAACCCCTCCACCCGGTCGGCGACGGTGCCGCTGGCGGTCAGCATCAGCACCCGGGTCAGCGCGCCGGAGGCGGCCAGGTCGGCGCAGATCCGGTCGCCGTGCACGCCGGGCAGGTCGCGGTCCAGGATCACCACGTCGTAGCGGGTGACGAACGCCGCCTCGTGCCCGGCGTCGCCGTCGTAGGCGACGTCGACCGCCATCCCGCGCTTGCGCAGCCCGCGCGCGATCGCGTCGGCGAGGTTCCGCTCGTCCTCGACCACCAGTACCCGCATCCCGGCCTCCCACCTCGTGACCCCTGACAACCTAGTGCGGCCGGCAAAGCCCGCCGCCGGAGGAGCCGAGCCGGACCCCGAGACGGCCGTCGAGGCGCACCACTGGGGAGCGCGCGGTGGTGCGCTCCGGCCACCCCGGAACCCAGGGTGTAACTCTTCGTAACTTTGGCACTGGTTCACCGCCGTGTCACGCAGCGTGATGGGTGCTCGCTCGGCCAAACGGGACGGCGAGCGGGCCATATCTCCTTGACCAGCAGAAACGCCGATGCGGTCGCCACCGCCGGAGATACCCCACCGCGCCCTTTGCTCTGCAGCCTCATGCGCAGCGGTAGCCGCGGGTCACCGATGCGCCAGTGGTTGCAGAGCAAAGGGCGCGCGGGAGACAGTGCTGCGGGCGCGCTACGACTACGGTCGGTTACAGCACGACAGGTCGATCGCCGCGTGCGGCGGCACGGGCCGCCGTTGCAGAAGACCTTCGGGTACGCGATGCTCGGCGGCAATGATCGACACGTGCAGCAGCCACCGGTCACGGCCACACCGGACGGGTTCCCGATGAGCGGCCGCGACATCGCGTACCGCCGGTTCCGCTTCCCGGCGGACCGGGACCGGGACCGGGACCGGGACCGGGACCGGGACCGGGACCGTGACCGGGACCGTGACCGGGGGCGTGCGGACGGGCTGCGCGCCGGGCCGGACGGCCTGACGCCCGACGGCGCGGCCGGCCGGGTCACGCACACCGACCCGCACTCCGGTAGCACGGCCGAGTACGCCGCCGGCACCTGGACCTCCCCCGTGACGCCCGTCGGCTTCGCCGTCACCGAGCTGGTGCCCTCCTGGACCGCCGACACCCCGCCCGGCTGCTGGCTGCGGGCCGAGCTGCGCGGCTGGGCCGGCGGCACGGCCACCACCGGCTGGTACGAGCTGGGCCACTGGGCCGCCGACGACAGCGCCGTGCACCGCGCGTCAGTACCCGGGCAGGAGGACGACCGGGCGCGGGTGGCCGCCGACACGCTGCGGGTGACCGGCGCGACAGTGACCGCCTGGCAGGTCCGGATGACCCTGCTCCGACGGCTCGACGCGCCCGCCGGCCCGGTGCTGCGCACGGTGGGCGTGGTCGCCTCCACCGACCCGGCCGGTGACACGCAGGCCGGCAGCGCGGCGGCCGCTGACCCGCCGTCCCCAGGCGTCGGAGATGCCGGCGCCTGGGGACGGGTGCTGGACGTGCCGCGGTACGCGCAACGGCTGCACGCCGTCGGGGAGACCCGCTGGGGTGGCGGCGGCGACTCCTGGTGCAGCCCCACCTGCGTGTCGATGGTGCTCGACTTCTGGGGCGCCGGCCCCACCCCGGACCGGTACGCCTGGGTGGCGCCGCCCGGCCCGCGCCCGCAGGTGGTGCACGCCGCCCGGCACTGCTACGACCACGCCTTCGGCGGGCCGGGCAACTGGCCGTTCAACACCGCGTACGCGGCGACGCACGGGGTGGACGCCTTCGTCACCCGGCTGCGCTCGCTGGCCGAGGCGGAACGGTTCGTGGCCGCCGGCATCCCGCTGGTCGTCTCGGCCGCGTTCACCGCCGGTCAGGTACCCGGCCTGGACTACGACACCCGGGGACACCTCATGGTGCTGGCCGGCTTCACCGCCGACGGCGACCCGGTGCTCAACGACCCGTACGCCCCGGACGACGAGCGGGTGCGCCGCACCGTGCCGCGCGGGCCGTTCGAGAGCGCCTGGCAGGCGGGCAGCGGCGGGATCGCGTACGTGCTGCGCCCGGAGTCGACGCCGCTGCCGCCACCTCCGGCGCAGGCCAACTGGTGATCAGCGGCCGACCGGCCAGGATTCCCCGGATCCGTGCGGCGGCCCGGCGGCCGGCGGGGCGGCGGGGCGGGCGGCTCGCCGGCGGACTCGCCGTGCCGCATCTCCCCCAGTTCGATCACCGGGCTCACGGCAGCCGCCGCACCACGAAGTCGCCGCCGGGCCTGCGGCAGACCAGCAGCGTCACGCCGGTGGTGCAGTCGGTGCCGGTGAGCACGCCCCGGTCGCGGGGTGGATCGCCGGACAGGTTCAGCTCGGCCAGCAGTTGGCGCCCGCCGCCCAGCGGCCGGGTGGCCAGCAGCGGGGCGCCGGACTCGTGCTGCGGGACCAGGGTCCAGCCGCCCAGGTCGGCGACGAGATGCCCGTCGTCCTGGCCGAGCACCGCCAGGCCGCCGTCGGCGTCGGTGTCGAGGGCGCCGACGAGCAGCCGGCCACCTCGCGCCGCCGCCGCGCCCGCCCACCGGTCCACCGTCCAGCGCACCGCGCCGGTCGCCGGGTCGAGCGCTGTCATCCCGCCGGCCTGCCTAACGGCGCAGAGCAGGGCGCCGCAGCTGTCGACGTACCCGACGAGCTTCTGCTCGACGGTCCAGCGCCGCCGGAGCGTGTTCAGGTCGTACGCCTCGATGACCCCACCGGCGTCGCGGATCTCCAGCAGCAGCCCGCGGGCGATCTGAAACCGGCGCGGGCCGGGCCGTCGCACCGGGTGCAGGTCGCGGGCCACGAGCCGCGCGCCGGTGCGCGCGTCCACGACCACCGTCTGCCCGGTCGCCGGGGACAACACCACGCGTTCCGCCCCGGGCCGCCCGAAGTCGAATCCGAGCGCGCCCGTCATCGGCACCGTCCACAACGTACGGCCGCCGGCCGGGTCCACCCCGGTGATCGACGGACTGGTGTCGGATGCGGCCGACTGCATCAGCAGCACCCGGCCCACCGCGAACGCGATTCCGCGCCGGCGCCATGCGTCCGCGCCGGTGGCCGCGTCGTACGTCACCGTCTCCCAGTCCGTGTCGTCGCCGCTCCGGCCGACCACCATCACCCGGCCGTCCTGCTCCCACACCGACACCGCGGTGCCGGCGCCGGGCAGCGGGCTGCGCCACCGCTCCCGGTCTCCCCGATACGCGACGAGTTCCCGCCCGCCACCGGCGGCTCCGCGGTCCGGCCGCACCACGTACACCACGTCGCCGGAGACGAACACGGCCGATCCCAGCCCGCCGGGCAGCGTCCACTGCACCGGGCCTCGTGGCGGTGCCGCGGCGGTGAGCGTGAGCAGCGTCACCAGCAACACCACCAGGCTCCGGAACGGCCGCCCGACCGCACGCGGCGGGCGGAGCGCCGGACCTGGCGAGGCGTCGTCGCGCATCTCCCCCAGATCGATGACGGTCACGACCACCCTCTCCCGCGCGCCGGGCCGCCGCCCGGCCGTGACCGGCCGCGTGACGAACCGCCTGTACGATGGCGCGTCGTGGCCGTGCCCGTGGTGGACCCCTCGTTGAACCCCTCGTCCGTCGAGGCGGACGCCGTCGTGGGCGACCCGCCACGCCGCGCCCGTCGCCGGCCGGCCCGCGCCGACGTGCTGGCCATCGGAGCCTATGTGCTCCTCGGCGTTCTCGTCTGCCTCAACTACTGGGGCGACGTCGAGCACCGCGTCTCCTCGCACCTGCCCACCGACCACAGCTGGTTCGAGTGGCTGTTCGCGCACGGCGCGTACTCGGTGCAGCACCTGGAGAACCCGCTGTTCACCACCCGGCAGAACGCGCCGGACGGGGTGAACATGATGGCGAACACCTCGCTGCTCGGGGTGACGTTGCCGCTGGCGCCGCTGACGCTGCTGCTCGGCCCGCAGGTGATGTACGCGCTCTACCTGGGCGCCGCGCTGTCCGCGACCGCCGCCACGTCGTACTGGGTGCTGTCCCGGCACCTGGTCCGCTCCCGGGCCGCGGCGTTCGTCGGCGGCGCGTTCCTCGGGTTCGCGCCGGGCATCGTGCACCACGCCAACGGACAGCCCAACTTCGTGTCGAACTTCCTGCTGCCGCTGATCGTGGCGCGGGTGCTGCGGCTGGGCGAGCCGGGCCGCTGGCGGCGCAACGGGCTGGCGCTCGGGTTGCTGGTGGCGTACCAGATCTTCATCAACGAGGAGATGCTGCTGCTCACCGCGCTGGCCTGCCTGGTCGTCGTGGTGGCGTACGCGGTGCAGCGGCCCCGCGCGGCCCGCGAGCGGGCCGGGTCGTTCCTGGCCGCGCTCGGTCTCGGCGGCGGCGTGGCGCTGCTGCTGACCGCGTACCCGATCTGGTTCCAGTTCAACGGCCCGCAGTCCTACCGGGGGTTGCAGGGCGGCGTCTTCCACAACTGGGGCGAGGACCTGGTCGCCTTCGTCACGTTCGCCCGGGACACGATCGCCGGTGACGAGGCGGTGGAGAAGACCATCGGCCTGACCGAGCAGAACACCTGGTTCGGCTGGCCGCTGGTGCTGGTGGCGCTGGCCGCGCTGGTGCTGCTGGTCCGCCGCTCGGTGCCGGCCCGGATCCTGGCCGTGCTGGTGGTCGTGTTCACGATCGCCTCGATCGGCCCGGTCGTACGGTTCAACGGCGCGGAGACCGACATCGACGGGCCGTGGGCGTACGTGCCGGACGACCTGCCGCTGGTCGAGATGATGATGCCGACCCGGTTGAGCCTGATCGTGGTGGCCGCCGTCGGCGTGCTGCTCGCCCTGGCATGGGACACGCTCGCCGGTGCCGGCCGCCCGCCGGTACCCGCCCCCCGCTCCGGCGCCGACGACGGCGGGGACGACGGCGGGACGGCCGCGCGCGACACGCGCCGCCGGGTGCTGCGCCTGGCCGGGCTCGTCGCCATCGTCGCCGCCGTGGTGCCGCTGACCCCGCGTCCGCTGCCGGCCGAGCGGATCGACCCGCCGCCGCACTTCATCACCGCCGGCGGCTGGCGGCCGTACGTGCCGGAGGGCCGCACGCTGGTGCCGGTGCCGATCCCGAGCAACGTGCACGGGCTGCACACGCTGCGCTGGAGCGCGCTGACCGGGCACGAGTTCCCGATCCCGGGTGGCTACTTCATCGGCCCGAACGAGCGCGGCGAGGGCGTGTTCGGCGCCCCGAACCGCCCCACCAGCACGCTCATCTACTCCACGATGGACGCCAACGAGGTGCCGGAGATCACCGAGGAGAACCGCCGCCAGGCCGTGGACGACCTGCGCTTCTGGCGGGCCTCGGTGGTGGTGCTCGGGTCCGGCCCCCGCGAGGCGGTGCTGCGCGACCTGATGGCCGAGCTGCTCGGCCCGCCGCAGCGGGTGGACGACGTGTGGATCTGGGACGTCCGCGACCGGGTGTGACGGCCGGCGTCGTCAGCCGACGAGCGGGCGGACGTCCCACAGGTACCCGCCGGGCACGTCCCGGCCGGGGCCGACCAGCGCGTCCACTGTGGCACGTACCGGGTCGCCGGGTGACGAGTCGGCCTGCACCAGCGCCGCCGCCCGCCAGTGCCGCAGGTCGTCGACCGCCTGCCGGCGTTCCGTCTCACCGACCGGCGGCACCCGGCCGGTCTCGGCGGCCCGGCGCAGCAGCAGCGACGTGGGCCGGTCCGGCGCGCCCCAGCGGGCCGCCGGGTCGCCTGCCGACCGCGGGCCGATGAAATAGCCGCCCGGCGCGTCGAACGCCAGCGCGGTGCGCGCCGACCAGAACATGGCGGGGCTGACCGCCGCCCCGGTCACCGGCGGCACCGGCACCAGCGTCCGGCCCGGCGGCACGTACTCCCGCCAGCCGCCGCCGGACACCACGGCCGGGACCGGCGGGACCGGCACCGTGCGGATCGGCGTCGGCGCCAGCGGCAGCAGCGCGGCGGCGACCGCGCCGGCCCACGGCGCCCAGGTGCGCACGCCGCCGCGCCGGACCCGGTCCACTGCGAGCGCCAGCAGCACCCCGAGCACCGGTACGCAGACCAGCGCGAACCGCGCCGGCACCACCAGGTCCAGCAGCGGCACCCCGGCGAGCAGGCGGTACGGGCCGGGCAGCCCGGTGTCGTGCCGGTTCACCACCACCGGGGAACCGAGCGACAGCAACGCGAACAGCAGGCCGCACGCGGCGAGCGCGCGCACCAGCGGCCGCCGCCACAGCCGCACCACCACGAGTACGGCCAGCAGCGGCAGGAACGGCCCGAAGAACGAGTTCTGCTCGGTCGGGTTCGGCGACAGCAGCCCGGCCCGGCGGGCGTCCCCGGCGACGGACTGCCGGGCGGTGGTGGCGAACGAGACCACGTCCAGCCGGTAGCCCTCGGTGTGGAACGGCATGCCGCGGTAGTGGCCCGGCCCGGCGAACTGGAACCACAGCGGGTACGCCAGCAGCACGCCCGCCACCAGCGCGCCGATGCCCAGCCGGCGGGCCACCACGGGCGCGAGCCGGCGGGCGGCGGCCCGGTCGGCCAGCGCGTACGCCCCGGCGAACACCCCGGCTGCGAGCGCCAGGAAGACCAGCACCTCCTCGCCGAGGAACACCTGGTACGCGACGGCCAGCCCGAGCAGCACGCCGTCGCGCCGGACCCGGTCGGTGGCCGGCCGGAACACCAGCGCGAGGATCACCGGCACCAGGAACTGGGCGGCCATGTGCAGGTGCGCCCCGGCCTGCGCGACCATGCCCGGGGCGAAGCCGCAGAACAGGCCGCCCACCGCGGCGGCGGCCCGGGAGCGGACCAGCCGGCGGGCGAGCAGCGCGTACCAGGCGGTGGCGGTGCCGGCGAGGCTGAGCGTCACGGCGACGAGGAAGGCCGCCTGGGAGCCGAACGCGACGGTGACCGGGGTGAGCGGCACGCCCAGCCCGAGCACCGACGTGTTCGCCATCAGGTTCACCCCGTCCGGGGCGTTCAGGGCGCCGCTCCAGAGGGGGTTCTCGCCGCCGGTGACCGCACGGGCGGCCCGGGCCAGCATCCACTCGAACAGCATCTGGTCGCCGGCCTGGTGGAACAGCCGTTCCGGCCGGCGCCACTGGCCGGTGGTGAGCAGGACGGCGAGACCGAGGTAGCCGGCCACCACCAGCACGTCGGCCGGGCGGGGCCGGCGGCGGCGGGGCGCGGGGGCGGGGACCGCCGGTTCGGTCAGGCGGACCGGCTGGTCAGTTTCCGCACGTCCCACAGCCACACGTCCAGCTCCTGCCGTCCGGGGCCGACCAGCTGCTCCACGGTGCGGCGCAGCGGCTCGGCGTTCTGCTCGTCGCGCGGCAGCACCACCACCGCCGCGTTCCAGTGCCGCAGCTCGTCCAGGTAGCGACGGCGCTGCCGATCGTCCAGCTTCGGCGTGCGGCCGGTGGACGATACCTCCCGCAACATCTCGCCGATGCCGCTGGGCCGCCCGCCGAAGCGTCCGGGGTCGCCGGTGACGCCGTTGCGCGGCGCGAGGAAGTAGCCGCCGGGGATCTTGAAGTCGAGGTTGGTGCTGGCCGCCCAGCGCATCGGGTCGGTGTTGCCCATCGCGGGCACCGGCACGGAGACGAGCGTCTGGTCCGGCCCGACGTACTTGCGCCACCGGTCGGCGGTGATGAACTCCGGCACCGGCTCCCGCGTGGTGACCTGCAACGGCATCGGCGCGATCGGCAGCAGCGCGAGGACCAGGCCGGCGGCGGTGAGCTTGCGGGCGGTACGCCGGTCCACGCCGCGCAGCGCCCAGACGCGCCGAACCGCGTACGCGAGCAGGATCGCCACCGTCACTCCGGTGATCAGGCCGAAGCGGGTCGGCACCACGGCGTCGAGCAGCGGCAGCCGTACCAGCAGCTCCCACGGGCCGGTGGCGATCTCCCGGTCCCACCAGGAGATCCGCTCGCCGAGGGAGAGCACGGCGAAGAACAGCCCGGTGGCGGCGAGCGCGCGGACGATCACGTCCCGCCGCAGCCACACCACGATGCCGACGACCAGCAGCGACAGGCTCCAGCCGAAGAACGCGTTCTCCTCCGAGTAGTTCGGCGCGAGGTTGACGTTGGCGCGCTCGTTGCCGCCGAACGTGGGCGAGCCGGGCGCGAAGAACGCGGCGATGTCGTTGCCGTAGTCGCGCACCGCGTCGCTGAGCCCGTGGTAGGCCATCGGCCCGGCGAACTGCACCCACAGCGGGTACGCCAGCAGCGCCCCGGCCAGCGCCGCGCAGACCGCCAGCCCGGCGCCGAGCGGCCGCCAGGCGGTCGTCCACCGCTCGCGCTGCTGCACCACCACGGCGATCAGGAACACGCCCAGTGCGAGCGCGGTGAAGAGCAGGATCTCCTCGTTGATGAACGCCTGCGCGGTGACCAGCAGCGCCAGCAGCACGCCGTCGCGGACCGGCCGGGCCGACCGGGTCAGCACCAGCACCCGCCACACGATGAACGGCAGCAGGAACTGGCTGATGATGTTCGGATGCCAGTTGGCGTGCGACAACATGGCCGGCGAGAACCCGCAGAACCAGGCCGCCACGGCGGCGGCCGGGCGGTGCCGGATCAGATGCCGGGACAGCACCCGGTACCAGGCCGCGGCGGTGCCGGCCAGGCCGAGCGTGACCAGCGTGACGAAGGTGACCGCCGGTCCGAACAGGAGGGTCACCGGCACCATCGGGATGCCCAGCGCCAGGATGGCGGTGTTCGCCATCAGGTTGACGCCGTCGGGGTAGTTGAACTGCTCGGTGAAGAACGGGAACTCGCCGTGCAGCACCACCCGTACCGAGTGGGCCAGGAAGAACTGCACCTGCGCCGGGTCGCTGCTGTAGAGCGCGGCCACCCGCCCGGCCGGGTCGACCCAGATGCCGCTGGTCACCCAGATCGCGGCGAGCAGGAATCCGCCGTACACCGTGAGGTCGATCCGGCGGCGGGTCCACCGCCACCGGCGCGCGCGCCGTGCGCCCGGCGTGGCCGGCGCCTCGGGCGTGGCCGGCGCTTCCGGCGTGGTGGTGGTCGGCGGCTCCGGCTCGGCGGCGACGGTGACCGGTGGTGGTTCCAGGGTGACGGCGCGGTGGCCCGTCGGGGCGGCGGCGTCCGGCGTCGAGGCGCCGCGGGTCTCGGCAGGCGTCACAGTCGGCGGAGTCTACCGGAGCCGGATATTGGTACCCGAATCGCCCGTCACGTTCCGCAGCGGCCGATCGGCCGAAAGGGTGAGCCGGGCGCGGCCGGGTGACCGGTCGTCTCGTACCATGTGGGCTTCCGACCGACGACCGGCGAGGGGATCAGGGTGCTTTCAGCCCGCCGAGGCGCTACGACGGGCACCGCGCTGGCAGCTCTGCTGCTGGTCACGGCCGGTTGCGGGCCGGTCGCCGAACGGCAGCCGGCGGACCTGCGGGTCGGCTACGACAGTCTGGACGGCACCCTCGCGGTGTGGCCGCCGCGCGGCAGCCTCGCCCGCGACGCCGAGGCCACCGCCGCGATCACCACAGCGGTACGCGACTGGCGCTCCCCCGTGGAGGACCGGGTGCACGTGCCCACCTCCGGCATCCTCTTCTCCGGTCAGGTCGCCGGTTCGGCGCTCGCGCTCGTCGCCGCCGACGTGCCCGGTGAGGCCGCCTCCTGGCTGCTGCAACTCGACCGGGACGGGCAGCGCTGGCGGGTCGTCCACGCCACCGAGTACACCGACCCCGGTTACCTGGTCTACTCCGACGTGCTGCCGGTGCGGGAGCCGGCCGGTCGCCGCTACCTCACCTCGGCCCGCGTCGAACGCCTGACCGGACCCGACGGCACGGTGCTCGGCAGCACCGACGGCGTCACCGACCCGGTCGCCGTACCGGCCTGCCGGGCCGTCGAACTGACCGCGACGCTGCGGCCCACGCCGTCGCTGCCGCGCGGCCGGGCCGCGGACCGCGTCCTCGACCTGGGTACGGCCACCGAAGCGCCCCGCTACCCCCTGGTACGCGACGAGACGGGCGCCGGCAGGCGCGCCCTGACCGGACTGGACACCTGCGTGCTGGCCGGTGAGCGGGGTCCGTTCGGCAGTGTGCCGCGCCGCATCGGCGACCGCGAGGCGCCCCGCTCCGCGCCGGAGTCCTGGCCGATGGCGAAGATCGCGACCCGTTCGCTCGGCTCGGTGGCTCTCGGTGACGGCGAGCCGGGCGAGTTGGAGCAGCTCAGCTGGGATACCTCGGCCGGGACGATGACAGCGGTGGTCTATCGGCCGGCCGACGGCGGCACTCCGGTGGTCTCCCCCGCCGACCGGTCCACCACGCTTCAGGCGTACCACCTGCCGATGCCGGGCCGGCCGCTGGCGGTGCTGTCCTGGCGTACCCGGGACGCCTCGTTCTCCGCCCCGCCCGGCACGACCCGGCTGGTCGACCGTCCCGGCCTGGTGGTGGTCGAGCACACCGACCAGAGGCAGACGTTCAGCCTGGCCGGCACCGAGAAGACCTGGTACCGCTCCCTCCCCACCCCCTGACCGCACTCCCCGCCCTCCCCTCCCCCGTTACCCCCCGGTGATCAAGGAGTTTGTGTCACCCAGGCGGCGCCTCGCGCACCCGAACTCCTTGGTCAACAGGGCTAGGGGTGGGTCAGGTGCATGCCGAGGTAGGGGGCTCGGGCCGGGCCGGGGCGGGAGGTGCCGTCGGGGAGCCAGCCGTGGCGCGTGTAGAACGCGCGGGCCCGGGTGTTGCGCTCCCACACCTCCAGCACGCCCCGCACCAGCCCCTCGTCCTGAAGGTGCCGCACGAACAGCGCGTGCAGCGCACTCCCCACGCCTCGGCCCCAGAGCTCCGGATCGACGTGGATCTGGTAGAGCTGCGCGGTCGTACGCGGATCCAGCCCGGACGAGTGCGGCGGCCCCATGGCGAGCACGCCGGCCAGGGTGCCGTCCACGATGGCGCACCGCACCTGCTTGCGCGCCGAGGTGATCGCCGCCGCCCAGCCCTCGCGTTGCTCCCGAGCCAGCTCCGGAGTGAGGATCTCCCCGATCGGCAGCCCACCGGCCCCGTAGTAGGCGACCCGCGCCCGGCTGTGCAACCCGACGATCCCCGAAAGATCCCCGAGCCCGGCCTCCCGCACCTCCACAAGACCCTCCCTGGGCATCAGAGATCAGAGATCCGGCGATCTTGCGGTTGCGGCCCTCCGAAATCGGGCGAAGCCGACATCAGGAGGGCCGCAAGTGCAAGATCAACGCGGGCGCCGAGCGCGAACCCCAAGGGGCGGGTCAGCTCTGGGCTCGGGCTCCGTTGGGGGCCGGGTCGACCGGGGCGGCGTCCAGGCCGGAGATCCAGCCGGTGACGTCGCGCGCCACGTCCTGCGCGGTCAGCCGCAGGTCGGCCAGGATCTGCGCGCGGGTGCCGTGCGGGTGCCAGCCGGCCGGTACGCCGAGATCCTTGACCGGTACGCGGACGTCGGCGTCGCGCATCGCCTGGGCCAGCGCGGAACCGACGCCGCCGATGCGCACGCCGTCCTCGACGGTGACCACGAGCCGGTGCCCGGCGGCCAGCTCGACCAGTTCGGCCGGCACCGGGCGCACCCAGCGCGGGTCGACCACAGTGACGCCGTACCCCTGCTCGGCGACCCGGGCGGCGACCTCGACGCCGAGGCCGGCGAACGAGCCGACCGCGACCAGCAGCACGTCGGTACGCGCCGACTCGGCCAGCACGTCGACCGGGCCGACCCGGCGTACGGCGGGCAGGTCGGCGGCGACGGTGCCGGTCGGGAAGCGCAGGATCGTCGGGCCGTCGTCCACGGCGATCGCCTCGCGCAGCTCCTCGCGCAGCGTGGCCGAGTCGCGGGGCGCGGCGATCCGCAGACCGGGCACCACGCCGAAGACCGACATGTCCCAGATGCCGTAGTGGCTCGGCCCGTCCGGGCCGGTGATGCCGGCCCGGTCCAGCACGAACGTGACCGGCAGCTTGTGCATCGCCACGTCCAGCAGCACCTGGTCGAACGCGCGGTTGAGGAACGTGGCGTAGACCGCGACCACCGGGTGCAGCCCGCCCATGGCCAGACCGGCCGCGGAGGTGGCGGCGTGCTGCTCGGCGATGCCCACGTCGTACACCCGCTCCGGGTACCTGCGGGCGAGCGTGGCGATGCCGGTGGGCTCGGCCATGGCGGCGGTGATGCCGACCACGTCGGGGCGCTCGTCGGCGATCGCGACCAGCTCGTCGGCGAAGACGTTCGTCCACTTCACCGACGGCACGGCGAGCAGCTTGCCGGTCTCGGCGTCGAACGCGCCGGGGCCGTGCAGGCAGTCGGCCTCGTCGTCCTCGGCGGGACGGTAGCCGTAGCCCTTGCGGGTGACCGCGTGCACGATCACCGGGCCGCCGAAGTTCTTCGCCGCGCGCAGCGCCGCCTCGACCGCCGGTACGTCGTGGCCGTCGACCGGGCCGACGTACTTGATGCCGAGGTCCTCGAACATGGCCTGCGGGGCGACCGCGTCCTTGATGCCCTTCTTGACCGCGTGCAGCACCTCGTACATCGGCTTGCCGACGAACGGGGTGTTGCCCAGCGCGTCCTTGACGGTGTCGAGCACCTTCTCGTAGCCGGGGTTGAGCCGCAGCGAGGACAGGTGGTCGGCGAGGCCGCCGATGGTCGGCGAGTAGGACCGGCCGTTGTCGTTGACCACGATGACGAGGGGGTTGCCGGCGGTGGCGATGTTGTTCAGCGCCTCCCAGCACATGCCGCCGGTGAGCGCGCCGTCGCCGACGACGGCGACCACTGAGCGCTTCTCGCCGCGCAGCGCGTACGCCTTGGCCAGCCCGTCGGCGTACGACAGGGCGGTGGAGGCGTGCGAGTTCTCGATCAGGTCGTGCTCGCTCTCCGCCTGGCTGGGGTAGCCGGAGAGGCCACCGCGCTGGCGGAGCTTGTCGAAGCCCTCCTGCCGGCCGGTGAGGATCTTGTGCACGTACGCCTGGTGTCCGGTGTCGAAGAGGAGCCGGTCACGCGGGGAGTCGAAGACCCGGTGCATCGCCAGGGTCAGCTCGACCACACCGAGGTTGGGGCCGACGTGCCCGCCGGTGCGGGAGACCTTGGCGATCAGGAAGTCACGGATCTCGGCGGCGAGGATGTCCAGCTGCTCGGTGGTCATCCGCTTCACGTCCTGCGGGCCGCGGACGGTGCCCAGCAGCCGACCCTGGTTGGCCGTGCCCTCTTCAACACTCATGACCGGAGAGTCTATCGGCCGCGGAACAGTCCGCAGCCCGGCCGTGCATCGACCCAGGTCAGGCATCCACCACCAGCCTGCGGGGCGCGGGTGGGCGCGGCGCGGCGGCGGACGGCCCGGCCGGGGTCCAGGAGCCGAGCACGGCGGCCCGGGACGCCCCGGTCACCGACGGCACCGCGCCCGGCAGCCCGTGCCAGGACAGCCAGCCCAGCAGCGCGAACGCGTACGCCTCCTTGGCCTGGGCGGGCACGCCCAGCTCGTCGGTGGTGCGCAGCCGCCAGCGCCCCTCGCCGAGCGCGGCCAGCCGCGCCCGGAGTGTGGGATTGCGCACTCCCCCGCCGGCGGCGACCACCTCGGTCACCCTATGCCGGTCGCAGGCGTCGGCCACCGTGCGGGCGGTCAGCTCGGTGAGCGTGGCCAGCACGTCGTCGGCGTCCACCGGCTCGTCGAGCGCGGCCAGCGCGGCGTCCAGGTAGCCACCGTGGAACAGCTCCTTGCCCGTGGACTTGGGCGGCAGCGCGGCGTAGTACGGCTCGGCGAGCAGCCGGGCCAGCAGCGCCTCGTGCACCCGCCCGGCCGCGGCCCGCGCGCCGTCGACGTCGCAGGGCCGGTCCAGGAAGCGGCGGGCGGCGGCGTCCAGCAGCGCGTTGGCCGGGCCCACGTCGTACCCGAGGACGGGCGCGCCGGGCGCGACCACTGTGAGGTTCGCGATCCCACCCAAGTTCAATGAGGCCCGGGCCGCTGTGCTGGCCGCGCCCCTCGCTGCGCGCGGGGCGGGAGCCGGGTCGAGCAGCAGCGCGTCGAACGCCGGGACCAGCGGCGCGCCCTGACCGCCGGCCGCCACGTCCGCCGAGCGCAGGTCGTGCAGCACCGGTACGCCCACCCGGGCGGCCACCCGGGCCGGCGCGCCGAGCTGGAGCGTGCCGCGCACCCGGCCGTCCTGCACCCAGTGGAAGACGGTCTGGCCGGGCGACACGACCGCGTCCGCAGTGCCCCCGGCCAGTTCGACGCCGGCCGCCGCCGCCTCCGCGAACACCTCGCCGAGCCGGTTGTCCAGGCGGCAGACCGCCTCGATCGTGGTGGCCGCCGGGGGCAGCAGCGCGCCGATCTCGGCCCGCAGGTCGTCCGGGTACGCCAGCTCCCGGTGCCCGAGCGGCCGCAGCCGCAGCGTGTCGCCGTCGGCGGTGAACTCGGCCGCGACCACGTCCACGCCGTCGTAGGACGTGCCCGACATCAGCCCGACGATGCGCAAGGAAGGGCCCCCTCTTTAACGGATCCGGTAGTGAAAGGGCCCCTTATTAACGCGATCAACGCGCGGAGCCCGGGACAAGATCAACGCTGCGGGGGCAGGAACAGGCCCACCAGCTCCACGTGCTGGGTCATCGGGAACAGGTCGAAGCCACGAAGCTCGGCCAGCCGCCATCCCGCCTCGGTGAACGTGCGCACGTCCCGGGCGAAGGCGGCCGGGTCGCAGGCCACGTAGGCGACCGCGCGCGGCCCGGCGGCCGCCACCGCACGGACCACCGGGGCGCCCGCGCCGGAGCGCGGCGGGTCGAGCACCACCAGGTCGACCGGGCCGGTGATCCGCCGCCGGGACAGCGCGGTCTCCACCCGGGCCGCCACCACCTCGACGCCGGCCAGGCCGGCCAGGTTCTCCCGGGCCGCGGCCACCCCGTCCGGCGCCGACTCGACGAGCGTCACCCGGGCGCCGCCGGCCCGTCCGGCGAGCGCGGCGGCGAACAGGCCGGCCCCGCCGTACAGGTCCCAGGCCGTCTCGCCGGGCCGCGGGTCGAGCAGGTCGAGGACCGCGCCGGTCAGCGCGTCCGCCGCGGCCGGGTGCACCTGCCAGAACCCGGAGGCGGGCAGCGTGAAGGACCGCCCGGCCGCCGTCTCCCGGACCCGCTCCGGCCCGCTCACCGCCGTCGGAACCCCATCGGTGTACGCGACCACGGCGACGTCCCCGCCGGTGCTGGCGACCGTCTCCACCGCGTCGGCGTCCGGCCAGCGGGCGCCGGTGGGCGGGAGCACCGGCAGCTCCTGGATCGCCGGGTGCGCGATCAGGCACCGCTCGATCGGCACCACCTCGTGCGAGCGGTGCTTGAGCAGCCCCGCCCGGCCGGCCGCGTCGACCGCGTAGCGGACCCGGGAACGCCAGCCCAGCGGCCCGCCGGGCAGCGCCTCGATCCGTACGCCGAGCGCGTCGATCTGCTCCGCGGTGAGGCCGCCCAGCCGGGTGAGCTGCTCGCGCACCACCGCCAGCTTCCAGTCGAGCTGGGCGGCCGGGGCGACGTGCTGGAGGTCGCAGCCGCCGCACCGGCCCGGCCGGGCGTACGGGCACGGCGGGGTGACCCGGTCCGGCGAGGCGTCCAGGATCTCCACCGCGTCGGCGCGGGCGAAGCCCCGGTGCAGCTCGGTCACCTCGGCCACCACCCGCTCCCCGGGCAGCGCGTGCCGGACGAAGACCACCTGCCCGCCGACCCGGGCCACGCAGTGCCCGCCCGGCGCGACCGTGTCGACTGTCAGCTCGACCCGCTCGGCCTCCTCCAGCCCGGGCCGCTCGGCCACCGGACCGGGGCGGTCTACGGCGCTCATGGCTGCTCCTCCCGCTCGGCGGAGGGTGTGGACGCCACCGGCGGCGGCAGGGTGCTCTGCGGCGCCACCCGGGGGCCGCGCGCCGGGCCGCGGCTCAGCGTGGCGTCCAGCCGGTCCAGGTTCTTGCTCGCGGTGGAGGCGAGCTGCCACGGCACGCTGGTGACCATCACGCCCGGCTCGAACAGCAGCCGGCCCTTGAGCCGCAGCGCGCTCTGGTTGTGCAGCAGGTTCTCCCACCAGCGCCCCACCACGTACTCGGGAATGAAGACGGTGACCACGTCGCGGGGCGACTCCCGGCGCACCGACGCGACGAAGTCGAGGATCGGACGGGTGATCTCCCGGTACGGGGAGTCGATCACGGTGAGCGGCACCGGCAGCTCGCGGCGCTCCCAGTCGGCCTGGAGGTCGCGGGTGTCCTGCTCGTCCACGTTCACGGTGACCGCGGTGAGCGTGTCCGGCCGGGTGGCCCGGGCGTACGCGACGGCCCGCAGCGTCGGCTTGTGCAGCTTGCTCACCAGCACGATGGCGTGGTTGCGGGCGGGCAGCACGCCCCGCTGCTCGGTCGGCTCCAGCTCCTCGGCGATCCGGTCGTAGTGGCGGCGGATGCCGAGCATCACCACGTACATCACGGCCATCGCGACGATCGCGATCCAGGCGCCGAGCAGGAACTTGGTGGCCAGCACGATGATCAGCACGACGCCGGTCATGGCCATGCCGAACGTGTTGATCGCCCGGGAGCGGATCATCCGGCGGCGCGCCTCCGGGTCGCGCTCGTGGCGCAGGTGCCGGTTCCAGTGCCGGATCATGCCGGCCTGGGAGAGCGTGAACGAGACGAACACCCCGACGATGTAGAGCTGGATGAGCTTGGTCACCTCAGCCTGGAAGCCGACGATCAGCACCACCGCGAAGACGGCCAGGAAGAGGATGCCGTTGGAGAACGCCAGCCGGTCGCCGCGGGTGTGCAGCTGGCGGGGCAGGTAGCGGTCCTGCGCGAGGATCGAGCCGAGCACCGGGAAGCCGTTGAAGGCGGTGTTCGCGGCCAGGAACAGGATCAGCGCGGTCATCCCGGCGACCACGTAGAGCAGCACCGAGCCGCCGCCGAACACGGTCTCGCCGAGCTGCGTGGTGACCGTCTTCTGCACGTACCCGTCCGGGCCGGAGACGATCTGCCTGCTCGGATCCTCGACGAACTGGAGGCCGGTGAGGCGGGCCAGCCAGATGATGCCGACGAGCATGGCCACCGCGATGCCGCCGAGCAGCAGCAGCGTGGTCGCCGCGTTCTTCGACTTCGGGCTCTTGAACGCCGGTACGCCGTTGGAGATCGCCTCCACGCCGGTGAGCGCGGCGCAGCCGGAGGAGAACGTACGCAGCAGCAGGAACACCAGCGCGAACCCGGTGACGCTGTGCTCGGCCTGGATCTCCAGGCCGGCGCTCGGCGCGCGCAGGTCGTCGCCGAGCACGAAGATGCGGATCAGCCCGGTCAGCAGCATGCCGCCGATCACGATCACGAAGCCGTACGTGGGGATGGCGAAGGCGGTGCCCGACTCGCGCAGGCCGCGCAGGTTGATCGCGGTGAGCAGCACCACCGCGCTGACCGCGATGAGCACCTTGTGGGTGGCCACGAACGGCACCACCGAGCCGAGGTTCGCCACGCCGGAGGAGACCGAGACGGCGACGGTGAGCACGTAGTCGACGAGCAGCGCGCTCGCCACCGCGAGGCCGGCCTTGGGGCCGAGGTTGACCGTCGCCACCTCGTAGTCGCCGCCGCCGGAGGGGTAGGCGTGCACGTTCTGCCGGTAGCTCGCCACCACCGTCAGCATGACCACGACGACCGCGAGCGCGACCCACGGCGAGAAGAAGAACGCCGAGGCGCCGGCGATGGACAGCGTCAGGAGGATCTCGTCCGGGGCGTACGCGACGCTGGAGAGCGCATCCGAGGCGAAGACCGGCAGCGCGATGCGCTTCGGCAGCAGGGTGTGCTGGAGGCGGTCGGACCGGAACGGTCGACCGAGGAGGAGTCGCTTCAGCAGCGAGGTGGGTCGGGCCACAACCGCCAAGCGTACGACCACCGGGCGCCGGGCGCGGGGGTGGTCGATCACCGGTGCGCGGGCCCGCGCGGTACGGTCGGTCCCCCTGTCCGGGGCGGGACGTGGCAGGCTCGCAGACGACGGGTCGGCGGGCGGCACCGTGGGAGGAGCGGACACCGTGCATGTGGTGATCATGGGCTGCGGCCGGGTCGGGTCGACCCTGGCCCACAGCCTGGAGTCCCGGGGGCACTCGGTGGCGGTGATCGACCAGGACGCGGACGCGTTCCGCCGTCTCGGGCCCGGCTTCGCCGGCATCACCGTCACCGGCGCCGGCTTCGACGGCGAGGTGCTGCGCCAGGCCGGTATCGAGCGGGCCGACGCGTTCGCGGCGGTGTCCAGCGGCGACAACTCCAACATCATCTCGGCCCGGCTGGCCCGGG
The DNA here is from genome assembly GCF_040215685.1 of Micromonospora sp. HUAS YX12. Taxonomy (NCBI): domain Bacteria; kingdom Bacillati; phylum Actinomycetota; class Actinomycetes; order Micromonosporales; family Micromonosporaceae; genus Micromonospora; species Micromonospora sp. HUAS YX12. Next base: position 6,495,618 of record NZ_CP157974.1, read on the forward strand.
AGACGTTCGGCGTGTCCCGGGTCGCGGCCCGCATCTACGACCAGCGCCGCGCCCAGGTCTACGAGCGGCTCGGCATCCCCACCGTGGCCACCGTCCGGTGGACCGCCGACCGGATGCTGCGCCACCTGGTCCCCGAGGGCAACGTGGAGATCTTCCGCGACCCGACGAGCACCGTCTCGATCATCGAGGTGCCGGTGCACAAGGACTGGATCGGCCGGCCGCTGCGGCAGCTGGAGCAGGCCGTCGGCGCCCGGGTGGCCTACCTGAACCGGTTCGGGATCGGCACCCTGCCCACCGCCTCCACCGTGGTGCAGGAGGGCGACCAGGTCTACATGCTGGTGACCGACGACATCAACGGCCCGGTCACGTCGGTGGCGGCGGCGCCGCCGGAAGGGGGGCACTGAGCCATGCGGATCGCCATCGCCGGCGCCGGCAACGTGGGCCGCTCGATCGCCCAGGAGCTGATCGACAACGGCCACCAGGTGATGCTGATCGAGCGGCAGCCGAAGATGCTGCGGCCCGACCGGGTGCCGGCCGCCGACTGGGTGCTCGCCGACGCGTGCGAGCTGGCCAGCCTGGAGGAGGCCGACGTGGCCGGGTGCGACGTGGTGGTGGCCGCCACCGGCGACGACAAGGTCAACCTGGTGGTGTCGCTGCTGGCCAAGACCGAGTTCGCGGTGCCCCGCGTGGTGGCCCGGGTCAACCGGGCGGAGAACGAGTGGCTGTTCACCGAGCAGTGGGGCGTGGACGTCGCGGTGAGCAAGCCGCGGGTGATGGCGGCGCTGGTCGAGGAGGCGGTCACCGTCGGCGACCTGGTCCGGCTGATGACGTTCCGGCAGGGCGAGGCGAACCTCGTCGAGATCACGCTGCCGCCGACCGCGCCCTACGTGGGCCAGCCGATCCACGCGGTGCCGATCCCCCGGGACGCGGCGCTGGTGGCGATCGTGCGCGGCAAGCGGGTGCTGGTGCCGACCCCGGACGACCCGATCGAGGCCGGTGACGAGCTGGTCTTCGTCTGCACCGCGGCGGTGGAGGACGACGTGCGGGCGGTGATCCTCGGTCCGGCCAGCGCGGCCCGGCACCGGGACCGCTCCTGAGGCGTCAGGAGCCGGGCAGCGGGGTGGGTGCGGTCTCCCGGGTGACCCGGCGCACCACCCAGACCGTGATCAGCAGCAACAGCGCGTACGGCGGGTAGCCCAGGGCGAGCCGGGCCACGCCGAGCGCGGTGTCCTGGTGGGCCAGGTAGAGCCCGGCCTGCACGCCGACCTTGGCCAGCCACACCACGCCCCAGAGCACGGTGAGCTGGGTGAAGGTACGCACCAGCTTGGGGTCGTCGCGCCACTCGGAGCGGCCCTTGGCCACCAGCACCGACCAGATCCAGCCGACCAGCGGCTGCCGGATCGCGGCCGACAGCAGCAGCGCCAGGCCGTACCCGATGCCGTAGAGGATCCCCGGCAGGTAGAAGTCGCGCTCGTCGCCGGTGCGCAGCGCCAGCAGCGCGCCGATGCCGACGCCGAACAGCCCGTTGACCGCGTGCCGCACCGGCTTGCGCTGGGCCAGCCGCAGCCCGGCGATCAGCAGCGCCACCGCCACCGAGGCGTACACGGCGGGGCGCAGCTCGCCGATCACGTTGGCGACCACGAAGACCACCACCGGGATGCTCGACTCGACCAGCCCGCGCCATCCGCCGAGCTGGTCGGCCATCTGCTCGGCGAGGCTGGGCAGCCGCTCCTCGTCCTGCGGGCCGAGGCCCGACGGGGTGTGCTGCTGTCCGGTCGTCACTTCGGCGACTCCAGCTCGTAGTACGGGTTGTAGATCACCTTGCGGTCGTCGCGCACCGCCACCCGGCCGCGCGCGGTCAGGTGCCGGCCCGGCTCGATCCCGGCGATGTGCCGGCGGCCCAGCCAGACCAGGGTCACCACGTCGTTGCCGTCGTAGAGGTCGGCTTCCAGCGTGGGCAGGTTCGTGCGGGGCGTGTAGACGACGGTACGCAGCCGCCCGGCCACCGACACCACCTGACCCCTGTTGCACTGGTGGGCGGGCGTGCCGCCGGACTCGGCGCTCTCCCGGCGCAGCTCCTGCGCCTCGATCTCGGCCTCGCTCGCGGTGAGCCGGTGCAGGAGCCGCCGCAGCGACCCCCGGCTCTCGTCGGTCGTCATGACCTCCGCGTCACCCTCTCCACAGCGGGGCCCCGCGGGCGGCGGAACCGTCCCGCCAGCGTACGCGCAGTGGCCCGACGGCGGGAGCGGCGTGGCGCGTACGCCGGCCGGGACCGGACACGCCGCGGGCCCGGCGCCGTTTCGCGCCGGGCCCGTGCACGTTGTGGATCAGACCTCCTGCGCGTCGGCGGCCTGCTGCTCGGCGACCTCGCGGGGCAGCCGCAGCGGCAGCGGCTCGCGCACCGGCTTGGCCTCGTGACCGCGGTCGACGACCAGGCCGTCCAGGCAGGCCGCGAGCGGGCCGGCGGCGGCCGGGTCGGTGGCGGCCGCGCCCTGGAAGACGCCGCGCACCATCCAGCGCGGGCCGTCGATGCCGACGAACCGCAGGTCGGTCGGCCCGTCCGGGGTACGCACCCGGGCGCGCAGCTCGGGACCGTGCTCCCCCGGCACCTCCTGGACCGTCGCGCCGTCGCTGACGAGCGACTGGCGGATCTCCTCGCGCACCTCGCCCCAGATGCCCTCGGAGCGGGGCGCGGCGAAGACGCCGAGCTGGAGCGCGTTCTGCCCGTGCACGAGCACGACCTGCTGGATCACGCCCTGCGGGTCGGCCTGGACCCGCACCTCGACGTCCGGCACCGCCGGGATCTGCAGGCTGCCCAGGTCGAGGCGAGGCGCGTCGGGGGCCTCGCTGACGTCGTACGGCCCGCGGTCCGGCGCCGACGGGGTCTCCTCGGCGTCGAGGACCCCATTGTCACGCGCCTCGTCGGCCCGCTTCCGGGAGAAGATCACTGCGCCCACCCTCCGCTGTTCACACTCACCCTGCCACCTCTTCCCTCTGCCCGCCGGACGGTGCCGGGACCAGCCCGGCGTGCCCGCCGGTGGACCCGTGCCCGCCCGTGCCACGCCGGGATCCGGGCAGCTCGGCCACCGGCCGGAACTCGGCCCGGGCGACCCGCTGGACCACGAGCTGCGCGATGCGGTCGCCCCGGCTGATCTTGGCTGGCGTGTCCCGATCGTGGTTGATCAGGTTGACCAGGATCTCACCCCGGTAGCCGGCGTCGACCGTACCGGGCGCGTTGAGCACCGTCACGCCGAGTCTGGCCGCCAGTCCGGATCGGGGGTGCACCAGCCCGACGTAGCCGTCCGGCAGCGCCACCGCCACGCCGGTGGGCACCAGGGCCCGGCCGCCGGGGGGCAGCTCGACGTCCGCGGCGGCCACCAGGTCCGCCCCGGCGTCGCCGGGATGGGCGTACGCCGGCAGTGGCAGCTCCGGGTCGAGCAGCCGTACGGCCACGGGTACGACGTCTGTCACGGTCATCCTCTTCCGTCCGGTCCAGCGGGGTGCCCCTGCCATCCTGCCGGTTGCCGGGCCACCGGCGCGCCGTACCCTCGTCTGTGTGCGTCAGTCGTCATCTCCGGCCGCCCCGCCGGCCACCGCCGCGCCGTACGCGGAGCGCCTCGGGCTGCCCTGGTGGGCCTGGCCGCTCGGGCTGTCCGCGGCCGGTCTGCTCGCGGTCGAGCTGTGGATGGGCGCGACCGGGGTGCGCGCCTGGCTGCCGTTCGTGCTGCTGATCCCCGCCGCGGTGGCCGCCCTGTGGTGGCTGGGCCGGATCCGGGTCGAGGTGCGCGACGGGGAGCTGCGGGTGGACGACGCCCACCTGCCGGTGCGGTACGTCGCGGACGTGGTGCCGCTGGACGCGGCCGGCCGGCGCGAGGTGCTCGGCGTCGGCTCCGACCCGCTCGCCTTCGTGGTGCAGCGCCCGTGGATCGGCGGCGCCGTGCAGGTGGTGCTGGACGACCCGGCCGACCCGACGCCGTTCTGGGTGGTCAGCACGCGGCACCCGGTCCAGCTGGCGACCGCCCTGCTGGCCGCCCGCGACACGGCCTGACCTGCTGCCGGCCGGCCCGCACGGTCAGGACGGCGACTCCGGCAGGGCGCGCGCGGTACGCCGCAGGTCCTTGCGCAGTTGCTCGCCGAGCGCGCGGGTGGCCCGGCGGTTGAGGTAACCGGCCACGGCGGCGCCGGTCAGGAACGGCCCGAGCGTGGTGAGGTTGCGCCCGAAGCGGCGCATCAGGCTGTCCCGCAGTTCCCGGCGGGCGGCGGTGCCGAGCACCGCGCTCACCCCGACGCCCGGCATCATCGGGTTGATCCCCCGCTGGGTGGCCCAGGACTGCACGAGCGCCACGGCGCGGCCGGTGCCGCCGGCCGGCAGCGGCACCCGGTGGACCTCGTGCAGCTCGCCGATCAGCTTCAGCTCGATCGCCACCACGGCCACCGTCTCGGCGGCCAGCAGGACGGGTGCGGAGAGCAGGGTGGGCGTGACCGCCCACTCGACAGCGGCGACCCCGCCGCCCGCGGCGCCGACCCCGGCGGTGGCGCGGGACGCGTTACGGACCAGCCGGTCGGCGAGCGCCTCGTCGTCCAGGCCGGGGAAGTGCCGCCGCAGCGTGGCGAGGTCGCGGATCGGCACGTGTGGAGCGACCTCGGCGACCGTGTCGGTCATCCAGCGCACCGCGGCACGGGGCTTGAACAGGTCGGTGATCCCGCGGGCGCGGGCCTGCCCGACCAGCCGGGTCAGCAGTTGCCGCCGGCGGGCCGGGGCGATGTCGTCGGCGGTCAGGGCGGCGACGGTGGCGCCCAGCTCCCCGGTGTCCGGGCTGTCCGGGCCGGGCACCTCCGGGCCGGGCGTGTCCAGGCCGGGCGTGTCCGGGCCGGCTTCGTCGCTGCGCTCGCTCACCCGTCCGCCCTCCTGATCCGCGCGGCGTGGCAGCCGCGCGTATGAGTCAAGCAGCTCCCGGCCGCGCGCGCACGGCGGCGGCTCGAACAGCGGCGGCCCCGTCGAGGAGGCCGCCGCTGGTGTCCCCCGCCGGGATCAGACGCACTCGCGGCAGATCAGCTCGCCGTTGCGCTCGACCGCCAGCTGGCTGCGGTGGTGGACCAGGAAGCAGCGGGCGCACCGGAACTCGTCCTGCTGCATCGGGAGGACCTTGACCGTGAGCTCCTCGTCGGCCAGATCGGCGCCGGGCAGCTCGAAGCTCTCGGCCACCTCGGCCTCGTCGACGTCCACGGCGCCCGACTGTGAGTCGACCCGCCGGGCCTTGAGCTCTTCCAGGCTGTCCTCGCCGAGGTCGACCTCGTCGCGACGCGGGGCGTCGTAGTCGGTGGCCATCGGTTTCACTCTCCAATATCGATATTGTCGCTGCCGGTTGTAACGCCGGACGACGCCGTTTCGGTTCCCCTGACCGGCCACCATCTCTGTCGGGCACCCGACCCGACGAGCGGTGGGCCGGGCTCGCCGGTGCGAAATGCCCCCGGTGAGCGCGGAACCTTACCCCCCTGTGGGCGAGGCATGTATACCGCCCTCGCGGGAGAGATGTACGCCTCTGCGCCCGAAGTTGTTCCCAATGTGACTCAGGCGACACGAAGATAGGGGTAGTCCTACCGGTTCACCGCGTGGCGCGCCGGTATGTCGGACTGTTTCCACGCCTGAGCCGGACAAGCGTTAACCTCAGCGGCGTACTGGACGGCCGACCGGTCGCGGCCCGACCGCGTCGTCCGCCACCACCCAATCACTGTCCGGGGAGCGCCCAGGATGAGTTTTGCGCGAGTGCGGGCACTCGTTGTCGTCGGCCTGCTGGCGGTCGTCGCCCTGGCCTTCGTGGTCGTCGCCGTGCTGAAGGACAGTCAGGGCACAGCCGGTACGGCGGCCGCCTGCCCGGACGGCTGGCCGCTGGTCGACCTGCGGCTGCGGGAACAGAAAGACGTCAAGATCAACGTCTACAACGCCACCGACGAGGCCGGCCGGGCCGGCAGCGTCGCGGACGACTTCCGCAACCGCAAGTTCCAGGTCAAGAAGGTCGGCAACGAGAAGAAGGCGTTCGACGGCGTGGCCGAGCTGCGGTTCGGGCCCAAGGCCGTGGGCTCGGCGCACCTGCTGCGCGCGTACTTCCTCAACGAGGCCAACCAGAAGTTCGACGCGAAGCGCAAGGACGACGTGGTCGACGTGGTCCTGGGCAACCAGTTCCAGCAGCTCGCCACCACCACCGAGGTCAACCAGTCGCTCGGCGACCTGGGCGCGCCGCAGGCGCCGACCGGGACCTGCCCGATGCCGATCGAGAAGTAGGCGGCGGGCGCAACGACGACACAGGGCGGTCTCCCCCTCCGGGGAGGCCGCCCTGTCGCGTGTCCGGCGCCGTCACGGCCCGCCGGAGGCGTCCAGGTCGACCAGCCGGTCGTGCAGCGGCTCGTGCAGCACAGGCGGCGCGGCGAGCACCAGGTCCGGGCCGGGCGGGCGGCCGGACAGTCCGGTCACCAGCAGCCCGGCCTCCCGGGCGACCAGCCCGCCGGCGGCCAGGTCCCAGTCGGCCAGCCCTTTCTCGTAGTACGCGTCCACCCGCCCCTCGGCGGCCAGGCAGAGATCGAGCGCGGCGGCGCCCATCCGGCGGATGTCCCGGATGTGCGGGATCAGCTCGGTCACCACCCGCGCCTGGTGGGCCCGGCGGCCGGCGTCGTAGCCGAAGCCGGTGGCGACGAGCGCCTGCCCGAGGTCGGTCGCGGTCGAGCCGTGCAGCCGCTGCCCGTCGCGCCAGGCGCCCCCGCCCAGCGTCGCGGTCCACTCCTCGCCGGTGACGACGTTGCGGACCACCCCGGCGACCACCTCACCGGCCACCTCGGCGGCCAGCGAGACGGCGCAGTAGGGCAGCCCGTACAGGTAGTTCACGGTTCCATCGATCGGGTCGAGGATCCAGCGCACGCCGTCGGGGCCGGCCGGGCCGGTCTCCCCCGCGCCGTACTCCTCGCCCAGCACCGCGTCGCCGGGCCGCCGCTGCCGCAGCGCGGCGACCACCTGCCGCTCCACCGCCCGGTCGGCGGCGGTGACCACGTCGGTCACCGTGCTCTTGGTCGCGGCCACCGAGACGCCCTCGACCCGCATCCGGTACGCGGTGGCGGCGGCCTCCCGGGCCACATCGACCGCGATCGTGAGCAACTCCCGCGCCGTGGGCGTCGAGGTGATCATGTCTCTCCCCTTCCGGCACGATCGGGACCGGCCGTCTCGTGCGCGGGTATCATCCTTACAAAGTCCACATCTGCGCCGAATCTGCGGTCCCGGACCGCAGGTCCGCCGTGCGGCGCGGGATGATCGCGGCAGACGGCGTTACAATTCACCCTGCCCACGCGCCACGGACCGCCAGCGACCGGACGGCCCGGGACACGGGGGTCCTCAACGACTCGCTCGGCGCGGCCGTCCCATGCTGTGCCGGACGACCCGGCCGTGCTCGCTCTTTCGCCTCCGGAAGGTCTTCGTGACAGATCCCCGCCAGACCGGCGCCGACGTTCGCTCGCTCACCGACACCCTGATCGCCCACGCGCAGAGCGCCGGCGGCCAGCTCACGTCGGCCCAGCTCGCGCGCACCGTCGAGTCCGCTGAGGTGACCCCGGCCCAGGCCAAGAAGATCCTCCGCGCGCTCTCCGAGGCGGGCGTGACGGTGGTGGTGGACGGCTCGGCGAGCACCCGCCGCCGCGTCGCCGCCGCCCGGTCCGCCACCCCGGCCTCCCGCGCCACCACGGCCAAGACCACCAAGAAGGCCGCCGCGCCCGCCCCGAAGCAGGCGCCCGCCGCCGACGAGTCGCCCGCCCCGGCCCCCCGGAAGGCGACCGCGCGCAAGGCCACCACCGCCGACGTGGCCAAGGCCGCGGCCCCGGCGAAGGCCACCAAGGCGACCCGCGCCACCAAGGCCACGGTGGCGGCGAAGACCGCCGCGGCCAAGCCGGCCAAGGCCGGCGGCAAGGCCGAGGGCCCCGACGGTGAGATCGACCCGGAGGAGCTGGCCGCCGAGATCGAGGACGTGGTGGTCGAGGAGCCGGCCGAGCTGGCCCAGGCCGCCGAGGCCGACGCGGCCAGCTCCGCCACCGACAACGACTTCGAGTGGGACGACGAGGAGTCCGAGGCGCTCAAGCAGGCGCGCCGGGACGCCGAGCTGACCGCCTCCGCCGACTCCGTGCGGGCGTACCTGAAGCAGATCGGCAAGGTGCCGCTGCTCAACGCCGAGCAGGAGGTCGAGCTGGCCAAGCGGATCGAGGCCGGCCTCTACGCCGCCGAGCGGCTGCGCGCCGCCGACGAGGGCGAGGAGAAGCTGGTCCGCGACCTCCAGCGCGACCTGATGTGGATCTCCCGGGACGGCGAGCGGGCCAAGAACCACCTGCTGGAGGCCAACCTGCGGCTGGTGGTCTCGCTGGCCAAGCGCTACACCGGCCGCGGCATGGCCTTCCTCGACCTGATCCAGGAAGGCAACCTCGGCCTCATCCGCGCCGTCGAGAAGTTCGACTACACCAAGGGCTACAAGTTCTCCACCTACGCCACCTGGTGGATCCGCCAGGCCATCACCCGCGCCATGGCCGACCAGGCCCGCACCATCCGCATCCCGGTGCACATGGTCGAGGTGATCAACAAGCTCGGCCGGATCCAGCGCGAGCTGCTCCAGGACCTGGGCCGCGAGCCCACCCCGGAGGAGCTGGCCAAGGAGATGGACATCACACCGGAGAAGGTGCTGGAGATCCAGCAGTACGCCCGGGAGCCCATCTCGCTCGACCAGACCATCGGCGACGAGGGTGACAGTCAGCTCGGCGACTTCATCGAGGACTCCGAGGCGGTCGTCGCGGTCGACGCGGTGTCGTTCTCGCTGCTCCAGGACCAGCTCCAGCAGGTCCTCCAGACGCTGTCCGAGCGTGAGGCGGGCGTGGTGCGCCTGCGTTTCGGCCTCACCGACGGCCAGCCGCGCACCCTGGACGAGATCGGTCAGGTGTACGGCGTGACCCGGGAACGCATCCGGCAGATCGAATCCAAG